>JAHLLK010000051.1 GCA_020444165.1 Deltaproteobacteria bacterium | reverse complement strand
CCGTTCTGGCCGCGTGCCGCGGCTCCCAATGCGGGTCGGGCGAGGTCGCCCTTCGCACCTGAGCTCGTTCGCTCCCGAAGAAAAGCCGTATTTGGCCCCGGAGCCGCGTTGGCGGGCCTGGCAAAAAACCAACGGAGGCCCCTGGCGAGGCCTCCATTGGTTTAATAACTAATTTTTATGCCGCCAAACGTGACCGACATGCGGTCAGTCTTGGGCCCGCAGGGCTTCTTCCTTGAGCAAGGCCAGGGCCTCGTCCCGCCGCTGATAGAGCCCCTTGGGCTCCCGCTCCCCCACCTTTTCCAAAAGGTAAGCGGTGAGGATGGGCAGGGCGATGGTGCTGTCGGTATAGCACACCACCGTGTGGGCCAGGCCGCCGGGGTCCACCTTGCCCCAGGACACCGCCTCCGAAGGGGTGGCCCCGGAGAGCCCGCCCGTGTCCGGCCGGGCGTCGGTGACTTGCAGGAAGTAGTCATGGCCCTTCTCGTCGATGCCCAACACCTCCTGCAACTGGGGCTCGGTCTGCAGCATGAAGTTCTTGGGGCTGCCGCCGCCCAAAATCACCACCCCGGTCTTGCCGCCGGCCCGGCGCTTGGACCACAGGACCAGGGCCGCGGTCTCGTTCACGTCGCGGTTCACGTCCCAGGCAAAGGCCGACTCGCCGGTCAGGGCCAGGGCCGCCGCGTTCATGCCGATGGAAGAGTCGCCGGGGCTGCTGGTGTACACCGGCACGTCCATTTCCTGGCAGGCGGCCAGCAAGGAAAGGTCGCCCAGGCCCAGCACCCGCTGGCGCTCGGCCAGATAGCGGCCGATCCGGTGGTGGAACTCGGCCGAGCCCAGGGTGGCCTGGAATTCCGGGGCCTCCAGCACCTTGCGGAAGAAGGCGTCGGTCTTGAGCAACACGGTGTAATCCATGACTATGTCATAGATGCGCACCAAACCCTCCCGCCGGAGCGCCGCGTCGTCGGCAAAGGGGCTGGAGCGGTGCAAGCTGAGCCCCAGGGCGAAATGGGCGTCGTGATAAAGGTTGGCCCCGGTGGAGATGATGAAATCCACCAGGCCCCGGCGCACCAGGGGGGCCAGGCAGGAGGCGCCCAGCCCGGCCGGGGTCAGGGCCCCGGTGAGGGTGAGGCCCACCGTGACCTCGGGCCGGCTCATCAGCTCGGCCCAGAGGCGGCAGCCCTCTTTCAGGCGGGCGGCGTTGTAGGCCAGGAAGTAGTGGTCCACCAGCTCGGCCGCGCCGAGCCCGGGGCTCATGGCGGGGGGGGTTATGGCCGGGCCCAGGGTGGCCGCGGGCAGCACCTTGTCGTCGTCCTTCATCGCGCTTCTCGCAGTATGAGGCCCATGGCCCGGTACAACAGCCGGGCGGCGGTGAAATCCCAGGCTGTCTGACCCTCCAGGGGCGACAGCTCCACCAAGTCCAGGCCCAGCACCTGGCGGCCCCGGCACAGGGCCGCCAACCAGGTCACGGTCTGGAAATAGGTGAGGCCGCCCGGCTCCGGGGTGCCGGTGGCCGGCATGGCCGCGGCGTCCAGCCCGTCGACGTCCAGGCTCAGGTAGATGGGGCCGTCCAGCCCCGCCAGGGCCCGGGTGAGCCAGTTGGGATCGGTGTGCGCGTCGGCGGCCCACAAAGGCTCGATCCCGGCCTCGCGCAGAAAGTCCATCTCTTCGCGGCTCACCGAACGCGAGCCCATGTGCCGCACCGGCAGGCCCAGCTCCAACGCCCGGCGCATCACGCAGGCGTGGGAGAGCCGGTTGCCCTCATACTCGTCCCGGAGGTCCAGGTGGGCGTCCAGCACCACCACCGTGAAGCAGGGGCCGTACTTCTCCTTCACGGCTTCCAAGGCCCCCAGGGTGACCGTGTGCTCCCCGCCCAGCACCACCGGCAACCGGCCCGCGGCCAGTTCAAAGGCCACCGCCTCGCGCACCCGGGCCAGCACCCGGGCCACCCCGCCGTGCACCGCCACCGCCGGGCGGGTGAGGATGCCGAAGTCAATGACGTCCAGGTCCAGGCCCTCGTCGTAAAGCTCCATGTTGGCGCTGGCGGCCATGATGGCGGCCGGCCCCAGACTGGCCCCGTGGCCATAGCTCACCGTGTCTTCCAGGGGCACGGGAATGATGGCCGCCCGCGCCTGGTCCTCCGGCGGTTGGGCCACATTGCCGAAAGTGATTACCGGCGTGGGAAAAAGCTGCACATTATCCGTCCTGAAAAATGGTTGCAGGCCCTGGGCCCGGTGCTATGGTTGTAGCTGTCCGGAGAAGGCCCCAAGGGCTTTCTCCGGTTGCCGCTTGCCAGCGGTCCAGGGACAAGCCAATGGAATAACGCGGGATCGGGTCCACTCCCTCGGCGGAGGGCTCCGGGTTGCCGTGCCGCCGGCCCCGGCGGTCTGCCCGGAACCAGACGGCTTTCCCCTGGAGTATAGGCCGAGGCCTTCCCGCCTGCAAGCTTGGGCCGGCCGGGCCTATTGACCCGGGAGTTTTTTGCGGGTATTTTTGGCTGCCGCAAAGAGATATGAGGCCATTGCTGGCTGAAACACATCTATGGCTGGTTTCCAGCAAACTGCCATGAAAAGATGTTTGCATCCGCAGGTAATGGCCGCTGCGGGCCAGGGATTCACCCCAAGCTGGCTTCCACCAGCTTGGGGATCCCCAGGATGGCCCGCCAAATTGCGAGCTATAATTAACGAGCAATTTGTGAGGCTTGGCAAAATCCCTTTTTTGCCAAGCCGACATTGCCCGGGGCAGGACGCCCCGTGCGATTCTCTCAAGATAGTTTACGTTTTCCCCCCTGGACGCCCAGTGTCCGGGCGCGTTGGCCCCCCCGGTCCGCGGCCCTCGGCCGGCGGACCATCCCGGGGCGGGAACCGCCGGCCTCCAGGCCGGCCCACAGGCAAGGACGGCGCCATGGCGCCGCCAGGGGCGACAGGCCGGGGCGTGCCCCCAGCCGCGCGGGAGAACACACCATGCTGGTGCCCAAATCCATCTACCTCACCCGAGGCAAAGGCTATCACAAGGAAAAACTGGCCAGCTTCGAGCTGGCGCTCAGGGATGCGGGCATCGCGAGACAGAACCTGGTGCATGTCTCCAGCATCTTCCCTCCCCACTGCGGGTTGATAAGCCGTAAGGCCGGTGAGGTGCAACTGGTGGCCGGGCAGATATTGTTCTGCGTCATGGCCCGCAACGAAACCAACGAGCCCCACCGCCTCATCTCCTCCTCCATCGGGCTGGCCACCCCCACGGACCACTCCCTGCACGGCTATCTCTCGGAGCACAAGGGCTACGGCGAAAACGCCCAGTCCTCCGGGGATTACGCCGAGGACCTGGCGGCCGAGATGCTGGCCTCCACCCTGGGCATCGATTTCGACGTGGATCAAAGCTGGGACGAAAAGAAGCAAGTCTTCATGATGTCCGGCAAGATCGTCAAGACCTCCAATATCACGCAAACCGCGGTGGGCCCCAAGGACGGCCGCTGGGTCACTACGGTGGCTGCCGCGGTGATGATCATGGAGTGGCACGACAAAGAAAAAAGCTGAGCCCGGACGGAGCCGCGCCTCCGTCCCTCCCGGCCGCGGGCCGTGGTGGCCGGCGCCCGGGTCGCTGGTACGTAGCTTCAGGGCTGTTGGCCCTGGGCCTGGGGGGGTTTTTGCTCTGCGGCAGCCCGGCCCCCGCCGCGGCCCCCCCGACCCCCGCCGCCCAGCCGCTCACGGCCGCGGCCCCGCCCCGCCGGGTGGCGGTGCTGGTGGGCGTGGCCCGCTTCGCCGACGCCGACCTGCCCCGCCTGGCCTATGCCGGCCGCGACGTGTCGCTGTTCCGCAACTGGCTCCTGGACCCCCGGGGCGGCGCCTTTGAGCGCCGGGACGTCTTCGTGCTCTTGAACGAGGCGGCCAACCGCCCGGCCCTGGACCGCTTGACCGCCCGCCTGGCCCGCCATACCGGCCCCCGCGATCTGGTGCTGTTCTATTTCTCCACCCACGGCTTCTACACGGACCAGGGACACCCGGCCCTGGCCTTGAACGACACCCGCACCACCGGGCGCCAGGGCCCGGACGGCCCCATCCTGCGGGCGGATACCGCCCTGGACCGGGATGACCTGGCGCGGCTGTTGGCCCGGTTGCCGGTTGGGCGGCGGGCCCTGGTCCTGGACGTGTGCCACGGCGAAGAGGTGGCCCAAGGCCTGGCCGGGCCCTTTTCCACCGCCGGCCCCTGCCCTCCCGCGCAGCCCGCCGCGCCGTCCCTCTCCTTGGCTCCCAACGCGGCCGCGCCGGCTCCGGCCCTCCCCACCTCGGCCACCCTGGTCCTGGCCTCCTGCACCGCGCTGCAAAAATCCTGGGAATCCAGTTGGCTGGGCAGCAGCATCTTCACCTTTTTCCTTCTGGAGGGCCTGGACCAGCACCACGGCGATTTGGTGGCGGCCTTCCGCTACGCCACCGCCCGCACCGGGCGGGAGGCCTGGCGGGAAAAGGGCCAGACCCAGACCCCCACCGCCGCGGCCGAGCTGCCGGGCTGCCGCTTCGACCTGGGCCCCACCTTGCCTGGCGGCCTTTAGCCTGCCCGGACCGGACCCCATTGGCAGTTTGTGCTATATCTTATCCTTTAACCGTGACTTGGCCCGCCCGGGGCCGTTTGCTCCCCGGCCTGAGGGTCTGGCAACTTTAAATCGGAAGGCAGACCATGCCCCAGGATAACCAGCCCCAGGATAACCAGCCCCAAAATGCCCGGCCCGTGGTGGTGGGTCTCAGCGGAGCCAGCGGCGCGGTGTACGGCGTGGAGCTGGTGCGGGCCCTGGGCCGCCTGGGCGTGCCGGCCCACCTCATCATCTCGCCCTCCGGGCGGCGCACCATCGAGCTGGAAACCGGCCGCGACCCCCGGGAGGTGGAAGCCCTGGCCGCCCGGGCCTACGACCCCAGCGACGTGGCCGCGGCTCCGGCCAGCGGCTCTTTCCTCACCCGGGGCATGGTGGTGGCCCCCTGCAGCATGCGGAGCCTCTCGGCCATCGCCATGAGCCAGGCCGACAACCTCCTCACGCGGGCGGCCGACGTGCACCTGAAGGAGCGGCGGCTCCTGGTGCTCATGGTGCGGGAGACCCCCCTGCACAAGGGCCACCTGGAGCTGATGCTGCGAGCCGCCGATCTGGGCGCGGTGATCCTGCCCCCCTTGCCGGCCTTCTACCACCAGCCCCGGAGCATCGCCGACCTGGTGGCCCAGAGCGTGGGCAAGGCCCTGGACCAGTTGGGCCTGGAGCATGATCTCTTCCCCCGCTGGTCCGGAGCCGCCTCATGATCGAGACCTTGGAGGAGATGGGCGGCAGCCGCCTGGCCCCCCACCAGGAGCTGGGTTTCACCTGCCGGCCGGGCCTGGCCTGCTTTGGCGCCTGCTGCCGGGACAAGCGCCTGCCCCTGTGGCCCTATGACAGTCTGCGCCTGGGGCGGGCCCTGGGCCTCGCGGCCGAGGAGTTTTTGGCCACCTGGGCCGAGTTGGAGGAGGACCCCCGCTCCGGCTGGCCGGCCCTCCGGATCAAACTCACGCCGGAGGGGATTTGCCCCTTCCTGGGGGAGGACGGCTGCCGGGTCTACGCCGACCGCCCGGCCTGCTGCCGCATCTATCCCCTGGCCTGGGCCGTGGCCGCCGGCGAGCCGGACGGGGAGCCCCGCCAGGTCTACCTGCGGGTGGCGGCCCCGGGCTGCCTGGGCTGGGACCAGGCGGCCGGGCCCACGGTGGCCGAGTGGGTGGCGGGCCAGGGTTTGCTGCCGTTTCAGGCGGCCAACCTGCGCCTGCTGGGGCTCCTCATGCATCCCGCCCGCCGGGGCCGGGTGCGGCTCACTCCCCCCCAGACCCACGCCTACCTGGCCGCCCTGTACAACCCCGCGGCCTTCCGGCCCCTGGTGGCCGATCCCGCCTTTGCCGCGCGCTTCGGCCTGCCAACGGAGCGGGTGGCCCGGGCCCTGGCCGACGACGAGGAGCTGATCCACCTGGGCCAGGATTGGCTGGCCGGGCAGTTCTTTGGCGCCGCTGCGGCGGACCGCCCGTGAGCCGGCCGGCCCCGGCGCTGCCCGGGGACGAACTGCTGGCTCTGGCCCGGGAGTTCCTTGCCGCGGTGGGCCCGGCCCGGGCCGCGGGCGCCCCCCTGGAGCCCAGCGCCTTCGCGGCCTGGCCGGCCCGGCTCTGGCCCGGCGACCCCGCGGCCCAAGTCGCGGCTCAGGACGCGGCCCGGGCCGGGCTGGCCGACCCCTATCTCCCCTGGACCCGCCTGTGGGAAGTTTTGGCTCTGGGCCACCGGGGCAACCCCCTGCACCCCCGCCCCCGGGACACCCAGGGCCCCCGCCTGGTCCGCGACCTGGCCGCCTACCTGACCCTGTTCCGCCGCCTGCGGGCCGACCTCACCGGGCCGCTGGCCTTGCCGGCGCGGGGCCTCGCCTTCGGTGAGCTGGCGCCCGACGAAGGCGGCTGGTGCGACTTCTGCGGGCGCTGCTGCTGCCACGCCGGCACCGTGCCCACCCCGCCGCCGGGAGTGCGCTACCCCGGCTGGTGGTATGCGGCCCTGGCCGGCGAGACCCTGTTCCCCCAGCCCTTCTGCCCCTTCCTGCTCCAGACCCGAGACCGGCCGGCCTATTTTTGCGCCATCCACCCGGTGAAACCCGTGGCCTGCCGCAGTTTCGGACCCCGGCTCTGCGCCACCGGCCTGGCCGAGCGCTGGCAGGTGCGCTAGGAATTTGTGGGGAAGGGGGAAGATGTGGGGGGAACCCCCACACCCCCCTCCCCCAAAAAGACTTTATTTTTTTCATCGGGTGGTGCGGGGCTGGGGAGCGAACCAGCTTCCCCTGGCCGGACCGCGGCATGGCCCGGGCCGCGGTCCGGAAGAGCCGGCCCCTAAAGTCCTTTGCCATTTTTCCGCCCCCCTCCTATAATCGGCCCATGCTTGCACGTTTAGGCTCATATGCCCGCGCCGCCCTGCCGGCCCTGTTGGCCTGCCTGTTGGCCGGCCTCCTGGCCCTGCCCGGGGCGGCCCGGGCCGCTTCTTCCGGCGAGCCCCTGGTCTGCCTCTGGCTGTTGTGGAGCAAGAACCGCGCCCTGATGCAGGAGGTGGCCGCCAAGGTGGCCGACGGCAAATCCTTCCACGTGGAAGTGCAGACCCTGTTGCGCGACAAGCCCGACCAGGTGCGGGCCAACGCTGACTGCCTGGAGCGGAGCCGTCTGGACCCGGAACTGCGGGAAGCGGTGGCGGGCCTGGATTTGGGTCAGGTGAGCCGCATGGTCTTTGTGAACGACGGCTGGGCCCTGGCCATGCCCACCACCGAGGAATACCGCCGCCAGGGCAAGGAGCTATTGGAACAGGGCCGGCCGGCCGAGGCCGAGACTTGGTTCCTGAAGGACCTGAAGCTGCACCCGGCCAGCGCCACCACCTGGCATTTGGTGGCCATGTGCCGCGCGGCGCGGAATGACCAGAAGGGGGCCATCACCGCCCTGGACCAAGCCCTGGAATGGCAGCCCGACGATCCCCGGCTTTTGAACGACAAGGCCGCGGCCCTGGACGCCCTGGGCCGGTACCAGGAGGCCCTGCCCCTGCACCGCCAGGCCTATAACCTGGACCCCGGCAACCTGGTGCTTATGAACAACCTGGCTTGGGGCTTGGCCCGGCTGAAGGAGGACCTGCCCCAGGCCGAGCGCCTGGCCCGGCGGGCCCTGCGCCACGCCCCGGACAACCCGGCCATGTGGGAGACTTTGGGCGAGGTGCTGGTGGCCCAGGGCCAGCCGGCCGGCGCGGCCGTGGCCCTGCACCGCTCCCTGCAACTGCGGCCGGACCGGCCCGAGGTGCGCGCCCTGTTGGCCCAGTGCCTCCTGGCCCTGCCGGCCCGGGACCTGGCCCGCCTGGTGGGGGATGAACCGGTCCTCCTGGCCGCGGAGGCTCCCCGCCCGCCGCGGGCCGCCCCGGCGCCCCCTCGCGCGCCCCAGCCCACGCCCCAGCCGTCGCCCACCTCCCCGGCCTCGCCGCGGGAGAGCGGTGGCCCGGCGCCCCCGCCCCGGCCCCAACCACCCGCGCCGCCGGTCAAGACCCCGCCGGTCGTCACCCCCAAACCCGCCCCGGAGCCCCAGCCGGCGCCCACGCCGGCGCCCCCGCCCCAGGCCCAGGCCAAGCCGGCGCTGGAACCCACGCCGGAGCCCACGCCTGCTCCGACCCCGGCACCGAGCCCGGAGCCCGCGCCGGACCCAACGGCCGATCCGGCCGGGGATACCCCGCCCAGGGTAGCCCCGACTCCCACGGCGGAGTTCAATCCCGCGGCGCTGCCCACCGCGGTGTTCACTCCGCCGCCCTTGGCCACCCCGGAGCCCACGGCTCCGCCGGCCGCCCAGACCCGGCCCAAGGTGGCGGACCTCATCCTGCCCGCCCCGACCCCCGGCCGGCCAGACACGACGGGCGTTCCCATGGCCTTCGGCAAGGTGCCCCCGCCGCCGGAGGTTCCGGACCACCCCGCCGCGGCGCCCTCCCCGGCCCCTCCCGAGCCCGCGACCAGCGCTCCGGCGGCCCCGGAGACCCCGGAGACCCCGGAAAAGAAGCTCGCCACCTACCATCTGCAAGTGGCCACCTTCCGCACCATGGAGCGGGCCGAAAAGGATCTGGCGGCTTGGAAACACCGCGGCCAGGGAGGCATGATCGAAGAAACGCTGGTCAAGGGGCGCATCTGGTTCCGCCTGATCCTGGGGCCCTTCCCCACTTTCGAGGCCGCCCTGGCCCAGGCCAAGGAGTTCAAATCCCAGAAGCGGATCAAGGAATACTACATCCTGGTGCGCTGAGGCTACCCTGGGGGTGGCCTTCAACCTTGCTTGTGACCCTGGGCAGGGTAGTCCATAATCAGCCCAGTCCATTAACCCGGCGCCCGCACCGTCCGGAAGGGAGGCTATGATGAACCCCTATCCCTTGTTGTTTTCCCCCTGCCAAGTGGGGGCGCTGGAGTTGCGAAACCGCCTGGTGGTGCCGGCCATGCACCTCAACTGCACCCCCTACGGCACGGTCACCGACCAGTTGGTGGCCTTTTACCGCGAGCGGGCGGCCGGCGGCGCGGCGCTGTGCATCGTGGGCGGCTGCGTGGTGGGTCCCGAAGCCGGCGGCCCCATCTTCATCTCGCTGCAAAAGGACGACGACATCCCCGGCCTGACCACCCTGACCCAGGCCATCCACCAGGGCGGCTCCCTGGCCGGGGCCCAGCTCTACCAGGCCGGGGCCTATGCCCACGGCATGCTCATCGGCGGCCAGGCCCTGTCCTCCAGCCCCCACGTCTCCGGCTTTACCAAGGAGGAATGCCGGGCCATGACCCTGGAGGACATCGCCCGGGTGCAGGACGACTTCGCCCGGGCCGCGGTGCGCGCCCGGGAAGCCGGCTTCGATATGGTGGAGATCCTGGGCTCGGCCGGCTACCTCATCTGCCAGTTCCTCTCGCCCAAGATCAATAGCCGCGAGGATCAGTACGGCGGCAGCCTGGAAAACCGAATGCGCTTCGGCCTGGAGGTGGTGGCCAAGGTGCGGGCCGCGGTGGGCGGCGACTTCGCGGTGGGCATTCGCCTGGCCGGCAATGACTTCGTGCCCGGCTCCCACACCAACCAGGAGGCCCGGCAGATGGCCCAGGCTTGCGAGGCGGCCGGGGTGGACCTGATCAACGTCACCGGAGGGTGGCACGAGTCCCGGGTGCCCCAGATCACCGCGGAGTTGCCGCCGGCCGGGTTCTCCTACCTGGCCCGGGGGATCAAACGCGCGGTGAAACAAGTGCCGGTGGCGGCCAGCAACCGCATCCACAGCCCCGGGCTGGGCGAGGCCATCCTGGCCCGGGGGGACGCGGACTTGATCTGCATGGGCCGGCCGCTGTTGGCCGACCCGGAGCTGCCCTCCAAGGCCAGAGCCGGCCGGACCTCCCTGATCCGGCGCTGCGTGGCCTGCAACCAGGGCTGCTTCGACGCCATCCCCAAAATGCAGCCCGTGGGCTGCATGGTCAATCCCCGGGCCGGGCGGGAGGCTCAGGTCCCCCTGCCGGCTGATAGGCCGTTGCTAAAGAAGGTGGTGGTGGTGGGTGGCGGCGCGGCCGGGGGCCAGGCGGCTCTCACCCTGGCCCAGCGCGGCTCGGAGGTGGTGCTGTTCGAGACCGCTCCCCGCCTGGGTGGGCAGCTCACCTGGTACCCCGAGCCCACGGGCAAGCCCGACTTCGCTTCCATCCCGGGCTGGCAGGAGGCCTATTTGCGGGAACTGGGGGTGGTGTTGCGCCTGGGCGAGGCCGCCACGGCCGCGGCGGTGATGGCGCTGGCCCCGGATCACGTGATCGTGGCCACGGGCGGGACGCCGGCCACCCCCCCCTTCCCCGGGGTGGACCAGCCCTCGGTGGTGCAGGCCTGGGAAGTGCTCCAAAGCGGGCGGCCCCTGGCCGGACCGGACGTGGTGGTGGTGGGCGGCGGCGCGGTGGGCCTGGAGACCGCCTTGCACGTGGCCCGGCAGGGCGCCCTCACCCCGGACCAGGTCTACTTCCTCACCCTGTTCGGGGCCGAGGACCGCGAGGCTTTGAGCCGCTTGGTGGCCGACGGCAGCTACCGGGTCACGGTGCTGGAGATGCTGCCCAAGGTGGGTCAGGAGATCGGACGCTCCACCCGCTGGATCGTCCTGGGCCTGCTGAAGCGCTTCGGCATCACGGTCAAGACCCAGGCGCGGGTGCTGGCCGTGGAACCGGGTCAGGTGCGGCTGGCTTACCACGACGCCGAGGAAACCATCCCGGCTGCCACGGTGATCCTGGCCACCGGCTTCTCGCCGGTCAACCGCCTGGCCGGGGAGCTGTCGGCCCAGGGCCTGGCCGTGACCCTGGTGGGCGACGCCAACCAGGGCGGCTCGGTGCTCGCGGCCATCCGGCAGGGCTTTGACGCGGCCATGGCCTTGTAAGCCCGTTTTCCGGTCCTGACTTGCACCCGGAGGCTGCGGCCTCCGGGTTTTTTCACCCTTCCTGCCCCCGTCCGCCCCCGGCAACGCCTCAGCCGCGCGGGGGATTCACGATGGCCCGTACGTGCCGGGCCGACAGGCCCCAGCGGCGGGCCAACTCCTTGATGTTGGCGCCGTTGAACTCCCGGCGTATGGCCTGGTTCCGCAGGCTCAAAAGCGAGCGGTCCAGCTTGGGGAAGTACACGCTGTTGCCGTGGAACAAGCGGGCCAGCTGCATGGTGGGCTCCACTCCGATGACCGCGGCCATTTCCTGGTAGACTTCCGGTAGATCCTGGGTGGTGATGTTGCTCATCCAGGCGGGGAACGAGCTGAGGCCGCGGGGCATGGGCTGCTCCATCTTCATCCCTTTCTACTATATTTGGCGAGGGGTGGAAGCGCGCGCCCGACGAGCCAGGGCGGCGCGGTGGTCCCTTCATATGCCTTTTATGGTTATATGTCAAGACATAATATTCACGTATTGGTTGTGTTGCGCCCCCTGTCCCGGTGCTTCGTCATAGCGCTCTCATTGCTGGGCAGCTCCGGGTGCCTTTTGCACCAACCGCCGGTGAGCCCGGCTTGGTTCCTGCCGCCCTCGGCGTGGACCATTTCCGAGCCCACCCGCTCCGCGGCCCTGCCCGGTTGGCCAGGTCTGGCCCTGCTGGGCGGGCTGGCCTTGGGCTGCTGCCTGGTCTTGTGGCAACTGCGGCGCCACGGGGCCGGGGACGCGCTGCCCCGGGCTTGGAATCGGGAGGACCTGGCCCTGCTGCGCACCGCGCGGGACTCCTTGTGGCTCCTGGCATCCCGCCGTTGGCGGCCGGCGGCCCAGGTTCCCCCGGTCCCCAGCCGCAGCTCTCCTTGCTCTAACACAGGGCGCCGTTTGTGAAACGCCGCCCAGGGCGCGGATGACCTGGCGGGGCCTGAAAGACGCCTCTCTCCCGTGGCCTGCCGGAGCCTGAGGAAGGCCTGGGAACGGGTCGGGGGCCCCGCTTGGCCCGCCGCTCTGCGGTGGCCACGCCCAGCGGGAAGCCAGGGTTGCCCTGACCGCGCGCGGAGCTCGCTGCGCCCTCTCCTGGGAACCCTCCCTGCCCCTCGCTTGGGCCACAGCGGCGGGTGGCAGAGGCGTCCAGGCTCACCGCACCGCAACCCGGTCTCGGGCCCCCACCACGGCCGGCCGGGGGAGAGACAGCCAAAGGGATATCCGGGCAAGCCGGGCGAGGAGCCGGGAACAGGATTCGGGAAAAGGATGTTGCGGCGGGGACGGGGCTTTTGGCCTCAACCACCGCCCAGCTTCCGGCCGGCCGCCAAAGCCGAGGTGTGGGGCCACCCAAGACTCGGTAGAGGCCGGATTCAGGGACTATGGCTCGCTTGGCGACTCCAACGCCAGGTGACCGCGGGCCACCCCCGCCCAGCCCAGTCCCTTTCCTTCCCCCATTTTTGACCCCTCTGGCCGGCCCCCACCCACCGTGCGCTGGAAGCCCGCCAGCGTGATACCCGCGCGGGTTGCCGGCGCGGCGCCGCGGCCTCTCACCGGCGAGGGTCCGGGAGCGCGCGGCAGGCCGCCAGGTTAGGGATAAGTCAGGAAGACGGCGTTTTGCCGTCACGGAAGCAGGGGGGCCGGGTTGCGGCACAGCCCGGCGCTGCCCGCCGGGGAAATGGCCCAGGCAGGGCCCAGGGCCAGAGCAAACCCCAGCGGACCCTGCCGGGGTTAGCCAGGAGGGAGCCAAAGGCGAGGCCTGAGGCCGTAACAGAGCGTTCGGGCAAGGAGTGGCTTGAGGGAGGCAAGGCTGTCCGCCGCCACGGAAGATGGGGGCGGGGACCGCCTCTGGAGGCCATTGCATGGTGAAACACATAAATCATGTTGATATTATATCAAAACTGGCTGTGAAACATGATTACGGCAGGCAATGGCCGATGCGGGCCAAGGATGGCCCGCCAAATTGCAGGCTTCAAAAAGCTTGCAATTTGTGAGGCTTGGCAAAACCCGGGCCCCCGGCAAGCTCTGCTTGCTGGGGTGGAGTCACGTTTTTGCCAAGCCGACATTGCAGGGGGCAGGACGCCCCGTGCAATGCTCTCCTCTGAAGAAGCCATAGAATCCATCAGAGCCGGGCGGCGATACCCCGGCGCGAGACGGGGCCGGAGCGTTGCCGGCCTCGGGGCAGAGCGCAGGCCGGGGAGGGACGCCCCGAAAAGATCTTGGCCAGGCCCCGCTGCTACGCGGCCCGGCCAATACTCCCTCCCGGAGGAGGGATGCGACTCGCGAGGAAACCGGCGATGATCTGGGGGGTGAGACCCGGCTTTTGGCGGTCCCTCACCGCCTGCGCCGTTCTTGTTGCCCCATGAGCGCCCCCTGGCGCATCTGGAGCCCCTGGCGCCCCTTGGCGCCTCCTTCGGCCCCGGCGCCCCCAACACCCCTTGCCCCTTTGCCGGCTCCCGAGAGGTGCGGGCCCGGAGTCCGATCCTGCCTCCCGTTCCGAGGCGGCCCGGCCAGCGGCCCGACCGAGCGCGGCGCGCCCGCTCCGGCTGGCCCACCCGGACCCGCCGGCCGACCCGTTGCCCGACCCCTGGGGGAGCAAAGGCCGCGGGCCGGATCATCGGAGCCTGCCTGAAACGTTTTCAGGCAGGCTCACTCACGCAGGAGAGGCCGCCGAGGCGGTCTCTCCTGGTTCGGCTTAAACGTGTTGATCGACAGCCTGGGTGAACTCCTGCACCAGGCGGTGCTGATCGTCAGCCTGAATAGCTGCCTTAAGCTTTTCCTCGGCCAGATCAGCCGCCAATTGCAGCAGTTCGGCGGTCATCTTCTGGCGGGCCTTGACCAAAGCCATGTCGTTCTGCCGGGCGGCGCGGTCCATGATCAGCTCGGTTTCCCGCTTGGCGTCCTCCAAGAGGCCCGCGCGCTCCTTCTGAGCGACCTCGCTCATGTACTTGCCGTAGTCGTCCAGCTCTTCCGCCAAGTTGGCGATCCTGGCCTCGATCTCCAAGAGTTCGGCCTGGGCCTCCTTCTTGGCCTTTTCCATGGTCTCGATCTCGGCCGCCACCTTGGCCCGCTGCCCGGTGAGGAATTCCTTCATGGGCTGGCGGCCCAGCTTGACGATGAGCACCACCAGGATGAGGAAGTTGGCGACCTTCCAGAACCAGTCCCAATAGAAGCGCCAGGTGGGCCCCGCGGCTTCGCCTTCGGCGGCCAGGACCGGCAGCACCCCCAAAACCAGGAGCAGGAACGCCGCCGTCGTCAATGCCGTGGTCAATTTTTCGCGTCTCACGACAACCCCCTGCCCAGCACTCGGCTGGCCATGCCCACCGCCACAGCCTCGGCCTCGGCCTTGATCTCCTTGCGAGCCTCCACGAGCTGACTATCGATGGAAGCCATCAGGTCCCGGTAGTCGGCGCGGGCCTTGTCCTGGGTCTCGGAGATCAGTTCCTGGGCCTTGGCCTCGGTTTCCTGACGCAGTTCCAGGAGATCCTCCCGGACCTTGGCGCGGCCTTTTTCCAGGTTTTTCTGGTAAGCGCCCATCTTCTGGCGGGCGCCTTCCTGATATTCCTGGGCTCTGGCCAGACCCGTTTCCAGGCTCTTGCTCCGCTCAGCCACGAGACGGCGCAAGGGCTGGTACATGATCTTGTTCAATATCCAGATCAGCACCAAGAGGTGCAGCATCTGAACGAACAGTGTGGCGTTTATGCTGATCATGAGCCTTTTCCCGGCGTGCTCTCCTACACCACGAACAGCAGGAGCAGCGCCACCACCAGAGAGTAAATGCCGGTGGACTCGGTAACCGCCTGGCCGACCAGCATGGTCCGGGTCAGAAGACCGGCTTCCTTGGGGTTGCGGCCGATAGCCTCGATGGCTTTGCCCGCGGCGAAACCTTCACCGATGGCCGGGCCAATGGCGCCCAGGCCCATGGCGATACCGGCGCCCATAAACGCGGTGGCGCGAACCAGATCTGCACCTTCAATGGCCATTTGTGCCTCCTTGTAAATCCCGGGGGGTCGTTCTTGTAGCCACCCCGACGCTGTTTGCTATCCTAAACCACGAACAACAAGACCAGGGAGACGATCAGGGAGTAGATGCCCGTGGATTCGGACACCGCCTGCCCCACCAGCATGACCCGGGTCAAGGTTACGTTCTGTTCCAGATCGCGGGCAATGCGCCGCACGGTGTAAGCCGCCGCGATGCCCTCGCCGACGCCCGGGCCGATGCCGCCCAGGCCCATACACAAACCCGCCGCCATGGGAATGGTGGCCGCCACCAGGGATTCCGAGGCGGGGGGAATCATGAACAGCAGGATCAGGCTCACCAGGAACCCGTAGATTACCGTGGACTGGGCCACGGTCTGGCCGATGAGCATGGTGGTGGTCACCGGGCCGCTGGCCTCGGGCATGCGGGCGATGCCGTCCGACGCCTCCGAGGCCACGAAGCCGTTGCCCAGGCCGGGGCCGATGGCCGACAGGCCAGTGGCCAACCCCGCGGCCAACAGCGCCGACCAGGTGGGCCAGGCCGGCTTGTCCGACCAATCGAGGAACAGGAGCAGGAAGGCGACCACCATGCCGAAGATGGCCGGGGTCTGGCTGACCGCCGAGCCCACCAGCATGTTGGTGCGCAGATAACCGGCGGCCGCGGGCTGCCGGGCCATGCCCCGGGTGGCGGCTCCCGCCGGCATGCCGGAGCCCAGGCCGCTGCCGATGGCCGACAAGCCCATGCACAACCCCGAGCCCAACACCGCGGCCCAGGTGGGCCACAGGGGCGCGTGGGTGTAGTCCAGGAAGACCAGGATGAAGGCGATAACCATGCCGAAGATGGCAGGGGTCTGGCACATGGCCGAGCCGATGAGCATGTTGGTGGCCAGGGCCGACTGGGTCTCCGGGTTATCGGAAATGCCCTGCACGCACTCGCCGGCCGGCAGGCCCGAACCCAGACCAGAGCCCAGGGCGGCCAGGCCCATGGAGAGGCCGGCGGCCAGGTAGGTCCAGCCCATCAGGACCGTGGACTCACTGTGATCCAGGAAGATGAGCATCATGGCCACCACCAGCGCGAAAATGCCGGCGGATTCGGCCACGGCCTGGCCGATGAGCATGTTCTTCATGATGGGCTGGAACACGGCGGGGTTCCTGGAAATGGCTCCCGAAGCCCGCCCGGCGGCGTAACCTTCGCCCAGGGCCACGCTGATGGCTCCCAAACCCACGGACAAACCAGCCCCCAAAAAGGCGAGCACCTGTACCCAAGTGTGATCGTTGAAGTCCATGGTACGGTTCCTACTTGGTCTGCACCGAAATGTAAACCAGGGTGAGCATGGTGAACACGAAGGCCTGGATCGTACCCACGAAGATGCCGAAGAAGGCATTCAGGAACGGAGGCAACACCAGGTTGTACACCAGATAGCTGACCACGCTGATGATGATGGCCCCGCCCATGATGTTGCCGAAAAGACGGAAGGATATCGACACCACCTTGGACATTTCACCGATGAGGTTCAGCGGGGCCATGAAGAACATGGGCTGCACGTACTCCGAGGCCCAGCCCTTGAGGCCCTTGGTGCTTATGCCGGCGTACTGCGCCACAAAGAAGCCCAAGACCCCATAAGCCAACGGCGTGTTCAAATCCTTGGTGGGTTCGGACAGGCCGGGGATGACGCCCAGCATGTTGGAGAGCCACAGGAAGAGGAACAAGGTGACGATCAACGGGAAGTAGACCCGGTTTTTCTCGTCGAGAGCGTCGTGCACCAGCCCCTCGAAGGCGCCCAACAGCATCTCGCCGATGGTCTGCCAAGGGCCGGGCAGGAAGGAAAGTTTTTTGGTGGACATGAACCCGAATGCGATGAGGATGCCCATCACGATCCAGGACATGATGAGGGTTTCGGCGTTCAAGACGATCCGATACCCTCCTACCTGTATCACCCATTGGGCTATGTTGGTCAGGTCTTCCAACTTCAGCGACTCCCGAGGTTATGCGCCGTGGCAAGGCGGCTGAGCAAGAAGCGATCCAGGTAAATGGTGATCTGCACCGCGAACAGGCCGGCCGCGGTGGCCAGGGGTGTGAAACGCGCCGGAAAAACCAAGGCCACGCCCAAAGCCGCGGCCATAACTCCAAAGCGAATCCCCTGCGAGGCCAGTTGCCAACCCATGTTGCGATCAGCTCCGGGGGTGAACACCCGGTGGAGGAGTTTGGCCATGACCAGGATGTTGATCACCGAAGCCAAACCGCCCAGACCCACTCCCCGGGCCCAGGCGGCCTGCCCGACCAGATAGAGCGCCGCCGCGACGGCCACGGTCAGCACCAGGGTCTTCTTGGTCAGGCTTTTGGCCAGCTCCCCGGTTTCGTTCTGGCTAGCTTGGCTCAATCCGGCTCCTCTTGGCCTGGGTCATCCCCGCCGTTCCCCCCGCCATCCCTTTGGGTTCGTCCGGCTGAACCGTCCGGGCCTGGGCCCTTCCGGTCATCCATGGGCAGGGCCTCCATGATCTGGCGGTAAACCATGTACCCACCGCCAGCCACACCCAAAAGTAGCCCGACCACGATCAGCAGCCCCTTGGTGCCCAGCCAGCGGTCCAGCCAGTAACCGATGGCAAAGCAGAACAGCATCGAACCCGCGAAGGTCAGACCCACCTGCATGGTGAGAGCCCATTGCTCCCACACTTCACGGGAGGGTTTCTGCAGCATCGCTCCCCGCTGTCCCGCCGCACCTCTACCCCTGGGGCGGCCGGCTAGGTGTCCCAGAAACCGCGTTGTGCAATTCCGGGGATGGTCCGCTTCTTTTAACTCCGCTCCCGCGAGGTGTCAACACAAAAGTTACGATTGGCACAATCCCCCTCGCCGTGGCCCAGCTTCCGTTTTGCTGTTGCCGATAATCAAAAGTTTGTGATAATTTGGCTAAAAATCGCTATTGGACGCGCGTCGCCCCAGCCGGGCGTTTCCCTGGCCGCAGCGGCCCGCGCTCCCGAAATCCCGGCCGGCTCCTCGCGGCGCCTCCGAATTTTCTCGCCCGGACGGCCCGTACGGCCGGCCGGATTGCACAACCCCAGCCGGGAAATGGGACTTTTTCCCCGCCCGGCCGCACAGCAGACCAGCGTTTTGTCGAGTGAACTGCCGCGCGCGCGGCTTAAGAGGAGGTTTCTATGTTCGCAGATAAAAGGGTAGCCCGGGTCACCGAGATCATCGCCGCCAGCCCCGTCAGCTTCGAGGATGCCCTCAAGGTTGGTTTCGAGCGCGCCTCGCGGACCCTGCGTGGCATCACCGGCCTCCGGATCATGGAGCAACGCGTGGCCGTGGATGACAACCAGATCGCCGAGTACCGGGTGCGCATGGAAGTCATCTTCGTGCTGGAATCCTAGCGCTTCCGCCGGAGAGGACCCCCCGGGGTCCTTTCCGGCCCACACCGTCCCCAGCCCGCGACCCCGCACCCCCACCTGCCAAGCCCCTTGGCGGGCTTTTTTCGGCCCCCCGGCCCGGCCTTCCCGCCGGCGGGACCGCCCCGGCCGCTCTGCCGCCCCTCCCGGGCGCCGCTCCCGGCCAGGGCCCCCCGGGCGGCCCCCCGTCCCCGGCCGGAGCCAGGAGAGCGAGCTTGACCCCCGCACCTCCCCGGGAACTGTTCATCTACGAAATCACCGGCGACGCCCGGGCCGCGGCCCAGGGACCCGGCCCCGACCTGGGCCCGGACTACCTGGGCCTGTGGCTGGAGGCGGATAGCAGCTTCCTGTTTTTCGGCGCCCCGGCCGGCCAGCGGGTGGCCAGCCTCTTGGCCCGGGACCCGGCGCTCACCCTGCGGGACTCCTACCAGATGCCCTTTGCGGCCTGGCAGGGGGGAGCCGGCGCCCTGGCCTTCTCCGTGGGAGGCCTGACCATCGCCCCACCCTGGGCCGAACCGCCGCCCACCCCCGGCCCGGCCAGCCTGGTGCTGGACCCCGGGGTGGTCTTCGGCGACGGCCTCCACCCCACCACCCGCCACTGCCTGGAACTGCTGGACCTCCTGCGCCGGCAAGGACCCCTGGGCCGGGTCAGCGACCTGGGCTGCGGCACCGGCATCCTGGGCCTGGCCGCCCTGGCCTGGGGCGCGGAGGAGGCCCTGGCCGTGGACCTGAACCCCCTGTGCGTGACCACCGCCGCGGCCAACGCCCAGGCCAACGACCTGCCACTGACCGTGGCCGAAGGCCCGGCCGGAGATTTCCTGGCCCGGCCGGCCCGGGTGGCGCTGGCCAACCTGCCCCTCTTTGTCCACGCCGAACTGTGGCGCCCCGGCCCAAACCTGGCCGGCAAAGAACACCTCATCCTGTCCGGGATCATGCCCAGCGAAGCCCCCGAACTGACCCGCCTGGTGACCGCGGCCGGCTTCCGCCTCCGGGAACGCCGGGAAACCCCCGGCTCCTGGGTGGCGTTATGGGCCAGCCGGAGGCAGGAGGTTGAGGAAGATGTGGGGGGAAGGACCCTTTTTTGAAAAAAAGGGGTCTACACCCCAAAAAAGCTACGCTTTTTCGGGGATCCCGCGTCCTTCCCCCCACACCCCCCTTCCCCCAAAAAACTTTAGTGTTTCAGCTTAGTTTGGCAGAAGTTGTCTACAATTGGGGATTACCGCCGGCAGCGGAAAATTGGCTAAAGACCACCATGGCACGATAACTCCGGCCTCCTTCCAGGTCCGGCGGGCCGGGCAGCCCCCAAGCCAACTAAACTACGTACATTTGCCGCAGTTTCAGATTGGGTCGCCTGCACGCCAACCCGCGGCTCCGCCTAATCCCCCTTCACCTCGTCGGCCACCAGACGGCCGTCGTGCAGCCGCACCACCCGCCGGGCAAAGTCCATGACCATGGCGTCGTGGGTGGAAAAGATGAAGGTCACCGCCTTTTCCTGGTTGAGGCGGCGCATCATCTCCAAAAGGCCCATACCGGTTTGCGAGTCGAGGTTGGCCGTGGGCTCGTCGGCCAGGACCAGGGCCGGGCCGGAGGCCAGGGCCCGGGCCACGGCCACCCGCTGCTGCTGCCCGCCGGAAAGCTCCCGGGGCCGGCGTTTATAAAGGCCCTCCAGGCCCACCTCGTCCAGCATGCCCCGGGCCCGGGCCCGGCGCTTGTCCGTGGGCACGCCCTGCAACAGCATGCCGTACTCCACGTTCTCCAGGGCGGAGAGCACCGGGATCAGGTTGTAGGACTGGAACACGAAGCCCAGTTTGGCCAGGCGCAGCCCGGCCAGTTCGGCCTCGCTCATGGCGGTCACCTCCTGGCCGTCCACCATCACGGTGCCGGAATCCGGGCGGTCCAGGCCGCCGATGAGGTTCAGGAGCGTGGTCTTGCCCGAGCCGGAGGGGCCGGCCAGGGCCAGGAAGCCGCCCTTTTGCACGGTGAGGCTCACGCCCCTGAGCGCCTCCACGGCGACCTTGCCCTGACGGTAGGTTTTGTTCAGCTCTTCACACACCACCAAATCCATGCCTTCATCTTCCTTTGGGCCGGCTTTCCCAAATGCCCGCTGGCGGCGTTACGGCCTGCGCGTCGACCTCAGCGTAGCGGCAGCTACGCCTCCGGCCGCCGCTTGACCGCTGCCTTGCCAGCGAACATTTGGCTGTGCCGGCTTACGGGGCGAACCGCCGTTGAGAAAAACGAAAATCCCCAAATCCAAACCCGACCCCATTTTTGACGGCTCACCACAACACCGGCCGCCCCTCGCGATCTGTTCCCTCCCAGACCCACCAAAGTTTTTTGGGGGAAGGGGGGAGTGGGGGGAAACCCCTTTTTTTTCAAAAAAAGGGGTTTCCCCCCACAATCTTCCTTCTTCCAAACCAAACTCCCCCCTACACCCTGCCCAAGGCTTCCACGGGCGTGAAGCGGGCGGCTTTGGCGGCGGGGTAGAAGGAGACGGCGAGGCCGAGGATGATGACGACGCCGTTGGCGAGCCAGACGTCGGCGGCGGCCAGCTCGGGTCGGATGATGCGGGTCATGCCGGAGAATTCCACCCCGGCGGCCAGGGAGGAGAGGTCGATGCCGTGTTGGCCCAGCCAGGCGATGGTGGCGAAGGCGAGGCCGTCGCCGATGACCACGCCCACGGCGAGGATCATGAAGGCCTCGGCCAGGACTTGGCGCATGATGCCCCAGGGTTTTTGGCCCAGGGCTTTCAGCAGGCCGAATTCGCGCATGCGTTCGTACACGGCCATGAGGGTGGTGTTGACCAGGCCGAAGGCCATGGCGGTGAACACCACGAGATAGTAGAGCAGGTTGAAGAAATCGAACATTTGCAGGAACACCTGCATCATGGGCAGCAGCTCCAGCCAGGTGAGCACTTCCAGGCCCGGGGGGAGGGTTTGGCGAAGGGCGGCGGCCAGGGGCGGGTGTTGTTGGTGTTGGGGCAGGAGCACGGCGATTTCGCTGATGCCGTGGCCCAGGTTCAGCATTTGTTGGGCCTGGTCCAGGGAGATGAACACGAACTGCTTTTCCGTGCCCTCCATTTCAGCTTGAAACACGCCCACGATGCGGAAGGCGCGGGAGGCCATGCCGCCGCCGGCTTCCTGGGACATGATCACCAGTTTGCGGCCCAGCTTGGTCTGCAGGCGATCCAGGAGGGCCCGCCCCACCACCACGCCGAGGGGGTCGGCGGGCAGGAGACCCCGGCCTTCGGTCACGGCCCCGCCGTAGAAGGAGACCCGGGCCTCTTTTTCGGGCTGGATGCCCACCAGGGTGACGCCCCGGGTGTGGCGGGCGTTCATGACGATGCCCGGCACGCGGACCCGGGAGGCCCAGGCGGCGCCGGGCGGGGCCAGGCGGGCCAGCTCGGCCAGGGCCGGGGCCGGGTCGGCCAGGGTGTGTTGCACCGAGGGGTCGGCGTGAAAGCCCCGGGCGTGGATCTGGATATCCCCGGTGAGGGTGGCGATGCCGTTGGCCACCATGCCGGTGAGCATGCCCCGCATCAGGGCTCCCAGGAGCACCATGGTCCACACCCCCACCACCACCGCGGTGAGGATGACCCCGGTGCGGCGGGGGTTGCGCCAGATGTTGCGCCAAGCCAGACGCAGGAGCATGGGGCCTTATCCAAATAAGAGTTGAGGTTCCAGAGCCGCGGCCGGGACCGGGCCGCCGCCCGGGTTCAGTAACTGGCCAAAGCTTCCACCGGCCGCAGGGAGCGCACCTTCAGGGCCGGGTACAGTGCGGCCAGGAAGGTTATCACCGCCACGGCCGCGGGGCCGACCGCCGCGGTGAGGAGCGAGAGTTGGGGGTACATGCGGCTGCCGAGGCCGTACTGCTCCATGACCTGGGCGGCGCCCTCCATATTGATGCCGTGCACCTGGAAGTACCAGGTGATGAGGCAGCCCAGGGCGGTGCCGGTCAGGAGCCCCAGGCCGGACAAGGCCGTGGACTCCAGGAGCAGCAGGCGGGTGAGCCGGCCCGGGCCGGTGCCCAGGGCCATGAGCACCCCGAACTCCCGGGTGCGCTCCAGCACGGCCATGAGAAAGGTGTTCAAGATGGAAAAAGTCACCACGATGATCAAGAGGGCGTAAAAGATGCTGCCGCTCACCAGGTCCATCTCGATGCTCTGCATCAGCCCGGGCAGGAGTTGTCGCCAGGTGAGGGCCACCAGCCCGGGGTCGCCGCCCAACTGGGCCAGACGGGGCCGCAGAAAGGCGGCCAGGGGGTTCACGTCACCCAGGGAGGGGCACAACACCACTATCTGGTGGACAGCGCCGCGCATGAAATAGACCTGATCGAAGTTGGCCAGGGTGATCTGCAGGCTGGACCGGTCGTATTCGTCCAGGCCGGTGCGGTAGATCCCCCGCACCTTGACCACGGTGGCCGCCACGCTGCCGTCGCGGCCCTGGCCCAACAGGGTCACCTCGTCGCCCAGGCCCACCTGGAGATTGCGGGCCAGGATGGCCCCCAGGATGGCGCCGTCCTGGTCCTGGTCCGTGAGGTAGCGGCCCTGGCGGATCAGGGAAGGCAGGGTGGAGACCCGGGCCTCGCCGGCCGGGTCGATGCCGCCCACCAGCACGCCAAAGGTGCGGTTGCCGGCCGAGGCCAGGCTGAAGGCGTTTGCGCGGGGAGTGAAGGCGGCCACCTCGGGCCGTCCCTCCAACAGCCGGGTCACTTCCGGCGGCCGGGGGATCACCAGGCGCATCTCCGGTTCCTGCTCATAGCCCTTGGCCTCCACTTGCAGGTGCCCCGTGCGCACCCGCACGGCAGCGTTGATCATCTGGGCATAGGAGCCGAACTGCATGGAGAGCATGAACACCAGGAGCATGCAGGCAAAAGCGATGGCGGCCATGGTCAGGAGGCTGCGGCGCGGATTGCGCCACACGTTCCGCCAGGCCATGGCCAGGTCCAGGTTCAACGGGGGCTCTCCGGGTTGCGCAGGTTGTCCAGGCTGAAAAAGGCCGGGGGCAGGCTGTCCAGGAACTTCAGCTCCTGGTAGCTCAGGCGGGTGAACTGGTCGGGCTTATCCTGGGGCGAGATCTGCCACACGGCGGGGAACAGCTTGCCGCCCAGGGGCCGGATGTCCAGGCAGGTCATGGTCTTCACCGGCTCCAGGTCCTCGTCGTAGAAAGCCTCCTCCAGGAGGATGCCGTCGTCCCGGATCTTGAGCCGGAGCATGCCCCAGACCACGGGAGCCCGGGGCTTGGGGATGGATTTCACCACGTCCACCGCGTGCCCGTCCCGCTTCTCGGTGCCCTCCAGATAGTGGTCGTAGTCGTTGACCAGGGTGTCGCTCTTGGCCAGGTCGTTGTTGGAGAAGTCCGAGCCCATCCAGGATTGGGACATCATGGACGGAGGCAGCTTGATGACCCGGTTCACCTTGGGGTTGTAGACCCACATCTCCTGGCCGATCTTGAGGGTGCCGTTGCCCTGGTCCCGGGGCGGCTGCAGGATCACGAACAGGCTCTCGGTGCGCCCCCGGGTCCAGGCCCGGATGGTCATGGTGCGCTCCCAGGTGGGGCGGTGGATCAGCATGTCGGCCACGGACTCGGAGGCGTCGCCGCGCATGTAGTGGAGGCATTTCTCCACCACGGCGGTGGCGCTGGGCAGGTCCGGCGGCGCGGCTGCCGCGGTCCCGGCGCCCAGGCAACAGAGGAGGAGGGCCAACCCGGCGGCCAGGCCCGGGGCCGGACGCCGCCGTCGGGCACGGGCCGGGGGCTGGCCAAGGAATGCGCGGAGGGGGGAGGGCAAGTCCTTCTCCTGGGGCGCCGCGGCGGGCCGCCCCGGCGGGGCCCCGCGCGCCGGACGGGGTGGGGTTCGAAGGGACCGGGGCCTGGAGCCAGGATAGCAAACCCGGCAAGCTTTACCAAAGTCTTTTACCCCAGGGCAATTCCGGCCTTGCTGGCGGGAACTGGGGCTCCACGGGCTGGCGCGGAGCTGAGCCATCGGGGGAGGGGCGGGCCGGGCGGCGCAGTGAGCCGGGCTCCCGCCGGGGACGGTAAAGGCCTGGACGGCCCGGCCAAAACGCGCGGGGAAACGCTTGTCCGGCCGGCTAACGCGGGGATCGGGCCCGGCGTTCCCGTGGGAGGAACCTGGTTTTAAGAGCGGGCGCCGGTTCGCGCCAAGCGGCGGGTTCAAGGCGCCCCGGGTGGACGTTAAGCCCGCGGGCTTGCCGGCTGGCGGGGCCCAAGCGTAGCCGCGCCCTCTAGGTGTTTAACGGAATCTAAAATCCGGCCTGTGTGTTTTTGCGCCGCCCCATTGGCCATGTTGGTGAGGGGAATTCCAGGGCATAATTAGTTCTTTCCGCTGGTGGAGCGGCTGGCTTTGCCGCTCCTGGGGCCCGGGCCTAGGCCGGGCTTCCCGCCCGAGCGCGGGGAGAGCGGCGCGCCTTTATATATAATATAGAGGCGAAAGGGCTAGCTGGGATTCGCTATCAATTTGGCGTAGGCCAGCGCATCCAAGGCGGCCAGGTGGGGCGCCGCTGGTGTTTCCCGCCGGGGGTTCGTCGTGTTTGTGCCTTGATTTCAGGCTGATATCCTGTGCAAATCGCGAGAAAAAACCCCGCGCCCAGCCCACCGTGCCGGCCGGCAAGGCCGCGCCCCGCGAAAAAGTCGGGAATCGGAGAACCTTTCCGCCGCCAGGGAGGTCGCCTGCGGATGCTTTTTCAAGGGGAAATAATAAGCCGACTGAAGCATGATTCGCGGCTAGAGACAAAACATTAAGCCCCAGGACAATATTTCTCAGGGCCCTCTTTTATAGGCTTGTCATATTCCGGCCAAGGGATATAATAAGGCGTCCATGAGATAGTTATATGTCCCAGGCTATAAGCCAGGTTAATGAAAGGAGCTTTGCATGGCCCGGCAATCGAAGTGGAGCAAGTCCGACCGGGAAAAGTTGCTCAAAATGGTTAATGACGGTGTGGCGGAGCAGGAGATCCGGGAGGTGTTGGGCTCGCCTGATTCGCCCATGTCTTCCGCGGTTTTCGCTCAGCAGTTGAAGATTTCCATGGTGGAATCCGGCAAGATCAAGCAAGCTTCCCGCACCAAGACCGCCAAGACCGCCAAGTCTTATGAAGTCACGGCCAAGGGTCGCCTGACCATCACTGATTTCACCGAAGTCACCGGCATGAAGAGCGGCGAAAAGTTCACCCTGGAATCGCCCCGCGGCAAATCCAAGGCCTGGCGCTTGGTTCCCCTTTCCTGAGCCGCCCATTCCTGCCTGCCCCCCCCGGCCCTGCCGGCCGGCGGGGTTTCTTTTTGGAACAGCAAACCCTCCTGCTGCCCGGGGCGTCCTGCCCCGGGCCGGCGCCCCTATGCCCCCGGCCCGCCACTAGCAAAGTGAGACTGTTGCACAAGGCTCCATGCCTTGTGCAACTATCGGCTTGGCAAAAGCGTGATTCCACCCCAGCAAGCAGAGCTTGCCGGGGGCCCGGGTTTTGCAAAGCCTCACGAGACCATTGCAACCAAAAACTAGCAAAAAAATTAGTTAAGTAGTTGTTGTTATTATTGTTTGTCGGTAAATGCCGTGCAATGGTCTCAAATCGTGATTTTGTCAAGTTTGGCAAATTGCTTGCTTTTTAAAGGCAGCGCAATTTGGCGCGCCATCCCTGGCGCGCCTAGCAGGCGGTTTTCAACCACCTGCCAGGCCACGCGGCCGGGCGAGTGCGCCGCTGGCCGCCGAAACTCACGGCCCCCTCTTTTGACCCGGCGCGACTCGGTGCGTGGCCGGGGGAGGGAAGCGCTGCCCAGCGCCGCTCAGTCCGCGGCCGGCCGGAGCAGCGCCGCCAGGAGCCCGGCCGCCGCCTGGTAGAAAGCCACGCCCGCTCCGGCTGCCTCCTCCGGTCCCTCCCGCCCCCCCGGGTCGGCCGTAGCGCCAGCCGCCTCCAGGGCCGCTCGCCAGGCGGGCAGCCAACCGGCCAGCTCTCCCCCCGCGAATTCCGCCACCCCATCCCAAGCCGCCCCGCCGCCCTGGGCCGCCGCTTCCACCAGCCCGAAGAGATACTCCAACTCCGCGGCCAGGTGGTCCGGCGGTTCCCCGCCGGGTCCGTTGACCGCCAACCCGGCCGCGGCCAGACGCGCGGCCATGCGCTGGGCCGCGGGGCCCATGAGGCGCCGGTCCGTTCCGGTGTAGCAGGACTGGTACAGGGGCGCCGGGGCGCCGCCCGGGCGATTAACAAAGAGTTTTACGTAAGCTTCTTCCAATAACTCCGGGGCCGCCTCGGCCTGGGAGATTTCCCCGGCCCGGGCCGCGAACTCCCGGGCGCGGGCTCCACCCGCGGGGCCCAGCAAGCCGGCCAGGCGGTCCATCTCCCCGGGCAGATCCGGGGAGGCCAAGGCCCGGCCCAGCTGGGGGTCCGGTCCCCAGAAGCCGCGGGCCACGAGCGCCAGGGCGTCCAGCCAGGCGGCAAGGTCCGCCGGGCTCCAGGAGGCAAGAGAGGGTGGCATGGGCTTCCTTTCCGATGAGGGGGCAGCGTTAAGATTGCCTATTAATACAATCTTGATTAAGCGCTAAACAACGTTCCCGCCCCCGTCAGCCGAGCTTAGTGTTTTTAACACCATATATTGTGGGCTTACCAGCCCAACTTCCGTATATATTGCGATGTTTCTTTTTGAAAAAAATATTTTGCGCCCGCCACTGTCAATGTGTAAAATCTGTATGAACATATCTTGACATTGTTAATACATCCCAATACACCTACTCCACGGCACCCTTTGCACACAAGGAGGCACCATGTCCCCCCACCTGAAAAATACCCTGGCCCTGTTCCTGGCCGCCGTCCTGCTCCTGGCGGGCGCGGGCATCTCCCTGGCCCTGGGCGACGGCAACTACCGCAAGGGCAAATACCTCTTCCGCAAAGAATGCCGCGTGTGCCACAGCGAGGAAGCCGGCAAGGCCAAGGATCTGAGCCCCAACTCCCTGACCCAGGCCGAGTGGGCCGCCGCCTTCCAGCCCGAGACCGCGGCCGGCTACCCCTGCTACAGCACCTGGCAGAAGCTCAAGGAATCCGACCTGAACGATATCTATACCTATATGTACAACTTCGCCAAGGACTCTCCCACGCCGGCCAAGTGCAAATAGGCGTTCATTCTCGTCATCCCTGCCGGCCGCCGGGCGCCAGTTGCCCGCGCAGGCGGCCGGCCCTCCTCCTCTGTCTGCCCGGAGAGATGCGCCATGGCTGTTTCCCCACGGTTGAACCTGAGCCGCCGGGGCTTCCTCAAACTGTCCGGTGCGGCCGCGGCCGCCGCCACCCTGGGTGGCGGACTCCCGGCCGGCTCGCCGGCCGTTGCCGCCCCTGCCGCCCCGGCCGGCCCCCTCGTCAGCAAGTTCAATGTCTGCGACATGTGCTTCAACAAGTGCGGGCTCATTGCCCGGGTGCGGGACGGGGTGGTGGAAAAGCTGGACCCCAACCCCAAGTTCCTGAAGTCCCGGGGCATGCTCTGCGCCCGGGGCAACGCCGGCGTGCGCCAGGTCTATGACCCCGACCGCCTGAAGTACCCCCTTTTGCGCAAGGGCGCCCGGGGCGAGGGCAAGTGGCAGCGGCTGCCTTGGGATGAGGCCCTGGACCTGGCCGCCAGCAAGCTCAAGGAGCTGGGTGAAAAATACACCCGCTGCGGGGTGGTGTTCATGGCCGGCTCGGACATGCAGTCCACCTTCGTGTCGCGCTTCGCCGGGGCCTTCGGCTCCTACAACATGCTCTCCCACGAGTCCATGTGCCTGTTGTCCGGCACCCGGGCCTTTTTGGACACCTTTGGTGAGGTGCCCAACCCGGATATGCTCTACACCAAATACGTGATCATGCTGGGGGCCAACCGCTTCGAGTCCCTGGTCACCCCGGACAGCATGGACCTCATGACCGCCTTGGGCCAGGGGTGCAAGCTGGTGGTCCTGGACCCCCGGCTCACCAAGACCGCGGCCCTGGCCGCGGAATACCACCCCATCCGACCCCACACCGACCTGGCCTTCCTCCTGGCCCTGGCCCAGGTGCTGGTCTCGGAAAACCTCTACGACGCCGAGTTCGTGCGGGACAAGTGCTACGGCCTGGAGCAGCTGGCCGCTCACCTGGCGCCCCACACCCCGGAGTGGGCCGCGCCGATCACCGACATCCCGGCCGCGGACATCCGCCGCCTGGCCCGGGAGCTGGGCGCCGCCCGCCCCGCGGCCATGATCTACCCCGGCCGGCGCAGCTCCAACTACCGGGACAGCACCCAGGTGCGCCGGGCCATGGCCATCGTCAACGCGCTCCTGGGCAACTGGGACCGGCCCGGCGGCCTCACCGCCGCCCGGCAGGTGGGCCTGGCCGGGGGCATCCCCTTTGAGGCCCCGTTCTACGAGAACAACCCCGAGGACCGCCTGGACGCTCGCGCGGCCAAGCTGATGTTCGACGAGGAAGGCTCCTTCAAGGCCACCCGCGACGCCATCCTGGCCGGCCAGCCCTATCCTGCCGGCGGCTTCGTTTTCTACAAGACCAACCCCCTGGCCACCGCGGCCAACCGGGCCAAGACCGTGGCCATGTTCCACAAAATGGAGTTCGTCATCGGCATCGACTCCTTTTTGACGGACTCCGCCTGGCTGGCCGACCTGGTGCTGCCCAGCCAGACCTATCTGGAGCGCACTGACCCCTGCTCGGCCTTGCAGGGCTCTTCGGCCTGCGCCTGCGTGGTCACCCGCGACCCGGTGATCGCGCCCATGTTCGAGGCCAAACCAGTGTTCTGGATGATGAAGGAGCTGGCCGGCCGCCTGGAGCTGGGCGAGCACTTCGATTTCACCATCGAGGAGTTCCGGGAGGCGCAGCTGAAGGGCCTGGCCGACGCGAAAGAGGCCCTGGCCGTGGACGGGGTCTACTACAACCCCAGCAAGCTCTACGGCATCTACGAGGGCAAGATCTACAAGACCAAGTCCCACAAGATCGAGCTCTATAACGAGCGCTACGCCGAGGCCGGCCTGGACCCCCTGCCCACCTGGCGGGAGGTGGCCCAGCCGGCCGAGGGCCAGTTCCGCCTGGTGGTGGGCCGCACCGCCACCATCACCCAGTCCAGCACCCAGAACAACTCGCTGCTCAGGGAGTTCACCCCCACCAATTCGTTGTGGATCCATCCCGAGCCCGCCGGCCGCCTGGGCATCGCCGACGGGGCGACCGTGACCGTCAAGTCCCCGGTGGGCAGCCAGCAGCTGGCCGCCCGGGTGACCGCCGAGACCCGGCCGGACACGGTGTACATGCACACCGGCTTCGGGGTCCTCTCCAGGGGGCTGACCCGGGTGTACGGCCAGGGGGCCTCCATCGCCGAGCTGTTGGAGGACCAGATGGACGAGATCAGCGGCAACATGGCCATGCATGAAACCATGGTCACCGTGCAGAAGGAAGGCGCCTGATGTCCGTGAAACTCGGCATGGTGGTGGACGCCGGCAAGTGCCTGGATTGCAAGGGCTGCCAGGCCGCCTGCAAGGTGGCCAACCAGGTGCCCGGCGACTACTGGCGCAACTGGATCAAGGCCCCGGGCGGGGAGACCGCCGCCTCCCGGGACGGCCGGCGCTTCTATTTCCAGCCCGGCAACTGCATGCACTGCGAAAAGCCCACCTGCGTCACCGCCTGCCCCACCGGGGCCACCTACAAGAGCGCGGCCGACGGCACGGTGCGGATCGACCGCAGCCTGTGCATCGGCTGTGGCCAGTGCCTCCCGGCCTGTCCCTACGGAGCGCGCTATCGCCACCCGGAACTCCGGGTGGCCGACAAATGCGACTTCTGCGCCGCGCGCCGGGCCGAGGGCCTGGAGCCGGCCTGCGTGTCCACCTGCCCCACCAAGGCCCGGGTCTTCGGCGACCTGAACGACCCCAAAAGCGAGGCCGGGCGGCTCCTGGCCGAAAACCGCGCCAAGGCCGTGCAGGTGGTGAACCAGAAGACCAACACCCAACCCAACATCTATTACCTGGGCAACCCCGGCCCGGCCGACTGGCCGGTGGAGGCCCGGCTCCCCGACGCCTTCCAGACCTGGAAGAACCTGGCCGGGCCGCTGGTGAAAGCGGTGGTGGGCCTGTCGGGCCTGGGGGTCCTGGCCATGCTGGGCCGCCAGTTGCTCCTGAAAAACGACGCCCCGGTCGACGACGACAAAGGAGGCCGTCATGCCTGAGAAGATGTTCCGCCACACCTTCGGCGCCCGCTTCATGCACTGGTTCAACGCGGCCGCCTGGTTCTTCCTGTTGGCCACCGGCCTGGGCCTGATCCAGAACCCGGACTTGCAGCCCCTGGGGGCCTGGTGGCCCGCCACCCTGCGCAGCCTGTTCGGCGGCGGCGGCAACCTCCTGGCCGCCCACTGGGGCCTGGGCCTGGTGTGGGCCGGGGTCTGGCTGGTCTTTCTGGTGGCCACGGCCCGGGTGCACGCCCTGCCCTTCCTGCGCCAGATCTTCAGTTACTCCCCCCGCCGGGACCTGGAGTGGCTGGTGAAGAAGAACTTCCAGATGACCCTGGGCTACCGGGCCATGGCCCGCCTGGTGAAGCCCCTGGGCTGGGACGGCCGCATCCCCGCGCAGGGCTTCTACAACGCAGGCCAGAAGGTGGCCGCGGTGGGCCTCGTGGCCGGGGCCTTGGCTCTCTTGGCCAGCGGCCTGGTGATGACCGCCAGCAAATATTACCTGGCTGCCGGCGCGGTGAGCCTGGTGCAGTGGTCCATCCTCTTGCACTTCGTGGCCGCTGGAGTCACCTTCGGCCTCCTCTTGGTGCACATCTACATGGCGGCCATCAGCCCCGAGGAGCGCCCGGCCTTCTTCTCCATGTTCACCGGCGTGGTGCCCGCGGACTATGCCCAGCATCACCACCAGCTTTGGTACGACGAGGTCAAGGCCGGTAAGGCCTGAACAAGGTTAAAAAAGAACCAAAAGTACGCTTAGCGGAGGATTCCCCATGCAAAAACACAGCGCCCGCGTCTTTGCCCCGGTCTTGGCCCTGGCCCTGGCCGTCCTGCTCCTGGTCCCGGCCCTGGCCCTGGCCGACGCCAAAACCGGCGAGCCCAGCGGCGAGCCCTTCAAGGCCTTCCCCAACCAAGTGGACATCAAGTTCGTCAAGGACCTGGTGGACGGCAAAACCATCGGCCTCTTGGTGGACGCCCGGCCCAAGAAGAAGAAGTTCGACCTGGGCTTCATCCCCGGGGCCATCAGCCTGCCCTTCAGCGCCTTCGAGAAGATGAAGGGCCTGTTGCCCGCCGACAAGAACGCCCTGGTGGTGTTCTACTGCGAGGGCGTGAAGTGCGCCCTTTCCCACAAGTCGGCCTTCGCCGCCCAGAAGTTGGGCTACACCAACCTGAAGGTGTACCCCGAAGGCTACCCGCAGTGGAAAAAGGTCTACGGCGGAGGCGCCAGCCTGGCCGGCGCCACCGGCGCCAAGAGCGAAGCCAAGAAGGCCGAATTCCAGGGCAGCCTGAAACCCGGCAAGGAAGAGGGCAGCATCGACCTCGCCCAGTTCCAGGAGATCGTGAACAACAAGCCCGAGTCGGTGATGCTCATCGACGTGCGCGACGCCAACGAATACGCCACCGGCTCCCTGAAGACCGCCCGGAACCTCCCCACCGACAAACTGGAGAAGGAACTGCCCACCATGAAAGTGGACAAGCCCATCATCTACGTTTGCGGCACCGGCGCGCGCTCCGGCGAGGCCTACTACATGACCCGCGAAAAACGGCCCGACCTGGTGGACGTCTACTACCTGGACGCCGAACTGACCATGAACAAGGACGGCTCCTACAAGATCTCCAAGCCCGCGGCGGCTAAGAAGTAAGGCTTTCTGGGGAAGGGGAAGATGTGGGGGGAAGGGTCCTTTTTTGGAACAAAGGACCCTTCCCCCCACACCCCCCACTTCGGGGGCATGGTGCGGGGCGCACCATGCCCCACTAACGCATCGCTGGGAACAAACCGAGGCCCCCATACTCAGGCCCACTTTTGGGCCCGGCTGAATTCCGTTGCTCCCGCGTCCCCTCGGGGTGGGCTCGTGCCGGCTCCTCCGGGGGGACGCTCTCTCACTCCCAACCGCCAGGAGGGACGCCATGACCTTGCCGCGCCTGACCCTGACCCGGGCCGCGAATCTGGTCCGGCCAGCCCTCGGCCCGCTGCTGGCGCTGATCCTGCTCGCGGGCTCTGGCCTCCCCGTCGCCGCCGCCGCAAAAGCCACCCCGGCCTTCACCCCGACCTGGTGGGCCGACGCGGCCCGCGAGGCCGACCGGGACGGTTACCGCCTCCTCACCCAGCCGGAATTGCAAGCGCTGCTGGATTCCGGGGATGAGTTTCTGCTGTTGGACGTGCGGCCGGATTACGAGTACCGCCAGGGGCATTTGCCCGGAGCGAAAAATTTGGAATTCCACCTGGGCCACCGCAGCAAACTGGACCCGGCCACGGAAAAGGCCTTCCGGGCCCTGGCCGGGCCGGACCCGGGCCGCAAGATCGTCATCTACTGCCGCAGCTTCCGCTGACTGCGCGGCGCCATCGCGGCCCGGTGGGCCGTGCGGCTGGGCTACCCCAACGTGTGGCGGCAGCCCCAGGGCTATTTCGGCTGGCTGGCCTTCACCGGAGAGAAAGCGCCCGGCGAGGAACCGGGCGCCCCGCGGCTCCACCCCGGCGATCCCTTTCCGGCCTGCACCCTGGTGATCCTGAACACCAGCGAGGATCTTCCCTACCTGGGCCTGCCGCCGGGCACCCGCTCCTTCGCCCTGGAGGATCTGGAAGCCCCGTATCTCCTGGTGGAGCTGTACAACGAATTGTGCTGGGAATGTCAAGAGATGGTGGGGGCCTACAACCGCCTGCACGGGCTCATCGCGGCCGACCCGGCCCTGGCCGGGCGGGTGAAGATGCTGGGCCTGGGGGTGCACACGACCCCCCGGGCGGTGGCCAGGTTCCGGCGGGAAAAGCGCCTGGCCTTTCCCCTGTTCGCCGACCGGCCCGAGGGAGTGTTCACCTGCCTGGGCGAGCCGGAGCTGCCCGTGCTGTACCTCCTGGCCCGACAAAAGCCCCGGGGCTGGCGCATCCGGGCGGTGTTCCCCGGCCACGGCGAGACCGCGGAAAAGCTCTTGGGGCGGCTCCGGAAAGAGATGCCCTGAGGCCGGGCCACGGCTTACCCTCCGCCCTTTCCCCTATTCCCCGCCGACCACCTGACCCCGCGGTACCAACTTCCCCCGCCCTCAGTCCCCAGCGCGCAACTTCGCCGTGTGGTCCTGCAACAGGCGGTCCAGTTCCTGGAGCCGCCGGGCCACCTCCTCCACCCCCGTGACCTGGGCCTGGGAGTCCTGGTCGATGCGGGCCGCCAGGCGGCCGGCCTCCTCCACCGCCCCGGCCAACTGGCTGAAGGCGCGCCGGGTCTGGTCCAACAGCCCCACCCCGGTGGCCGTGCGGCTCACGGTTTCGCCGATGAGCCCGCCGGTGGTGCGGGCCGCTTCGGCCGCCCGCCCGGCCAGGCTCTTGACCTCCCCGGCCACTACCGCGAACCCGGCCCCGGACTCTCCGGCCCGGGCCGCCTCCACCGCCGCGTTCAAGGCCAGGAGGTTGGTCTGAAAGGCCACCTGATCGATGCCCTTGACCATGTCCCGGGTGCGGGAGCTGGCTCCGGCGATCTCCTCCATGGCCGTTTGCAGGCGGTCCATGGCCCGGCCCGCCTCCTGGGCCACCTCCCCGGCCCGGCCCATGAGCTGGTCGGCCTGGCCGGCCGAGGCCGCGTTGCCCCGGGCCACTCCGGAGATGCCGGCCAGCTCGCGGTTCACCAGCTCCGCGATGTCCTCGGCCACCTGGTTGAACAGCTCCGAGAGCCGCGCCGCGTTGGCCGCCTCCCGGGCCGCCGCCGCCGCCCGCTGCCGGGCCTCGTCCTCCCGGGACGCAAAGGCCTCCCGCTGCCGGTCCAGGGCCAGCTGGATGCCCCGGCCGTTGAAGTACATGGTGATGCCCAGGACCAACAGCGGCCCCAGCACGTTGGCCAACTGGGCCTTGGCCGCCTGGTCCGGGGTCATGCTCACCAGGGGCAGCGCCACTCCCTGGGATTTCAGCACCTGGAAGGTCACCACCTCGGCCACCATGACCAGGGTCCAGACCACCCCGCTCTTAAGCCCCAGAAAGGCCGAAGCGAACACCGGCATGGCCAGGTTCCACATCAGGGCCGAGGAGTCTATGCCGCCGGTCAGGGCCGGCAGCACCGTGAAGTGCCAGGCCATGGTGGCGAAGGCCAGGTTGCCGAACACGTTCAGGCTGCCGAACCAGCGGAGCGTCAGGGGCAGGCTGGTGATGATCACCGCCACCACGGCCATGCTCCAGGCCAGGAAGGGCGCCCCGATCTCGGCCCACTTGATGATGTTGTAGATGAAGAACAGGGGAGCGATCTGGGTGATGATCACCAACTGGCGGGCCCGGCGGTACTCGTCCAGGTCGTGGGTGAGGTGCTCGGGGATCAACCACTCGACATAGCGATTCAACCACATAGCGCAATCCGTGGGGCAGGGGTTACAGCCAAGATGCCGCAATCGTAACGGATTAGGGCCGGCGCACGCGGGGCCACCCGAGGCCGGAACCCTGTTCCTCAGGGTTGGCCGCTCCACCATTCTTACTATTTCCGAGGTGGGGAAAGGGGAGAAATTTGCGCCCCCGGGCCGGGACGGCGCGGGGGCGGGGAGGAGCGGGGAAAGACGCTACAAGGGGGGACCGGGCGGCGGGCCGAAAAACTCAGGCCGCCTCCCCGCTTTCCTCCCCTCCCGCCTTGGCCGCCCGCTTGGCGTCCTTCCGCTCGTGCCAACCCTCCAGCATCTCCCACATCACCGGCACCAGGACCACGGTGAGCGCGGTGGCCGTGCACAGCCCGGTGACAAAGGTGCTGGCCATGGGGCCCCACACCAGGGAGTAACGGGGCAGCCCCAGGGCCATGGGCAACAGCCCCAGGGTGGTGGTGGCGGTGGTGAGCAGGATGGGCCGCAGCCGGAGCTGCACCGCCTGGTACACCGCTTCCCGGCGGGTCAGCCCCCGGGCTTTCATGCGGTTCAAAAAGTCGATCAGCACCAGGGCGTCGTTGACCACCACCCCGGCCACCCCCACCGTGGCCACGAAACTGGTGACCGTGAACAGGGAGTGGGTCACCAGCTTGCCGAAGATCACCCCGGTCAAGGCGAAGCACACCGCCCCCAGGATGATGGCCGGCTGCACATAGGAGGAGAACTGGGCCGCCAGGATCAGGTAGATGATGAGGATGGCGATGGCAAAGGCGTAGAGCAGGGAAGTGAAGGAGCGGGAGGTGGACTCGTAGTCGCCGGCAAAGGTGAGCACCGCGCCGGGGAAGCGGTGGCCCTCCCGGGCGGCCAGCTCGGCCACCCGCCGGACCACCGCCGCGGCCGAGAGGGGGGAGCCGGGCCGCAGGTTGCCGGTGATGGTCAGGGAGCGCTGGCCCTGGTAGCGGTTGAGCTGGGAGTTCTCCAGGCTGAGCCGGGGCGCGGCCAGATCACCCAGGCGCACCGGCCCGGCCGGATGCTCCACCAGGGGCAGGGTCAGCGCCGCCGCCGGGTCCGGCACCGCGGTGGGGTCCAGCTTCAGCTTCAGGTCGATCTCCTTGTCCTCCAGGCGGTACTTGGACACGTAGCGGCCGTTCAGGGCCGTGGCGGCCAGGGTGATGACCTCGCGGGGGGTCAGGCCATACTCGGCCGCCCGGTCGTCAGCCACCTGGAAGCTGAAGACCCGCTCGTTCTGGCCCCGGTCATCGGCCACCTGCACCACCTCGCGGGACAGCGCGGGGTCCGAGGCCAGATACCGCTGCACCTCCGCGGCCAGGCCCTCCACCGCGGCCGGGTTGGTGCCCACCACCCGGATGGACAGGTCCTTGCCCGTGGGGGGGCCGTCCTTTTCGGCCCGCACGTTGAGCCTTAGCCCCCGCTGGCGGAAGGGCTCCAACTGCTTCTCCACCCAGGCCAAGTGGGCCAGGGGGTCGTTCTCCGGAAAGTCGGCCAGGTGGCGGTCCTCCTTGGGGGGCAGGGTCACGGCCACGTTGCCCAGGTTGGGCCCGAAGATGGGGGCGTAGTCCGGGCTGATGACAAAGCCGGCAAAGGCCGCGGCCGACTCGGTCATGCCCGGGCCCTGGGCCAACAGCGCCCGCGACAGCTCCTTCATGATCTCGTGGGCGCCCTCGATGGGCGTGCCCTGGGGGGCTTCCACCTCCACGTAATAGAGGTTGTAGTCGTCCGGGAAGAACTTCACCCGGATCAGGGGGGCCAGGCCCGCGGCCGAAACCAACCCCACCGCCACCGCGGCCAAAAAGACCGTGGCCGCGATACCCAGGCTGAGCCAGCGGTGGTTCAGGGCCCGGGTGAGGAACCAGCGGGCCGCCCGCCAGATGGGGCCCATGCCCCGGCCCTCGCCCGGCGGCTCCGGCGGCGGCACGCCCGGGGCCCAGTCCTTGAAGTGCAGGGGCAGGATAAAAAAGCACTCGAACAGGCTGGCCAACAGGGCGAAGGTCACCGCCTTGGGGATCAGGGCGAAGAACTCGCCGGTGGAGCCGGTCATGATCAGCATGGGCAAAAAGGCGGCCATGGTGGTGGCGGTGGCCGCGGTCACCGGCCAGAACACCTCGGCCACGCCCTCCACGATGGCCGGGAGCAGCTCATGGCCGGCCTGGCGGTGGCGGTGGATGTTCTCGGCCACCACGATGGCGTCGTCCACGATGATGCCGCTGACCAGCACAAAGGAAAACAGGGTTATCTCGTTCAGGGAGTTGCCGGTGAAGCGCATGATGGCCATGGTGAACAAAAACGAGAAGGGAATGCCCACCGTGGTGATCAGCGCGGTGCGCAGCCCCAGGTAATAGGCCAGGAGCAGGCACACCAGGGCCACACCCAAGAGAAGGTTCCAGCCCAAGGTCTGCATGGCCTCGCCGATGCGCACCGTGGTGTCCCGGGTGAGCACCGCGCGCACCCCCTCCCGCTCCAGGATGGGGGTGAAGCCGGCCAGGGTGCGGCGCACCTCCTCCAGGATGGTCAAGGCGTTGCCCTGGGGGGTCTTGATGATCTGCAGGGTTACGCAGTCCTCGCCGTCCACGCTGGCCAGGATCACCGGGTCGCGGTAGTCCAGGCGGGCGGCGGTGGCCACGTCGGCCAGGCGCACCTGGGAGCCGGTGGGCCCGGTCTTCACGATGGTGGCCAGCACCTGGGCCCGGGAACGGAAGCGCTGGTCCGCCTTCAGGGCCAGCTCGCCGCCGGCGGTGGTGATGTCGCCGGCGGGGTAGGCCACTCCGGTGGCGGAGATGGCTCGGGCCACCTGGTCAAAGGTGACCCCCTGGGCGGCCATACGGGCCGGGTCCACCAGCACGTGGAACTCCTCGGTCTGCTCGCCCCGGAGCTTCACCTCCTTGACCCCGGCCAGCCGCCCCAGGCTGAGCTTCAGGTCCTTGGCGATGAGGGTCAAGGCCTGGTTGGAGCGCCGGCCCAACAGGTTCACGCTGACCACGGGCAGCCAGTCGTTGACCTCGATGGCGTTGAACACCGGGGGGTCCACCTCGGCCGGCAGGTCGCTCAACATGGAGAGCACCTTGAAGCGGGCCTCGTCGTAACCCTTCTGGTAGTCCGAGTCGTCCACGAACTTGATGAACACGCTGGACCGCTGGCGGTAGCTGGAGCTGCGGATGTACTCCACGTCCTCCAGATCCTCCAGGGCCTCCTCGATCTTGGTGGTGACCAGGGCCTCCACCTCCTCGGGCGAGGCCCCGGGGTAGAAGGTGCGGATGTCCAGCTCCCCCATCTCCACGTTGGGGTAGCGCTCCACCGGCAGGGTGAAGAGGCTGAAGGCCCCCACCACCATGGCCAGGACAAAGATCAGGTTGAACAGGACGTGGTGGCGGAGGGTGAAGCGGACCAGGGGCTGCATGGCCGGACCTCAGGGCTGGACCAGGAAAGGTTGACCCGGAGCCAGGCCCGGGGCCTGCACCCGCGTGAGCCCCCCGGGGCCGGGGCCCAGCACCATCACCCGCACCTGTTTGCCGTCCGGGTGGGTGAGCCAGGACTCCTGGTAACGCCGCACCAGGGCTTTCTCCGGCACCAGCACCGCGCCGGTGGGGTCGGCCAGCTCCAGACGCAGCTCGGCCCGGATGCCGCCCCGGTTGCCGCCCGGCGCCTCGCTCAGGGCCAGGTCCAGGTTGATTTTCCTGGTGGTGGGGTCGAAATCCGGGGCCACCCGGGCCAGGCCGGCCGGGGCCGTGGCCCCGCGCTCGGGCAGGGTAAGGGGCACCTGACCGTGGCCCTGGTCCAACCGGTGGCGGAAGGCCTGGTACTCCTCCTGATTCAGGGCCAGCGGCACGTAAAGGGTGGCGAAGTCGCCCACCTGGGCCAGGGCTTTGCCTTGGCCCACCCATTGGCCCGGCTCCACTTGGCGCTGGGTGACCAGCCAGCCGGCCGGGGCGGTGATGGTGAAGCGGGCCAGGCGCTCGGCCAGGATCTCGCTCTGGGTCTTTTGCGCTTCCAGGCCCAGGCGGGCCTGGGTGAGCTGGTCCGTGAGCTTGTCCAGGCTGGATTGGGGAGCGCTCTTGGAGCGCACCAGGCTGGCGTGACGGTCCACTTCCTTTTGCAGATAGGCCACCTGGCTGGCCAGGCGCCCTTCCTCCACCCGGCTGGCCTTCAGCTCCAGGCGGGTGAAGGTGCCGTCCAGGCGGGCGAACACCCCGTCCGGCCCGATGGCCTGCCCCACGTCGGCCAAAACCTTCTGGCAACGGCCGGCCACCTCGCTCACCACGGTGAGCACCGCCCGGGGCCGGGTGAAGCCGGTGATGACCACCTCGTGGCGGGAGGGCTGGGCGATGATTTGGCCGGGCTCGGCGGCGGCCCAGGCCGGCCCCGCTCCCGGGAGCCCGGCGGCCCCCCCGGTCAAAACCACGACCAGACCCAGGCTCAGGAGCAAGCTTGCCCCCAGAACCCGGCCGAAGACGGTTTTTCGGCGCGCTCCGCGATTCGGAGGTTGCTTCTCTGCGGTGTTCTCGCCCAACGACGGCTCTCCCCCGGGGCGGCTTGCCCGGCTCGCACTGATCTGGACCCCCACGGGACGCCGCCCAGGGGCAGGCGCCGGTTCCTGCGCTCCTAGTCGGTGGGAGCCTCGCCCAGGTTACATCAATTTATCGCGCGCGCCGGACGCCACCCCGGCCGGGGCAGAGACGGAGGACAGGTGACTCAGCAGGCGTGAATCAGGATATCTATGTAACATAGCCGCGGGCCTCTCCGCCACCTTCACGGCGGAAAGGCCCGCGCAGGGGCCGGTGCATCCGGGGCAGGGGTGCCGCGCACCTCGGGCCGGCCCTGCCCAGCCACGCCGTAGCCCCCGCCACCACCCTTGGCCCTTCCCAAAACGTGCTATGGCCACGGGCCCCTTGGCCCCCGCCCTCAGAAGGTGATGGTGGTCCAGCCTTCCTTGAGCATCTCGGTGAAAGGCTGGCCCATGTAGATCACCTCGATGCCCAAACCGGCCAGGTTGTCCGCCACGCCGTAGTTGTCCGCGCAGGCCTTGCAGGCCAGCAGCTCCACCCCGGCCTTGGTCAGCCCCTCCAGGCGGTCCTGCAGTTCCAGGTCATGGGACAGCAGCTTGGCCGAGGGCCCCCAGACGATGAGCCGGACCCGGTCCCACCAGCCCCGGAGCCGGGAATTTTCGGTGTACATGTACACCAGGTTCAAGGCCACCTCGCGCTCACCCGAACTCCAAACCACGGCCAGACCGGGACTTTCCTGCTTTTCGCTCATGATCACTCCTCTCAGCCAGGATTGAATTTGTGCTCATAGTCAGCTTAAATCGCAATCCCGACCTCGTTTGTAGCCATCGCTACAGCCCCGCCCGCCGGAGCAGGGCAATCTGGTTAAAAACCACGGGGGGGGGAAATGCACTCGTTATCCGCATTATGCCCGCAGGACCCTCGGGCAGAACAAGCGAAAACCCCAAAAGGAGCCCTGACCATGCAACCTCAGATCATCGGCCTTTCCGGCAGCCCCATAAAAAACTCCAACACCGACCGCCTGGTGCAGAAGGTGCTGGAAGCCAGCGAGCTGCCCAGTGAGTTTGTCAAACTTTCCCGCTTGAACGTGAAGCCCTGCCTCGCCTGCCTGGGCTGCAAGGCGGACAACGTTTGCAAGGTGGCGGACGATTTTCCGGCCCTGGCCCAGAAAATCCGCCAGGCCGGGGCGGTGGTGGTGGGTGGCTACAGCCCCTACGGCGGGGTGGACGGCTTCACCAAGGCCTTTTTGGAGCGCCTGTTTTCGCTCCGCCACCAGAATGGGCTGAACCGCGGCAAACTGGCGGTAACCGTGGCCACCGGCATCGGCCGCGGCGCGCCGGGCCTGGAAGCCGCCGCCGGCCAGATCAGCCACGCCCTCACCCTGGAGGGCATGGAAGTGCTGGGCGAGCTGCAAGCCGTGGGCAACCCCGAATGCCTGGTCTGCGGCTATGGGGAGACCTGCCCCATGTCCGCCCTGCCCTGGGTCTTCGGCCCGGAAGTGAAGGTCACCCCGGACAAGTTCTGCCAGGTGGAAGACCAAAGCGCCCTGTGGAACCAGGCCACCGAACTGGGCCGCACCATCAAAAACCGCCTGGCCGCCCAATTGACCATGTAGGAGGGTGAGAAATGTGGGGGGGACCCCCTTTTTGTGAACAAAAAGGTGGCTGCACCCCCAAAAAGCTACGCTTTTTCGGGGACCCCACGGTTTCCCCCCACACCCCCCTCCCCCAAAAAAACTTGGTGTTTTTATTTAGCTTGGGCCAAGACCAACTCCCCTCAAGAACTGCCTCCCCCCATGGGTAATGGTCAAAAAACCACCATGTGGCCGCCAATACGACAGGCTCCGAGTTGGGAAGGAGGAAGCGCGCCCCCCGGGCCAGGCTGCGCTCCTCCGCCGGAGAGCCCCAAAAAACCGACCGGGCGCTGCCCACTCTCCCTATCCGGCCGGGGCCGCTCCCACTATACTGAAAGCCACAAAACCTTTTCCCGGAGATCCCCATGAAGTGCATCTGCCAGGAGCTGGCCGGCGACGACATCGAGCTTTCCCCGGTATGCGTGGGCAACCTTTGGATGTTCCAAAGTTTGCAGCCCGAGGAGGCGCGAGCCTTGGCCGGCCAGGCCATGCGTCGCCGTTATGCCAAGGGCGAGGTCATCTTCTACCAGGGCGACGCCGCCAACCAGATGTTCCTGATCAAGGGCGGGGTAGTGAAGCTCTCCAAGGTGACCGAGGAAGGGGCGGAGATCACCCTGGACATCCGCGGGCCCGGCGACTCCCTGGGCGAGAACATGCTGAACGAGGAACCCGGCACGGAGTTCCCGGTCACCGCCTCCTGCCTGCAAGACACCATCATCTGCGGCTTCACCCGCCAGGGCTTTGAGAGCCTGGTGCTGGCCCACCCCAACATCGGGCTCATGGTCATCAGGAACCTCTCCCAGCGCATCGAGTCCCTCACCAGCCGGGTGGGCAGCATGTCCCATACCACCCTGGAGGAACGCCTCTACCAGGTGCTCTGCACCGTGGCCAAGGAGCACGGCCAGGCCACCAAGCGGGGCCTGGCCCTGGCCATGCCCTTCACTCACGAGGAGCTGGCCTTTTTGGTGGGGGCCCACCGGGTGTCCATCACCCGGGCCATGAAGGCCCTCAAGGAGGCCGGCCGCATCATCCAGGACGGCCGCACCCTGATCCTGGCCGCGTAGGGATCAGCCGGTTGTAGTGGAGGGCGCGGTGCCGGGCCGGGGAAAGAGTTGACCCGGGCCCGAGGGTGGGACGGCAGGCCCTCGTTGGTTGGGTAAATGGGGCCGGGGGTGCTCCCGGGCCTTGCTTGGCGCGACTCATTTTGTTGCGCCCCGCGAAAAGCCGGGCAGGAATAGAATCTCGCGCCGCCGGAAGGGCGGCGTTCTCGGCCGATTCCGGGTCAGAACCAACGGAAAGGCTTCCCGGCGTGTGCCCTCCGCCTTGGAGGCCCGCAGACCCTTCCCCCGGCCTGCCCGGCGCCGCGGCTCCCCCAGCTCTCAGACCATGGCTCTTCGCCGCGCCCGGTGCGCCACCGCCCCGGCGTTTGCGCCGCAGTCGCAAGCTTGCCTTGTCCGCGACAATTTTTTCCTTCCCCACCTTCTTGGTCTTCCCGGGCCCGCCAACCCGGCCTGGCCCCCACGCTGGCACCCTCCACCCGCGCCCAGCCGAAGCCAAGGCTCCGCACCCCGGGGCGAGCGACGAGAGAGCCCCGGCGGGCTATCACCGGGGCACCCCAAGCAGGCTATCAGCTTGTTTGGGGTGGTTTCCCTGGGCCGCAAGGGGGCCCCGCTACTACTCACGCCTGGCAAACCACGTAGTGGTTTGCCACTAAGTTTTTTGGGTGGGGGGTCCGGGGGGCGTATTTATTTCCAGAGCCTGGTCCGGCCTTCCCTGGCCGGCCCAGGCGCGGCCGGGCCCAAACAAGTTTGGTTCCCGGCCTTGCAAATCGCTCGCCCAAAGGGCTCACGATTTGGCAGGCCATCCCTGGCCTGCAAGGGGGCCACGCTGCTACTCACGCCTGGCAAACCACGTAGTGGTTTGCCACTAAGTTTTTTGGGTGGGG
>JAHLLK010000167.1 GCA_020444165.1 Deltaproteobacteria bacterium | reverse complement strand
CTGGTCTTGTGATCAACGATGGTGATTACCCCGGACGAATCCTCGATCACCAGGTCGTAGACGCCGATCAATGGGACTGGCAGGCCATCCAGCTTCATGCTAAAGGGTTCTTCCACGGCGAGGACCTTGCAGTTCTCCACGGGCACTTGAGCCGCGAACATGACCAGCATCTCCTTGCCCTGGTCCATGTACCTCCTGTAGTCGGTTCCCTCCTTGTAGCGGATGAAGTCGTTATCAGCGGCCCGCTCGCACCAGTGCTTTTCAAATGACTCCTTCAAAAGCTCACCGGCCAGCCTTACTCCTTTTGCTAGGGACCGGTAGTATTCGGCTAGGACCTCATGGATAGCTGATCCGAAGACCAAGACATCGGGCGTGAACTCGGGTGCTAGACCATCCACCTTGCCGAAGCGGTAGGCCAATCCGCATTCCAGATACCCGGTTACACTTGAAGCCGACAAATGGGGCTCTTTGCGCAACTCTGCCAGGTCCATCATGGACAACTCCTCTCTACTGATTGATGGGGATGTGGATTTAAGCGGCCTGCTGGAGATGGCGGATAAAGGCGCTGGCATCAGCGGAGCTCAATGCCTCCACTTTGACCCCGTGAATCTCTACGCAGAGCTGATCGAGTTCCTGCTCATTAAGTTTTCTGCGTTGGGCCAGGTTAATGATTGCCCGATGCTGGGCCTCTGAGAGCTTCTGGGCCGGTTGACGGACCGGGTTGGCAGCTGGACTTTTAGGCGCGACTTTGGGCTTGGTGACGGGCCGTTTAGGCTTCGACGAGACCCTCTGTTGTCTAGGCTCCAGTTCTCCGGCTACTTCCCCAAGATCAGCCAATTCCTCCAGGGCGGTAAGGCCAATGTTGGTAAGGTCCCTCAAGGCCCTGGCCTTGGCCCGAGTACTGGCCATTCTGAGCAGATGCTTGGACACGCGGGAATTGCAGTTTTGAGGATTAGCATCCCCCACGTCGGAGAACCTCTCCCCGTCCTTGGACTCCACTACCGCCTGCACCACGGCCAGATGCTCGTTGTCCTGGTTCGGGTACTGCAACACTTGAGTCACAATGCTGGTCAGCCCCTTTTGATGGGCCAGATCCAGTAGCCCCTGGTAGGTCACGAAATCCTTGCCCTCTATCTGCTGCACAAATTCAGGATTCAGTTGTGGTTGCTTGTTCGCTGAAGTTTTTTCGTTCATTCTTCCCTCCGTTTCTTTCTCTCAGATAGGGCCCACTTCAAAGCCTCGATGACCAGTGTGATGACCAGCTCCCACGCGTTGGCTGGGATCTTCACGGAATGCCTGGTCGTTCATTGAAAGCCAGGATGATGGTGTGGATCATGGCGGACTCCTTCCTCCTCTGGTTAAGGCAAAGGAAAATGGCCCATCCTCAAGAATGAGGACAGGCCATTTAGGATTTGATCGGGCTTTTGGTAACTATTTGCCCCTTGGCGGCATCGCCCCTTGCCAGCCCGCACCCCTAAGCAGATCGCGCCAGGGGTAGTTTTTCTCGCTTTCGACCAGGGTGGGATGAGGCATGAGATCAGACAGAACACCAGACCTGCTTGCCCAGTAGCGTTTGGACTGCTGTACCTCTTCGATGGTCATCACCAGTTCGCCGGGTTGGGGAACTGGAATTTTAAAGCCCAGTCTGCGCAGCTTCACCCGTTGCGCCAACTTCTGTTCTCTCCATCGGTTGTAAGCCACGTTGGGCACGAAGTAGACCATTTTACCCCTGGCCTCTTTTACCCGTCTCCAATGTCCGGCAATGTCTCCCGCAGTAATGCCGTGCCAGGGATTGCCCGAAGGGATCCAGTAGGCCCCTTGCTTGAGACGGCGATCAGTATGGCTGCCAGGCAAGGCTTCCGAGTTCTTGGAGCTGTCCGGTTGGCCAAGCACGAACTCCGCTATTTCCCTAAGCAGGCTGTTAGACGATTGGGCAAATGAAGCAGTGGATATCAGGCTGCTCAGCACTAGAGCAGCCGTAAACACCAAGGTGTTGTATTTACCCGATGACATATTCCCCTCCGCATGGTTCTCCTCCTGGTTGGGCAGGGAGCTTTGGTTTGCTTACTGGGAGTTGGGCTCCTGTTTAAGCTCGATGATGAAACAAGTGAGCCAAGCGGCGGCCGCTATGGAGAAGGACCAAATCATGGCCCACCATCCGTAATACTTCATGGCCGGAGGGATCCAGAGCTGGGGAGGGGCTGACTGGAAGTAATAAAGATTGGTCATGGTGTTGGCCAAGTTGAGCGGATTGTTCAGGTAAGATTCCACGATCCAAGTCCCGACCACACCGATGATCCAGACTGCGAAAGCAACGGCTCCCACCCACCCACCGGTGCGGGTGATCCAGTTCAGGGCGATAATTGAAAAAGGAATCGCTCCATCGGTAGCATCTAGAGCTTCTCCGGTTGCTTCCTTTGGCCTGGGCTGCTGGGTCACCTCGGGGTGGTTGGCCACTTCTTCTTGGTTGTCTTGAGCAGAATTCCCAGCTTCCTCCCTAGGCGGAACAAATGTCTCCTGGACAACCGGCTTGTTTGGACTGGCCTCCTCGGTAGCCGAGGTGATCAACTGAGGATCCCTCAAATACTTCAGCCACAGATCGTAGTGTTTCTTTTTGGGCAGGAAGCCGTATTCGACCCCATCTTTGGTCTGGAGGATGATTTTCTTGGACCACCCGTGTTTACCCTCTGCGAAGGATTTGAGTTGATCAAGAGGGATTTCGAATAAGACGTCGGAACCTTCGCGGAAAAAGACACGCTGGTTGGTGAGCACCACGATGCCCAGTTTGACGTTGACGAAACTCTTTACATAGGTCGAGAAGCTGGACGACAGCACGACGATCTCTTCCGGCACGATCTTCACCTCCGTTCGTTTGATTGCAACTGAGCTGCTCGGGCAAATGAGATGCCCAGCAAGCTTTCATGAAATAGTTGGATTCCCGGTTCTTGGGAGAACCAGACCACATTGTGAGTTTAAGGATTTCCGCCCCCGTTGATTACGTCCAACGCACAGACTATTTAGGCTTAATTCTGTGCGACGCCATCCATATTAAGTCCATTGCCATGAATTAACAACCAATATTAATGCTGACAGACTGTTCCACCTCTCCGGGGTGTTTGCGAGGATTCAGAAAGTAATCCAAACCGGAAAGGTCGTGCGCCGTGGATACAAAGCGGAGGTTGGGGGCCAGGATTAGGGCCATCAGGAAGAGCAAGGGACTTACTCAGGAGGCTCTCTCCGAGAAGATGGAAATCAACCCCAAGTATTTGAGCAGCATTGAGCGGGGTAAGGAAAACCCCACCCTAAATACGCTGATTTCCCTGGCGGACAACCTGGGTGTGGACCTGGGAGAGGTATTCAGCGTGCTACAGGCAGAAGATCCCGTAGCCAGCAAGGAGATGATCCTATCAGTACTGGACCGGGCGGATGAGAAGCAGCTGAATATGATCTTGAGGATGCTGCTGGTTATCGTGGGCCGGTGATG
>JAHLLK010000050.1 GCA_020444165.1 Deltaproteobacteria bacterium | reverse complement strand
CGCCGCCCGCCTGGACATCCCGGCGGTGATGCTCACCGGCGGGCCCATGGCCGCGGGCGAGTTCGAGGGCCAGGTGGTGGACCTCATCACCGTGTTCGAAGGGGTGGCCCGGGCCGAAAGCGGCCAATGGAGCGTGGCCAAGCTCGAGCAGTTGGAAGCCGCGGCCTGCCCCGGGGCGGGCTCCTGCGCCGGCATGTTCACGGCCAACACCATGGCCTGCGTGTCCGAGGCCCTGGGCATGAGCCTACCCGGCACGGCGGCCGCCCTGGCCACGGGCCCGGACAAGCAGCGCCTGGCCTTCGAGGCCGGGGAGAAGGCGGTGGACCTGGCGGTCAACGGCCCCACCACCCGCCAGGTATTGACCCGCGCGGCTTTCCTGAACGCCTGCCGGGTGGACCTGGCCCTGGGCGGCTCCACCAACACGGCCCTGCACCTGCCGGCCATCGCCCACGAGGCCGGAGCGGAGTTCAGCCTGGCCGACTTTGACCGGCTGTCGGCCGAGACCCCCCATCTGGCCAGCATGAGCCCCGGCGGGCCCATGCGCATGCAGCACCTGTGGGAAGCCGGCGGGGTGGGCGCGGTGATGAAGCGCCTGGAGCCTCTCTTGGTCAAGGAAGTGGTCACCGTGGCCGGCCCGGGGCTGGCGGCGTATCTGCCGGCCGAGCTACCCGCGGTGAGCTACTTCGACCAGCCGGTGATCCACACCCTGGCGGACCCCGTGCACGCCCAGGGCGGCATCGCGGTGCTGAAGGGCAATCTGGCCCCGGACGGCGCGGTGGTCAAACAGACCGCCGTGGCCCCGGACAACCTGGTTTTCAGCGGGCCGGCCCGGTGCTTCGGCTCCGAGGACGCGGCGGTGGAGGCTTACTCGTCCGGCGATCTCCAGCCGGGCGAGGTCATCGTAGTCCGCTATGAGGGGCCGGCCGGCGGGCCGGGCATGCGGGAGATGCTGACCTTGACGAGCCTCATCTCCGGCGGTCCCCTCAACGGTAAGGTGGCCTTGATCACCGATGGACGCTTCTCCGGCGGCAGCCGGGGCGCGGTGATCGGCCACGTGTCCCCCGAAGCGGCCCAGGGCGGCCCCATCGCCCTGGTGGCCGACGGCGACCTTATAGAATTGGATATTCCCGGCCGGCAGTTGAACCTGCGGGTCGCGGAAACTGAACTCGCCCGCCGCCGGGAGGCCTGGACGCCCCCCGCGCCGCGTTTTACCTCCGGCGCCCTGGCCCGTTACGCCGCCCTGGTCACCAGCGCGGCCACGGGCGCGGTGCTCAGATCCGGTTGTCCGGACAAGGAGTGATATAGTCATGAAGAATCAAGCCACAGAGTCGCCGGCCCGTCACTACACCGGGTCCGACGCGGTCATCGCCAGCCTGCGCCACCAAGGCGTGGAATACGTTTTCGGTATGGTGGGCGGCCAGATCATGCCGGTCTACGACGCCCTGTACCAGGAAAAGCACCTGAAGCACATCATCGTGGGCCATGAGCAAGGCGCGGCCCACATGGCCGAGGGCTTTGCCCGGGCCACCGGCCGGGTGGGGGTGGTGATGACCACCTCCGGCCCCGGGGCCACCAACCTGGTCACCGGCCTGGCCGACGCCTTCATGGACAGCACCCCGGTGGTGGCCATCACCGGCCAGGTGAGCAGCACGCTTCTGGGCAACGACGCCTTCCAGGAAGCGGACATGCGGGGCATCACCATGCCCATCACCAAGCACAACTACCAGATCCCCTCGGCCGAAGAGCTGCCCATCATGTTCGCCGAGGCCTTTTACGTGGCGCTCTCGGGGCGGCCCGGCCCGGTCTTGATCGACCTGCCCCGGGACGTGGCCCAGGCCCCGGCCGGGGAGCTGGTGGCCACGCCCCAGGTGCCGGCCGGGTACAAGCCGCCGTTCAAGGGCCATCCCCTGCAGATCGAGCGGGCGCTCAAAGCCATCCGCGCGGCCCAGCGGCCGGTAATCCTGGCCGGCGGCGGGGTGATCCACGCCGGGGCCCACGCCGAGCTGTTACGCTTCGCCGAGATGCTGGACCTGCCGGTGACCACCACCCTCATGGCCCTGGGCTCCTTCCCCAGCGACCACCGCCTGGCGCTGGGCATGCCCGGCATGCACGGCACCGGCTACGCCAACCTGGCCATCCACGAGTCGGACCTCCTGATCATCGTGGGGGCCAGGCTGGACGACCGGGTCACCGGGGCCATCAACAAGTTCGCGCCCCAGGCCAAGGTGATCCACGTGGACGTGGACGCCAGCGAGATCGGCAAGAACCTGAAGTGCCACATCCCCATCGTGGGCGACGCGCGGCCGGTGTTGTCCGCCCTGACCAAGGGCGCGGCCAGTTGGGACAGCCGGCCGGACCTCACGGCTTGGCTTGCCACCATCACCGAGTGGAAGAACCGCTTCCCCATGACCTACCCCAAGCACGAGAGCATGATCATGCCCCAACAGGCCGTGGAGGAGCTGGGGCGGCTGTTGGACGAGAACGCGGTGGTGGTCACCGGGGTGGGGCAGCACCAGATGTTCACCGCCCAGTTCTACCCCTTCCGGCGGCCCCGCACCTTCATCACCTCCGGCGGCCTGGGCACCATGGGCTTCGGCCTGCCCGCCGCCTGCGGGGCCAAGCTGGGCCGGCCGAACGACGACGTGGTGCTGATCGACGGCGACGGCTCCTTCCTCATGAATATCCAGGAGCTGTGCACCGCGGTGCGCTATAACATTCCCCTGGTGGCGGTGATCCTGAACAACAGCTATTTGGGCATGGTGGCCCAGTGGCAGCGCATGTTCTTCGACCGCCGCATGAGCCAATCCCAGCTGCAGCCGCCGCCCTACGACAAGGTGGCCCAGGCTTTCGGCGCCCTGGGACGCCGGGTGGAGAAGCCCGAGGACCTCAGGCCCTCCCTGGAATGGGCCCTGGCCGAGAGCCGGGCGAAGAAGCTGCCGGTGGTGCTGGACGTGATGGTCTACCCCGAGGCCGAGGTGCTGCCCATGGTGCCGCCGGGCGGCGCCAACGCCGAGTTCATTCCCTGCCAGCCCAACGGAGAGTGCTAGATGACCGAGATTCAGCGTTGCCCCCTGTCGGTCCTGGTCCGCAACGAGCCCGGCGTGCTCTCCCGGGTGGCGGGGCTCTTTGCCCGCCGCGGCTTCAACATCACCTCCCTGGCCGTGGGCGAGACCGACGACCCCAAGGTCAGCCGCATCAGCCTGGTGGTGGAGGCTGACGCCCCCACCCTGGAGCAGGTGGTCAAGCAGCTTCAGCGCCTGGTCAGCGTCATCAGGGTGCGCGACCAGTCCCGGGTGTCCCGGGTGGAGCGCGGCCTGGTGCTGGTGAAGGTCAAGGTCACCCCCCACCAGCGGGGTGAGGTGGTGCATCTGGTCAGCATCTTCCGGGCCCGGGTGGATCACGTGGACCGCGACACCATGATTTTGGAAGCCACCGGCGGCCGCGAAAAAATCGAGGCTTTTGTCGACATGCTTCGTCCCTACGGCATCGTGGAAATGGCCCGCACCGGCCAGATCGTGCTGGCCCGGGGGACCACTATCTCCCAGCCCTCGGAGGCCCAGAGCGGCCCCGAGGAGGACGAAGACCTGGACCTCAGCTACGACGAAGAAGACGAACCGGAAACCTATAACATCAGTAAGCTTGAATAGGGGAGTACCCATGAGTATCAAAGTCTACTACGAGTCCGACACGGACTTGCATCTGTTGGCCGAGAAAACCATCTGCGTCATCGGCTACGGCTCCCAGGGCCGGGCCCACTCCAACAACCTGGCCGACAGCGGCCTCAAGGTGGTGGTGGGTCTCCGGGAGGGCAGCGCCACCTTCGCGCGGGTGAAAGAGGACGGCCTCACCCCGCTGCCCCTGGCCGAGGCGGTGGCCAAGAGCGACATCATCATGTTCCTCTCGCCCGACCCGGCCCAGCCGGCCATTTATCACGAGTTCGTGGCCCCGGTCATGGGCCCGGGCAAGACGCTGATGTTCGCCCACGGCTTCAACATCCACTTCGGCCAGATCCAGCCGCCGGCCGAGGTGGACGTACTCATGGTGGCTCCCAAGGGCCCCGGCAAGCTGGTTCGCGACCTGTACCAGGCCGGCCAGGGCGTGCCCTGCCTCATCGCCATCCACCAGGACGCCAGCGGCCGGGCCAAGGACCTGGGCCTGGCCTACGCGGCGGGCATCGGCGGGGCCCGGGCCGGGGTCATCGAGACCAGCTTCCGCGAGGAGACCGAGACCGACCTCTTTGGCGAGCAGGCCGTGTTGTGCGGCGGGCTCAGCTCCCTGATGAAGGCCGGCTTCGAGACCCTGGTGGAAGCGGGCTATGCCCCGGAGATGGCCTACTTCGAGTGCGTGCACGAGATGAAGCTCATCATCGACCTGATCTACCAGGGCGGGCTGACCATGATGCGCCGCTTCATCTCCGACACGGCCAAGTGGGGCGACGTCACCCGCGGCCCCCGGGTGGTGGACGAGTACACCAAGGAGAACATGCGCGAGATCCTGACCGAGATCCAGACCGGTCAGTTCGCCAAGGAATGGATTCTGGAGAACCAGGCCAACCGCCCCATGTACACCGCGCTCCTGAAAGCCGACGAGGAGCATGAGGTGGAGGAAGTGGGCGCCCGCCTACGCGGCATGATGAAGTGGTTGTCCTGACCCTTGCTTGCAGACTCGGGCGGCCCCGGCTAGGCCGGAGCCGCCCGCCCCAATCCCCGGAGCGGCGGGTTGTGTTTCACCCCCGCCGGCCCGAGGGTGTACCCTGGCGGGCGGCCGGAGCCGGGCTCCGGCGCCAGCCAGCCGACCTTCCCACCCCCGGGGCGGGGCCACGGACCCACCCGGCGGGTTTTTTCGCGCGGGACGCTGGCGGCCCCTCTCGGGGGGAAACGATCCGCGGCCGGAGAGTAGCATGCCGACCTTATTGGAAAAGATTTGGCGGGAGCACGTGGTGGTGGCCGAGACCGGCCAGCCGGATCTCCTGTACGTGGACCGCCATCTGGTGCACGAAGTCACCTCGCCCCAGGCCTTCGAGGGGCTCCGCCTGACCGGCCGCCGGGTGCGGCGGCCCGACCTCACCTTTGCGGTGCCCGACCACGTGGTGCCCACCACCGACCGTTGCCGGCCCCTGGCCGACCCCATCGCCGAGGCGGAGCTGGCCGCCCTGGAGCAGAACGCCGCCGATTTCGGGGTGCATTTCTTTCCCCAGGACCACGAAGCCCAGGGGGTCATCCACGTGACCATGGCCGAGCAGGGCGTCATCCTGCCCGGGCTCACCGTGTTTTGCGGCGACAGCCACACGGCCACCCACGGGGCCTTTGGGGCTCTGGCCTTTGGGGTGGGCACCAGCGAGGTGGAGCACATCCTGGCCACCCAGACCCTGCCCCAGGCCAAGCCCCGCACCCTGGCCGTGCGGGTGACCGGCGAGTTGACCGCCCCGGTGGCGGCCAAGGACCTGATCCTGGCCATCATCGCCCTCTTGGGCCACGGCGGCGGCACCGGCCACGCCATCGAGTTCCTGGGCCCGGCCGTGGAGGCCCTGTCCATGGAGGGGCGGCTGACGCTCTGCAACATGGCCGTGGAGTGCGGGGCCAAGGCCGGGCTGGTGGCCCCGGACCAGGTGACCATCGACTATTTGCGGGGCCGGCCCTTTGCCCCGGCCGGCGAAGACTTCGACCGCGCCGCGGCCCATTGGCAAACCCTGACCAGCGACGCGAACGCCCACTTCGACCGCGAGGTGAGCCTGGACGCGGCGGCCCTGGCCCCCATGGCCACCTGGGGCACCAACCCCGGCCAGGCCGTGCCGCTCGCGGCCCAGGTGCCCGACCCCGCGGCCATGAAGAAGGCCGAGGAGGCCAAGGCGGCTCGGGAGGCCCTGGCCTATCAGGGTCTGACCCCGGGCACCCCCTTGGCCGACATCCCGGTGGACTACGTGTTCCTCGGCTCCTGCACCAACGGCCGCATCGAGGACTTCCGGGCCGCGGCGCGGGTGCTCCGGGGCCGCAAGGTGGCCGCCGGGGTCGTTGCCCTGGCCGTGCCCGGCTCGGGCCTGGTGAAGCAGGCCGCCGAGGCCGAGGGCCTGGACCGCGTCTTCCTCGAGGCCGGTTTTGAGTGGCGGCTCCCCGGCTGCTCCATGTGCCTGGCCATGAACCCGGACGTGCTGCCCGCGGGCAAGCGCGCGGCCTCCACCAGCAACCGCAATTTCCAGGACCGCCAGGGGCGCGGCGGACGCACCCACCTGGTGAGCCCGGCCGCGGCGGCGGCGGCGGCGGTCACCGGCCGCCTCACCGATCCCCGCGAGTTCTGGGGCTAGCCCGGAAATTTCAGGCAGAATGGGCGTCCGGCTGCGCCAGATGTCCGCCGGCTGCGTTGCGAACCTCGCTCCAACCTCGACGTAGCTTTGGCTACGCTTTCGGTTGTCGCTTGTCCGTCGCCTTGCCGGCCGCCATCTGGCTGGGCCGGTCCAGGAAACAAAACGAGACTGTTGCACAAGGCTCCATGCCTTGTGCAACTATCGGCTTGGCAAAAGCGTGGTTTTGCCAAGCCTCACGAATAACAAACCTTTTAGGTTTGTTATTCGGCGGGCCATCCCTGGCCCGCATGAGACCATTGCAACACAAAACTATCAACAGCCGAGATAATTGGCTGTTATAATTATTGTTTGCCAGAAAATAACGTGCAACGATCTCAAAACGTGACCCGAAGAACCGGAAGGCCTCAGTTGCACAACCGATCCAAATCAGATCGTTGCCGATATAACCACCCGGCCCCCATGAAATATCCGGGCTAAGGCGGTTGTGACCCGGCCGGCGGCTTGCTAAGATGACCTTCTCGTGAAGGCTGAGAGCCAAAGAGATCCGGGCCAGCCGCGGCCGTCCCAGGGGGATTAGAGGCATGTCCGCCATTGTGGGCTCGTTCTCGCGGGCCATGTTCATCGAGCTGATGCAGAAAAACCAGGACCGGAGCAATACGGCCTATGCCGTCATGACCTTCCGGCCCTTTGGCGGGGTGGTGTGCCTGGAAAAGGAAGTGGGATTTTTCCAGGAGATCATGGTGCCCAAGGAGGTGGCGGGCGACTACTACCTGGGCTTCTTGCAGACTCCCGTGCCCGGCCACCCCGTGCGGGCGGAGTCGTTGCAGCCCAGCCACTCCGAGGAGACCTATCTTTTTTTGGAGGGAGACCTCTCCCCCCGCCAGAAGGACGCCATCGGGGAGATGTTCCACACCACCTCCGGGGCCGACAACCTGCTGATGCATCTGTTGTTGAACCAGCGGGGCCTGGAAGGGCTGGAGGGCATCGAGGGGGTGTTCAGCGCCCTCTACATCAACCGCTGGAACTTGTACTTGTTTTCCACCCGGGCCGACACGCCCTATCTGGACCAGGAACTGAACCTGGGCCGCGAAAAGTTCGGGCGGGCGGGCATGATCAACCCCAAGACCGTGTACCACCTGCGGCTGGACCGCAGGCAGACGAGCCTATACAGCCGGTTCAAGACCCGCTCCGAGCTGGGTCAGGGCTGAGGAGAAAACCGGGAATGTGGGGGGAAGGACGCGGGGTCCCCGGAAAAGCGCAGCTTTTCTGGGGTGCAGCCCCCTTCCCCAAAAAAACTTTATAGTTTTAGCTGGGTTAGTGGAAAGGACCTGGGATCGCTCGCTCCAGCCCACGCCTAGCTCCCACAGGGTAAGGAGATAATCAGGATGGAGAAATTCCAAACCTTCACGGGGGTGGCGGCCGTTTTGGACGTGGCCAACGTGGACACCGACCAGATCATCCCCAAGGAGTTCCTGAAGCGGGTCGAGCGCAGCGGATTCGGCCAGTTTCTCTTTTATAACCACCGGTTCCTGCCCGACGGCCGCCCCAATCCCAACTTCGTGCTGAACCAACCCCGCTTTGCCGGGGCCAGCATCCTCCTCTCGGGCGAGAACTTCGGCTGCGGCTCCTCCCGGGAGCACGCTCCCTGGGCGCTGTTGGACTACGGCTTCCGGGTGATCCTGGCCCGGAGCTTCGCGGACATCTTCCGGAACAACGCCTTCAACATCGGCATCCTGTTGATCGAGCTGCCCGTGGAAATCATGCGCGAGTGGATGAAGCGGGCGAATCAGACCGAAGGCTACCGTATCGAGGTGGACCTGGCCGGCCAGACCTTGACCGGCGAGGACGGCTTTGCCTGCTTCTTCAGCGTGGACCCCCACGCCAAGAAGCGGCTTTTGGAAGGCCTGGACAACATCGGGCTCACCCTGCGGCACGAAGCGGCCATCGCCGCCTATGAAGAAAAGCACGCCGCCCCCTGGCAGGCGGCCACCAGCCATGCGGCTCCCGGAGGAAACCCGGCATGACCAAGCCAATTCACATCGCGGTGATCGGCGGCGACGGCATCGGACCCGAGGTGGTGGAGGCCGAGCTGGCCGTGTTGGAAGCCACCGGCCTGCCTTGGGATTTCAAACATTACCGGGCCGGCGACGACTGTCTGGCCGAAACCGGCCAGGCGCTGCCCCCCGAGACCCTGGCCGGGGCCCTGGCGGCCAAGGCGGTGGTCTTCGGCGCGGCGGGCGTCACCGCGGCCGACGTTATCCTGAAGCTGCGGGCCGAGTTGGGCACCTTCGTGAACCTGCGGCCCTCGGTGGCCATGGCCGGAGTGGAGTGCCTGCACCCCCAGACCGACCTGGTGATCGTGCGGGAAAACACCGAGTGCCTCTACACCGGCATCGAGGCGGCCATCGCCCCCGGGGTGGTCACGGCCACCCGGGTCATCACCCGGGCGGCCAGCGAGCGCATCGCCCGCTACGCCCTGGCCTACGCCCGCGAGAACGGCCGCTCCAAGGTGACCGCGGTGCACAAGGCCAACGTGCTCAGGAAGTCCGACGGGCTGTTCCTGGATTCCTGCCGCCGGGCGGCCAAGGACTTCCCGGACGTGAACTACGAGGAAGCCTTGGTGGACTCGGTGGCCATGCGCCTGGTGATGCGGCCCGAGGAGTTCGAGGTGGTGGTGACCACCAACCTCTTCGGCGACATCCTCTCCGACCTGGCCGCCGGCCTCATCGGCGGGCTGGGCATGTGCCCCAGCGCCAACCTGGGGCCGGAGCGGGCCCTGTTCGAGCCGGTGCACGGGACCGCCCCGGACATCGCCGGCCAGGGCAAGGCCAACCCCGGGGCGGCCATCATGTGCGGGGCCATGCTGCTCCGGCATTTGGGCTACACCGAGATCGCCCAGAACGTGGAGCAGGCCCTGGCCAAGGCCGTGGCCGAGAAGCAGTCCACCCCGGATTTGGGCGGGCGGCTCACCACCAAGGGCATGACCCAGGCGGTCATCGACCGCATGCTGTGAAACCAGGAGCCCCGGCCGGCCGCGACCCCACAGCCGGGGTGGGCCCCAAGCCGTGGGTGGGGCTGACGTAAGGGGTCATTCCAAAGGGCGGGGGACACCGGGATAAGTCTACGGAGCGTGCCATGAAACCCTTGCGAGGACTGACGTAAGGGGTCATTCCAACACCCCCGGGAGCACCTGGACAAGTCTACGGAGCGTGCCATGAAACCCGTGAACGAGCTGACCAACCAGTTCACCGAGTCGGTGATCCGCATGATGACCCGCATCTGTCTGGAGGCGGGGGGCATCAACCTCTCCCAGGGCTTTCCGGACTTCGACGCGCCCGAAGAGATCAAGGAGGCGGCGGTCCGGGCCATCCGGGAGGGGCACAACCAGTACGCCATCACCTTTGGCCAGCCGCCTTTGCGGGAGGCCATCGCCCGCCGTCTGGCCGCCTACAACGGGATCACCTGCGACCCGGCCACGGAGATCACGGTGTGCTGCGGGGCCACCGAGGCCATGATGTCGGCCCTGAAGGCCCTGATCAACCCCGGTGAAGAGGTGGTGATCTTCGAGCCGTTCTATGAGAACTACGGTCCGGACTCGCTCCTCTCGGGGGCCCGGCCGCGCTACGTGACCCTCCGGCCCCCGGACTGGAGCTTCGACCCGGCCGAGCTGGCGGCCGCCTTCAACGAGCACACCAAGGCCGTGGTGATGAACACCCCCAACAACCCCACGGGCAAGGTGTTCAGCCGGGAGGAGTTGAGCCAGATCGGCGAGTTGTGCCAGAAGTGGGACGCCTATCTGGTGAGCGACGAGATCTACGAATACATCCTCTATGACGGCCACACGCACGTGTCTCCGGGCAGCCTGCCCGGCCTGGCCGACCGCACGCTCACCATCAACTCGGTCTCCAAGACCTATTCGGCCACGGGCTGGCGGGTGGGCTGGGTGGTGGCCCCGGCCGAGGTTACCGCGGCCATCCGCAAGGTGCACGACTTCCTCACCGTGGGCGCCCCGGCCCCGTTGCAGGCCGCGGCCGCCGTGGCCCTGGACCTGCCGGCGGCGTATTACGAGGGCTTGGCCCGGCGCTATTTGGCCGCCCGGGACCTCCTCTTTGGAGCCCTGGACCGGGCCGGCTTCCGGCCTTATCTCCCCCGGGGGGCCTATTACATCATGACCGAGGTGGACCACCTGATGAAGCATTACGGGGTGAGCGACGACTTCAGCTTCGCCAAGAGGCTCATCGAGGTTTGCGGGGTGGCCTCGGTGCCCGGCAGCTCGTTCTACGCCGAGCCGGCCAAGGGCCACCACCAGGTGCGCTTCTGCTTCTGCAAGAAGACCGAGACCCTGGAGGCCGCGGCGGCGCGCCTGGCCACCGTGGGCTGAGGCCGCGGCCGGCCGCGCCTGGACAAGAGCGGGGGATTTTCGGGAGCCCGGCGGCGACGCCGGGCTCTTTTTTTACGCCAACTCCCCGCATCCGGGAGGGGTTGCTACCACAACAGATGAATGATCGACAAGGTCAGCATCAGGATGAAGGCGTGTTTCTGGTGCCCCCGGAACCAGGGATAACGGGTCAGGCGGGTGCCGAATTGCCCGCCCACGACAACCCCGCTGCAGGTGGCGAACAACAGCGGTGTGCCGGGCGGCCAGGCGCGGAAGCCGGCCCAGACATTGAGGCTCATCAGGAGCAGGTAAAACAGGGTGGTGGCGAACATGATGAACAGGCCCGTGGCCACGGCGCGGTGGGTGGGCATGCCCAGCTTTTGCTCCATGTGGGGGATGAGCCAATCGGTGTTGCCGATGCTCAACAGGCCGGTGAAGAAGGAGGAAAAGACGGCCACGGGATAGCTCTTGGTGAGCTTGCGCTCGCTGGGAGGTTCCTTGCTTTCCTCGGCGGGGCGGTATAGGGACTGGACCGTCCGGACCAGCAGATAAACCGCGATGATGAGGAAAATATAGAGCAACAGGCGCTCGTATTGGAAGGAGAGGTAAAAGCCGGAAAAATAGCCCAGCCCCACGCCCAGGAGGGCCAGGGGAATCAGCCGCTTGGCCACGGCCAAGTCCACCAGGCCGGTGAGGAGATAGGTCAGGGAGCCCATGCCTTTGCCGGCGATCTGGGTGAAGATGGAGATGGACACGGCCTCGGCCGGCCGAATGTCCAGGAGAGTGAGCACGGGAATCCACAGCACGCCCGCGCCGATGCCCGAGAACATGACCATGGTGCCCACGGCCACGCCCAAGAGATGGACCAGGATGAACTTGGGAAGGGTCAGGGAAATTTCCTGGCCCAAATAAGCGGAGAGCACCAGGATGTAGAGGGCGTCGGCGATCAGCCAGGAGACCAGGTATTGGGGGGTGTGCAGCAACAGGTGTCTGATTTGCCTGCCGACAGACAGGAAAAGGTTGGCCTCCGCGGTTTTAGGCCGGCTGTTGGTCATGTTCTCGCCCAGGATTCACGAATGGCCCCCGCCCCCTTCCCGGCCCGTTTCCAACACTCCCGCCGCCAGATTGTTCCGGTATTGGAGGATCACGAACCCCAGGATGGCCAGGAAAGCCGCGAGGCGGATCAGGTGCCAGGACCACCACACCCCGTCCCAAGGGCTGGAAAACATGAAGATCAATTCGGACAGGCCAAACAACGAGGCCAGGCAGGCGAACATCAGGTATTCGGGGCGATGTTCCTGCCGGTAAACCTGATAGAACTTGGGGATGGAAACCAGATAAAACAGGCTGGCCACGGCGTTGATCAGCACTGCGGCCATGGTGAACTTGCCGGAAAAAAGCGGCATGATCTTGGGGACATCGCCCGGGAACAAGAGGGCCCGTAGCGCGATGGTCACGGCCAAAAAGATGGCGCCGAAAAAAATGAAAAACTGTTCAAAGCGACCCGCCAGCCGCCGGCCATAGGCAAACCAGATCGAGGCGAAGAAAAACCCGCAAGTCAGGCTGGCCACGCTGTGGAGAAAGATGAAGGCGTCTCCGGGCCGGCTCATGGCATGGGCCGTGTCCAAGACGCCCATGGTGGCAAACCCCGTGGCCACCAGGACCAGATGGGTCTCGGTGCGGTTTTTGGCTTCCCAGAAGAGGATGGTGGAGATCAATAGGGCGACGATGCCGCCTATGGTTTCCATGGAGGAATGCAGGGGGATTTGCTGCCAGGACCAGGCGGAAAGCGGTTCGTAGATCCCCGACAAAACCACGAGCAAGATCAGGGCGGGAATACCGAAAAAGGAGATTTTGGCCGTGGTGGTTGACAACATCAGTTGATGGCGCCCCGTTGCCTGCTTTGCCAGCAATCAACCAGCTTTTTTTGGTTTGCCTGGAACTGCGTGGGTTGCCAGTTGAGCATACCCCACCCCTGCCAGGCGGTCAAACGCTTCCCCGGGCCAATTCCCCAGGGCGGATATCCTCCCGCAACCAAACACCATTCCCGGCTGGTTCCGCGAGGCCTTCACTCCTCCGGAGCTTCCGAAAAAGCCCAGGGCAGCGCTGCCCAGTCGCCTTGCATCCGCCGGACCCGTCCCGGCCGGGGAAACGGGGGACAGCCCGGACGCCTCCCGCCGGGAAATCTCTTGCGGGCCCGGGAGACGGCCGGGCCCCGGGCCGGGGGGAGCCCACGCCCCACCGCCGGCGGGCCTGGCTCCCAGTGCCGGCTGGACCAGGGATTACGGCAAAACCCGGGCCCCCGGCAAGCTCTGCTTGCTGGGGTGGAGTCACGTTTTTGCCAAGCCGACATTGCACGGGGCAGGACGCCCCGTGCAATGCTCTCGCATTGGACTAGCAGGCTGTTGAAAAACAGCCTGCGGGGCGCGCCAGGGATCACCCCAAACAAGCTACGGCTTGATTGGGGACCCCGGGGAGGGCGCGCCAAATTGCGCGGCCTTGAAAAGGCAAGCAATTTGTCCATCTTGGCAAAACGACGCTTTTGCCAAGATGGGTATAAAAAGGCCATGGATGGTCTTTTTAAACACCCTGCTAGGCCACATTCCCGTGCCAAGGATATGATAATATGTTTCTGCTTCGGGCGGCGGGTTAACACCTCATCCGGCGGAATTACCTGCAAGTTGCCAATAGTAGAATGTTACAAATGACAAATTTGTGCTACATTTTACCCGTCCACCTGCCCCCTGGACTTTTGCTGCGCAATCCTCGGAGACAATTTTGGTCAGCCCATTGAGCGGCGTTTCTTCGCGGCCCATGGTCTAGCAGACTGTTGAAAAACAGCCTGCGGGGCGCGCCAGGGACCACCCCAAACAAGCTACGGCTTGTTTGGGGACCCCGGGGAGGGCGCGCCAAATTGCGCGGCCTTGAAAAGGCAAGCAATTTGTCCATCTTGGCAAAACGACGCTTTTGCCAAGATGGGTTGAAAAAAGCCATGGATGGTCTTTTTCAACCCCCTGCTTGTCGGCCCAAGCCAAATCAGCGTGGGAGGTGCCATATGATTCAATTTTATACCGTGCGGGCCAAAATCCTTGTCCTGGTCATTTTGGGGCTCGCCATCATCGCCGTGATCTCGTTGGGAAACTGGTACACCGCCCACCAAAAGAAGCTGGGCGCTGAGCTTTTGGCCCAAAGTAAATCAATTGAGGTGGATGTGGTCCAAACCCTCATGCTGGAGGAGCAATTCATCAACCGCCGCTCCCCCCAGCTTCGGGCGAAGATTACCGAAGCTTCCCAAGCCATAGAGACCTCCATCGCCCAGGCGCGGGCGTCGTCCCACGAGCCGGCGACCGTTGATTTGATAGACCAGCTCGGGGAAGCGCAAAAGACGCACTTCCAGCAATTCAAGGACATCGAAGCCAACCTGGAAAAGATCGAGTCGGCCCGCAAGGAGCTGGCCTCTTTGCAGATCAAGGCCAACACGTTGTTGCACAAGCCGGTCGAGGCCATCAACCAGGAGGAGGCCGCCCAGCAAATGCGGGCCGAGGATCTCGATGTAATGAAAAACGCGCTGCGCGACTCCATCAAGGACGAACTGATCAGCCTTAGCGAACAGGCCGTCAATATTACCGATCTTTTTGTGCTGGCCAATTACGAGGCCTATATGGGTCGGCGGCAAAAGATTGAGAAGGCGCTGGACCTCACGGCCAAAAACATAGATGTGTCATTGAAAAACAACACCTTGGCCGCCTATCGCGCGGACCTGGGCCAAGTGGCGGGGATTTTGGGGCAGGCCAGGCAGATGGAGCAGACCATCGCCGACGAATGGCAAAAAAACCAAAAGCTCAGCAAGAGCTTGCGGGAGGCCGTGGCTGAGGTGCAGAAGAGGGCCGCCGCCATATCCGGCAAAACCGACCAGGACATCGCGCGGCTGGATGAATCCAGCACCCTGGTCAATCTCCTGGTGCTCCTCGTCGGCGTCAGCGCCTACCTGGTTTTGGCCTTCTTCATCACGCTGTCCCTGCAGCGTTCCCTCCGGCGCACCATCATGGGCATCAGTGGCGCGGCGGACAAGGTGGCCCTGGCTTCCAATGAGGTGGCGCATTCCAGCCAGTCCCTGGCGGAAGGCGCCTCGGAGCAGGCGGCCTCGTTGGAGGAGACCAGCGCTTCCCTGGAGGAAATCGCCTCCATGTCGCGGCAGAACGCCAATAACGCCCGCGAAGCCAATGACCTGGCGCATTCCACCAACCAGGTCGTGGATCGCGCCAATGGCAGCATGCAGGATCTGACCAACTCCATCGTGGAGATCCAGGCCGCCAGCCGGGAAACCTCGAAAATCGTCAAGACTATCGACGAGATCGCCTTCCAAACCAACCTGCTGGCTCTGAACGCGGCGGTGGAAGCGGCCCGGGCCGGCGAGGCCGGCGCCGGCTTCGCGGTGGTGGCCGGGGAGGTCAGGAACCTGGCCCAGCGGGCGGCGGAAGCCGCCCGGAATACCTCCAGCATCATCGAAGACATCGTGCGCAAGAGCGAAGGCGGCGTGCAGCTGGTCAAGAAGACCAATGATGATTTCGGGGAAGTGGCCACCTCCAGCAACAAGGTCAGCAGCCTCTTGGAGGAAATCGCCGCCGCCAGCAGCGAGCAGACCCTGGGAGTGGAGCAGGTCAATCTGGCCATGAGCCAGATGGACTCGGTCACCCAGCGCACGGCCTCCCTGGCGGAGGAGTCCGCGGCGAACTCGGTGGAACTGCGCACGCAGGCCACCACGGCGCAGGGTTTCGTTACCGAACTGGCCGCCTTGGCCGGCGGCAAGTCCGCCCAAGCGGCCGGCCGGCCCAAGGGCCGCAGGGGCGGGCCGGATTCGCAGCTTCTCTTGACCGAGTGAGCCCCGCCTTTCCCCGGGTCAAGGCCGGGTAGAGGCGGCGTTAGGGAGGGAATTCCGGCAGCAGGCAGGGCTCCCCCGCCTGAACTGCGCACACCATGACTGATTGCACCCAGAAAGCAAGGAGGACTAACCATGAAAAAACTGGTTTCCGTGGTCACTACGCTGGCAATGGTTTTGGCTTTCGCCGTCTTGGCCAACGCGGAAGACAAGGCAACCCCCAAGGAGTGCGTCCAAAAGGTCCAGGAAGCCGTCAAGCTCATCCAGGACAAAGGCGACGCCGCTTTTGACACTTTGCGCGACAAGAACGGTCCCTTTGTGTGGAAGGACTCCTACGTCTTCGTGATGGACTTCGACGGCGTCATGAAGGTTCATCCCATGAACCCCAAGCTCGAAGGCCGCAACTTGAACATGATCAAGGACAGCTCGGGCAAGATGTTCAACGCCGAGATGGTCGCCGTGGCCAAGGGCCCTGGTCAGGGCTGGGTGGACTATCTGTGGTTGAAGCCCGGCGCTTCCCAGCCGAGCCCGAAGGTCAGCTATATTGTCGGCATTCCGGACAAGAACCTCCTGGTGGGCGCCGGGGTGTGGGACATGACCAAGGCCGAGGCCGAGAAAGAGGCGAAGTAGGCAGCCTGGCGGCGGCCTGCCCTCGGGCCGGCGCCGCCCCTTGCCGCCTCCCGGCCGGGCCGGGAAGCAACGGGAGCCCCGCGAATCCGCGGGGTTCCCGTTCTTTTTGGCCAGGAGGGGAGCCGAAGCGGTCCTGCGGGCTCCATCCATGCCGGCCCGGCGCGGCAGAGGCGGCCCCCCGGCAGCCATTCCGGCCCTCCGCAGCAAACCCAGCCGGCTTGCTGCCCCACAGACCTCCCCAGCCAGCATGGCCCCCCGCCACGGCTGAGCCCAGCTTGGCGGCATGGCCTCCCGCCGTCACAACGGCCCTCCGCAAGCCAGACCAAGCCCCCGCTACCGGACGCGAGCCATGGATGGCCCTCCGCAGCGAGCACGCGCCCCGCTACCGGACGCGAGCCATGGATGGCCTTCCGCAGCGAACGCGCACCCCGCTACCGGACGCGAGCCAGGGATGGCCCCCCGCATCGAACGCGCACCCCGCTACCGGACGCGAGCCATGGATGGCCTTCCGCAGCGAGCACGCGCCCCGCTACCGGACGCGAGCCATGGATGGCCTTCCGCAGCGAACGCGCACCCCGCTACCGGACGCGAGCCATGGATGGCCTTCCGCAGCGAACACGCACCCCGTTACCGGACGCGGGCCATGGATAGCCCTCCGCAAGCAAGACCATGCCCCCGCTACCGGACGCGGGCCAGGGATGGCCCGCCGGAGGCGAAGCCTCCGGGAGGGAGGGCAAAACCACGTTTTTGCCCGACCGATAAGCCGTCCCGGCCAGGACGGCCGGGACGGCATCTACATTAGTCAGGCCGGGACGGCATCTACATTAGTCAGGCCGGGACGGCATTATCATCAGCGGGCGATATCCCCGAAGCTTACGTCCGCCGCGATGACCCCCACGGTGTCGCCGGTCAGGCTGGTGAGGCGGCTGGACACGGTGAAGCAGAAGTTGTCCGTGGCCACGGAGCGGTAGAGGTCGGACACGTACACCCCGTCGCCCTCCAGGGCCCCCAGGAACCAGGGGCGCTGGGACCAGTTCTTGCCCAAGGCGGACTCGCCGGCCGCTGAGCTTTCGCGGGCGCCCACGTTGGCGGTGATCTGGATGCCCCGGGCGTCGGTGACGTAGAGCAGCTCGAAGAAGGGGTAGCGCTGGATCAGGGAATCCAGGAGCCTTTCCATCTGGGGCCGCCGGAGCGAGAGGAGGTCCGGGTGCAGGAGATGGCTTTCCAGCACCCCGGCGGCCTTCTTGTGGGCCTCCAGGCGGAAGACCCCCACGGCCATGAGGAGCTCGGCCGAGGCTTCCCGCAGGGTCTGGCTGACCCGGGAGAGGTCCTGGGAGCCCTCGGACTGGGCCTGGGCCGTGCCGGCCACCCCGCGAATGCCCTCGGACACCTCCTCCACCATGGTGGCCTGCCGGCCGCTGGCCTCCTGGATGCGGCGCATGAGCCCCCGCAGGTTCTGCTGGCCGGCCGCGTCGCCCTCGCCGCCCACGGCCTCCACCAGGCCGCGCACGGAGGTGCTGATGCCGTCCAGGATGCCGCCCACCCGCTGGGTGGCCCGCATGGTCTCGTCGGCCAGGCGCTGCACCTCCCGGGCCACCACCATGAAGCCCTGGCCGTGCTGCCCGGCCCGGGCAGCCTCCACGGCCGCGTTGATGGCCAACAGCCTGGTCTGGGTGGCCACCTTGCCGATGACATTCATGATCTCGCCGATATTGGCCGAGTCGCGGTGCAGCTTGGCCGTGAGGCCGGCCACGTCCTCGGAGCGGGCGGTGGCCTCCTCGGTGCTCTGGGCCACCCGGACCACGGCTTCTTCCAGGTCGTGGGCGGCCTGGGCGATCTGGGCCGCCTGGCTGGCCTGCAGGGCGGCGCCGTCGGCCAGGTTGCCGGCCATCTCGGCCAACTGGGGGGCCTGCCGGGACACGGCCACCGAGCCGGCGGAGATGCGGCGCATCAGGTCCCGGAGCTTGCCCAGGAGCTGGTTGATGACCCCGGCCAGGCCCCGGAAGGGCCCGGTGCCCGGCTGGGGCAGGGAGAGGTTCAGGTCCCAACTCCGGCGAACCATTATCAATAACGGCCGGAAGATATAGTTGGGGTCCAGGTTGCGGTCCAGGGACGGGGTGGGCGGGGCGGCTTTTTCCATGGTCATCGGCCTCATCCGGGGCTGCGCCATTTTGGCAGGGGTGGTTACCCACCCTGGTGCAACATCCGGGCCAAGGTCCCGGGGGGTAAATAGCCGCTATTATTGTTCATCGGGAAGGGCGATAGGCTGTTGGCCTACCAGAAGGTAGGATCTGGGCAAAAAATTACATTAGTGAAGACAACGCCCACCAGGCCGTGGGGTTTTGCCGGGCTGCGTCCGGAAGAGGCGCACGACCCGCCCGCAGGCGGGGCGGGGCGACGCAGCCAGGGCCATCAACCGAACCCCGGCCGGCCACCCCCCACCGCCCCCTGGCGGCCCTCGATCGCTTGCCGTGGTGCAGGCAAGGCACGCGGGGCAGCGCCCCGGCCGGCCTCTCCCGGCCCCCCCGGCCCCCGGGCTCAGACCTTGAGGCCGCCCACCAACTCCGCCACCCGGGGGATCTCCTCTGCGCGGCAGAACTCGGCCAGCTCGTCCACCACGCGCAGGCAGGCCGCGGGGTCGCGGAAGCTGGCCGTGCCCACCTGCACCGCGCTGGCCCCGGCCAAGAGGTACTCCGCCGCGTCCTCGCCGCAGGCGATGCCGCCCAGGCCCACCACCGGCAGGTCCACGGCCCGGGCCACCTGCCACACCATGCGGAGCCCCACCGGCTTGATGGCCGGGCCGGACAGCCCGCCCAGCACGTTGGCCAGACGGGGCCGCTGGGTGCGGGCGTCGATGGACATGCCCAACAGGGTGTTGATGAGGCTCACCGCCGCGGCGCCGCCGGCCTGGGCCGCCCGGGCCACGGGAACGGGATCGGACAGGTTGGGGGTCAGCTTGACCCACACCGGCAGGCTGGTGTGGCGGCACACCTCCCGGGTCACCCGCTCCACCGCGTTTGCGTCCACCCCAAAGGCCATGCCGCCCTCCTTCACGTTGGGGCAGCTCACGTTCACCTCCAGGGCGCTCACCCCCAGGCGGCCGTCCAGGCGGGCGGCCAGCTCGCCGAACTCCTCCACCCGCTCGCCGTAGAGGTTCACCACCACCACGGTGTCCAGATGGGCCAGGAAGGGCAGCTTTTCCTCGATAAAGGCCTCGATGCCCACGTTGGCCAGGCCGATGGCGTTCAGCATGCCGCAGGCGGTCTCGGCGATGCGCGGGGGGGGATTGCCCACCCGGGGCAGGAGGCTCACCCCCTTGGTCACCAGCCCGCCCAGCCGGGCGGGGTCCAGGTAGGGCGTGTATTCCCGGCCATAGCCAAAAGTGCCGCTGGCCGCCAGGACCGGGTTCTTCAAGGTCAACCCGCCCACGCGGGCGGTCATATCCACATAATCGCTCATGACCAGTCTCTCGTGGCTTGGCCCCGCACCTGGGAGCGGTATTGTAAAGCCCAGCCGGAACCATAGTCCCGATCCCAGGCGGCCAGGACCTCCTTCAGGGGGAACCCGGTCCGCCAGCCGTGCTGGCGGACGTATTCTATATGCGGCCGCCCGGCCTGATCCGTGGCCGGCAGGAGCAGGTCCCATTGGGGCCGGAACTCCACCAGGCGCCAACCCTGCTCCGCCGTGAGGCGGGCGTCGAAGCTGGGAGTGGCCTTCCACCAGCGCCCGTCCAGGCGCCACTCCACGAAGCAGTGCCGGTAGATCAGGCCATCGTAACAGAACTGCTGCACGGCCGGCGGCAGAAGGTGGTTCACCAGGTCGGCGAAGCCCAGGCGGGCGGGGATGCCCGCGGCCCGGGCCAGGGCGGTGAGGAGGCAGGACTTGTGGGCGCAGTAACCCTTGCCCCGCTCCAGCACCGTGGTGGCCAAGTAGTCCTCCAGCCGCCAGAAGGGTTGGTAGAGGTTGTAGCGCACGGTATCCCGGGTGTACTCGAACAAGGCCCCGGCCCGCTCCCAGGGATCGGTGGCGCCCCGGGTGACCCGGGCGGCCAGGTCCATCACCGCGGGGTGGCGGCTCTCGATGCCCGGGGCCGGCTCCAGGAACTCCCGCAGTTCCTCAGTCATGATCCCCGCCTCCACTGGCGACCCCGGACTCGGCCGTGCGGGCCCAGTCCACCCGGCCCGCGGCCAGCACCGGCCCCTCCTGGCAGACCCGGAGATAGCCGCCGCCGGTGGCCGGCAGCACGCAGCCCAGGCAGGCTCCCACCCCGCAGGCCATGGGGGTCTCCAGGGAGACCTGGCAGGCCACCGGCTGCCGGGCGGCCAGGCGGGCCACGGCCCGCAGCATGCCGAGCGGCCCGCAGGCCAACACCGCCCCGGCCCGGGGCAAGAGATCCAGGAAGGGCCCGGTGACCAGGCCGCGCTCCCCGGCCGAGCCGTCCTCGGTGACCAGCACCAGCCGCCGGGGCCCGGCCGCCTGCTCCAAGCGCTTGACCAGGGTGGAGAAGCCGGTGATGGAGGGCAGGCCCAACAGCATCTGGAAGTCGCGGTGCTGCCGGAGAAGCTCCCGGGCCGCGCCGAACAACGGCGCCGCGCCCAGACCGCCGGCCACCAACAGGGGATGGGCCGCGGAGAGGTCAAAGCCCCGGCCCAGGGGCCCCCACAGGAAAATCTCCTCGCCGGGACGCCGCCGGCTGAGGGTGCGGGTGCCCCGCCCCACCACCCGGTAGAGAAAGGCCACCCGGCCCCGGCCCACGGCGTGGATGGAAAAAGGCCGCGCCAACAAGGGGTCGCGGCCCGGGTCCACCCTGAGCATGGCGAACTGCCCCGGTCGGGCCCGTTGGGCCAGGTCCGGGGCTTCCAGGGTCAGCAGGAATACGTCCGGCCCCAGTTCCTCCTGGCCGGACACCAGCGCGGTTTGCTGCATCGGCTCTCCTTCCGCTCTCCCGGGGAGAGAAGAAATATCAGGCTGTTGGTCAACAGCCTGGTGCGGGCCATGGATGGCCCGCCGACCTGCGGCGATTCATTGAAATCGCCGCAGGTCGCGCCCCTTGGCAAAACCACGCTTTTGCCAAGGGGCAGCTGACCAAGGCCAGGACGGCCTTTGTCGGCAATCTGAATATCGTCTTCCGCCGGGCCCGGCCCGGCCGGTTCAGCTCATCATACCAGGGCCACCACGGTGCCGGAGCGCCCGGTTTCCCCTTCCCGGCGATAAGAGAAGAACTCGGGGCGGCATTTGGTGCACATCTCCGCAAGCTCGATGCGCTCTGGGGCCACCCCGGCCCGGGCCAACTGGGCCCGGGTGATGGCCGGCAGGTCAAAGTTGTCGCCCTGGCGCCGAAAGTCCCGAAACTCCGGGGGAAACTCCCGAGCGTGGTTCACGAACTCGGCGCAGCAGGCCCCCAGGCCGGGCGACACCGCGGCCCACAGCTCCCCGGGCGCCACCCCAAAACGCCGGGCCAAAAAGCGCACCCCCTGGCCGGGCATGTCCGCCACGTTGCCCCGCCAGCCCACGTGCAGGCAGGCCACCACCCCCCGCTCCGGCGCGGCCAGGATCACCGCCTGGCAATCGGCCTGCTTGATGAGGAGCCCCACCCCGGGCTGGTCGGTGGCCAAGCCGTCGGCCTCGCCCACCACCCCGTCCTGGTCCCTCACCGCCAGGATGCGGGTGCCGTGCACCTGCGAGGCCCAGACCAGGCGGGTGAGCCCCAAAGCCCGGCGGAGCCGGGCCAGGTTCGCGGCCACCGCCGGGGGGGCGTCGCCCGCGGGGGCCAGGTTCAGGCTGTCCCGGGGTGGGGCGCTGACCCCGCCGTGGCGGGTGGTGACCGCATGGGTCAGGCCGGCCAGACCGGCCAAGCCGGGGAAGGTTAGTAGCGGCAAGCCACCGTTTTCTTTGACGATCAGGTCCACACTCAAGGCCTCTCCACCACCACCGGGGTCTTGATGGTGAAGGAGCGGTGGGCCAGGCGGTCGCGGATAATGGTCTCCACGGTGTAGTCGCCCGGCGGCAGGCCCTTCAGGCTGTAGGTGAAGTTAAGGGGCAGCCGCTGGGGGAAGTAACGGCTCTTGCCCTGGAAACGGGCGAAGTCCCGCCGTCCGCCCACCACGTTGCCCCTGCCGTCCACCAGGTTGAAATCCGCGGCCAAATCGTAGAGGTACAGGCCGTGGGCCTCATCCTTCTTCACCTCGAAGCCCACCGGCTCCAGGTAGAGGAACAGGGGGTCGCCGGGCTGAAAATGGTTGTCCGGCCGGGGGGTGAACACCCCGAAGCCCGCGGGCAGCTCGGTGGTGAGGTGCACGTTCAGGGCCTGGAAGGGAAAGCGGGGCCAAGCCAACTCCATGGCCAGGCGCAAGGACTCCAGAGTCAGGCCGGGGCGGTGCTGGCCATAGCCTCGCTTGGCTCCGGCCAGGGCCTTGTCAAAGCCGTCGTCCGCCGCCCGGGCCGGGCAGGGATTCCCGGCCAGGGCCAGCCACAGGGCCGCCAGGGCCAGGCATGCCGCGCGCCTCACTGGGGGGTGCCCTCCTTTTGGTTGATCTCCCGCAACCGGGCGTACTTGCTGAAGGTGTAGTGGCTTTCCAGCTTGGCGGCCAGATAGCCGGCATAGCCGTCCAGAAAGCCGCCGCGCAAGAGAAAGCGGTTCGCAAAGGCCCAGGCCCCGTGGCCGGCCACGGTCCAGGCCCCGGCCCGGCGACCGGCCGCCGCCAACTGGCGGGCCGCCTCGGCGCTGTAGCGCTCCGAGCGGCGCAAATACTCGCCCACCGTGCGGTAGGAGTGGTGGTGCACATAGCCGGCCAACCGCCCCACCGGGCCGTCCACCACCACCCGCTCGTGGACTTCCCGCTTTTCCCAGCGGCCCCGGGCCCGGTGGTAGAGCCGGAGATGGTACTCCGGAAAAAACCCGCCGTGCCGCAGGAAGTGGCCGAAAAAAAACACCTTATAGGCCAGCTCAAACCCGGCCTCGCCCGGCTCCGGCCCCGCGCGGAAGGCCAGGAGGGCCTGGGCCAGCTCCTGGTCGATGAACTCGTCGCCATCCAGGAACAAGACCCAGTCCGCCTGGCACAAATCAGCGCAGTGGTTCCGCTGCGCCGCGTAGCCGGACCAGTCCCGGTGGGCCACCCGGGCCCCGGCCGCGCGCAGCAACTCCACCGTGGCGTCCGTGGAGCCGGAGTCCACCGCCACCACCTCGTCAACCGCCGGAGCCACGGCAGCCAGCCAGCGGGGCAGGTTCTCAGCTTCGTTCTTGGTGATTATGGCCGCCGCCAGAGAGGGCATGCGCCGCCCAGGATTCGGGTTCACACCTTGGAGAAGGACACCGGCCGCGCCCGGCCCCGTCCCTCGCCCCGGTTAAGTTACTTCATGGCAGGGCAAAACACAAGAATAGCCTCGAAACGGCGTTCCGGCCGGCGGGTAGGAGTTGGCTTGGGAAATTGGGAATTGTGGGGGGAAACCCCTTTTTTTGAAAAAAAAGGGGTTTCCCCCCACAATTCCCATCCCCCAAAAAACTTCATAGTGTTAATTAGGAGGGTGTCCCCGCCGCCAGCCGAACCCCCGCCGGCCTCCCGCCCCACCCACGCCCACGCCGGGTTGGCCCGGACATATCTGGGTGGCGGGTGGCTTGCCAGACAACTGTCTGATTTAGATCATTTATGCCGCTGTTGCCCTTACGCTCTTTCCGCTCACCCCCGGGCCCCTGAGCCGGCACAGCCAGGAGTTCGCCGGCAAGGCGACGGACGAGCGACAACCGGAGGCGTAGCCCAGGCTGTTGATAAACAGCCTGGGCGGGCCAGGGATGGCCCGCCGAATCACGGATATTTGCCAAAATAGCTGTGATTCGTGTCCTTTGGCAAAATCATATTTTTGCCAGAGGACAGCTGATAAAGGCCAGGACGGCCTTTATCAGCAATATAGCTATCGACACGGTGAGGTTGGAGCCATGTCCGCAACGCAGCCGGCCCGAAACTACAACCTGCTCTTGGCGCGCTTAAGCTTGAGGCGAAAATCCAGGAGGTCGTCGGAGCGCTTGACGATGATGCGGGGGATGGCCAGGGCGTCACCGCCCGAGGCCAGCATGCCCGGCCGGGTGGTGCAGGCCACGTCGAAGCCGGCCCGCCGGACCGCGTCGCGGGCCCGTTCGTCCACGTGGCCGTAGGGGTAGCTGAAGGTGCGCACCGGGCGGCCCAGGGTGTCGGACAGGGCCTTTTGGCACCCGGTGGTTTCCAAAAGGAGCCCCCGGTCGTCCAGCCCGGCCAGGCCGCGGTGGCTGTGGGAATGCCCGCCGATCTCCACCCCGGCCCGGTCCAGCTCCAGCAGCTCGGCCCGGGACAAGAGCGGCTCGGCCGGCTCGCCCTTGGGCTGATCCCAGGTGTTGGCCCCGTCAAGCTCGCCGGAGACCACGAACACCGTGGCGGTCATGCCCCGCTCGGCCAACTGGGGCCAGGCGTGGGTGAAGAAGTTGCGGAAACCGTCGTCAAAGGTGAGCACCACCTGGCGGCCGTTCGGCCGGACGCCCCGGGCCTGGGCCAGGGTCAGGGTGGTGTAGCCCAGATGGGCCAACAGGTCCAACTGGGCCGCGAAACGGGCCGGGCTCACCCGGAGCTTGGGCAGGCTGGTCTGGCTCAGGTCGTCGGAGATCAGGTGGTACATCAGGACCGGGATGCCGGCCAGGGGCCGCCGCCACCAGGTGTAGCGCAGCGAGCCGCCGGCCAGGGCCAGGGCCGCCCCGCCGGTCGCCAGCCACTCGATCACGGGCGGCCTCCCGGATGGCGGGCCAAGACCCGCTCGTACAGGGCCTCGGTGCGGTCCAGCATATGCTCCAGGGAGTGGTGCTCCTCCACCAGGCGGCGCCCCCGCCAGCCCAGGTCCTCCCGCAGCTCGGCGTCATCCAGCAGCCGGGCCACGGCCGTGACCAGGGGGGCCAGCTCGCCGGCCGCCACCAGGAAACCGGTCTCGCCGTCCTTGACCACCTGGCCCACGTCGCCGGCGTCACCGGCCACCACCGGCCGGGCGGCGGCCAGCTCCTGCAACACGGCCTGGGGCACGCCCTCGGCCTTGTCGCTGCACAGGACGCACACCGTGGACAAGGTCAAGAGCCGCTCCACGTCCTCGCGGTGGCCGGTCATGATCACCGCGTCGCGGAGTCCCATGGCGTCCAGATAGCCGTTCACCCGCGCCCGGCCCGGGCCGTCGCCCACGATGAGGAAGCGGGTGTCGGGATGGGTTTTGAGCAGTTCCCGGGCCATCTCGCAAAAAAGGTCGTGACGTTTCCAGCTGCGCAAGACGGCCACGATGCTCACCACCGGCGTGCCGGGAGCCAAGCCCAGTTCGGCGGCCAGCTCCGGGTCCGGCGGACCGGGGCGGTAGCGGCCGGTGTCCACCCCAGTGGGGATGGACTCCACCCACTGGCGGGGCAGGCCGTAATCCTCCACCAGGTGGCGGCGGATGCTCTCGCCGGTGGTCACCACGGCCTGGGGCAGCTTGTACACGAAGTTCAAGGGGTTGGTGTTCACGGGCACCGAGAGGTGGCGGGTGCGCAGGCAGGTCGTGCCGGTGAGCCGGGCGGCCATGCCGCCCAGCCAGGAGTCCACCGAGGAATGGGTGTGCACCACCTGGCAATCCAGGCGCCCCAGCAGCCGGGCCAAACGGCCCAGGGCCCAGAGATCCCAGGGACCGGCCATGGCCAGGGGATGGAACGGGAGCCCCGCGGCCTCGGCCTGGCGGCGGAGCTGGCCTTCGGGGCAGCCGCAGAGGCTTACCCGGTGGCCGCGCCGGGCCATGCCCCGGCACTCCTCCAGGATACGAATCTCCTGGCCCCCCCAACCGTTGGACCATTCGGTGTGCAGTATGGTAAAGCCCATGTCACCCGGTTCTGGAATCTGTCGGGGGCGGCGCGGCCTTCCCCCCCCCGGCGTTGACAGGATGCCGCTGGATAAAGATACTTGAAAAATCGGAGAAGTCGATGGAAGAAGACCGCATCAGCCAGCTGTCCCGCCTGTGCCAAGTCCTGGAGCATGAGTTCCAGGACTTGTCCAGGCTGGACACTGCCCTCCGCCATTCCTCCTGGGTGCACGAGCACCCGGGCCTGGGCGATTCTAACGAAAGGCTGGAGTTCTTGGGTGACGCCGTGTTGGAGCTGGTGGTCACCGAGATCCTGTTCGAGCTTTTTCCCGACTCTCCCGAGGGAGAGCTGAGCAAGGCTCGCTCCGGCCTGGTGAACGAGGCCCGCCTGGCCTCCCTGGCCCGGGAGCTGGACCTGGGGTCCTACCTCTTTCTGGGCAAAGGCGAGGAAAATCAAGGGGGGCACGACAAGGCCAGCATCCTGGCCGACTGCCTGGAGGCGGTCACCGCGGCCCTTTATCTGGACGGCGGCTTGGCCGCGGCCCAGGGCTTTTTGCGCCGCCTGGTGGCCGAGGAAGCCCACCAGGCCGTGTACAAAGCTCCCCGCAAGGATTATAAAACCCGGCTGCAGGAGGTGGTGCAGGAGAGCCTGCACCTGACCCCGCGCTACCACCTGGTGGCCGCCACCGGGCCGGATCACGACAAGACCTTCGAGGTGGGGGTCGAGATCGACGGCCGGAGCCTGGCCACCGGGGTGGGCAAATCCAAGAAAGAGGCCGAGCAGGACGCGGCGCGCCAGGGCCTGGCCGTTTGGGAGAGCGGCGAGGCCGGGCCTCCCCGCGAGAGAGCCTAGCCGGGGGTTGCAGCCCCCCCGCGAGGCGGGTCATAAATTCACCCCCAGCAGGTTCGCCGGCCGGGGGACCCCGGAGATGGCCCGCTAATTTGCGCATTTTTTGAAAAACAGGCAATTCGCCCAATGGGCCCAAACCGGGCCCCCAGCCGGCCTTGCTCGCTGGGGTGGAATCACGCTTTGAGGCTATTGCATGGTGAAACACATAACACATAAATCATGTTGATATTATATTAAAACTGGCTGTGAAACATGATTGTGGCAGGCAATGGCCGATGCGGGCCAAGGATGGCCCGCCAAATTGCAAGCTTCAAAAAGCTTGCAATTTGTGAGGCTTGGCAAAACCCGGGCCCCCGGCAAGCTCTGCTTGCTGGGGTGGAGTCACGATTTTGCCAAGCCGACATTGCATGGGGCAGGACGCCCCGTGCAATGCTCTCGCTTTTGTCAAACAGCTTAAGATGCACGGTGCAGGACGTACCGTGCATCACCCTCAACTTGGGAAGGCCACAGGCCCTGACGGCCTGGGCAGAATTCAGATAGAGAACAATATGCAAACCGGTTTCGTGGCCATCATCGGCGCGCCCAACGTGGGCAAAAGCACCTTTTTGAACCAGGTGCTGGAGTTCAAGCTGGCCATCACCAGCGACAAGCCCCAGACCACCCGCCACCGCCTTTTGGGCATCTACAACGACCCCGAGCGCCAGATCGTGTTTCTGGACACCCCGGGCCTGCACACGGCCAAGCGCGCCCTGAACCAGCGCATGGTCGATACGGCCCTGGCCGCCCTGGAGGACGTGGACGCGGCGCTGTTCATGGTGGAGGCCAGCCGCCGGGGCCTGGACGAAGGCCGCCGGGTGGCCCCGGTCCTGGCCAAGGCGGGGCTCCCGGTGGTGGCGGCCCTGAACAAGATCGACCTGGTGGCGGACAAGGCCCGGCTCCTGCCCCTCTTGGCCGAGGTGGCCTCCTGGGGCGAGTGGCGGGCCCTGGTGCCCCTGTCGGCCCAGACCGGCGACGGCGCCGCGCTGGTCATAGAGGAGTTGGGGCGGCTCCTGCCCGCCGGCGAGCCCCTGTTCCCCCCGGACGAGGTCACCGACCTGAGCATGCGCTTTTTGGTGGGCGAGCTGATCCGCGAGAAGGTGTTCCGCCTCACCCGCCAGGAGCTGCCCTATGCCACGGCCGTGACCGTGGACGAGTTCCTGGAGCCGGCCGAGCCGGGCCGCCCGGTGGCGGTCACCGCCACCATCCACGTGGAGCGGGACTCCCAGAAAGGCATGATCATCGGCAAGGGCGGGTCCATGATCAAGCGCATCGGCAGCGAGGCCCGGTTGGACATGCAGGAGCTGTTGGGCCTGCCGGTGTTCCTGGATCTCTTTGTGCGGGTGGAGCCCAACTGGTCCCAGACCCCCCGGGGGCTGGACAAGCTGGGCTATTGAGCCGGTCCGCCGCCCGCCGGCCCGCCCGCCGGCCCTCTCTCCGCCGCCTCCCCCCCTTGCACGCCCGGGCTTCATGAGTTAAGTTCAGTGATTCATCTGGCCCCGGAAAGGACGCCGGCCGCCCCACAAGCCGCCCGCCCCCGGTGAGCCCGGCCCCCCTGGGGGGCCCGTTATTTTTCCAGCTCTTTGAGGGATGAACACTATGGATAACCACGGTTTCGAAAAACTCGTCTGGGGGAAGATGGACTATCAAGAGGCCCTCTTGGGCATGCGCGCCCGGCACGCGGCCCGGGTGGCCGGCGAGTGCCCCGACGCCCTGATCCTGGTGGAGCATCCCCCGGTGTTCACCTGCGGCAAGGCCGGGGGCCGGGACAACGTCGTCCTCACCGACGAAGAGCTGGCCCGGGACGGCTTCGGCCTCTTTCACGTGGAGCGGGCCGGGGATGTCACCTACCACGGCCCGGGCCAGGCCATAGTCTACCCGGTGGTGGACCTCCGGGCCCGGCGCCTGGGGGTGCGGGGGCTCTTGGAGGCCGTGGCCGGCAGCATTTCCGAGGTGGTGGCCTCCTACGGCGTCACCGCGGCCTGGGACGACAAGAACCCCGGGGTCTGGACCTCGGAAGGCCGCAAGATCGCCGCGGTGGGCCTGGCCATCCCGGAAAAGGTGTCCATGCACGGCCTGGCCCTGAACGTAAACACCAATCTGGATCACTTCCGCCTCATCCGGGCCTGCGGCCTGGAGGCCGAATCCACCAGCCTGGCCCGGGAGCTGGGCCGTCCGGTGGACTTGGCCGAGGTGCAAGAACGGCTTTTCGCGAGCCTGGTGCGTCTGATGGTGGAGCAGGGGGAAAAAGCTTAGGCTTCTGCGGCCCGGCTCCGCCCCAACCCGCCCCGCGCCCCGGGCGGGTTTTTGTTTGCCCGCTCTCCCCGGGACGAGGCCGTTGCACAAGGCTTCCTGCCTTGTGCAACCACCGGCTTGGCAAAAACGTGGTTTTGCCAAGCCTTACGAATAACAAGCCTTTTAGGCTTGTTATTCGTCGGGCCATCCGTGGCCCGCGTGAGACCATTGCAACGCAGAAACCATTGATTAGTTAGACAACATAATGTTTTAATTGAAGTTTTACTTAAATTGCCGTGCAATGGTCTCGGGACGGGAAAAGCCCCCGGGCGCGGCACTTCCCGGGCGAGGTTCGGAGCCCGCTTCCCCGGTGCGGCAGGACGCCGTCACAATCACCATTAATTTCGTAGTAATTTGACCTTTACCTCGGGACCGCAGACCACCATCTTGCCAAGTCCCGCAGGGGCGTGCTACTCATAAAGGTTAGGGTTGATCGTGCCATAGGTTCTCTGCGGGGGCCGGGGAACCCGGTGAAAAACAGGCGCGGAGCGGCCCTGGGGGCGGACCGAACATGGCCGGGCCGGGCTTGGAAAACAGGCCCCGGCGGCCATATCCGGTCCGCGCCGGTCGTGGTTGGGATTTAGACCTAACTGATGTATCACCACCTGGCTGGCCGGCCGGTCCCAGGCGATAGAGCGGCGGTCGCCGAGTCCGCCGCGAGGGGAGAAGAAGCATGAAAAGGGCGTTTTGCTGCAAAGGGCTGATGGTTCTCATTTTACTGTTGGTGGCCATGCCGCTCTCGGCGGCGCTGGCCCAAGAAGGTGGGGAGGGCGGTGGCAACAACGCGGCGGAGGCGCAAGCCAACGCCGAAGCCATAGCAGCGGCTCAGAAGGCTGCGGCTCCTTACCTCACCCCCGGCATGGCCGGCAAGGTGAAATCGGCCATAGAGAAAAGCTTCCTCAAACCCGAAACCGCGGCCCAGACCGTGGAGGTTATCGAAAAGGACAAGGCCAAGCGCGGGGAGCGGCCCGGTTTCCTGGGCATCCCCGGCGCGCCGGAAATCGCCTGGTACTGGGGCTTCCTGTGGGCCATCTGGGTGGGTTGGATCTTCTCCACCGTGGGGGCCTTTGGGGGGGTCATGGCCGGAGTGGGCCATATCTCCATCTTCGGCCTGGGCAACTACGCCAAGAGCTTTGGCAAGGAGAACCCCATCAACAAGATGGTGACCGACTCCATCCGGGTCTCCAACCAGTGGCTGGTGGGGCTCTCGGCCTTTATCAGCGCCATCAACTATTACCGCATGGGCCGGCTGGTGCTGCCCCTGGGCGTGTGCCTGGCCATCGGCTCGGTGGCCGGCTCCTATCTGATACCGGAGCTGACCGCCGGTAAGGTGAGCCTGAAGGCCTATCAGGGCTATTTCGGCCTGTGCGTCTTGGTGCTGGGTTGTTTCCTCCTCTATCAGATCAGCCCCAAGGGCGCGGCCAGCCAGAAAAAGGCCAAGGAAGCGGCCAAGGAGTTCGAGAAGGCCCGCACCGCGGGCGAGGCCGCCGACCGCGGGGTCAAGGTGATCGAGGGCTCCTACGGCGGCATGTTCCTGGCCCTGGCCATCACCGTGCTGGGCCCCCTGTGGGCTTCCGTGGCCCACAAGGCCTTCCCGGACCTGGCCTGGATCGCCATCGTCCTGGCCGCGGCCGGCGTGATCATGGGCTTCGTGGTCACCGCCGCCAAAACGGTGCGCTTCACCTTCTATGGGGTGGAGTTCGACTTCAAGGGTTACCTGCCCATCGTGGGCGGTCTGTTCATCGCGGCCCTGGCCTCCTTCCTGGGGGTGGGCGGCGGCTTCTTGTTCGTGCCGTTCCTCACCTCGGTGGCCGGGCTGCCCATGTTCCTGGTGGCCGGCACCAGCGGCCTGGCCGTACTGGTGGGCATGATAGTCAGCATCTTCACCTACATGGTCTCCAAGGGCGTGGCGGTGGAATGGGGCTTCATCGCCATGGAGCTGGTGGGCATCTTCGTGGGCTCCATGATCGGCCCCCGCACCTCCAAGTTCATCCCGGACAAGGGCCTGAAGATCATCTTCATCGTGCTGGCTTTCTACGTGGGCCTGCGCTATGCCCTGAAGGGCTTCGCGCCCCAGTTCTGGCCCCTGCCCTAACCTGCACGCCGCCGGCGCGGGGCTGGTTTCCCGCGCCGGGGGTCGCCTTCCGAGTCCCCGGTGGGGGCGGCGCCCGGTCCGGGCGCCCAGCCCCGACCCGGGGCCTACCTTTTTTGGCGGGACCCGCCCCGGACGCGGCGGGGCGGCCGGAGGAGCCTGGCAGCCGTACATGGAAGACATATTGCGGGAAATCCTCCTGCGCCTGGACGCGGTCCTGATCCTGCCCTACCGGGTTTGGCCCTCTCCGGTGGGCGCTTGGTGGCTGGGCACCGCTTGCCTGGCGGTTTTCTCCGTCCTGACCGGCGAGTTGACCCTGGGCGTGTCCTGCCGCCTGAATGCCCGTTTCGCAAAAGATGTTGCGGACAAAATGGTAGGCTGGCACAATGTGTCTGTGAGAGCCCTGAAGGCCGGGGACAAGGAATCCTACCGCGCGGCCAATACGGAGGCCAACGAGGCCTTTGGCCGGGTCTTCTTCCTGCAGGTGGCCATGTCGGCCGCTTCTCTGTGGCCGGCATTCGCGGCAGCGGCCTGGCTCAGGTGGCGTTTTGGGGAATTGCCCATCCCCGTGCCCTTTACCCCCTGGGCGGTGCCGTGGCCGGCGGGGTTTGTGGCGTGCTATCTGGCGGCGCGCGTGGGGTGGTCCAAATTTAAGGCAAAAGTTCCCTTTTTCGGCCGTTGGACCAAGGTGGCCAAAGAGCTCAGCCCTAGCGAAACCATGGAATTTTTTGACCAGGAGGCTGGTCCGGGCGGAGCGCATCAAAATAAGGTCAAAGAGAAAAATTGATTACAATTGCTCTTGACACTATGCCACTTCAGTTGCTAGGTTTTTAGCCAGATGTGAGTGGATGGAGCCTGACCGGCGGGCGTTTGTGCCCTCCGGCCGGGATAAGTCAAAAACCATCGCGTTTCGGCGCGAAACCTAAGGCGCCAAGGTGTGGGGTGACCCCTTGGAGCCTTGGTTTAGACGGCGTTTCAACCGACTTAGCTGGTCCCAAGACGTTCGGTTGGGCGTTTGTCCATGGTCCCTGGACAGGATTGGGAAAGGAGAAAAGGTAATGAAGAAATTTTTTGCCGTGATGGCGGTTCTGGCCGTTTGCGCCGTGGCCGTCCCCGTGTGGGCCGCTGATGCGCCCGCGCCCGGCGCCACTGTGGGCGCCCGTTTCTGGACTGACATTGGCTGGCAAGTCAAGTCCGAGGAAGTCACCGTCAACAAGCATGACGCCGTGACCTCCAATTTCACCAACCTCAACGCCAACTCTTACCTGCGCGCGACCTTCACCTCCGAGGACAAGTCCACCGGTGGTCTGGCCGAGCTTCGTATCGGCAGCAAGCAGGGTGACGCCGAGTCCGTGGGCTTCTCCTACATGTACGGCTGGTGGAAGGTCGGCAACTGCAAGCTGGTCGTCGGTCAGGATGACACCTGGATCGGCTCCCTGGCCTACGCTCCCCGGCAGTACCTGGGCGTCAGCCAGTCCGGCAAGGTGCTCTTGATCAACTGGGGCTTCCCGTACAGCGGCCGTCACGCGCAGGCCCGGGCCGAGTTCTGGTTCTCCCAGGCCGTCGGTCTGAGCGTGGGCATCGCCGAGGCCGACGCCGAGTTGGCTCCTGGCGAGGACTTCGCCGCCCCCGCCGGCGACTACTACAACACGGTCCCCGCCCTGGAGTTGGGCCTGTGGTTCCGCACCCCCAACTTCATGTGCACCCCGGCCATCGGCTGGAGCCAGACCCAGATCGAGAAGACCAGCGAGACCGACAAGTCTGATGACGACTACAACGCCTTCATCGCCGTCCTGCCGGTCAAGCTGACCTTCGGTCCCTTCGCGGCTAAGGTCGGTGGTTACTACGGCATCAACAACGACACCACCTGGGGTGGTGAAATCAACGGCAACGGCACCCTGGGCGCCTCTCCCCGTTCCGTCCCGGTGTGGAAGAATAACGGCGACGAGGAAGACACCATCCAGTACGGCTTCTGGGGCGATTTGGGCTACGCCATTGGTCCGGTCACCCCCACCATCGGTGGCGGTGTGGTCAACACCCAGAACGACGCTTGGAGCAAGAGCGCGGGTTACGCCGACGACAACAACACCCGGTTCGCTCTGTTCGCGGCTCTGCCCTACCAGGTCACCCCGAACTTCGACGTGCAGCCTGAAGTCGTGTACTTCGACTTGGGCGACAGCCTGGCCACCGGCGACAGCGCTGGCAACGAGTGGCTGTTCGGTGTGGCGGCTCGCTTCATCTTCTAAGAAGCTAAGCTAGAAATTCACCCCGAAAAGAACCGGGGGCTTCGGCCCCCGGTTCTTTTTTTTGTGCGAGCCGGGCGATGGGGTCAGCCGCGTGCCTCCCCCTGGGAAGCCGCGGCCCAAGCAGGTCCATGGGCGGGCGCCGGCTTCCCCCGGACCGGGGACGGCTGGCAAACCGGGTAGGCAGATCCCTGGCCAGCTGGGGCGGCGCCCAGGAGCCTCTCAGCCCCAAGCCGGTGTCGCCCGGGCCTGCTCCAGCGTACGGGGGCGCCTGAGGAGCTTGGTGACCCGCTGGGCGGGCTTGGCTGGGCCTGGGCGGGGTCAACCACCGGATCGACCCGCCGGGCACCTTGGCTCGGGCAAGCTTGCTTGCCGGGGGTTGACCTGGAGGCTCTGTAGCCTCGTCTTCACAAATAGCCGCTATTAACGTTGTTGAATGACCTAATTGTAGTCTATTTTTATAATATAGTCATGCTACTGCCAATTAGGTTGCCGCTCGTTTTTCGGCCCAGTTTTTGTACAGCCTGGTTATACTTCTATTTTTTATAGGTTTTTTTGAAAACACCGCATGATCACTGGATTTGTCAGCCCCCTGCGCGGCTCGCCGGGCCACAAAATACCTTGACAGGCGCTGATTTTTGCTATACCCATTTCCATCCGTAATCTAAGGTGTACGGTGACCCACACCGTCAGGCGCTTTGCGAATCATCACCGCCAGGCTCTTTGCGATCTGGGCCTAATCCACCGTCCACCCTGGTCATCACCCCGAAAACCGCGGGTCCGCCGGCCATACCGGTCGCCACCGGCTCCGCGCCGTGTAGTCTTGAAGGAGCACGCAAATGAAGAAAGTCAGTCTGTTGGCGCCTGGGCCCACCCCGGTCCCTCCGCGCACTCTTCTGGCCATGGCCCAGCCCCTCATCCATCACCGCTCGGCCGATTTCATGGAGATCTTCGGCAAGGTCCGCGCGGGCTTGAAGAAGGTGTTCCAGACCCAGAACGAGGTGCTGACTTTCTGTAGCAGCGGTACCGGCGCCATGGAGAGCTCCGTGATCAACCTCTTGTCCCCCGGCGACAAGGCGATCGCCATCCGCGGCGGCAAGTTCGGTGAGCGCTGGAGCGAGCTTTTGGAGGCCTACGGCTGCACCCCGGTCAACATCGACGTGGAGTGGGGCACCGCGGTGAAACCCCAGCAGGTGGCCGACGCCTTGAAGGCCGACCCCTCCATCAAAGCGGTATACGTGCAGGCTCTCGAGACTTCCACCGGCGTGGGCCATCCCATCAAGGAGTTGGCCGAAGTGACCAAGAACACCGGCGCGGTGCTGGTGGTCGACGCGGTGAGCGCCCTGTGCGCCCAGGACATCCCCACCGACAAGTGGGGCATCGACGTGGTGGTGGCCGGCTCGCAGAAGGCTCTGATGCTTCCTCCGGGGTTGGCCTTCGTGTCCCTGGGCGCCAAGGCCCTGGAGATGATGAAGAGTTCCACCCTGCCCAAGTACTACTTCTCCTGGGCCAAGGAGTTGAAGAGCCAGACCGGCAACAAGGGCGCCTTCACCTCACCGGTGACCCTGTTCATGGGTATGTTGGACGTGTTCGACCTTATCGATGAGATGGGTCTGGACACCATGTTCCGGGAGACCGAGATGAAGGCCAAGGCCTTCCGGGCGGCCCTGGCCGCCTGGGACCTCAAGGTCTTCACCAAGGAGAGCCTCTCCCCCGGCCTGACCGCGGTGGAAGCGCCCGAGGGCGTGGACGGCCAGGACGTGGTCAAATGGCTGAAGGACAAGTACGGCATCTTCATCGCGGGCGGTCAGGCCCAGCTCAAGGGCAAGATCTTCCGGGTGGCCCACATGGGTTATATTTCCGAATTCGACACCTTGCAGGGCATTAGCGCTCTGGCCATGGCCTTGAACGGACTGGGCTACAAGTTCGATCAGGGTGCGGGCATGGCCGCGGCCCAGCAGGTGTTCCTGGAGGCATGATCATGAAAATTCTGGTTTCCGATCCCCTGCATGAAAAAGGGGTGGAGATTTTCCAGGCCGAGGGCTTCGAGGTGGAGGTCAAGACCGGCCTTTCCCCCGAGGACCTGCGCCAGGCCATCAAGGGCGTGGACGGGTTGGTGATCCGCAGCGCCACCAAGGTGGACCAGGCTCTGTTGGAAGCCGCGGACCAGCTCAAGGTGGTCGGCCGGGCCGGCACCGGTCTGGACAACGTGGACATCCCCGCGGCCACCACCAAGGGCGTGGTGGTCATGAATACCCCGGGGCAGAACTCCAACGCCGCCGCCGAGTTGGCCATGGCCCATATCTTCGCCATCAGCCGGCACATCGGGCGGGCCAACGTGGGGCTCCGGGCCGGTAAATGGGAGAAAAAGCAGCTCCGCGGCCGGGAGGTCAAGGGCAAGACCCTGGGCATCATCGGCATGGGCAACATCGGCCGGATCCTGGCCGAGCTGGGTCAGGGCTGCAAGATGAAGGTAGTGGGCTACGATCCCTTCCTGAACGCCGACGACATCGCGGCGCGCGGCGCGGAGCCCCTGACCCTGGACCAACTCCTGGCGGTCAGCGACTACATCTCCATCCACGTTCCCAAGACCAAAGAGACCAGCGGCCTGTTCAACGCGGCCACCTTTGGCAAGATGAAGAAGGGCGCGATCATCATCAACTGCGCCCGCGGCGGCATCGTGGTGGAAGAGGACCTGTGTGACGCCCTGGAAGCCGGACAGCTGGGCGGCGCGGCTCTGGACGTGTTCGAGGTGGAGCCCCTGCCCTCCAACAGCCGGCTCTTGTACCGCGACGAGGTGGTCTGCACTCCGCACTTGGGGGCCAACACCTTCGAGGCCCAGGAGAACGTGGCCGTCGCCGTGGCCCAGCAGATGGCCAAGTTCCTGAAAACCGGCGAAGCCGAGTTCGCCGTAAACGCGCCCAAGTAGACGTATCCCGGCCCCTCCGGGGAGCCGATTCGCTGGCGGCGGGGTTTCCCCGCCGCCTTTTTTCTTGCTCCTCCCGGCCCTTGGCCCGCCTTTGCCCCTAATAACCAGGGGTAATCCGCTTGCGAGGGCAGGGAGGAGGATTTATAGTTCATCCTAGCAGGGTGTTGAAAAAGTCCCTCCACGGCCTTTTTCAACCTAAGTTGGCAAAAGCGTGGTTTCGCCAACTTAGACAAATTGCTTGCTTTTTTAAAGCTGCGCAATTTGGCGCGCCGTTCTTGGCGCGCCTAGCAGGCTGTTTTTCAACAGCCTGCTAGGAGCTTGCCGGAGTGAAAGCGACGGCAGGCTCCGCGGTGGGCCTTGACTAACCCCCAACTGGCCTTGGTTGGTTTGGGGACCCCAGGGCCGGCCTGCCTAAATCGCGAATTATCGCAGATAATACGCGAGTTAGGGAGCTTGTCCAAATTTACCTTGGACAAGCTCCACGCGGAGAAAGACCTGGCCCCCCCCCCAAACAGGCCACCAGCTTGCCGGGGAACCCCGGGGATGGCTTTCTCCGACAGGGTTCCATACGTGTCTTAATCCCGTAGCCCGGAGGAATCCGGGGAGAGGACGGAAAATGGACCAAGAGGACAAGGGTTTCACGGTGGTGGACCGGCGCGCCTTTGCCGAGGACGGCGCGGCGCGGGAAGAGGAACCGGAGCGGAAAACCTCCCCTTCTGGCGGGGAAGCCGAGGCTCCCGGGCCCCAAACGGCAGCAGAACCATCCGAGCCCGCGCCTCGCGCCCAAGCCGAAAAGGGCCGGCCCCAGGAGGATTATGTCCTGCCGCCGGTGGATTTCGGGGCCCTGATTCTCTCCCTGGCCCACTCCGCCATGATGCACCTGGGGGCGCTTCCCGATCCCTATGGGCAAGAGCTTGCACCCAATCCCGCTCTTGCCCGGCACACCATCGACACCATCGCGCTGCTCAAGGAAAAGACCAAAGGAAATCTTGATCCTGATGAGCAGCGTCTCGTGGATAACACGCTCACTGAACTGCGTCTGGCCTATGTGAGCCTGACCAGTTGAGGCGAGTTTTGTGGAGGAAGCAAATGCCTAAACCCAGAGGGCGTCATACCGCTCGCTTTTTACTGTTGACCGTTACCCTGGCCACTTTGCTGGTTTCCCTGCCGGCGCTGGCCAGCCGAAGCTTCGCCGCGATGGACAGTTTCGCGGACCTGGCGGCGAAGGTCTCTCCTGCGGTGGTGAACATCCGCACCGTGAAAACCGTCAAAGAAGGGCCCATGCCGAACTTCTTCCAGTACCATCGGCCCGGGCCCCAGGGTCCCGGCAACAACATGGAACCGGAAGAGCCCAATGGGCCCCGTTCCCGCGATCAGCGAGACCTGTATGAGTTCTTCCGCCGCTTCTTCGGCGGGCCCGGCGGGCCTGGCGGGGAAGGCGAAGGCATGCCCCATGAATTCAAGCAGCGTTCCCTGGGCTCCGGCGTGGTGGTGGACCAGGCGGGCTACGTGCTCACAAACAACCACGTGGTCGCCGAGGCCGACGAGATCACGGTGCGCTTCAAGAGCGGTGACGAGTACCCCGCCACCATCGTGGGACGCGACAAGAAGACCGACATGGCCCTTTTGAAGCTCAAGGGCGACCACTCCTTCCCGGCGCTGCCCCTGGGCGATTCCGACAAGATCCGGGTGGGTGACTGGGTGTTGGCCGTGGGCAACCCCTTTGGCCTGGAGCACACGGTTACCGCCGGCATCATCAGCGCCAAGGGCCGCATCATCGGCGCCGGGCCCTATGACGACTTCCTGCAGACCGACGCCAGCATCAACCCCGGCAACTCCGGCGGCCCCCTGATCAACATGGACGGCGAGGTGGTGGGCATCAACACCGCCATCGTGGCCCAGGGCCAGGGCATTGGTTTCGCCATCCCGGTGAACATCGTCCGCAGCGTCATGGAGCAGCTCAAGACCAAGGGCCGGGTGGTCCGCGGTTGGCTGGGCGTGATGATTCAGCCGGTCACCTCTGATCTGGCCAAGAAGTTCGGGCTGGAAGGCACAGCGGGCGCCCTGGTGGCCGACGTGGTGGCCAACGGCCCGGCGGCCCAGGCCGGCATGAAGCGCGGCGACGTGGTGGTCAAGTTCGATGGCAAGAAGGTCGCGGACTGGCACTATCTGCCGCGGCTGGTGGCCCTCACCCCCGTGGGCAAGAGCGTGGAGGTGGAGGTCATCCGGGGTGGGGAAAAGACCACCCTGGACGTCAAGCTGGGTGAACTGAAGGAAGGCGAGACCGCGGTCGCCAGTGGCGGCGGCCAGGCGGAACAGCCCTCCCTGGAGACCAAGCTGGGGCTCAGCGTGCAGGACCTGACCCCCGAGCTGGCCAAGCAACTGGGCCTGAAGGACACCAAGGGCCTGGTGGTCACCAAGGTGGCGCCCGATGGTCCGGCGGCCGAAGCCGGCCTCCGGCGCGGCGACGTGATCCTGGAAGCCGCCCAGAAGCCCGTGGGCAACGCGGAAGAGTTCCAGACCCTGGCCAAGAAGCTGGCCAAGGGTGACGGGCTCCTCTTGTTGGTGCAGCGCGGCGAGAACACCCTGTTTGTGGTGGTCAAAGGCTCTGAATAGTTAACACGATCCGGTCAGGGGCCACCCCCGGGGGCGGCCCCTGACCTTAACGCGGAACGCTTGGCGGAGGGTGACTGCTCCCGAGGGGGGGTGGTTTACGCTTTGGCGGGCCGGGGCCGGCGCTTTGCCGCCCGGGTCCGCTCCCTTGGTCCAGCCAGGCAGCCGGTCACCCCCTGGGCCGACCGGCGCCCCGCGCCCAACCCATGGAACTACGGATAGCAGCACCAGCCAAGGTTAACCTTTCCTTGCACGTGGTGGGACGGCGCCCCGACGGCTACCATGAGCTACTGACCCTGATGCAGCCCCTGGACCTCTGCGATCACTTGCAGGTGACCCTGGGGGGGGAGGGCTGCCGTTTGTTCTGCGACCGGGCCGAACTGGCCGGAGAGGACAACCTGGTGCTCCGGGCCGCCCGAGCCTACTTCGCGGCCCTGGGCCTTCCGGGAGGGGCCACCTTCCGCCTGGAGAAAAACATCCCCGTGGCCGCCGGCCTGGGTGGCGGCTCCTCGGACGCAGCCGCCGCGTTGTTGGCCCTGAACGCGCTTTACGGCGGAGTTTTGCCGCCCCAGCGACTGTGGGATTTGGCCCGCGGCCTGGGGGCGGACGTGTCTTTCTTCCTGGCCGGTTGCACGGCCTTGTGCACGGGAATCGGGGACCAGGTTCATCCTTGGCCCGAATTCCCCAGCCTTTCCTATGTGTTGGTCAACCCCGGTTTCGCGGTTTCCACCGCTTGGGTCTATAGCGAATTTGATTTGACGTGGACAAAACCCCAAGTACAGAATAAACTGAAGCGCTTGTTGGGATATGACAAGCGGGAGACGATTTTCCTGCACAACGACCTGGAACTCGTCACCTTGTCAGCCTATCCTGAATTACGGACGATCAAGGAGGTAATGGAGGCAAAAGGCGCTTGGGGGACGCTCCTGTCGGGGAGTGGACCAACACTATTCGGAATTTTCACTGACTTCACCTTGGCCCAGCGTGCTGCAGCAGAGCTTTCCGCCCGGGGAGGATGGTGGGTTAGAGCCTGCCAAGGAATTGCCAACGCGCCATTAGAACGCCGATAAGAATGGGGGCTTACATGGAGGTTACAGAAGTTCGGGTATTTCCGGTGGAGGAGGACCGTCTCAAAGCATATGCCACCATCACGCTTGATCATTGTTTCTTGGTGCGGGATGTAAAGGTTATTTTCGGCAACAAGGGTTTGTTCGTGGCTATGCCCAGCAAGAAACGCAAGGACGGCACCTACCAGGACATCGCTCATCCCCTGAATGCCGACACCCGGCGCCAGATCGAAGAAAAGGTGCTGGGAGAATATAACCGTATGATCGAGCAAGGAATATCGCCTGAAGCGACCAACTGATATGAAGTAAAACGCCGCTGGGGTGTCGTCAAGTGGTAAGACACGGGTCTTTGGAACCCGCATTCGCAGGTTCGAATCCTGCCACCCCAGCCAAGAACCAGTCACCGGCAAATCCCACCCTGCCCCTGGGTGGGAATGCCGGCTTTGGATTTTGATTAGCCATGTTCAATAAGCTCAAACTGTTCACAGGCAACAGCAACCCCCACCTGGCCGAGGAGATATGCCACTATCTCCACCTGCCCCTTAGCCAGGCCATGGTGCGTCGCTTCTCCGACGGCGAGATCTTCGTGGAAGTCGGGGAAAACGTACGGGGAGCTGACGTTTTCATCATCCAATCCACCTCGCCGCCGGTGAATGACCATTTGATGGAGCTTTTGATCATGGTTGACGCCATGCGTCGCTCCAGCGCCCGGCGCATCACCGCGGTCATTCCCTACTACGGCTACGCCCGCCAGGACCGCAAGGTGGCTCCCCGCGTGCCCATCAGCGCCAAGCTGGTGGCCGATCTGGTCACCACGGCCGGTACCGGCCGGGTCTTGTGCATGGACCTGCACGCCGGGCAGATCGGCGGCTTCTTCAACATCCCGGTGGACCATCTCTACGCCGCGCCGGTGATGCTGAACCATTTGCGGCAGCAGATCCAGGGCGAGGCGGTGATCGTCTCCCCCGACGCCGGCGGGGTGGAGCGGGCCCGGGCCATTGCCAAGCGGCTGAAAGCCGGGCTGGCCATCATCGACAAGCGCCGCGAGGAAGCCAACGTGGCCCAAGCCATGAACATCATTGGCGAGGTCGAGGGCAAACTGTCGGTGGTGGTGGACGACATGATTGACACTGCGGGCACCCTGGCCGAAGCGGCCCGGGCGCTCAAGAACAACGGGGCGCGGGAAGTCTGGGCCTGCGCCACCCATCCGGTGCTCTCAGGGCCGGCGGTGACCCGCCTGAAGGAATGCCCCATCTCCCAAGTGGTGGTGAGCAACACCATTCCTCTCAGCGAGGAAGCCAGGAGTACGGGCAAGATCATGAGCCTTTCGGTAGCCCAACTCCTGGGCGAGGCAATCCGGCGCATCCACATGGAAGACTCCGTAAGCTCCCTTTTTGTGTAGGATTACGGGTCTGTCCGCGCGGGGCGAAAAGGTTTGCCTTTTGTGAAACTTTGCATTATAGTCATTTGACCCTGCAATCTGGCGGCTACCAGACCGTCGTCAGGGGAGGTATTAGGAAAAAATGCAGCAGATAGCGCTGAGCGGCGAAAGCCGTGCGACTTCCGGCAAAGGGCCGGCCAGAAGAATGCGGGTGGAGGGCATGATCCCCGCCGTGGTTTACGGTGGGGGACATCAGCCCCAATCCCTGTCCATTCCCCAGCGGGACCTGGAGAAGGTTCTCCGGCAGGTCACCGGTGACACGGCCTTTGTGTCACTGTCCATCGAGGGCCAGACGCCCAAGATGGCCCTGATCAAGGACCTGCAGCTGGACAGCATGGGCAAGCGGGTCCTGCACGCCGATTTCTATGAGATCAGCCCCGACCAGGAACTCACCGTGGATGTAACCATCGAGTTGACCGGTGAGGCCAAGGGGGTTGAGCTGGGCGGCGTGGTGAGCCAGCAGGCGCACAGCGTGGCGGTCACCGGCCGGGTGGCGGACATCCCCGATACCCTGACGGTGGACATCAGCGAGCTGGATCTGAATCAAACTTTGCATTCGGATCAGTTGGTCCTTCCGGCCGGCGTTAGCCTGGCCACGGAGGAGAACTTCGCCATCGTGATCTGCTCCCTGGTGATGGAGCGGGCGGAAGAGGAAGAAGAAGGCGAAGAGGGCGAGGAGGCCGGCGAGGGGTCCGCCGAGGAGTAACCCCCTCGGGAGGAGCGGCCCTTGTCCACGGATGCTGTTATTCCTGATCTTATTCTGGGACTTGGCAATCCCGGACCGCGGTACGAGGGCACGCGCCACAACTTGGGGTTTACTGTGGTGAGCGAGTTGGCCCGGCGGCATGGCCTAACGGCCGCCAAAAGCGGGTTTCAGAGTAAATGGGAGCGTGGCAGGGTGGCGGGCAGGCCAGTGATCCTGGCCCGGCCGCAGACCTACATGAATTTGAGCGGCCAAGCCGCGCAAGCGCTTCTGGCTTACTTCCGGTTGACCCCGGACCGGCTGTTGGTGGTGCACGACGATCTGGACTTGCCCCTGGGGAGGCTGAAGATAGCCCACCGGGGCGGTGCGGGAGGCCACAAGGGGATTGCTTCCCTGATGAGTCTGCTGGGTACGTCGGAGTTTTCCCGGTTAAAGCTTGGCATCGGCCGGCCCCGGTACGACGAGCCCATAGAACAATACGTGCTGAACGGTTTTTACGCTGATCAGCGCGAGGTGGTTGACAGGTTGGTGCATACCGCCGCGGATTGCCTGGAGGTCATCCTCCAAGAGGGCTACCCGGCGGCCATGCAGCAATTTCATCGATCCAACACAATGGAGGAGGTAAAGGGGTGATGCAAAGCTTAACTGGAGTAGCGCCATTCTTGGCCCTGGTGGGGCTGCTGCTGGCGTACTTTATTTATGGGTACGTAAAAAAGCAGCCCAACGGCAATGAGACCATGCAGAAAATCGAAGGCATGATCCACGCTGGAGCCATGGCCTTCTTGAAAAAAGAGTACAGCATTCTGGCGATCTTCATCGTTGTGGTGCTGGTGCTTTTGGGCCTGGGTATCAATTGGCAGACCGCCATTTGCTTCCTCACCGGCGCCCTGTGTTCCATGGTTGCCGGTTTCTCCGGCATGACCGCGGCCACCCGCGGCAACAGCCGCACCGCCGAGGCCGCCAACAAGTTCGGCCAGGCCAAGGCCCTGAACGTCAGCTACTTCAGCGGCGCCGTCATGGGTCTTTCCGTGGCCAGCCTGGGTCTGTTGGGCGTGGGCTTCTGGTTCTACGTCTACGGTGGTGACCCCCAGACCGCCCAGTACATCAACGGCTTCGCCATGGGCGCCAGCTCCATCGCGCTGTT
>JAHLLK010000153.1 GCA_020444165.1 Deltaproteobacteria bacterium | reverse complement strand
GCGCTCCCGAAGGTAGGCTGCAAGGGATCGGGGTCGGGGCCGCGTCGCCGCGGCTGGCGTAGCGGGTCGGGGCCGCGTCGCCGCGGCTGGCGTAGCGGGTCGGGCGAGGCTGCCCTTCGCACGGAGGCTCGTTCGCTCCCGAAGGTAGGCTGTTTTTGAGTTTGACCGAGATGCCAGCGCCGGCGCGCAGCGAAGGACGACCTGTAACGTGCTCCCTATACCCCCCACGGCAAACGGCGTCAGCCGCTTGCCACTGCTTTTCCTTTAGGAAGGGGGTGTGGAGGAAACCCATTCCTTTTGGCTTCAAAAGGAATGGGTTTCCCCCACATTCTTTCAAATTTCTACCAACTTATTTGGCATTGGCGTGAGCCAGGTCGGGGGGCCGGAGGGGTTGACGAGGAAGGTGTTTTCCAAGCCCACGGGGCCTTCGGGCAGGACCATTTTCAGTTCCAGGGCGTAGGCTTCGCCGGCGCGGACTTGGGCGGGGGAGTTTTCCATGAGATAGGGGGGGGTGCCCAGTTCGAGGCCGAGGCCGTGGCCGGTGAAGCGGATTTTTCGCCCCGGGGAGCCCAGGAAATAGTCGGCCATGCCCGCTTCGGCGGCCAGGTCCAGGGCCAGTTGGTGGAGTTCGCCGCTGACGGCGCCGGGGGTGAGGCGCTGGGCCAGGGCCTGGTCGATGGTTTCCAGGCAGGCGTGGGCTTCCTTTACCCGGGTGGGGGCGGGGCCGATGGTGTAGGTGCGGGTCTGGTCGGTATGGTAGCCCTCCAGGCAGACGCCGAAGTCCACGTTGACCGGGTCGCCGCGCCCGATGGGGCGGTGGCTGGCGCCTTGGGGGAAGCCGGGGGCCAGGCCCAGGCCAGTGAACGGGGCGTCGATGGCTCCGGGCATGGCCCCCTGGGGGCCGGCCACGATGTGCCAGGTGTAGGACTCGTTGTAGGCGGCGCGGACGCGCATGAGGTTGAGCCCGCCCTGGGCGGTGGCGGCGGCCATGAGCTGGGCGGCCAGGGCGATCTCGCTGAGGCCTTCGGTGAGCAACCCGGGGATGAGGGCGTAGACGCGGGCGGCCAGGGCCCCGGTGGCCGCCAGGCGGGCGGCCTCCCAGGCGTCTTTCACCCCCATGAGCTCCAGCCAGGGGCGGGAGATGTCGACCACCTCGACGCCGGGCAGGCGCTTCTGCCAGCCCAGGTAGGCGGCGGCGCTGGTCACGTCCAGGGGCATCCCCAGGCGCGCGCCGGGGGGAAGGCCGGGGGCCAGGGCCTGGGCCACCTGGCCGAAGCCGGCCACCGCTTCCACCCAAAGGCTGCTCTCGGCCCGGGCGCGCTCCACGTCGCGGCGCACGTGATACACGGCCTCCCCGGCGGCCGAGACGGCCACAGCGCCCTGCATCATGCTGCCCGAGAGGTAATAGACGTCCACCCGGTGGGTGAACAGGAGCCAGGCCAACTCGGCTTCGGCGGCAAGGCCGGCGGTGCGGGCCACGCGGGCCGCGATGATGTCCGGGGGAACCAGGTGGTAATAAGAGGGGAATTGCATGCGACCCTCCCTTTCGGGGTGCGGGGACAGCCTGTGCCGCCGGGCGGCGGGTGGCGCGGGGAGCGGGCCCGGTTCAGCGGGGCTGGAGCAGACGGGCCAGCTCGCCCGGGTTTTCCAGCATGGGGTAGTGGCCCGTGTCCAGTTCCTGGCAGCGCCAGGCGTGGGAGAGGGGCCGGCTGGCGATCCAGGCGGGCAGGCCCCGGGTAAGTTCCTGGAACTCGCTATGCCGGCAGCGGATATAGCTCTTGGGCAGGCGGTCCAACACGCCTTGGTCAAAAGCCAGGGGGGTCGTGAACAGCGGCCAGGGCGGCACCCCAAAGGCGGCCGCGTCCAGCCCGGCCGCCCGAAACACGCCCCAGAGGGACTGCCCGCCGTGGGGCAACGGCGCGTCCACCATGGCCAGCTCGGCCAAATGCTGGGGAGCCTGGGCGGCGGCCCCAACGCTGACAAAGCCGCCGTAGCTGTGCCCGGCGAGGATCAGGCCTTCCGGCGGCGACCCGGCCAGGGCGGCGGTGACCTGGCCCAGGTGATCCGCCAGGCTGGCCCGGGCCGGGTCGGACAGGGTCAGGGCCCGGGTCGGATGGCCCTGGGCCTCCAGGAGAGCGCGGAGCTGGTCAAAATCGGCGGCGGTGCGCTGTCCGCCGGGTACGAAGAGATAGCTGGCCATGCTGCTGACTTTCTAGCGGGCGGTTGAGAAACAGCCTCCCGGTGCCTCCCAGCCGTCTCAGGGGCGGGTTCAGACAAGCTCGTGGGCCCTCCGCACCCAGGTCTCCACCACTTGGCAGAGGGCCGCCAAGTCTGTGAGCTGGCACAGGCTCACCGGGCTGTGGATGTAGCGGCAGGGCACCGAGAGGATGGCCGTGGGCACCCCGCCCCGGGAGAGGTGGATGGCGCCGCCGTCAGTGCCGCCATAGGGCGGCAGCTTGCGCTGGCAGGCCACGCCGGCCGCGCGGGCCGCCTCCTCCAGGGACTCCACCAGGCGCCAGGGCACGATGATGCGGCCATCGGCCACGGTCACGGCCGGGCCCTGGCCCAGGCGGGAGGGTTGGCGGGCGTCCTCCACCCCGGGGGTGTCGCCCACCGTGGCTTCCACCACCAGGGCCAGGTCCGGGGCCAGGTCAAAGGCCGCGGTGGTGGCGCCCCGGAGCCCCACCTCCTCGGCCACGGCGAAGTTGGCCACCACCTCCACCGCGGGACGCGCGGCGGCCAAGCCGTGGAAGGCCTGCACCAGGGCCGCGCAGCCGGCCCGGTCGTCCAGGTTGCGGGCCTGGAAAAAGCCTTGGCCCAGGGGCCCCTGGCCCGCGTCCACCACGCCCGGCGTGCCGATTTCCACCCCGGCCGCGGCCGCGGCGGCGGCGTCCGGGAACCCGGCGTCCAGATAGAGCTTGTCCCAGGGCAGGGCCTTCTCCCGGTCGGCCGCGGTCTCCACGTGGGGCGGGGCCAGGCCGGCCACGGCCGGCACGTGCACCCCGGGGCGGGGGGCCAGGATGAGCCGGGAGCCGGGCATCACCCGGGCCTCGGCCCCGCCCAGGGGCGCGGACCGCAGGAATCCCGTGGGCTCCACCCGTTGCACGATAAAGGCCACCTCATCCATGTGGGCGTCCAGCATCAGCCGGGGGGCCGGGCCGCCGCCCGCGGGCGCCAGCCAGGCCCGCAGGTTGCCCATGCGGTCGGTCTCCAGGCGGTCGGCCACGGGAGCCAGCAGCTCGCTCAGGGCGGCGCGCATCTCGTCCTCCCGGCCGGGAGGGGCCACGGGACGGCACAGGGTTTCCAGGGTGGTCAAGAGATCCATAAGACCAGGCTCCCCAGGTGAGAGAGAAAGGGACGGAGGCCCCGCCGGGGCCTGGGCCTGGGGTTATTTTTACGGGTTCCGGGCCGGGTTGGCCAGGGAATAAGCAACGGGCGCCCCCGGAGGGGCGCCCGCCGTTATCAGCAGGGAAGTATCAATAGGAGGCCATTGCATGGTGAAACACATAAAACTTGTTGATATTATGCCAAAAATGGCTGTGGAACATGATCACGGCGGGCAATGGCCG
>JAHLLK010000163.1 GCA_020444165.1 Deltaproteobacteria bacterium | reverse complement strand
CTGGACCCTGGACAAATCGACGAACAGGCCTTGGCCGCCTTTCCTGGCCGGAGCTTGCGCAACAGCGCCTGCTTGCCGCCTTGGTGGATGGGCCGGCCCGCTTGTTTAGTGCCTCCGGCAACACCTATAATTAGTTCATTGAAAGCAAAAATCCCAAAGTAAGCACCACCTAGGCGCGAGCAGCTGGGCGGCTTATTCAATCCTCAACGGCGAGAGAAGGGCCCATGCAAAAAACTTTAAAGACCCTGGCGACGTCGATCCTTTTTTTGGTGCTGGCCATGCCTGGTGCGGTGGCGGCCAAGACGGCCGCCGCGATCCCCCCCGGCTTGGTCACCCCTGATCAAATGCCGTCGAGCATCGGCACCTTGGAGTTCAAGGACGGGGTGCCCAGCCTGGCCACCGCCGAAAAGGTGCGCGATGCGCTGGCCTTCAACAACGCCCTGGCCGTGTACAACAACAGTTTCCGGGGCGCCTCGGCCTTGGCCATCGCCAAGGGCCTGGAGAGCATCGGGGCCCAGGACAACACGGTGGTCATATATTCCAAGCTGATGGACAGCAAGTCGCTGTTCCTCACGGCCAACTGCGACACCGTCTACTACATGTCGGTGATCAACATGTCCCAGGGGCCCATGGTGATCGAGCAGCCCTCCAAGGGCCTGGGCACCATCAACGACATGTGGTTCAGCTGGATCATCGACATCGGCGCCCCCGGTCCGGATCGCGGGCAAGGCGGCAAGTACCTGCTGGTGCCGCCCGGCTATGACGGCCCGCTGCCCGACAGCGGATTCCACGTCGCCCACTCCAAGACCGTGCGCGCGCTGTACGCGGCACGCTGCTTTTTGGTGAACAACGACCCGGCGCCCGCCGTGGCCAACGTCAAAAAGCACCTCAAGATCTACCCCTATCAGCCCGGCGGCGTGGGAACCAGCATCGCCACCGCGCTGGAGGGCAAGGTTCGTTTGGGCGGCAACCCGCCGGTTCCCGCGACAAAGTTCCTCGAGGCCAGCGGCAAGGCCTTCAACACCATCCCGCCCAGCGACTACCACTTCTTCGAGATGATCAACGAGAATTACCAGAACGAACCGGCCACCAGCTACGACGTGGAGCTGGCGGGACAGCTGGCCGCCATCGGCATCGTGCACGGCAAGCCCTTCCAGCCCGACGCGCGGATGAAAAAGATCCTCACCGACGCGGCGGCGGTGGGCAACGCGGCGGGGCGCACCCTCAACTGGCGCTACGCCGTTATGCACCCGGACTGGGCCTACTACCAGAATTCGATGTGGGGCAATATGCTGTTCGAGGGCGGCGCTTTCTTCGAGACCCCGCCGCCCCTGTTCACCAAGGAGGGCATGTTCAAGCCGTTCCCGCCCACCGGAGCCCGCACCCTGGATTCGCGCACCGCGTTCTACTACGCCTATACGCTCGACTCGCCCGGCATGATCATGCGCATCCCCAGGGTGGGTTCCCAATACCTCATGTGCTTTGCCGACTCCGTGGGCGACCCCTTTGACGGCGCCAAGACCTACCGCCTGGTGCTGCCCAAGGGCATCCCGGCCGTCAACTTCTGGTCGCTGACCCTCTACGACAATCAGACGCGCTCCATGCTCGACACGCCGCAGCACTATCCCCGCGCCGGCAGCCAGACCTACCCCACCCCGGCGGCGGAGGCGAGCACCGACGGCTCGACCACCATCTACATCTCTCCCCAGCAACCTCAGGGCGTGGCCCGGGGCAACTGGATTCAGTCGATGCCCGGCAAGGGATGGTTCGCCATCCTGCGTTTCTATGGCCCCGAGGAAACCTTCTTCACCAAGGCTTGGCGGGCGGGCGAGATCGAGTTGGTGAAGTGACCGGCTAGAGCCGCTCGCTTGCGGCTAATATCGGTTGGGTAAAAAAGAAGTGGTGGAGCTGAAGGCAATCTTCAAGCTCCACCACTTTTGCTTTAACTAGCTGATATCGTTAGACCATAGCTTTAGGGGGCGTGGGCTTTGTGCGCCCGCATCGTGTGAACTAGGCGGGAACAGGGAGGCTAAATCGGTGTGGCTAGCCGCATTTTAAACTGGGCTAGGTTTCCTGTTCGTTTTTATCTTGCGAGGCTACAGGTAATGCTCGGATTCCCGTAGGTGTCGCATCTATCAACGCAGCGAGTAACCCTAATGCAGGAGGATCAAGTTGATATTTGCCGCCTTGATCAAGTCTGTCAGCAAAACCACGCATAATGCCTTTCTCAGTTTCATCCAGTTCACTGTTTTCTACAGTCTCTATAGCTTGTGAGTGCGTGACGCTCAAAGCTACATCCAGCGACACGACAAGCATTTTTGAATATTTATCAACCAGTTCCGAGTATTTATCGCAGTATTGAAAGGCTTGGTCTGTCATGGATTGCGTTTTTTCCATGATTTCCAGCGACTTTTTGGCAGAGACTTCGACCTCCAATTTTTCATTTTCCAAATGTTTTAGAGCTTGTTTAAAGCGATCAGCAGAGGCCTGTGCCTCATCAGCACGCTTCTGAATGTCATCTCTGTGTGCCCTCGTTTCTCGAATAATTTCTTTGAAAGCAGGGATCAATGCCTCCAACTCTTTCCGGGTGTTCATTGAAGTTTCGCGAAAAGCTTTTTGTGAATTACGCTCCTCTTTGACTAAATTCCTTATTCCCCACATTCCCCACAAAACCAGCAAACCGATGATGCTTGTAATCAGGTCAATAACCCACATCAGTCCCTCCCAAAGGCCATGCTGATTAGTGCATATCCCTTGTCGCCGCTCCATACTAACACAATTTTTCTGCTGCAAATTTTCATGCGCCTTATCAATACGTCCTTTACCGCCGCTTCCCCCGTAGGCTAGGTCTTTCGTGCTGTTTGCCCGCCTTTTTCATTCCAAACACCAATATTCCCAGAGGCATCCACCTCCGCTGAATCCCGCAACAGACAACACGCCTACCGCAACACCGCGCAACGCAGCCCTGCGTGACCTCATAAATTCCTATTGGTATCGATTGGGGAATTTTCAGGAGAAAAGAAGTGGTGGAGCTGAAGGGACTCGAACCCTCGACTTCCACGTTGCGAACGTGGCGCTCTCCCAACTGAGCTACAGCCCCACATCAAAACCGCGCCCCCGGCGGGGGCCTCTGGCGTGGAGGGAATATACCGGCGGTCAGGGGCAAAGTCAACCTCTGGCCGGCCGGGGCCCACCATTGCTAACAATATACCACCCCTGACACAATTGACCATGGCCCCAGGCCTAATCCCTCGACAGTCAGGCCGGGTCGTGCTAGCATCACAGGCGATGGGGCCCGCTGGGGTCTGGGGCGGAGTATGTCCGCCGCATAGCTGCCAAGGAAGTGTAGCCATGAGCCGAAGCGCCAAAATAGAGCGAAAAACCAAGGAAACCAGCATCAGCCTTTCCCTGGAGCTGGACGGCACCGGAAAAAGCGAAATTTCCACCGGAGTGGGCTTTTTCGACCACATGCTCACCCATGTGGCCTTTCATGGCTTTTTCGACCTGAAGCTCAAGGCCAAGGGCGATTTGGAAGTGGACCCCCACCACACGGTGGAGGACGTGGGCATT
>JAHLLK010000049.1 GCA_020444165.1 Deltaproteobacteria bacterium | reverse complement strand
TCACCGACAACCAGACCGCGGTGGTGCGCATGTCCTCCATCGCCGGTTCCAAGGTGTTGTTGGACGAGGGCCTGGAGCCGGTCATGCAGATGACCTGCCGCGACCGCAACCGCATCGCCATGCAGTCCGACCTGTTGGGCGCCGCCGCCCTGGGCCTGAAAAACGTCCTGGCCCTGTCCGGCGACCACCAGAAGGCTTCGGCCGTGGGCAAGCAGAAGGGCCACCCCGGCGCCAAGAACGTCTATGACGTGGACTCCATCCAGCTCCTCGGCATCCTGAAGGGCATGCGCGACGACGCCTGCCAGGCCTCCGGCGACCCCATCGCGCAGGCCTGCCCCTTCTTCATCGGCGCCGCCTGGACCCCCCTGGGGCCGCCCCGGGACTACCGGGTCATCCGCCTGGCCAAGAAGATCGAGGCCGGCGCGGACTTCATCCAGACCCAGGCCGTGTACGACGTGCCCGCCTTCGCCGCCCAGGTGAAAGAGGCCCACGACATGGGGCTCACCGAAAAGGCCGCCATCCTGGCCGGCATCATCGTGCCCCGTTCGGCCGGCATGCTGAACTACATGAACAAGAACGTCCCCGGCGTGGAAGTGCCCGCGGAGCTGATCGCCCGCCTGAAGGAAGCCAAGGACGTGAAAGCCGAGGGCATCAAGGTCACCGTGGAGCTGATCCAGGCCATGCGGGAGATTCCCGGCATCAAGGGCGTGCATTTGCAGGCCATCGAGGCCGAGGAGCTTCTGCCGGAGATCGTCAGCCAGGCCGGCCTCAGCCCCCGGCCCCAGGTCTAGCCCCCCGGGGCCCGGCTTGGTAGAGGCCCCGCCGGCGTCCTCCGGACCCGGCCGGGCCGCCGCCCTCCGCCCCGTTGGGGGGGCGTCCCTCGCAGTAAATAAAGGCAGGATTCCCAAAGATGCCCAAGAAATACCACGTTGACGTTCAGCCCACCCCGCCTCTCCACGCCCCGGTGGCCAAGACGGCGTCCCTGGAGGTGGAAGGCTGCCTGGGGTGTCTGGAGTGCGTCAAGCGCACTGCTTGCGTCTACAAGGTTTACAAGAAGCGCTCCTTTGATCCCCTGGCCGTGGTGGACTCCACTGATATAGATTGCCTGTCCTGCATGCGCTGCGTGCAGGAGTGCAAGAAAGGCATTCTGAGCCGGGCCCGCAACCCCCAGTTCGACCGCCTGGGCGACGAGTACTGGCGGCCGGACATCATCGCCACCCTGTGGAAGCAGGCCGAGACCGGCAAGATCCCGGTTTCCGGCGCGGGCTACCGCGGCGCCTTCTCCGGCCCCGGCTTCGACCAGATGTGGACGGACATGAGCGAGATCGTCCGGCCCACCCGCGACGGCATCCACGGCCGCGAATACATCAGCACCGTGGTGGAGCTGGGCCGCCGGCCGGCGGAGCTGTCCTTTGACGAGGCCGGCAACCTCCTGACCCCGGTGCCGCCCTTTGTCACCGTGCCGGTGCCCTTCTTGTTCGACATCCCCCGGAAGGGGAAGATGGGCCCCTCCACCCGCCGGGCCATGGTCCTGGCGGCCAAGGAGCTGGGCGTGCCGGCCGTGGCCACCCAGGAAGAGGCCGAGACCTATCTGGCCGATCTGCGGCCCCACCTCATCCTGAAGCTCAACGCCGCCCCGGCCGACGCGGCGGTGTTGGCCGACGTGCCCCTGGTGGAGATCCCCTGGTCCCCCGGCGCCCTGGCCCAGGTGGCCAAGCTCAAGGCGCTCCGGCCGGACGTGGTCACCTCCATCCGCCTGCCCCTGGACGAGCACGCGGCGCTCCACGCCGTGCAGCTGGCCCAGGAGGGCGCCGAGGTGATCCACCTCATGGCCACCAACCAGGGCCAGGGCTTTGGCCAGCGCTCCGACACCTTCGTGGCGGGGCTCCTCCGGGAGGTCCACCTGAAGCTGGTGGAGAGCGCCTGCCGCGAGCAGGTGACGCTCTTGGTCAGCGGCGGCGTCGCCCTGGCCGAGCACGTGGCCAAGGCGGTGATCAGCGGGGCCGACGCGGTGGCCCTGGGCCTCACCCTGATGGTGGGCCTGGAGTGCCGGCTGTGCGGCAACTGCGCCGAGGACGCCCTTTGCCCGGTGAACCTGGCCGAGATCCCCGCGGAATACGGGGCCAAGCGCCTGGTGAACCTCATGGGCGCCTTCCACTCCCAGATCATCGAGCTGATGGGCGCCATGGGCATCCGCGAGGTCCGACGGCTCCGGGGCGAAGTGGGCCGGGCCATGATCTTCGACGACCTGGAGCGCATGAGCTTCGCCCCCATCTTCGGCCAGCGCCTGAGCCAGGGACGGGCCCGGCCCGTGGCCGAGCTCACCTACCCCGAGGGGGAGAACTTCCCCCTGGTGGCCGACTTGGTGAAGCCGGCGGCTTCCCGCTACCGCAACCCGCTGACCAAGTATCGGGTGGAGCGGACATCCGCCTGCATCGCCTGCGGCAAGTGCGCCGAGGTCTGCGGCTTCGGAGTGCATACCAAGGCCGGCAAGGCCATGCTGGCCCCCAAGTCCGGGCTGTGCCACGGCTCCAGCTACTGCAAGGCCCGGGGGGCCTATTGCGCGGACAACTGCCCGGTGGACGCCATCCGGGTGGGCCAGAACCCCTCCTGGAAGACCTTCGGCGATCCCCGCTGGCCGGCCGACCTCCTGGTGGCCACCTGGGAGCAGGCCGAGACCGGCCGTCCGCCCCAGAGCAACCTGGAGTACCGGGTGGGCAACTCCGGCGGCGGCTTCGACCGCCTGGACTTCCTGTGGCCCGACACTCCGCCGGACGAATCCTTCCGGCCCTCCGAGGTGGACCTGACCGTGCCTCTGAACCGGCGCCGCGACGAGGCGCGGCCGGAGGTGGAGATCGGCTGGCCCATCTACGGCGGCGGCATGAGCTTCGGCTCGGTGAGCCTGTCCACCATGGTGTCCCGCACCAAGGCCTTCACCGCCTTCAACTCCTTCAACTGCACCGGTGAGGGCGGCTTCCCCGACGTGTTGAAGCCCTATGACGACCACGTGATCACCCAGGTGGCCACCGGGCTCTTCGGGGTGCGCGAGGAGACCATCCAGCGAGTGCGCATCGTGGAGTTCAAGTACGCCCAGGGCGCCAAGCCCGGTCTGGGCGGGCATCTCTTGGGCGACAAGGTGACCCCCGAGGTGGCCCGCATGCGCGAGGCCATGGTGGGCAGCTCCCTGTTCTCGCCCTTCCCCTTCCACTCGGTGTATTCGGTGGAAGACCACAAGAAGCACGTGGACTGGATCAAGATGATCAATCCGCGGGCCCTCGTCTCGGTCAAGGTCTCCACCCCGGTGGACGTGGACATGGTGGCCGTGGGCAGCTTCTACGCCGGGGCGCACATCGTGCACCTGGACGGCTCCTACGGCGGCACCGGGGCGGCCCCGGACATCGCCAAGAAGAACATCGCCATGCCCATCGAGTACGCCATCCCCTTGGTGCACCGCTTCCTGGTGGAAGAAGGCATCCGCGACCAGATCACCCTGGTGGCCTCGGGCGGTCTCCGGAGCGCCTGGGACGTGGCCAAGGCCATTGCCCTGGGCGCCGACGCCATCGTCATCGGCACCGCGGACATGGTGGCCCTGGAGTGCATCCGCTGCGCCAACTGCGAGTCGGGCCGCGGCTGCCCCCGGGGCATCGCCACCACCGACTCGGAGCTGGCCCAGGCCTTTGACCAGGACTGGGGCTCCCAGCGCCTCATCAACCTCTACCACGCCTGGGCCGTGCAGTTGCAGACCCTGTTGTGGCGGCTGGGGCTCCGGAGCGTCCGCGAACTGGTGGGGCGCAGTGATCTGTTGACCCACTTGGATTACGAAAAGCCGTCAGGCCCCCAAACCGAACGCCGGCTGGGGGAATGAGCGATGACAGACGGGAGGACCGGCAAATTGGCCAGGTTAGATAATATGTCCCAGCATCCCCAGGGCGCGGACGGCTTCACCCGCCGCATCCTGGACCACCGGCTGCGCCTGGCGGCCGGGGCTCCGCCCATCCCCCCCGCCAAGGCCGCCGAGGAAGGCGGCTGCGGGGTGGTGGGCTTCGCGGCCTCGGTGCCGGTGCGCGGCCGGCACATCTTCGAGCCCTCCATCCAGATGCACAACCGCGGCAACGGCAAGGGCGGCGGCATCGCCGCGGCCTGCCTCTTGCCCGAGCAGCTGGGGGTGGACGCCGCCACTTTGAGGGACGACTACATCCTCCAGGTGGCCCTGTTGGACCCGGCGGCCCTCAATGAGGTGGAGAAGACCTGCCTCACCCCCTACCTGAAGATCGACCACAAGGCCGCGATCACCCCGGCCATGGACTGGCGCGACCTGGGCCTGGAAGTGCAGCCCCCGGACGTGGTGCGCTACTTCGTGCGGGTCAAGGATGAGGTGCTGGACCGCTTCGCCCAAGAGGAAAACCTGACCGGGTTGGACCGCCGGGCGGTGGAGGACGAGTTCATGCACACGAACTCGGCCCGCCTGAACAAGCACTTCTACACCTCCATGGGCGACAAGCAGGCTTTTGTGCTTAGCCACGCCCGCAACCTCATCATCCTGAAGATCGTGGGCTACGCCGAGCACGTGGTGCAGTATTACGGCATGGACGACTTCAAGGCCCACATGTGGATCGCCCACCAGCGCTACCCCACCAAGGGCCGGGTCTGGCATCCGGGCGGCAGCCACCCCTTCATCGGCATGAACGAGGCCCTGGTGCACAACGGCGACTTCGCCAACTACTACAGCGTGTCCGAGTACCTCCGCCAGCACGGCATCACCACCCAGTTCCTCACGGACACCGAGGTCTCGGCCCAGCTCTTCGACCTGTGGAGCCGCGTGTACCGCTATCCCCTGGAGTACGTCATCGAGTCCATGGCTCCCACCACGGAGTTCGACTTCGACCGCCTGTCCCCGGAGAAGCAGCACATCTACCGCGCCCTGCAGGCCCAGCACATCCACGGCTCGCCGGACGGCCCCTGGTTTTTCATCATCAGCCGCAGCCAGCCGGACACCGACACCTACCAGCTTCTGGGCATCACCGACACCTCCATGCTGCGGCCCCAGGTCTTCGCCCTGCAGGAAGGCGACGTGTCCATCGGCCTGGTGGCCTCGGAGAAGCAGGCCATCGACGCCACGCTCTTGTCCCTGTCCGAGGAGGATCCCCGCTTCCGGCACGTGTGCGACCGCTACTGGAACGCCCGGGGCGGCAGCGCCACCGACGGCGGGGCCTTCATCTTCACGGTCCAGGGAAATGGCGATGGTTACAAGCTCTCTTGCGCCGACAAGTTCGGGGCGCCCATCACCGTGCCGGCCGGGGAGTACCGGGTGGACGCCTCCCTCACGCCGGCCGAGCCGGCCGGGCTGGCCGCCGTGCTGGCCCAGGGCTCGGCCCCCGAGGTCTTTGCCCAAGCGGCCACGGGCATCGTCGCCTGGAGCTTCGCCAACCTGGCCTGGCTCCTGGACGCGGTGAAAGCCCGGGCCGCCCAGGACGACCCGGGCACCGCCTGGGCCCTGGAGCTGTTGACCCTGTTGAACGACCGGCACTACGACACCGGCGGGCTGAAGCGGAGCCAGGTGCTCCAGATGGTCCGCACCACCTTGGACGGCATCCTGGACCAGGTGCCGGCCCTGGCCCAAGAGTCCGGGCGGCGCTACGCCCGGGTGGACTGGGACTCCCGGGGCGATCTCCGGGCGCCCGTGGCCGGCGAGGAGGTGCTGGTGGTCTTTGCCCGGGACTTCGAGCCCGAGGGCGATGATTGCGACTCCCGCCTGCAAGTGGCGGCCCACAAGCTGGGCTGGCGCCAGTTCATCGTGTATGGCCTCAAGGGCCAGCGCTTCCATGGCTGCGGCTACGGCTCCAGCTCGGAGGACGTGCGGCTGGACATCTATGGCAGCTCCGGCGACTACCTGGCTTCGGGCATCGACGGGCTGACCATCACGGTGCACGGCAACGCCCAGGACCAGCTGGGCCAGATCATGAAGCAGGGCCGCCTGGTGGTGCATGGCGACGTGGGCCAGACCTTCATGTACGGCGCCAAGGGCGGCGAAGTCTACATCATGGGCAACGCCGCGGGCCGCCCCCTGATCAACGCGGTGGGCCGTCCCCGGGTGATCATCAACGGCACCTGCCTGGACTTCCTGGCCGAGTCCTTCATGGCCGGCGATCCCCTGGCGGGCGGCGGCTTCGTGATCCTGAACGGGATCACCTTTGACGACCAGGGCCGGGTGGCGCCCCAGGCTTCGCCCTACCCGGGCAGCAACCTGTTCTCCCTGGCCTCGGGCGGCGCCATCTACGTGCGCGACCCCCACCGCGAACTGGTGGACCAGCAGCTCAATGGCGGCGAATACGTGGAGCTGACCGACGACGACTGGAGCCTGATCCTGCCCTATCTCCAGAACAACGAAGCCTTGTTCGGCATCCAGGTGGAGCGGGATCTCTTGACCGTGGATGGCCAGGTGAAAAAACCCGCCGAGGTGTACCGCAAGGTCAAAGCCAAGAAGCTGGCCGTGTTGGCCAAGCAGGAGGCTCTGCCCGAGTAGGCTCCCCGGCCAGCCGGGGCGGTTAACTCAGCCTGACACGCGGCGGGCGGGTTTCGGCCCGTCCGCCGCTTTTTGAGGCCGAGGCGCCAGGCATCCCGTACTGTGTCCTCGGCCTCTTTTTTTGAAATCCCGGTAGGCATTGCCAGGTTTTCTACATTTTGGTAAGTTCTCTGGGCAGAGTGGGCAAGGCAGCCCGCCCCGCCGCCGGAACGGCGATTTTACCGGTTTTTTTGGGAACCTTTTGCAAACTTTGAATCGGAAACGTGATGCAAACCATGGGACCAGCCGCATGAAGGCAAACTCCGAGCCCTCCCTCCGTCGCGAAGTCCGCGAGCTGAGCCTGTTGTTCGAGATCAGCCAGATCCTGGACCGCAACATCGATCTCCGCGACGTGATGGGCCCCATTCTGGAAGCCATGTCCAATCACATGGGCATGCTCCGGGGCACCATCACGCTGTTGAACCGGGACACCGGAGAGATTTTCATCGAGGCCGCCCACGGCCTTTCGGCCAAGCAACGCCAGCGGGGACGCTATCAACTGGGCGAAGGCATCACCGGCAAGGTGGTGCAGACCGGCCGCTCCATGGTGGTGCGGCACATCGGCGACGACCCCCAGTTCCTGGACCGCACCGGCGCCCGGGCCGAGGAGGACCGCAAGGACATTTCCTTCATCTGCGTGCCCATCAAGCTGGGGCCGGAGGTCATCGGAGCGCTTTCCTCGGACCGGCTGTTCGCCGAGGAGGTGGACCTGGAGGAGGATGTGCGTCTCCTCACGGTCATCAGCTCCATGATCGCCCAGGCGGTGAAGCTCCGGCGGGAGGCCCTGGAGGAGCAGGAGCGTCTGCGGGAGGAGAACGTCCGCCTGCAGGAAAAGCTGAAGGACCGCTTCCACCCGGCCAATATCATCGGCAATTCCAAGGCTATGCAGCAGGTCTACGATCACGTGGGCCAGGTTTCGGCCAGCAACACCACGGTGTTGATCCGCGGCGAGAGCGGCACGGGCAAGGAACTGGTGGCCCACGCCATTCATTACAACAGTCTCCGGGCCGCCAAGCCCTTCATCAAGGTGAACTGCGCCGCCCTGCCGGAAACGGTCATCGAGTCCGAGCTGTTCGGCCACGAAAAAGGAGCTTTTACCGGCGCTCTTCAGCAACGGAAGGGCCGCTTCGAGTTGGCCCACGGCGGCACCATCTTCCTGGACGAGGTGGGGGACCTGACCCCGGCCATCCAGGTGAAGCTCCTCCGGGTGTTGCAGGAGCGGGAGTTCGAACGGGTGGGCGGAGCCCAGACCGTGAAAACCGACGTACGGGTGATTACCGCCACCAACCGCGACCTGGAGGACCTGATCACCACCGGGCAGTTCCGCCAAGACCTGTACTACCGGCTCAACGTGTTCCCCATCCACGTGCCGCCGCTGCGGGAGCGGGGCTCGGACATTTTGCTGTTGGCCAACCACTTCGCCGAGAAGTATGGCCACGCCAACATGAAAGATATCAAGCGCATATCCACTCCAGCCATTGACATGCTCATGTCCTACCACTGGCCGGGCAACGTGCGCGAGCTGGAGAACTACATCGAGCGGGCGGTGATCCTCTCCAGTGACGGGGTGATCCATGGCCATCATCTGCCGCCCACCCTGCAGACCGCCGAGGCCAGCGGCACCCTGCCCAAGGGCACCCTGGAAGCTTCCCTCGAAAATGTGGAAAAAGAGCTTTTGATCGAATCTTTGAAGAATTCGCGGGGAAACAAGGCCAAAGCGGCCCGCGCGCTGGGCATAACCGAGCGGGTGATGGGTCTCAGGGTCGAAAAGTACGGTATTGACCCCCGAAGGTTTCGTACTCCGTCGTAGGCGTACCGCCATTATCCTACAAGTTTGTAACCACCTCGTCACCCCCGGAGGCCACGCCTTCCGGGGGTGACGCCTTTTTATCCCAACAAATCAAATAGCTTGTAACCTGATTTCCCAATTTTGAAGATATGGCACGGCTGTTGCCATAAACAGAGGCCGTAGGTCAACCAACATCGCCTCTCGAGGAGGCGGAGATAACAACACCGCCTCACAGGGAGGCGGAGTTACCACGAAAGGAAAATTGGAGATGAAGGTTACCAAGCTGGTTACGACTTTGGCTCTGGCTCTGGCGCTGGTGGCGCCCTTGACCGTGGGGACGGTCAAGCCCGCTCACGCCATGGATCTCACCCCCACCGCAGAGTTCGACCTGACTTTCGCAAGCAAGTATGTGTGGCGCGGCATCGTGGTGGTGGATGACTGGGTAGCCCAGCCTTCGGTCACCGCCGGGGTGGCCGGGTTCTCGGTCAATGTGTGGGGCGACTTCATGCTCACCGACGAGAACGACCGCAAGAACGAGTTCGACGAGATCGACATCACCTTGGACTACACCTATGACCTCGCCGACTTCGGGTTGTCGGCCGGTCTGGTCAACTATTCGTTCCCGAACGGCGTGGCCAGCACCACCGAGCTGTACGCCGCCGTGGCCTACAACTGGATCGTCACCCCCAGCCTGAAGCTGTACTGGGACGTGCAGGAAGCTCACGGCCTCTACCTCATCGGCTCCCTGGATTGGGGCATGGACCTGTTCAAGCCCAATGACCTGTTGACCTTCGGCGTGGCGGCCAGCGCCTCCATGGCCTACTCCAACTCGGACCACAACGTCTTCTACTATGGCGTGGACGAGGCCGGGTTCGCGGACGCGCTGCTCAGCCTGTCCCTGCCCGTGGGCATCGGCGACCACTTCAGCATCACCCCCGGAGTGTACTGGAGCATGCTGGTGGACGAGGACATCCGCAACTCCATGGATCCCGTGCAGGACGACAACAACGTGTACTTCGGGATTTCCTTCACCGCGTCTTTCTAACCGCTTGATCACATAATGGGCCCGGCCGCCGCCCACCACCGGTGGCCGGGCCCCCCCTACCCAGAGAAAGGAGTTTTCCACCATGAAGAAGCGTGTAGCGGGCATGTTGACAACGCTTCTCGGCCTGGGGGCCATCCTGGCTTCCAGCGCTTGGGCCGAAGAGGCGGTCAGCGAGGCCACCAAGGGCAACACCTATTCCATCGACACCATGTGGCTTCTGATCACCTCCGCGTTCGTGTTCTTGATGCAGCCGGGCTTCGGCATGCTGGAGGCCGGCCTCACCAGGGCCAAGAACGCCGTCAACATCATGTCCAAGAACTTCATGGACTTCTGCATCGGTTCGGTGTGCTACTTCCTGGTGGGCTACGCCTTCATGTACGGTGACGGCAACGGCTTCATCGGGCTCACCGGCTTCGCCCTGGACGGTCTCAAGGCCTCCAACGTGCCGGTTTGGGCCTCCTGGTGGTTCCAGGCGGTGTTCGCCGGCGCAGCGGCCACCATCGTCTCGGGCGCCATGGCCGAACGGACCAAGTTCACCTCTTACATGATCATGGTCGTGGCCATGTGCAGCTTCATCTACCCCGTCATCGGCAAGTGGCAGTGGGGCGGCGGCTGGCTCTCCCAGATGGGCTTCTTCGATTTCGCCGGCTCCTCCATCGTGCACAGCACCGGCGGCTGGGCCGGCCTGGCTGGCGCCATCCTCCTGGGGCCCCGCATCGGCAAGTACGGACCCGACGGCAAGCCCAAGGTGCTGGCCGGTCACAACATCCCCTTCGCGGCGGCGGGCGTGTTCATCCTGTGGTTCGGCTGGTTCGGGTTCAACCCCGGTTCCCAGCTGGCGGCGGCGGGCATCTCCAACGCCGAGGCCATCAGCTTGATCACCCTCAACACCAACATGGCGGCCGCGGCCGGCGCGCTGACCGGCATGTTCACCGCCTGGATGCTCTTTGGCAAGCCTGACCTCACCATGTGCATGAACGGCGCCTTGGCCGGCCTGGTGGGCATCACCGCCCCCTGCGCGGTGGTCAGCCCTCTGGCCTCCATAGTCATCGGCGCCATTGCCGGCGTGCTGGTGGTGCTCTCGGTCATGTTCTTCGACCGCATCGGGGTGGACGACCCGGTGGGCGCGGTGAGCGTGCACGGGGTCTGCGGAGTGTACGGCACCTTCGCGGTGGGCATCTGGGGCCAGAAGGCCCTGGGCCTGGCCAACGACGGCCTGCTGTGGGGCGGGGGCTTCACCCAGCTCGGCATCCAGATCCTGGGCGGCGTGTCCATAGCCTTGTTCAGCTTGATCTGCACTTGCGTGGTGCTATACCTGTGCAAGGTGACCATCGGCATCCGGGTGAGCCGCGAGGAAGAGATCCGGGGCCTTGACATCGAGGAGCACGGCCTCGAAGCCTACGCCGACTTCCCGGTGTTCACCAGCCGGTAGCCAGGTAGAAGGGAGAAGATTCTCATGAAGCTTATAATCGCCTACGTCAAGCCCGAAAAGCTGACCGACGTAAAGATGGCCCTGTACGAAGCCAAGGTCTTCAACATGACCGTCACCAACGTGGTGGGGTCCGGACGCCAGAAGGGCTTCTCCGAGACTTACCGCGGGGTCGAGGTCGAAGTTAACCTGATCAAGAAGGTTCGTCTGGAAATCGGGGTCAACGACGCCTTTGTGGAGCCTGCCAAGGCAGCCATCATCAAGGGCGCGCGCACGGGGGATATCGGCGACGGAGTCCTTTTCGTGCTGCCGGTTGAGGAAGCGCTCCGGATTCGTACCGGAGAAACCGGCTCGCCGGCCATCGGCTAAAAAAAGGAGATTTTCGAGGACTGGAGGGGTGCTTTTAGGCCCCTCCAGTCCGTTTCATGGTAAAATTGGTGCAGAAAATGGGGAAAATCGCAGCCTACCTCCCGGTAGGACCACTTTCGGGCTAACCTACACAAATGTAGCGAACACCCAAAGCGCCTCGCTCGATTTTTACCTGAACAACTATCGATAACAGCAAGTTACCTGTCAAGCGAAGTTTGGCGTAAATCTTGCTGGCATAAGTCACACATTTGAAGGGGCGGTGCGCCCTGAACTCGGTATGCGACCGCTTTGACCCCCTCCGCCGCGCCGGCGGGGAGGGGTAAGGAAACCAACCTTAAAGCCGACAATGTCTAAGGAGGAATGTAAGCATGTCCCAAGCTAAAGAAAACGTCTTGAAGCTGGTCAAGGAGAACAACGTCAAGTTCATCCGCCTTTGGTTCACCGACATTTTGGGCGTTCTGAAAAGCTTCGCCATCACCCCCGGCGAGCTGGAGTTGGCCCTGGACGAAGGCATGGGCTTTGACGGCTCCTCCATCCAAGGCTTCGCCCGCATCGACGAATCCGACATGGTGGCCATGCCCGACCCCTCCACCTTCCAGATCCTGCCCTGGCGGCCCTCCGAGACCGGCGCCGTGGCCCGCATGTTCACCGACGTGCTGAACCCCGACCTCACCCCCTACGAGGGCGACCCCCGCTATGTCCTGAAAAGGATGCTGAAAAAAGCCGCGGACAAGGGCTTCACCATGTTCGTGGGCCCCGAACTGGAGTTCTTCTATTTCAAGAACTCCTGCGGCACCGAGATCCTGGACCAGGGCGGCTACTTCGACCTGACCCCCCTGGACGTGGCCAGCGATCTCAGGCGTGACACCATCCTGGCCCTGGACAAGATGGGCATCACCGTGGAGTACAGCCACCACGAAGTGGCCCCCAGCCAGCACGAGATCGACCTGCGCTACAAGGACGCCCTGTCCATGGCGGACGCGGCCATGACCTACCGCCTGACCGTCAAAGAGATCGCCATGAAGCACGGCGTGTACGCCACCTTCATGCCCAAACCGCTGTTCGGCCAAAACGGCAGCGGCATGCACACCCACCAGTCCCTGTTCGACGGCAAGAAGAACGTGTTCTTCGACGGCTCCGACCCCTACAACCTGTCCGCCGAGGGCAAGTCCTACATCGCCGGCCTGTTGAAGCACGCCCCCGAGTTCTGCTCGATCATCGCGCAGTGGGTCAACTCCTACAAGCGCCTGGTGCCGGGCTACGAGGCTCCGGTGTACGTGGCTTGGGCCCGCCGCAACCGCTCCGCCCTGGTGCGGGTGCCCATGTACAAACCCGGCAAGGAGATGGCCACCCGTTGCGAGCTGCGCTGCCCCGACCCGGCCTGCAACCCCTACCTGTCCTTCGCCGTGATGCTGGCCGCCGGCCTCAAGGGCATCGAGGAGAACTACAAGCTGGCCGACCCGGTGGAAGAGGACATCTTCGAGATGGACGCCCGCGCCATGAAACGCAAGGGCATCACCAGCCTGCCCGCCACCCTGGGCGAGGCCGTGTCCCTGACCAAGAAGAGCAAGCTGGTCAAGGAGACCCTGGGCGATCACGTGTTCCAGAAGTTCATCGAGAACAAAGAGGCCGAGTGGGACAAGTTCCGGGTGTACGTCACCGACTGGGAGCTGCAGAACTACCTGTCCGTCCTGTAGTCCCTGGCTCCATGCCTACTCCCGCCGGGAGGCCCTGCCGGGCCTCCCGGCGTTTTTGGCTCCCTGCTTGACAGGCCGCGCCTTGGCCTCTATACACAGGCATCACGCCAAATTGCGGCCCCTTCCCTCACCGGAGTACCAAAGCATGTGCGATGAGCCCACCCCCGCGGCCGCCGCGGACCAGGAAGCCCCCGCCGAGGCCGCGCTGGAGAGCGCCCAGCCCCCCGAGGACCAGACCCCCGACGCCCCGCCCGAGGAGCCCCTGCCCGGCGACTTCACCACCGGCGATCCCGTCCTGTTCATCGACGAAAAGGACCGCCAGACCATGCTCTTGGTGCCCCTGCCCTTGGAGAGCGTGAACCTGAAGGGCGAGAACTACACCGGGGCCCAGTTGTGCGCCCTGCACGACGGCGAGCTGTTGATCACCCGGCGGCGCAAGCGCTTCCTGGTCTTCCGCCCCACCCTCCGGGACATCATCATGAATATGCCCCGGGAGGCCCAGGTGATCTACCCCAAGGACCTGGGCATGCTGCTGACCTGGGCGGACATCGCCCCGGGACAGACGGTGGTGGAGATCGGCACCGGCCACGGCGCCCTGACCATGGCGCTTTTGCGCGTCTTGGGCCCCACCGGGCGGCTGGTGAGCTTTGACATCCGCCAGGACCACCTGAACCGCACCAAGAAGAACATCGCGCAGTACCTGGGGGAAGCGGCCCTGGAGACCTGGACCCCCATCCTGGCCGACCCGGTGACCGAGGAGGTGGAGGCGCCGCCGGCCGACCGCCTGATCAGCGACATGCCCGAGCCCTGGACGCTGCTGGCCACCGTGGCCCGGCTGTTGAAGCCCGGCGGGGTGTGGGCCTCCTGGCTGCCCACGGTTTTGCAACTGGCCAATCTGGTGGAAAGCATCAAGAAGGACCCGGGCTTCTGCCTGCCCGAGTGCTTCGAGACCCTGCAACGCTTCTGGCAGGTGAACCCGCCCTCGGTGCGCCCCACCCACGACATGAAGGCCCACACCGGGTTTTTGATCACCTGCCGCCGGCGCTGGCGGCGCGAGACGGCTCCGGAGGAACTACCCGCCTGAGGCGAGCGATTATCCTTTGGGCATGCAGCGTCCCGCTGCCGGCATGCAGCGTGCCGCTGCTGGCATAGCGTGTCGTGAGAAGCTGCCCGCCGACGGAAGGGCGTTCGCTCCCGAAGTCGGCTTGGTATCGCACTAACAAAAAAGGCTCCCGCACCGCGGCGAGAGCGGCTGCTTCACGCTCCAGCTCTTGCCACCCCATACCCCCACCCTTTGCTTTTCTTTTTGGAAGGGGGTGGGAGGGAACCCTTTCCTTTGGCTTCAAAAGAAAAAGAGTTCCCCCACATTTCTCCTTACCCAATCAAACCTACTTCCCCAACTCCTCGCGAAGTTCGCGTTTCAGGATTTTGCCCAGGGCGTTGCGGGGGAAATCCCCGGGGTAATATACGAGTTTGGTCAGGCGCTGGTACTTGGCCAGGCGCTCATTGACCCAGGCCATGAGTTCTTCGGGGGCAAGCTGGTTGTCGGGGCGGGCGATGACCAGGGCCATCGGGGTTTCGCCCCATTTGTCGTGGGGCAGGCCGATGACGGCGGAGTCGGCCACCGCGGGGTGTTGGCAGAGGATTTCCTCCAGGTCGCTGGCGTAGATGTTGATGCCCCCGGAAATGATCATGTCTTTTTTGCGGTCCAGGATATAGAGGTAGCCGTCCTCGTCCAGCCGTCCCATGTCGCCGGTGCGGAGGTAGGTCTTGCCGGTGAGGTCCTGCCAGATGGCTTCCTCGGTCTTTTCGGGAAGTTTGTAGTACTCGGGCATGAGGAAGGCGCTGTGCGCGGCGATCTCGCCGGATCGGCCCCAGGGCAGCTCGTTGCCTGCGTCGTCGATGATCTTGACGTCCCAACCCACCAGGGGGATGCCTACGGACTCGGTTTTCCAGGCCATGTCCTCGGGCTTCAGGGTGGTGGCCACGCCCTCGGTGAGGCCCCACAGCTCCACCAGCTTGCCCGGGAACTCCTCCAGCACGGCGCGTTTGACCGTGCTGCGGAAGGGCGAGCCGGCCGAGAGCCAGACCTCCATGGAGGAGAGGTCGAAGCGGCCGAATTCCGGGTCTTCCAGCACCATCTGGAACTGGGTGGGCACCATGAAGGTATGGGTGCAGCGCTCCTGGGCCACCAGTTCCATGAAGCGCGGCGGCGAGAATTTGCGCATGATCACCAGGCTGCCGCCGGCGAACAGGACCGGCAGGAACATAAGCCAGGTGCCGTTGGCGTAGAGGGAGGTGGTGACGATGACCTTGGAGCCGGAGTCCACCTTGAAATCCAGGGCGAAGCTGGCCGCGAAGTGCGTGCGGTTGTGGTGGGAGTGCAGGATGCCCTTGGGCGTGCCGGTGGTGCCCGAGGTGTACATGATATTGATGGGGTCCTCGTAAGTGAGCTTCACCCCGGGGTTCTGGTCCGAGGCGTCGGCCAGGAAGACGTCATAGTCCCGCCAGCCCGGGGCCTCGCCGCCCACCAGGAAAAAGCCCGCGGGGGAGATCTTTTTGAACTGGCCGCGATAGTCCTCCAGGAGTTCCCGGCCTTCGGGGCTGACGAACAGGAAATGCGAGTCCGAGTCCTGGACCATGCGGGCCAGGGCATCGCCCATGACCAGGACCGACAGCGGCACGATCACCCCGCCGGCCCGCATGGCGCCGAAGATGATCTCGGGCATCTCCAGGCGGTTGGACATGAGCATGCTCACCTTGTCGCCTTTTTGGAGCCCCAAGGACAGGAGTCCCTGGGCCACCTGGTTGATGCGCCGATCGAACTCGGCCCAGGTGAGGCGCCGGTCGCCGCAGGTTATGGCGGTTTTGGGCCCCCGCCATTTGCCGTGGCCGGCCAGCACGTCGGTAATGATGACATCCGGATTATCAAATTTGGGCATGACCCCTCCCGTTTAAGCTAAGTATTGGCCAAACCGGTTTTTTCAGGCCAGGCCGAGGGCCTGGAGGGCCGCTTCTATTTCCTCTCCCGCGCTTTCGAAAGCCCGGGCCCCGGCCAGGCTGTCCAGTTCCGTGAAGTGGGTGGCCAAGTCCTCGGGCCGGGGCGGGGCCGGCCCCACGATCACTCCAGGCCCCTCCACCACGGCCACCCGGGCGAAGAGCCCGCCGCCACCCATGTACACCCGCCCGGTGACCGGGCAGGCCTCGCTGGCCAGCCAGGCCACCAGGGGAGCCACCTTGTCCGGGGTGAGGATGGCTTCCCGCCCCGCGCCAAAGATGCCGCTGGGCTCGGCCAAACGGGTCTGGGCCATGGGAGCCACGGTGTTCACCAGGATGCCGTGGCGCTGGGCCTCCGGTTTCAGGGCCCCCATGAATCCCACCAGGCCCATCTTGGCCGCGGTGTAGTTGGCCTGGCCAAAATTGCCGAACAATCCGGCCACGCTGGTGGTGAATACGACGCGGCCATAGCCCTGCTCCTTCATGAAAGGGAAGGCCGCCGCGGTGGTGTAAACCGGGCCCAACAGGTGCACCCCCAGGATCTGGTCGAAATCGGCCGGCTCCATTTTGGCGAAGCTCTTGTCCCGGAGAAAGCCGGCGTTGTTGATGAGCACGTCCACCCGGCCGAAGGCCGCCCGGGCATCGGCGATGATGGCCGCGGCCTCGTCCGGCTGGGAAACGCTGTGGAAGCTGGCCACGGCTTCGCCGCCAGCGGCCCGGATCTCCTCCACCACCGCCAGGGCCGGCGCCTGGGAAGCCCCGTCCCCGGTCCAGGAGGTGCCCAAGTCATTGACCACTACCCGGGCCCCCCGGGAAGCCAACAGCAGGGCGTAGGCCCGGCCCAGGCCGGCGGCGGCCCCGGTGATCACGGCCACGCGGCCGTCAAAACGTATCTCGTCCATGCAACCTCCGGTTGATGACCCCCGGGGCCGGGCGACCCGCGCCCGGGAGAGCGCCCGCCAGGGACGCCTAGCGGTCCTTGTTCAGAATGATCACGCTGCAAGCCGCTTCCTCGAAGCCGATGACCCCACCGCCGTTCTCCTGGAGGGCCCAGGCCGCGCCCTGGACCTGGCGGGGGCCCGCCTCGCCCCGGAGCTGCTGGCACAGCTCGTAGATCATGGACAGGCCGGTGGCCCCGATGGGGTGGCCCTTGCTCACCAGGCCGCCGGAGGTGTTCACCGGAATCTGGCCGTCCAGTTTGGTGGCGCCCTCGCCCACAAAGGGGCCGCCCTGGCCCATGGGGCAGAAGCCCATCATCTCCACCTGGAAAACCTCGCAAAAGCTGGTGGCGTCGTGCACTTCGGCCACCTGGATGTCGGCGGGGCCCACCCCCGCTTGGCGGTAGGCCTTCTGGGCGGCCACGTGGGAGAGGCCCGGCTCGTCCAGGCTCCGGAGCTTGCCGCCGGTGAGGGCGCTGGCCGCCACGCGCACCGCCCGGTTCTGCACGGCGGGAGGCAGGTTCCGCAGGTAGTCGGCCGAGCACAACAGCGCCGCGGCCGAGCCGTCGCCGATGGGGGCGCACATGGAGCGGGTCAAGGGGTAGCTGATGAGCCGGTCGGCCATCACCTTTTCCACCGGCACCTCGAACTGGTACTGGGCCTTGGGATTCAGGGAGCCGTGGTAGTGGTTCTTGGAGCAGGCCACCGCGATCTGCTCCGCGGTGGTGCCCCAGCGCCACATGTGGTAGCAGGCCTGCATGGCGTAGGTGTCCATGAAGATGGTGCGGCCCGGCCCGGTCTCGAAGGGACGCCCGCATTTCTCCGCGGCTGCGTGGTACACCCGGAGGAGATCGCTGCGGTCGTGGTTGTCGATGCCCTCGTCGAACATGCTGAAGGTCTTGACCGGGTCGTCGGGCAGGAAGATCTTTTCCACCCCCATGGCCAGAGTCAGCTCCGACTGGCCGGAGAGGATGTCCTTCCAGGCTCCGTGAAAAGCCATGGACCCGGTGGCGCAGGCCCCTTCCACGTTGATGAGGGGCACCCGTTCGGGGAAGAGGCCCTCCTTGACCAGAGGCTGGAAGCAGACCTGGCCCCGGATCATGCCCTGGCCCCAATGGCCCATGGCGCAGTTGCCGAAATAGGCGAACTCGATCTCCCGCCCGTCGGGCAGGCCGGCGTCCGCCAAAACCCCCAGATAGGCCTCGCGGGTCAGGTCCTTGAAACTCTTGTCGGGCCACTTCTTGAACTGGCTGGTGTAAGCGCCGATTACGTACACGTCTCGCATGACAGCATCCTCGGATTGTCGATGAAGAGTGATGCACGGTGCTTCCTGCACCGTGCATCGGCCTCCGATTGCGGGCCCCGCGGAGCCGGGACGGGCGGCCCCTAGCCGCCGGCTTTCACCTGATAGGCCACTCCGGGCAGCCAGGTGACCAGATCCGGCCACCAAAAGACCACCAGGACCGCCACGATCTGCAACATGATGAAGGGGATGACCCCGCGGTAGAGATGGCCCAGGTTGATCTCCGACGGGCAGATGCCCTTCAGGTAGAACAGGGAGAAGCCCACCGGAGGAGTGAGAAACGAAGTCTGCAAGGTCACGGCGATGAGGATGGCGAACCACACCAACTTCGGGTTGCCCACCACGCCGTAGCCTTCCACGGCAATGTCCAGGCTGCTGACCACCGGGGCCACCAGGGGCAGGATGATCAGGGTGATCTCCACCCAGTCCAGGAAGAAGCCCAGGATGAACACGCAGAACATCAGGAAGAACACCAGGCCCACCGGCCCCAGGGGCAGGGCCGTGAGCATGCGCTCGACGGACTCGTCGCCGCCCAGGCCCCGGAGCACCAGGGCGAAGACGTTGGCTCCCACCAGGATGCCGAAGATGTATCCCGAGGTGTTGAAGGTGCCCACCAGCACGTCCTTCACCACCCGGTAGCTGAGCTTGCCGCTGAACAGGGTGAGCAGGGTGGCGGCCAGGCAGCCCACCCCGCTGGCCTCGGTGACCGTGCACAGGCCGATGAAGATGGAGCCCAGCACCGCCACGATGAGGATGGCCGGCGGCAGGATGTCCCGGCCCAGGCCCCAGAGCATGGAGAGCCTGACCGGCCGGCGGTCCGGGGCCAGGGGGGCGGTCCGGGGCCGCAGATAGGCCGTGAGCATGATGTAGACCACGTACAACACGGCCAGGATCACACCCGGGAAAAAGGCGCCCAGGAAGAGGTCGCCCACCGAGAGCACCAACTGATCGGCCATGACCACCAGCATGATGCTGGGCGGGATCAGGATGCCCAGGGTGCCGGCCCCGGCGATGGTGCCCAAAGCCAACTCTTTCTGATAGCCCTGCTCCAGCATGGTGGGCAGACTGAGCATGCCCAAAAGCACCACCGAGGCCCCAACGATTCCAGTGGAGGCGGCCAGGAGCACCCCGATCAGGGCCGTGGTCACGGCCAGGCCGCCCCGGACCGGCCCGAAAAGTTCCTGGGCCGAGCGCATGAGGCGTTCGGCCACGCCGGAGCGTTCCAGCATCAGCCCCATGAGGATGAACATGGGCAGGGCCACCAGCACCCAGTTGGACATGACCTTGTAGAGCCGGGTGATGCCCATGCCCAAGAAGTTGAAACCGAGCCCGGTGTCGGTGCCCAAATAGAGGTCCGAACCCCAGCCCACCAGGGTGAACAACAAGCCGGTGCCCCAAAGGCTATAGGCCACCGGCACCCCGGAGAGCAGCAGGGTGATGAAGGTGGTGAACATGGCTATGACCAGATAATCATTGGCTGTCATATTCATCCCCCTTCCGAAGCGTCTGGATGCCGCGCAGGATCCGGGCCAAGGCCGCCAGGAACAACAGCACGCAGGACACCGGAATGGCGGACTTGATGATCCAGCGGAAGGGCAGGCCCAAGGGCGCGCTGGAGTACTCGCCCAGTTCATAGGCGCGCCAAGTGAACTCCACCCCGTGGATGAAGAAAACCACCGTGAAAGGGAGCACCAGGGCCACCAGGCCCACGATCTCCACCCATTCCCGGACCCGGGAGGAAAACCGTTCGTACAGAAGATCCATGCGCACGTGCGAGCCGCGGGTCAGGGAATAGGACAGGCCCAGGAGGAAGGACTCGGCGTAGAGGTGCCATTCCAATTCCTCCAGGGCCACCAGGCCGGATTTGAACACGTAGCGCAGGGTCACCTGCAACACGATCACCAGGACCAGGAGCCCGTTCAACCAGGCGGCCGCCTGGCCGACGCCCAGGACGAACTTGTCCAGGGCGCCGGCCAAACCGCCATTTTCGTTGTTGGGGAACACTCCGTTCACCCCTCGCTCAGTCGCACTTGGGCTGGGGCACAGCCATGATGCTCTTGCACTCCCACACCTGGTATTCGTCCATGAAGGCGTTCAAGTTGGTCCAGACCTTCTTGAAGAATTCGTCCTTGGCCGCCTCCTCCGACGCCACCTGGTTCCAGGTCTCCTGCAGCTTGGCCAGGACCTCCGGGGGCCACAGCATGTTGTGCACGCCGTTCTTCTCGGCGTTCTCCTTCAGCACCTTGCCCTCCAATCCCTCGGACTGGGCGATGCACCGGGCATGGGCCGCGGCCACCGCGGTCTCGATCAAGGCCCTTTGGCTGTCGGACATACTGTTCCAGGTGTCCTTGTTGATGATCAGCTCCAGCTGGGTGGAGGTCTGGTGCCAGGCGGGGAAGTAATTGTATTTGGCCACTTTCCAGAAGCCCAGCTTGGCGTCGATGGCCGGCTGGCTGAACTCGGTGCCGTCAATGGCGCCCTTTTCCAGGGCCGGGAAGATCTCGCTGCCGGGGATGGCGCTGACGCTGGCCCCCAGCTTGGCGAGCACGGTGCCGCCCAGGCCGGGCCAACGGAGCCGGAGGCCCTTCAAATCGTCCAGGTTCTTGATCTCCGCGCGGAACCAGCCGCCTGACTCGGGGCTCATGAACACCAGGGGCAGGACCTTCACGTTGTAGCCGTACTTGTCGTACATCTCCTGGTACAGCTTCAGGCCGTCACCCTCATAGAACCAGGCCAGGTATTCGGTCACCGAGGGGCCAAAGGGCACCGAGGTGAAGAAGGAGGCCGCGGGGATCTTGCCCTGGAGATACATGGAGGCGGTGTAGCCGGCGTTCACCTGGCCGGAAGACACGGCGTCGTGGATCTCGAAGGGGGGGACCAGCTTGCCCGGTTCGTAGATTTTCACGGTGATGTTGCCGCCGGAGGATTTCTCCACCGCATCTTTAAAATAATTGATGATGCCTAGCATGGGCAGCTTGGTGGGGAAGGCCGAGGGCACCTTCAGGGTGATGGGTTTGGGTTGCTCCGCGGCCCCTGCCGCCGCCGCCAGCCCGAGGCTCATGACGGACAAACACAAAAACACGACCAAAAATTTTTGCCTCATGCCTTCCCTCCTCGCTAATGGGTAACCAATGCTTCCGCCCACCGGGCGAAATTACGGCCCTTCGGGGGGCGCTCCGCGCGTCCCCTTCCCTCCCTACCGTTTCGGGTCCAAGACACTCACGCGAGGTGAGTGAATAACCACCAGCCACCTGGACAGCCTCGCAGGTGGTTGAAAAGGCTGGTCCGGCCTTTTCAATCCCCATCGACGAAAGCTTTTTTGGTCAACTGGTTAATATTGCTTGTTTATTAATACCTGCGCGATCCACGGACCCGCATCGCGGGCTGGTCCCAGGGCTCCTCCCTAGGCGCAAGCCTGGGCCGGGAAATTTCCTGGCCCGCGCAGCGGGCGGTTTTGCAACAGCCTGCTAGGAACACAACCTCTCGGGGTTGACCAGGGACCGCCAGAGCATTTCGAACAGCACTAAGGCCTGGTCTCCCAGGCTGCCCTGCTGGCCGCGGTACACCCACATGAAAAAGGCGCGCTGCACCAAACCGAGCATGATGTCCAGGAGGAGCCGGGTGGGGACCGCGGGATTCAGGATTCTCTCCTCCTGACCCTGGCGTAAAACTTCCATATAAATCTGGATCATGCGCTCTTGCACGAAGGTGTCGTCGGCCATCCAGGTCTTCAGGGGCACGGTCATGAAAATGATGATGCCAAGGCCGGGGTTGTGTTCGTAATGGTCCAACTGGACCCAAAAGACCTTACGGAGCTTTTCCTTGAGGTCCTCGATGCCCTTCAGGTGGTCGATCATGCGCTCGGTCAGCACGCCCAACCACTGATCCACGAAAGAGAAGAGCAGGGCTTCCTTGCTGCCGTAGTACTTGTAGATGGTGGCGAAGCTGACGCCGGCCCGGTTGGCCACGTCGCGGAGGTTGGCTTTGTGAAAATCAGCTTGGGAAAAGACTTCGAGCACCGCTTTTTCCAGTCGATTCTTGACCTCCGGGCTGAGGGCAGGCTGGCCGCCGGAGGATGTGGCAATGGATTTCGGCAAGCTGTCCTCACTCCCTGGCGGTTGGTCCGCCGTGGTTTTGGGAACCGGCCCGGAGGCCTGGGCGAAATAGAAGCGAGCGGAACCTAGCGAAAATTTTTGATTAAGTGTAACAATGTTACACCATAGTTATCTATTTTAATTATATGTTTTTATTCATGTTTTTTGTACTACATCTCGCTAACGTGCAATTAAACTTCGTTTGTGCAAAACATTGTTTCTTAGCAGAGCAGCCGATGTCAAGACCCAATTCACGCCTAGGCAAAAACAACCAAGTCACAGGAGACATAAAAGGCGGAAGGACGGCGGCGCCGCCTGGCGGCCGGCTGAAGGCCCGGAAGAGGTTGAGGGGATATGAAAAGACCCTGTCCGGAAGGGCTTGGGGGTTACAGCAAGGTCAGGGCGTCGGCCAGGCTCTCGGCCTCCAAGAGGCGGAGCCCCGGCGGGGCCGGGGTGTGGCCCGGCGCGGTGAGCGCGCTGTCAAAGCCTTGGCGCACCGCCTCGGCCAAGCGGGCGGCCTGGCGGCCCACGGCCCGCAGCTCGCCGGCCAGGCCCACCTCGCCGAAGCACACCAGGCGGGGCGGCAGGGGCCGGCGGTACAGGGAGGAGAACACCGCCGCGGCCACGGCCAGGTCGGTGGCCGGCTCGGACAGCTTGACCCCGCCGGTGAGGTTGACGAACACGTCCTGGGCCGAGAGATCCAGGCCGGCGTGGATGGTCAACACCGCGATGAGCATGGACAAACGCCCCGGGTCCACCCCCAGGGCCTGGCGGCGGGGAAGCGCCAGGGCCGTGGGGCTCACCAGGGCCTGCACCTCCACCAACAAGGGCCGGGTGCCGCTCACTGCCGCGCACACCGCGCTGCCCGGGGCGTGACTGGGCCGGTGGGCCAGGAACACGGCCGAGGGGTTCTCCACCTGGCGGAGGCCCTGCTCGCTCATCTCGAACACCGCCACCTCGTCGGTGGCCCCGAAACGGTTCTTCACGGCCCGGAGGAGCCGGAGCCGCATGGCCGGCTCGGACTCGAAGTACAAAACCGTATCCACCAGGTGCTCCAGCACCCGGGGCCCGGCCAGGCTGCCCTCCTTGGTCACGTGCCCCACCAGAAACAGCGCGGTGCCCGTGGCCTTGGCCGCCTGGGAAAGCTCCGCCGCGGCGTGGCGCACCTGGCCCACCGAGCCCGGGGCGCCAGCCAGTTCGGCCGCCCGGAGCGCCTGGATGGAATCCACCACAGCCACGGGAAAGCCGCCGCCGGCCACGGCCTCCCGCACCGGCTCCAGGGCGGTCTCGGCCAGGAGAGCCACCTGGGGCGCGGCCAAGCCCAGGCGGGCGGCCCGGCGGCCCACCTGGCTGGCCGACTCCTCGGCAGCCACGTACAGGACCTCCCGGCCCTGGCCCGCCAGTTGGCCGGCCAACTGCAACATCAGGGTGGACTTGCCGATGCCCGGCTCGCCGCCCACCAAAACCACCATGCCACTGACCAGGCCCCCGCCCAGCACCCGGTCCAGCTCGGCCAGGCCGGTGACCAGGCGGGGTTCGGGCCGTCCCCCGGCCTCGGCCAGGGACACGGGCGCCTTGGCCCCGCTGGGCACACCCGGCCCGGCCGGCCCGGGGGCGGCCGGAACTTCCTCCACCAGGCTGTCCCAGGCCTGGCAGAGGGGGCAGCGCCCCAGCCATTTGGGCTGGGCGGCGCCGCACTCCTGGCAGACGAAGAGGCTTTTGCTCGTCTTGGTCATGGCTCCCCATCTCTCCAGGGATAAGCGGCGGAAGGGCGGGTCGGGCCTTTTCCGGGTTTTGCCCCACCGCGGCCCATGTTAAACTTTTGTGTTATAAGCCGTCTGTTGCCGGGTGTTTCGCCGGCCGCCCCCCGGTTGCGAGGGGACAGGCTCCGGTGATCTCAAGGCCTTACCGCCGGCGAGTTCCCCGGGCGGACAGCCGCGCCGGGCCGGGCGTTTTTGTCGCCCCGGGCCACGCCCACGCTTTACCGCGTTTGCGTTGACAAGCGTGGGAGGGCACAATATAACTAATCTTCGTATCCTTTGCCAAAAGCTGTTTTCACGATTACCCAAAGGAGAAACGCAATGGCGGGTAAGGTGCTTCAAGTGAACGACGATTCGTTCGACGCTGAAATCCTCAAGAGCGACACCCCTGCCTTGGTAGATTTCTGGGCCTCCTGGTGCGGTCCCTGCCGGGCCATTGCGCCGGTGGTGGAGGAGATTTCTGAGGACTACGCGGGCCGCGTCAAAGTGGCCAAGCTCAATGTGGATGAAAGCCCCAAGACCCCTGGCCAATACGGAATCCGGGCCATCCCCACCTTGATCATGTTCAAGGATGGCAAGGTGGTGGATCAGATCACCGGCGCGGTGAGCAAGAGCCATATCGAGCAGGCCCTGGCTAAACTTCTCTAGGCCCATGGGACAATCAGACATGGAGAACCGCGACCTGGTGATCATCGGCGGTGGGCCGGCTGGGCTCACCGCCGGTATGTACGCAGCCCGAGCCCGCATCGACACGGTACTCTATGAAATGCTGAGTCCCGGGGGCCAGATGCTCGCCACCGACTGGGTGGAGAACTGGCCCGGCGCGGTGGATGGCCTGAGCGGGTTCGATCTGTCGGACCACATGCGTGACCACGCCCTGAAGTTCGGTCTCACCATCGAGAACCGGGAGGTCACCGGTCTGCGCAACGGCGCCGATTGCAAGCTGGTGGCCACGCCCAAGGGCGAGATCAGGGCCAAAGCCGTGATCCTGTCCCTGGGGGCGCACCCCCGCAAGCTGGGCATCCCGGGAGAATCCCACTTCACCGGCCGGGGGGTGTCCTATTGCGGCACCTGCGACGCGCCGTTCTACCGGGACAAGACGGTGATCTGTTTCGGCGGCGGCGACACCGCGGCCGAGGAGGCGGTGTTCCTCACCCGCTTCGCCTCCAAGGTCTATCTGGCTCACCGCCGGGACCAGCTCCGGGCCACGGCCATCCTGGCCGAGCGGGTTTTGACCAACGAGAAGATAGAGTTCCTGCCCTCGCACGTACCTCTGGCCATCGAAGGCAAGGACGGGGTGGAAGCGGTACGGCTCCGGGACATCAAGAAGGACCGGGAGCTGGAGTTGCCGGTGGACGGAGCCTTCGTGTTCGTGGGCACCGTGCCCAACACGGACTTCCTGCGAGGCATCCTGGACATGGATGAGATGGGCTTCATCACCACCGACCGCGACCAGGGCACCACCTTGCCCGGGGTGTTCGCGGCGGGGGATTGCTGCAGCAAGCTGTTGCGGCAGATCGTGGTGGCCGCCGGCGAAGGGGCCGTGGCCGCCTATGCCGCCCAAAAATACCTGGAAGAGCAGGCAGACAAATGAAACTACCCCTCCCCAGGATCGGTGGCGCCTTGGTGCTGGCCGGCCTTTTGGCCTTGGGAGGCTGCTCTTGGTTCAAGAGCAGCGATACCGCCGGTAACCTGGAGGGCTTCGACACCCCGGCCCAGGTGCTGGCCACCGAGGGCGAGCAGTCCTATCAGGACGGCAAGTACGACGAAGCGGCCGAGATGTTCCAGCAGCTCAAGGACCGCTATCCTTACAGCCGCTACGCCCTCTTGGCCGACCTCCGGGTGGCCGACGCCTACCTCCGTTCGGAACGCTATGATGAAGCCGCCTTGGCTTACGAGGACTTCATCAACCTGCACCCGAAAAACGAAGGCGTGCCCTACGCCCTGTACCAGATGGGCATGGTGTACCACGACCAGATGCTCACCCCGGACCGGGACCCCACCGTGGCCAAAAAGGCCTCGGAGGTGTTCGAGCGTCTGATCAAAAGCTACCCCAACAGTGAGTGGGCGGTGAAAGCCAAGCCGCGCCTGGCTGAGTCCCTGGCCCGCCAGGCCGAACACGACCTGGGGGTGGGCAAGTTCTACTACAACACCGACAAGTACCGGGCCGCGGCCTTCCGCTTCAAGAAAGTCCTGACTGATTATCCCGACGTCGGGCTTTACGACGAGGCGATGGAGTATCTCCGAAAGACCGAAGCCGAGATCGCCAATCTGCCCAAGGACGAGGTGGACCAGGCCGAGGCGGTGGATCGCCGCGACATAGAGCGGCCGCTGCCGGGCTCCACCTACGACGGACCGGTGACCGGGCGGGATTAGCCCACCGGCTGAGGCCAGCGATAAAGGTATTCAGGGATGGCTCCTTCGGGGGCCATCCTTTTTTGTTAGCTTGGCCCTCGGCAGGCGGGCTGGGGTTGGTCGAAGAAGCAGGCTGGGCTCCTGCCCCACTCGCCAGGGGCAGGCGGAGGGGAGAGCCTCCGTCCGGAGGCTGGGTTCCGGAAGGTGGGAAAAAGAGGTTCGGGTAAGGAAAGAAACCGGGGCGGGGGCCGGGTTTGGGAGCTTCACTTGGCTGAGGCCGCGGGGATTTGCGTGACGGAAGGAATCCCGGCCCGGCGAGCCCGCCCCCGCGCGCCGACTCCTTTCCCCCCTCCCTGGGCCCCTGCCCCCTGGCGGAACAAAAAATGGGCGACAAGCCGCGCCATCCCCGGGACCCGGCTCCGCCCCACCCTCCCGGCGGGGAGAACATTTTTTTGTCGCCAGGGGGATGCTATTTAAAAAGCAGGTCACGGGTGACTGGTCAACCCCTAGCGAAGCGAGCCGCCGGGAGGGGTTGAGCAGCTCCCCGCCGAGCTGCGACATCCCCGATCCTCAATCCACAAAAAAGAATCGCCGGGAATTGCTCCCGGCGATTTCATGCTATCCCGACCCCCACCAACCGGCGCGGGTTGCCCGCGGATTGCCCAAACCCGCCCGAGTAGTTGCGCCAACCATGAAGTTTTTTGGGGGAAGGGGGGTGTGGGGGGAAACCCCTTTTTTTTCAAAAAAAGGGGTTTCCCCCCACATCTTCCTCTTCCCTCCCCAAACTCCTAGCTGGCCAGGATCATCTCCTTGGCCTTGGCCAGGGCGGCGTCCAGGCCGCTGGGGTCCTGGCCGCCGGCCTGGGCCAACTCGGGTTTGCCGCCGCCGCCGCCGCCCACCAGGGGGGCCATGGCTTTGATGAGGTTGCCGGCGGCCACCCGTTTGGTGAGGTCCTTGGACACCCTGACCAGGAGGAAGGCCTTGCCTTCCAGGGCGGCGGCCAGGACCAGCACCCCGCTGCCCAGGCGGTCCATGAGGTTGTCCGAGGCTTCCCGGAGCGACTTGGGGTTGTCCACTTCCACGGCGGTGATCAGGGCCTTGATGCCATTGATGTCTTCGGCCTTGGAGAGGAGGTCGGCTCCCCCGCCGCCCCCGGCCAGGCGGGCTTTCAGCTCCTCCACCTGGCGCTCGGCGGCCTTCTGGGCGGCCAGGAGCTTCTCCACCCGCTCGGCCAGGCCCTGGCGGCCGACCTTGAGGAGCGCGGCGGCCCGGCCGGCCTCGTCTTCCAGGGCCTGCACCGCGGCCACGGCGGCGGCGCCGGTGAGGGCTTCCAGGCGGCGGACGCCCGCGGCCACGCTGGACTCGGCCACTACTTTGAAGAGACCGATGTCGCCGGTGCGGGCGGTGTGGGTGCCGCCGCACAGCTCCCGGGACAGCCCGGGAATCTCCACCAGGCGGACCTTGTCGCCGTAGCGCTCCTCAAACAGCGCCATGGCCCCGGTCTTGACGGCTTCCTCCAGGTCCATGACCTTGGTGTTCAGGGCTACGTTGGCCCGCACCCCCTGGTTCACCAGGCGTTCCACCTCCGCGATCTGGGGGGGGGTCATGGCCTCGAAGTGGTTGAAGTCGAAGCGGAGCCGGGCCGGGGAGACCAGGGAGCCGGACTGCTTCACATGGTCGCCCAGGACTTCGCGGAGCGCGGCGTGCAGGAGGTGGGTGGCGGTGTGGTTGGCGGCGGTGTCGCCCCGGGCCTCGGGGTTCACGGCCAGGTCCACTTCCTGGCCCACGGCCAGGCTGCCCTTTACGATCTCCACCTGGTGCACGATCACCGTGCCCCCGGGCTTGAGGGAGCCAATGACCTTGGCCTCGCCGCCGGGCCAGGTGATGGCCCCCACATCGCCCACCTGGCCGCCGGCTTCGCCGTAGAAGGGGGTCTTCTCGGTGATCACCTCGGCCGTCTGACCCTGGCCCACGGCGTCGGCCTTGTCGCCGCCGGCCAACAGCATCACCACCTTGGAGGAGCCGGTGAGGCCATCGTAGCCGGTGAAGGCGGTGGTGAAGCCCTGGCTGGTCAGCTCGGCCAGGGGGCCGGAGAGGTCGGCCTCGCCGGAGCCCTTCCAGGCCGCCCGGCTGCGGGACTTCTGCTGATTCATGGCGGCCTTGAACCCGTCCTCGTCCACCCCCAGGCCTTCTTCGGCCGCGATGGTCATGGTCAGGTCCAGGGGGAAGCCGAAGGTGTCGTAAAGCTTGAAGGCGGTGTCCCCGGCCAGGTCGTTTTGGCCCTGGGCCCGCGTCTCCTCCAGGGCCTCGGCCAGGAGCTTGAGGCCGGTGTCCAGGGTCTCGCCGAAGCGCTCCTCCTCGCTCAGGATCACCTTCTCGATAAAGGCCCGGGACTCGCCCAGGTTGGGGTAGGCCGCCTGGAGACCCTGGATGACGGTGTGGGCCACCTGGTGCAGGAACGGCGCGGTGAGGCCCAGTTTGCGGCCGTGGCGGGCGGCGCGGCGGAGGATGCGCCTGAGCACGTAGCCCCGGCCTTCGTTGGAGGGCAGCACCCCGTCGCCCACCAGGATGGCGCAGGCCCGGGCGTGGTCGGCCACCACCCGGAGGCTCACGTCCTTTTTCTGGCTGGCGCCATAGGCCAGGCCGGCCAGGTCCGCGGTGGCCTCGATGATGGGCATGAACAGGTCGCTATCATAGTTGCTGAGCTTGCCCTGCACCGTGGCGGTGATGCGCTCCAGGCCCATGCCGGTGTCGATGCTGGGCCGCGGCAGGGGGGTCATGACCCCGGCCTCGTCGCGGTTGTACTGCATGAACACCAGGTTCCACAGCTCCAAATAGCGGTCGCAGTCGCAACCCACCGCGCAGTCGGGCCGGCCGCAGCCCACCGCGGGGCCCTGGTCGATGTGGATCTCCGAGCAGGGCCCGCAGGGACCCGTGTCGCCCATGGCCCAGAAGTTGTCCGCGTCGCCCAGGCGCACGATGCGCTCGGGCCGCACGCCCACCTCGCTCTCCCAGAGCTGGGCCGCCTCGTCGTCCTTCTCGTGCACGCTGACCCAGAGCCGGGCCGGGTCCAGGCCGTAGCCGTTGGTCAACAGATCCCAGGCGAACACCACGGCCTCGGCCTTGAAATAGTCGCCGAAGCTGAAGTTGCCCAGCATCTCGAAGAAGGTGTGATGCCGGGGGGTGAAGCCCACGTTTTCCAGGTCGTTGTGCTTGCCGCTCACCCGGAAGCATTTCTGGCAGGTGGCCGCCCGGCGGTAGTCGCGCTTTTCCTGCCCCAGGAACAGGCGCTTGAACTGCACCATGCCCGCGTTGGTGAACAACAGCGAGGGATCGTCCTTGGGCACCACCGAGGAACTGGTCACCCCCTGGTGACCTTTGCTCCGGAAGTAGTCCAGGAACATCTCCCTTATTTCATTGCCGGCCTTGGCCATGGTCGTCTTCCCGTCGATTGGTGATGGAGCCGCACGCGAAGGCGCGGCGGTGTATTCGTCAAGCGCGGCGGTTTACTCGTCCAGCTCGCCGACCTCGCCGCTGGCGTGGCCCTGGCCCGCGCGGTCCAGGCCGTGCTTGGCCAGGAGCCGCCTCTCGATCTCGCCGGCGATGTCGCCATGCTCCCTGAGGTAGCCCACGGCGTTCTCGCGTCCCTGGCCCACCCGCTCCTCGCCGTAGGAGTACCAGGCGCCGGACTTGTTGATGATCTCTTCGGCCACGGCCATGTCCAGCACCTCGCCCATCTTGTTGATGCCCTGGCCGAACATGATGTCGAACTCGGCCTGCCGGAACGGCGGGGCCACCTTGTTCTTCACCACCTTCACCCGGGTGCGGCGGCCCACCTCCTCCTCGCCGGACTTGATCTTGCCGATTGAGCGGATGTCCAGGCGCAGGCTGGCGTAGAACTTGAGCGCGTTGCCGCCGGTGGTGGTCTCGGGGTTGCCGAACATCACCCCGATCTTCATGCGGATCTGGTTGATGAAGATCACCGCGGTGCGGCTCTTGGAGATGACGCTGGTGAGCTTGCGCATGGCCTGGCTCATGAGCCGGGCCTGCAGCCCCACGTGGCTGTCGCCCATCTCGCCTTCCAGCTCAGCCTTGGGCACCAGGGCGGCCACCGAGTCCACCACCACCAGGTCCACCCCGCCGGAGCGCACCAGAATCTCGCAGATCTCCAGGGCCTGCTCCCCGGTGTCGGGCTGGCTGACCAACAGATCGTCCACGTTCACGCCCAGCTTGCGGGCGTAGGACACGTCCAGGGCGTGCTCCGCGTCGATGAAGGCGGTCACGCCGCCGGCCTTCTGGGCCTCGGCGATGACGTGCAGGGTGAGGGTGGTCTTGCCGCTGGATTCCGGGCCGTAGATCTCGGTGACCCGGCCCCGGGGGATGCCGCCCACCCCCGTGGCCAGGTCCAGGCCCAGGGAACCGGTGGAGATGGCGGGCACGTCCACCACGGCGTCGGCCGCGCCCAAGCGCATGATGGCCCCGCGGCCAAAGCTTTTCTCGATCTGCTTCAGGGCGGACTCGATGGCCCGCTCCTTGGGATCGCCCTGGTCTTTGTCTTTGTCCTTGGCGGCCACTTGCACCTCCCACCGGCCTGGCGTCGGCCGAATTCCCGCGGGGCTTCCCGCCGGAGCCCCACGCAAAAAAATCATTACCCCCAGCCCCCGGGCGGCGCCCGGCGGCCTCAGGGGATGTTACCGGAAAACTGCGCTCCCGGCCCCCCCTTGGGCGAGGGACGTCCGGCACCGCCAGATGCCCGCCGGCTGGGTTGCGGCCTTCGCTCCAACCTCGACGCAGCTTAGGCTACGCCTCTGCTTGTCGCTTGGCCGTCGCCTTGCCGGCTGCCCTCTGGCGGTGCCGGCCCAGGTGACAAAAACGTCACCTCAAATACAGACATCATAAGCTTAAAATATGATCCTTATCGCCTAGTTGCCTAATTCGTCATCCGGCTCCCTGAAATATCCGGGCTACTCGCCGGCACCGGCCGGCGCCAGCTCACACTCCGCCACGGGCGCATACACCGCGCCGGCCGGGGTGAGGGTGCTTCTCATCAGGACCACCCGCTGGGCGGTGAAGGGCTCGCCGGTCAGGTGGGCCCGGTCCACCAGGGCCCGGGTCAAGGGTCCGGCGGGGGCCTGGGGCGCGCTCTTCCGGCCGCGGCCCCGGGCTTCCCGCAGGCGGCCCAGGGTGAGATGAGCCTGGAAGGGACGCTCCTCCAGGGGGAAGCCCAGGTCGCCCATCTCCAGGTCCACCGCCTCGGCCAACTCGGTCAACAGGGTCAACTGCCCGGCCAGGCCCAGCCAAATCACCCGGGGGCGCTGGGGGCTGGGGAAGGCCCCGGCTCCCTTGAGGTGGAGCTTGAGCGCCGCGCGGTCCGCACAGGCTCGTTCCACGGCCCGGCCCAGGCCGGCGGCCCGCTCGGGCTCCACCTCGCCCAAAAACTTCAGGGTCATGTGCAGGGCCTCGGGCCGCACCCATTTCACGTCCGCCCCGCTCTTTTTAAGCAGGGCGATCTCCCGGGCCGCGAATTCCTTCACCGGGTCGGGCAGCTCAAGCGCTACGAACAAACGCATGGTCCCTCAAATACCTCCGCAGCCAATCCAGGGCGGTCTCGGCCGACAGGGCCTTGATCTGGCCGCGCTCGCCGGCGAACTGGGCCCGGCCGGTCTTGACCCCTTCCGGGGCGGCCAGGCCGAAGAACACCGTACCCACCGGCTTTTCCGGGCTGCCGCCGCTGGGTCCGGCGATACCGGTGACCGCCAGGCCCAGGCTGACCCCCGCCCGCTCCCGCGCCCCTTGGGCCATCTCGGCCGCGCAGGGCGCGCTCACCGCGCCAAAGGTGGCCAGGGTGCGGGCCTTTACCCCCAGAAGCTCCTGTTTGGCCAGGTTGGAGTACACCACCATGCCGCGCTCGAAAAACACCGAGGAGCCGGCCACCCCGGTGAGGCGGTGGCTGATGAGCCCGCCGGTGCAGGACTCGGCCAGGGCCAGGGTCATCCGCTGGGCGGCCATATCCCGGGCCACCACGTCCTCCAGGCGGTCCTCGCCGCTGGCCACCACGTAGTCGGCCAGGCGGCGTCCGGCCTCGCGGTCCAGGTCCAGCAGGACGGCCTCGGCCGCGGCCTCCGTGGCGGCCCGCACCCCCAGGCGCACGTGCACCTCGGGGAACACCGGGTAGAAGCCCACCGTGGCCCCGGTCACCCCCTGGGTCAGTCCCCGCAGCCGGGCCCCCACCTGGGGCTCGGGCAGGCCGAAGACCTTGAGGGTGCGGGTGAGCACCCGCTCCCCGCCGGGCTGCAGGGCCAACAGCTGGGGCAGCACTTTCAGCTCGGTGAGGCGGCGCATCTCGGCCGGCACCCCGGGCAAAAAGAACACCGGCTGCCCGCCGGGCCCGGTGAGCCGGAAGCCGGCGCAACGGTCATCCAGCACCTCGGCTCCCCGGGGGAGCCAGGCCATCTTGCGGGCCTCCTCGGCCAGGTTGCCGCCGCCATCGGCAAAGCAGGCCCGCAGGTTTTTCACCATGCGCGCGGACTCGGTCAGCGGCAGGTCAAAGACCTGGGCCGCCACTTGGGCGGTGATGTCGTCCTCGGTGGCCCCCAGGCCGCCGGTGACCAGCACGAAGTCGGCCCGGGACAGCGCCCGGTTCAAAGCCGCGGTCATCTCTCCCGGGTCGTCGCCCACGATCACCACCGAGCGGATGCGAAAGCCCAGGGGCCACAAACGCCCGGCCGCGTAGGTGGCGTTGCGCTCGGCCACTTGGCCGCTGATCAGTTCATCACCGATGCAAATGATCTCGCCCTGCATATCCCCGCCCTTCGGGCCAAAAGACGATCCGCAGGCCGGCCGCCCCCCCGGGGAAGCCGGGATGGCGCACCGCTTCTCCAGCCGCCGGCCCGGGCCACGCTTGTGAAAGCCAGAACCAGAGGCTAGCAACAACCAGGTGAATTGTCAAGCTTAACAGAGACCTACCCGTGACGATCCGGCGCGGCTCAGTCCTCTTCCTCGCCGCCGGAGTCCGGGGTAGGGTGGGGGGACGGCTCTTGGGCCCCGATCTTGACGAAACTCACCCCCTCCTCCTGCAAGACCTTTTCCTCGCTGGGGGTGGAAACGCCCCGGATGTTGCGGGGTTCCTTGACGCCGTAGTGGATTTTCAGGGCTTCTTTGGCGAACTGGGGCCCCACGTCCTCGAAGTTTTCCACCAAGTAGCGCCGTACGGCTTGCCCCAACAGGGCCGCCGCGGCCGCCTCGTCGCTACCGCGGCGCTTGGCGATGTTGAAGCCGGCCGGCACTTGGCGGAGCATTTCGTCACCGCACACCGGGCAAGAGAGCTGCGCCTCGGCCAGTTGGCGCTCCAACTCGCCGGCATCCTCGAACCAGCCTTCGAAACGGTGACCCAAAGTGCAGATTAGTTCATAGACAATCATGGGCCGCCTCCTTCGCCGCCGTACCTATATCTATCATAACCCGTTCGCGGCCCGCTGGCAAAAGCACATGCCTCTCCCCTCCGGCTCGGCCGCCGGGCAGGGAGATGTGACAAAAATTCTCTATTTCCAGAAATCAGTCGGGTCTATGCCAAACCGCCTTAACACTGCGGTCAGGGTAGCCTTGCCGATTGGTGTGTTGTCACCGTGGCATTTGATCGGATACTGAGGCCCTTGGACCCCACCCGGCTCGTCGGGTAACAATAAAATCCTCTCCGAACCTTTACCGCACTTTTTCTTGACCTCCACCCCAAAACGACGAAGACGTTTAAACAGTTCTCTGTATGTTATTGCTCGTTAGGCACTGCAATCGTCGATGGCGCGGCAATTCTTGGTTATGATCCAAGGCGGGATGAAAACAGGCGCGGCCCCTTCCGGGGCGAAACTACGCATCACCGGGATTTGCTTGGAGCCAGCCTCCACGCACCGGTAAAACTCTTCCCAAACCTCCGGAGGCGCTGGTCGATAGAGGTGTTCCAGGTTGTTATTGCTGAAGGCATACTCAACCGCGGTGGCGATAAGGCTTTCAATTTCCTCATTAACCTCTTCCAGGGTGGGAGCCTCGGCCACTATATCCAGCTCCATGCAGTGCGCCACAAAGCCATCGCCCTCAGCTTTGATGAGGACGCCGAACGTCATGGCGTTCGTCGGCAATTCCATGTGGTTCTCCTCGGTTATATGCCTAAGTATGCCCGGTTATCCCTTAAACCTCAATGGCCGGCTGGGGCCCTGGTGCCCCCAACCTACCTCATCCCGCACCTCAGGCAGGGTAAACCCCGCGCCCCTCCCCTCCCGGCACGGCCGCCGGGCAGGGAAAAGCGGGATGCCAGGGTTTTCAGGCCCGGGCGGCGGCCGCCACGGCCAGCTCCCGGCCCCGGGCCAGGGCCTGGCGGTTGGCCGCCATCTTGGCCGGGGGGAACATCTGGCCCAGGGTCTCCTCCAGTTCGGCCAGGCCCACGGGCAACAGCCCCACGGCGGTCAGCGCGCCCAGCATCACCACGTTGGCCAGGATGGGGTTGCCCAGTTCCATGGCCACTTCGGTGGCGGGAATCCAGTAGACCCGGCCGGCCGTCTCCTCCAGCGCGGCCTTGAGGCGGTCCAGCGGCGGATACTCGTCCGCCCCGCTGATCACGTTCAAAGGCGGCAGGGGCCGGTCGTTGGTGAGCACCACCACGTCGGGGTGGCCGTAGGTGTTCATGATCCGGAGGCTTTCCAGGGGCTCCAGGCTGATGATGGCCGTGGCCCGGTGGGCCGGGATCAGGGGGCCCTTGGCCTCCCCCTTGGTCACCCGCACCATGCTCATCACCGCGCCGCCCCGCTGGCTGAGGCCGTAGGTCTCGCCCACGGTCACCGTGTAGCCCGTGTCCAAAATGGCCCGGCCCAAGACGCCGGAGGCCAGCACGTTGCCTTGGCCGCCCACCCCGGTGACGATCAGGTCCAGGGGGTCCTGCACCAGTTCCCTCTTCATGCCGCTTCCTCCCCCTGCTTGGGCGTGGCCTGGATGGCCCCGGCCGGGCAGATCTGGGCGCAGACGCCGCAGCCCACGCACACCACCGGGTCGATCACCGCCTTGCCCAAAGCCTCGTCAAAGCCCAGGCCCGGACAGCGGAACACCCGGGTGCAGAAGCGGTGGCAGCCGCATTCCTCGCCCCGGCAGCGTTCCTGGTCCACGCTCATCTCATAGGGATGGCCGCCCCGCTTGTTCTGCACCAGGGCGCAGAGCCGGCGAAACACCAGCACCCGCACCCCGCCGCCCTGTTGCAGGGCCTGGTACAGGGCGTCCTGGGTGGCGGCCAGGTCATAGGGGTCCACCACGGTCACCGGGAAGCCCAGGGCCCGGCACACGTCCTCGGGGTCCACCCGCTGGCCCTCCTCCCCCACCGCGGTCTGGCCGGTGCCGGGATGGGGCTGGAAGCCGGTCATGGCCGTGGCCGAATTGTCCATGACCACCAGCACGTAGTCCGCTCGGTTCCAGCGGGCGTTCACCAGGGCCGGCAGGGCGGCGTGGAAAAAGGTGCTGTCGCCCACCACGCTCACCACAGGCTGGTCAAAGCCGAATTTGGCCAGTTGCCCCAGGCCGGTGCTGATGCCCAGCCCCGAACCCATGCAGTGCACCGAGTTGACCCGGCGGAAGCCGGTGCTGTGGAGGCCCAGGGTGTAGCAGCCGATGTCGCCCGACACCAGGCCGTCGCGGCCGTCCAGGGCCAGGGCCTGCTTGATGGACCAGTAGCTGGCCCGGTGGGGGCAGCCGGGGCAGAAGCCGAACTCCCGCGGCGGCACCAATTCGGCCGAGAGCTCGGCCAGGCGGGCCAGATACTCCGGCGGAGGACCCGGCACCGCCACCTCCAGCAGTTGGCCCATGACCTGGGCCAGGCCCAGGGGGGTCTGCTCGCCCACGTCCGGCAGATGCCCGGTCCCCTTGCCCAAAATGCGCAACAGGCCAATCTCCGGGGCGTAGCGGGCGTACAGGGAGCCCACCGCGGTCTCCACAAAGGGATCCACTTCCTCGGCCACCAGGATCTGCTCCGCCCGGGCCAGATGCGTCAAAATCAGCTTCTCGTCCAGGGGCCAGGTGCAGCCCAGCTTCAGGATGCCCACCCGCGACTCCAGGCCCAACAGCTCCCGGGCCTCCTGGGCGTAGAGCACGCAGGAGCCGGTGGCGATGACCAACAGCGCGGGCTCGGCGGGCCCCAGATAGCGGTTGAAGCCGCTGGCGGCCATCAGTTCCCCGGCCTGGGCCAGCTTGGCGTGCATCTGGCGGTGGCGGGGCACCACCGGGATGGTCATATGGATAGTCTTGGGGTCCCAGCGGGGCCGGGTCCGCCCGGTGGTCAGCTCGCCGGGAGTCACCCCGGCCCGGGTGTGGGAAAGCCGGCTCAGGGAGCGCAGCACCACCAAATTGCCTATAGCCTCGGAAAGCTCAAAGGCGAACTTCATCATGGCCAGGCACTCGGCCGGAGTGCTGGGCTCCAGCAGCGGCAGGTCGGCCAGGCGGGCGATGAAGCGGGCGTCCTCCTCGTTGGTGGAAGAGATGCCCGAGGGGTCGTCGGCGGTCACCAGCACCAGGCCGCCCGGCCCGGTGCCGGAGATGGTAAGGTTGCAGATGAAGTCCTGGGCCACGTTGACCCCGTTCTGCTTCATGGAGGCCATGGCCCTGAGCCCGGTGTAGGAAGCGGCGGCCGCCGCCTCCAGGGCCACCTTCTCATTGGTGGACCATTCCACATAGAGCCCGGCGGTGGCCGCCGAGTCGGCCAGGCTTTCCAAAATTTCGCTGGAGGGATTGCCGGGGTAGGCCGCGGCAAAGGCCACCCCCGCCTCCAGGGCTCCCCGGGCAATGGCCTCGTTGCCCTGCAACAGCACCTGGCGCCCGGCCGCCAGCTTGGCGAGATCGGCCATGATCAGCGCTCCTTCCAGGCGGCCCGGGCCCGGGACGCCTTGTTCCTGGCCGCCTGGGCCAGGCCGGCCAGATAATCGGCCGGCAGGGAGTGGAGTTCCAAAAGGCCCTTTTCCGCGGCCAGTTCCACCAGCTCCCGGCCCGCCGGGGTGCGGACCACCAGGGTGTTCCAGCCGGGCCGCCCCTCCCGGGCCCCCACGGACACGTCAGCCAGTTCGGCGGTCAGGTCCGGGCAGCGCCGGCAGCCGGCCAGCACGGCCTGGTCCACCTGGGTCAGGGGAATCTCGGTGAGTTTCCCCCCGCTCCAGACCTGGAGCACCCCGGCCGGCGGCGGGGGGAAGTCGGCCCGGGTCACCTGGGCGGCGTCCACCCCGGCCGCTGCCAACAAGCTCCGCAGCCGCCGGGCGTCCAGGTTGAGGGTGCAGAACAGCCCGATCAAGAGCTTCAAACGGCCGGCGGCGGGGTAGCGGGGATGGCTTTGCATGGCCGCCGCGGCCAAAATCTGGCAGGGCAGACCCACCACGGCCAGGGCATGGTCCGCCTCCTCGGCCAGGGCGCGGTTCACCTCGCCCAGAGCCGCGCCGGCGGCGTACAGCGAGCCGGCCAGGGCCCGCGCCTCGGCCGGGTCCGTGAGCCGGCGCCCCACCGGCGCGCCGGCGGGACCGGGGCCGGTGGCCACGGCCTCGCCCACCAGGCCGGCCTCCAGGGCCAGGGCCAAGAGCGTACTCACCACCCCGCCATATTGCGCGCCGGCCGGGCGGGCGCCCTCCATGGCCCGGGCCTCGTACAGGGCCAGGACCTGGCCGTAGTCGCCCTCGGGCGTCAGCCCCCGGGCCCGGGCCAAAGCCGCGCGCCGGCGGTCCGGCGCCGGCTCTGCCGCCTGGGGGCAGAGATCCCAGCACCGTCCCTCCCCCAGCCCGCAGTCGTCGGGCGCGGCCAAGCGGCCGTCGAGGAATATCATATGGGGACAGAGGCCCAGGCAGGCGCCGCAAGCCACGCAGAGCCCCGAATCCAGCACCTCGCTCTTCAAACGGGACAACCCTCCCGAGATTTCCGTCGTCAACTTGACCTCCCTTGCGGCCGCGGCCGCGGCCGCGTGCCGCGGCTGGCGATGCGTGTCGGGCGAGGCCCTCCTCCGCACAAAATTCGCGCGCTCCCGAAGCAGGGCCGCCCTTTGCTCAACTCGGACCGGGCCGCGTGCCGCGGCTGGCGATGCGTGTCGGGGCCGCGTGCCGCGGCTGGCGATGCGTGTCGGGCGAGGCCCTCCTCCGCACAAAATTCGCGCGCTCCCGAAGCAGGGCCGCCCTTTGCTCAACTCGGATCGGGCCGCGTGCCGCGGCTGGCGTATCGTGTCGGGCGAGGCCCTTCTCCGCACAAAACTCGCGCGCTCCCGAAATAGGCTCGCCCCTCGATCGTCCCGACCCGGGCCGCGTGCCGCGGCTGGCGATGCGTGTCGGGCAGCGCCCTCCTCCGCACAAAATTCGCGCGCTCCCGAAGCGGACTGGCCTTTCGCACCCGATGCCACAGCCAGCGGCAAAGCCCCCAACTCCCGGCCGCCAAGGCCGGCGGAGGTCCCGCTGCTATCCCAAGGGCATAACAGGCCCCCGGGCAAAAAGCAATGCCAGGCTGTCGCCGGGCTGCCTGCGGCGGGCCAACCAGCCCCCCCAAACCCGCCTGCGACTGGTTTGCCGCCCCCGGGGATGACCCGTGATTTTAGCCCGGGGCAGCCCATCAAGGTCGGGATAGCTTTTGTCAGCCAGCCACAATGCCCGGTTAGCCACTCTAATTACCACTTGCCAATCGTGGATGTTGCCCTATAATAACCTTGCCGGACCCCAGGAGAATACCCCGGGGCCACGGCTTACCGGTGCGGAAAGATAAAAGCTTAAACAAGGCTTGTTGCTCCTGCCACTGGACGAAGCTCGGTGGTGCGATATCATTAAGACTTGCTAAGCTTCCGCGCAAAACGTCGCCTGGGGTAAAAATCCGGCGGCGGACGGTGGCGATGAGCGGGCATAACTCAGCTGGTAGAGTACGAGCTTCCCAAGCTCGGGGTCGCGGGTTCGAGTCCCGTTGCCCGCTCCACTTTGGTTCGTGTCGACTGCCGCCCGGCGGGCGGGTGGCGCAAGCGCCCTACCCCGCCCGGGAAGGTCCCTTTTTGAGGGGGTTGCCTGGCCCCGTCCCCCGGGGTTGCGCCGCTTGCTTCGGATTGTGGACTTTGTCTGGCCGGTTCTTTTGGGTCACCCTCGTTGACGAACGGGCTCGTGTTGTCCGGGACCCCAAAGCTCGCCGGGGTGGGGTTCGCCAGGGGCGGTGGCGCCGTCGAGGCGCCGCATTGCCCGGGCGGACCTAGCGGCGTTTTTTGGCGCCGGCGGCCGGCGTAGTGGAAACGCTGCTCTGGCGTTGCCCTGCCCGGGCGGACCTGACGTCGCTTGTTGGCGCCCGTTCCCGGCTGGGCCGGCGTATGAGGAGGTTTGGGACCGCCGATGGCAACCAGCGGTGACACTTCAACCGCTCCCCAGTTCCGCAAGGAGTTGGAGGAACGCCTGTGGAGCCTGGTGGAGCCGGTGGTCAAGGCCGAAGGCCTGGTGCTGGTGGAACTGGCCCTGGGCGGGGGCGGCGGCCGCGGCCGGCTCATGCGGCTGGTGGTGGACCGGCCCGACGGCGGGGTCACCGTCGACGAATGCGCCGTGATCAGCCGCCAGATCGGCGACCTGCTGGACGTAGAGGACGTCATCGAGGGGTCCTATAGTTTGGAGGTCGGTTCGCCCGGCCTCAACCGGCGGCTGAAAAGCCCCCGGGAATATGAGCTTTTCGCGGGGCGCCCGGCCAAGCTGGTAGTCAGGGAGCCCGACGGCACAACCCGAACCCTCCTGGGCACCCTGAAGGGCCTGGCGGGTCCGGATGTACTTTTGGAACAAGGTGGGCGGGTCAGTGCGGTGCCTTTGGCTCAGGTGGCCAAGGCCAGGCTGGAGGCTGATATACGTGAGTGAACTGAAGACCATGATCGATCAAGTGGCCCGGGAGAAGGGCCTGGATCGGGAAATCCTCATCAACACCCTGGAGGAGGCCATGCGCTCGGCCGCCCGCCGCAAGCTGGGCAGCCGGGTGGAAGTGGACGTCGCCTACAACGACGAGCTGGGCGAGGTGGAGGTCTTTGAATTCAAGGAAGTGGTGGAAGAGGTCGACGACCCCGAGACCCAGGTTTCCTTGGAAGAAGGCCTCAGGTTGGACCCCGGCTGCGAGGTAGGCGACGAACTGGGCGTGAAAGTGGACACCAGCGACTTCGGCCGCATCGCCGCCCAGTCCGCCAAGCAGGTCATCATCCAGCGCATGAAGGACGCCGAGCGCGACATCATCTACGAGGATTTCAAGGACCGCAAGGGCGAGATCATCAACGGCATCGTGCAGCGCTTCGACAAGGGGGCCATCGTGGTCAACCTGGGGCGCACCGAGGCCGTGCTGCCGCCCCGGGAGCAGGTGCCCCGCGAGGGTTACCGCCCCGGCGACCGCGTCCGGGCCTTTGTGCTGGACGTCAAACGCATCTCGCGCGGGCCCCAGATCATTCTCTCGCGCACCCATCCGGGGTTCATCGAGGCCCTGTTCGATCTGGAAGTGCCGGAGATCGCCGAGAACATCGTGACCGTGGAGGGCGTGGCCCGGGAGCCCGGCTCCCGCACCAAGATCGGGGTCAGCTCCTCGGACCGCGACGTGGACCCGGTGGGCGCCTGCGTGGGCATGAAAGGCTCCCGGGTGCAGGCCGTGGTGCAGGAACTCCGGGGCGAGAAGATCGACATCATCGCCTATGACCCGGACCCGGCCCGCTACGTGGTCAACGCCCTGGCCCCGGCCGAGATCAGCCGGGTGGTGGTGGACGAGGCCAACCAGTCCATGGAAGTCATCGTGGCCGACGAGATGCTTTCCCTGGCCATCGGCCGCCGGGGCCAAAACGTTCGGCTGGCCAGCAAGCTCACCGGCTGGCGCATCGACGTGAAAAGCGAATCCAAGTACGGCGAAGCCCTCCGGGATGGCTACCGCTCCCTGTTGGATGTGGTGGGCGTCAGCGACGTGGGTGCGGACACCCTGTTCCAGGCTGGTTACGGCTCGGCCGAAGCGCTGTCCGAGGCCGACGTGGCCGATCTGGCCGCCCTGCCGGGCATCGACGAGGACCGGGCCGCCACCCTGATCGGCGACGCTCGGAACTACGTCAGTCAGCGCCGCCAGGCCCAGGAGCAGGCGCAGCCTGATCCGTTCGCCCCGGCGGCTCCCACGGCGGAAGCAGAGGCCGAAGCTGAAGCCGAGGCTGAAGCCGAAGCCGAAGCGGAAGCGGATGCCGAGGCCGAAGCGGAAGCGGATGCCGAAGCCGAAGCGGAAGCCGAGGCCGAAGCGGAAGCGGAAGCCGAGGCCGAAGCGGATGCCGAGGCCGAAGCGGAAGCGGATGCCGAGGCCGAAGCGGAAGCCGAGACGGCAAGCGAAGCCGCGGACGAAGTGGCAACCGCGGCCCCGGCGGAAGCGGAAACCACGGCGGAGGCCCCTCAGACCGCCTCTCTGCCGGAGGAGACTCCGGACGGGGAGCGGGAGGAGGCCTGATGACTCCGGGCGCCGCCCGTCCCCAGCGGACCTGCGCGGCCTGTGGCCGCAAGGCTCCGCAAGAGAGCCTGCTTCGGCTGGCTTGTGCGGACGGCGTGGTCACCCCCGATCCCCGGCGGCGCTTGCCGGGACGGGGGGTCTATCTCTGCCCCCTGGCCTCTTGCCGCGACCGGCTAATGGGTCGGCGGCAAAAGGACAGGCTCTTCAGGCGCACCCTGCCCCAGGGGGCCTGGGATGATTTGTCAGCCAGGCTGGAGCCTTTTCTCCAGACTGGAAACCAGCGAGCTTAAAGAGGTTTTAACGGCGAATATGCGGGTCTACGAGCTGGCCAAGGAACTCAAGATGGACAACAAGGACCTTCTGCGCGACATGCAGGAGATGGGCCTGGACGTCCGTAACCACATGAGCGTCATTTCCGACGAGGATCTGTCCACGCTCAAGGACAGGTTCAAGGAAGATCGCTCGGAAGTGGTGGAGGAAAAACGGGTGACCACCCGGGTCATCCGTCGCCGCCGCACCAAGGTGGAAACCTCCGGCACCGAGGAGGAGGCCGCCTCCGAAACCGAGTCCGAGGCCGAGACGGCTTGGGACCTTCGCGCGGCGGAAGAAACCGCGGCCGAACCCTCGGCCGAGGCCGCCTCGCCGGCTGCTCCGGAAAAGGCCCCCGCGCCCGCGGCCGAGCCCCCGGCGGCCGCGGCCCAGGCCACGGCTCCCGAGGCTCCGGCCCCAGAGGCCTCCGCGGCGGAGACGGCCTCGGCCGAGACTCCGGCCGCCGAGCCCAAGCCGGCGCCCAAGTCCGCCCGGCGTCAGGCCGACACCCCGGCCCGCATCGTGGCCCCGCCACCGGCCCCGCCGGCTCCGGAACCGAAGCCCGCCCCGGAGCCCCCGGCTCCGGCCGCTGCGGCTCCCCCGGCTGCACCGCCGGCCAAACCGGCGCCGCCCAAGGAAGAAGCTCCGGTCCGGCGTCCCGCGCCGCCGGCCCCAGCCCCGGCTGCGGCCGCACCGGGCGCGCCGCCCCAGGCCGCTGGCCACGCCGCGGCCCCGGGTGGCGAGCGCTCCCGCGGACCGGCCCCCCGGCCGGAGCCCGAGGGCAAGCGCCCCGCGCCCGCGGACAAGGCCCGTCCCCCGGCCAAGCGCCGTCCTCTCAAGGACGAGCCGGCCCGCATCATCAGCCGGCCCACCACCCCGGTGGCCCCCACCACGCCCGCTGGGCCGCGGGAAGCCCCCGGCGAACGGCCCTACCGCAGTGGGCCGCGGCCCCCGGCCCGCACGGCCGAGGTGTCCCCGGAGGAAGCTCCCCTGTCCGACAAGTCCGACCGGGGGCGCAGCCGGCGCAAGAAGGCCAAGAAAGCCGGCGCCATCCCCGACGACGATGTGTTGATGCGCAAGGCTTCCGGTGGCCGCCACAAGGAGATCCTGGAAAAGGCCGACCTTTACGGCGGTCGGGCCGGCCGGGGCAAGCGCCGCGGCGCCCAGCCCAAACGCACCAAGAAGACCGAACTCACCACGCCCAAGGCCATCAAGCGCCGGGTAAAGGTGGGCGAGGCCATCACCGTGGGCGAACTGGCCAAACGCATGGGCATCAAGGCCACCGAGATGGTGGCCCGCCTGATGCGCATGGGCATGATGGTCACCTTGAACCAGGCCCTGGACGTGGAGGAGGCCACCTTGGTGGCCGCCGAGTTCAGCTTCGAGGTGGACCGGGTGGGCTTTGAGGAAGACACCTTCCTGGAGGCCCAGACCGACCAGCCCGAGGACCTGAAGCTGCGGCCCCCGGTGGTCACCATCATGGGCCACGTGGACCACGGCAAGACCTCGCTGTTGGACAAGATCCGCCAGACCAACGTGACCCAGGGCGAGGCCGGCGGCATCACCCAGCACATCGGCGCCTACGACGTGCACCTGGCC
>JAHLLK010000152.1 GCA_020444165.1 Deltaproteobacteria bacterium | reverse complement strand
CGAATTGTAGTGAATGCCGGCCCAGAACCTGCCCCGTCCCGGGCCCCGAATGCATAGCTGCCATTTATTACCAATTTTTTTACCGGCCCTCCCCGGCCGGTCCGGAGGTGCCGCATGCCGAGCCTCACTCCCCGCCAGCGGGTCGCCGCCCTGTTCAACCGGGAGCCCCTGGACGTCATGCCCTTTTTCTCCGGCCTGTCCATGGTCGTGCAGCCGGCCCTGGACGAGCTGGGCTGGAGCTTCGCCAGCCTGCACACGGACCCCGAACGCATGGCCCGGGCCGCCGTGGACTCGGCTCTCCGCATGGGCTTCGACGCGGTCACCCTGCCCTTTGACCTGGGCATCCTGCCCGAGGCCCTGGGTTGCACCGTGAATTTTTACGAGAACGCCGACCAAGTGCTGTTCCCCACCGTGTCCGGCCGGGTCTGGCAGACCTTGGACGAAGTGAGCCTGCCCGCGGACCTCCTGACCCGGGGCCGCATCCCCCTGGTGACCCAGGCCGTGGCCCGGGCCCGGGAGCTGGCCCCGGACCTTCCGGTGGGCGTGTGGCTGCGGGGGCCCTTCACCAACCTGGGCCAGGTGCTGGAGCTGGAGATGGTGCTCAAGGCCTCCTTCAAGGAAAAGGCCAAAGTGGAAGCCGCCCTGGACACCCTCACCGAGGCGGTGGCCGCCGTGGGAAGCCATTGGGCCGCGGCCGGGGCCGACTACCTCACCCTGTCCGAGCCCGGCGCCTCGGCCGACGTGCTGCCACCCCGCCTGGCCAAGGCCCTGACCCTGCCCCGCCTGGCCCACATCATCGCCGCCTGGCCGGACCTCCCCGTGGTGCTGCACATGCCCGGCAAGAGCGACGCCCTGGTGGAGGCCCTGGCCGGCCTCGGCGCCCGGGCCCTGGCCGTGGACCACAAGAATGACCTGGCCGCCACCCGGGACAAGCTGGGCCCGGACCAGCTCGTCTTCGGCAACTTCGACGTGTTCGCCCTGCCGGCCAAGCCCGAAACCACCCCCGCGGCCGCGGCCCAGGCCATCACCGAAATCGTGGCCGCCGGGGTGGACGCCGTGTGGCCCGGCTCGGACCTCTGGCCCGTGGTCAAAGAGGAAAACCTCCGGGCCATGATCGCCGCCGCCCGCCAGGCCGGCGCCGGCCCCTCCCCGGCCGTGGGCCGCTGGTAGCCGGCCGCCTGTAGCAGGCTGCCTTATCACCCCCGCGGGAGTCATCCCGCGTTCCCCCCCCCGCCCGCCGGGTTGCCAACCGCCCGGCGGGCGGTATTCTTAGCTCTTCACCGACACCTGTCAAACGCGGGGACCAGGTCCCGCGCCGGGGGTCTCCCATGGATATGACTCTGTTTTGGCTGCTCTATGCCGTAGTGGGCGCGGTGGCCGGCGTCCTGGCCGGGCTGTTGGGCGTCGGCGGCGGGCTCGTCATCGTGCCGGCCCTGAGTTTCGTGCTCACCGCCCAGGGCCTGCCCCCGGAGCACCTCATGCACATCGCCCTGGGGACATCCCTGGCCACCATCATGTTCACCTCGGTCTCCAGCGTGCGCGCGCATCACAAACGCGGGGCAGTGCACTGGGACATCGTGTTCCGCATCGTGGCGGGCATCTTCCTCGGCACCTTCTGCGGCTCCTGGGTGGCCGCCCAACTCAGCACCGGCTTCCTCAAAGGCTTCTTCGCGGCCTTCCTGGCCTACGTCTCGGCCCAACTCCTCCTGGACATCAAGCCCAAGGCCTCCCGCGGCCTCCCGGGCCTGGCCGGCATCACCGGCGTGGGCGGCATCATCGGCGTGGTCTCCAGCCTGGTGGGCATCGGCGGCGGCTCCCTTTCCGTGCCCTTCATGATCTACTGCAACGTGGCCGTGCGCGAAGCCATCGGCACCTCCGCCGCCATCGGCTTCCCCATCGCCATCGCCGGGACCCTGGGCTATATCGTCAACGGCTGGCACGCCACCAGCCTGCCCCCCCACAGCCTCGGCTATATCTACCTCCCCGCCCTGGCCGGCGTCGCCGCCATCTCCGTGCTCACCGCCCCCCTGGGCGCCAAACTCGCCCATACCCTCCCCGTCCCCGTGGTCAAGAAATTCTTCGCCGTCTTTTTGCTTTTGATGGCCATAAAGATGGCTTGGAGTTTGTTTTAAGAAGTGATTGTGGGGGGAAACCCTTTTCTTTTTTGCAAAAAGAAAAGGGTTTCCCCCCACACCCCCCTTCCTAAAAGAAAACCAATGGGGGGTTGGACGGGGGTTTTCAACCCTGCTTCGGGAGCGAATGAGCTGGGGGCGGAGGTGGGCTTCACCCGACCGTCAAGCGGCGAGCCTGCTTCGGGAGCTCGCGAGATCAGTCCGCGGGCTGGCCTCCCCCGACCCGCATTGGGAGCCGCGGCACGCGGCCGCGGCCTTTGCCCGAATCGGCGATTTCCAAGAGCGAGGCGGGATAGGGCCGGAAGTAGATTTGCCCGGCCAGGTACGGTTGTTCGAACCGCTTGATCCACGACTGCAAAAGCACCAGGAGCGCCGACAAGGGCAGGCGGTGATCGCGATAGTTTTGCAGCAGGTCCAGGAAATGCGCTTTCTCTTCACGGCTCAGCTCCCGCGAGAAGTAGCCCAGGGCGTGGAGCACCACGTTCACGTGGCCGCCCACCTTGGGCCGCGTGGCCAGGGCCCGCGAGAGGCCCTCCCCATAGGCGGCCCACCCCGCGGCGGGCGGCAACTGGTCCTGCTTGGCCACCACCCGGCCCAGCTGCCGCATCTGGTCCTGGTTATAGGCCAGGAGCAGCAACTTCGCCCGGCTGTGAAAATCCACCAGGCTGCCCCGCCCGCCCTCTTCCCGCGCTTGGCGAAAGCGGGCCAGGGTGAAGACTTGGGTGTAAAAATGTTCGCGGAAGCCGAAATTCCGTAGCCGGCCTTCGTCCACCAGCGGCGTCCCGGGCCGCTCCCCGGGCCAGGCCCCGCCGAAGAGCCCCGGCCCCCGGCGGCTGGCCGCCCCGGGCTCGGCTCCCCGGTAGTGCTTCACGTCCCAGGGCCCGCAGGAAGGCGAGCGGTTCTTGAGCACCGCGCCGTCCACCTCGCCCAGCCCCCGGAACAGGTCGTGGAGAAAGGCGGTCATCTCGCCGGTGACGTCCCGGCCGGTGGAGGGCTGCACCAGGCGCGGCCCCTGGCCCTGGTCGACTATCCGCAGGGGAGCCCGGGGGATGCCCAGGCCGATCTCCACCTCGGGGCAGTGGGGCGCCAAATCCGCCACCTGGGCCAGGGCCCGCACCCGCGCGTCCCGGATGACCTCGCCGTTCCAGCGGCAAGGCGCGAACTCCAGGCACTTGCTGACAAAAAGCCGCGGCCGCGGAAATTCCTCCGCCATGGTGCGCTCCTCTCCCTCCGAATGCTGCTACAAATAGAATATCCGGCTGGGATTGCGAGCTGGGGATAATTCCTCCTTGCCCCGGTCGCCGACCCCGCCCGACTCACTTTGGTAGCCGCAGCATGCGGCCTTGAGATACGATTTGATTCGATGCTGCGCAACTTCGGGAGCGAACACGCTCCCGCTTGCATGGAAACTCGACCCGACCCGCTACGCCAGCAGCGGCACGCTGCCCCGACACGATATGCCAGCCGC
>JAHLLK010000151.1 GCA_020444165.1 Deltaproteobacteria bacterium | reverse complement strand
AGGACACCTCGGGTCCGGCCATGAACATCCTCATCAAGCTGATGAGCGTGGTGAGTCTGGTGCTCGGTCCCGTGCTGGCCGGCACCGTTGGCTGGCTGAACTAAGCCAAACCGGAACAAATGTTCCCAGCGGGGCCGGCCTCCGGGCCGGCCCCGTTTTTTTGCCTTCCGCGCACCTCCTGGCCGCCTCTCCACTGCGGGGTTGTCACCGTATTATCACCAAGTTTCTTGACATGGCCGCTGAGGATGATAAAATAACAATTTGTGTAGCTTATACTTTCCGCTACCTCCCTTACTTCCGGGAGAGTTCATGTTCGATCAAGGTCAGCTTGCGGTTTACCCCGCCCACGGCGTCGGGGTGATCGAGTCCGTTGAGCAAAAAGAAATCAACGGACAACCCGAAAAATTCTACATTCTGCGAATTCTTGAAAATGACATGATCATCATGGTGCCGATCACCAACGCCCAGAACGTGGGCCTTCGGCCGGTGATCTGCCACGAAGAAGTCTCCCAGGTTTTCGCCATCCTCTCCGATCACGATGTGACCATCGAGAACCAGACCTGGAACCGCCGCTACCGCGACTACATGAAGAAGATCAAGACCGGCTCGGTCTTTGAAGTGGCCGAGGTGCTCCGGGACCTCTGCCTCTTGCGTTGCGACAAGGAATTGTCCTTTGGCGAGCGCAAGATGCTGGACACGGCGCGCAACTTGTTGATCAAAGAGCTCTCCATCGCCCGCCAAGCCAGCGAGCAGGAGATCGAAGCCGAGGTGGAGGGCCTGTTCCAGGCCTGAGCCGGTTTCCCCGCCCATGACCTCGCCGACATTTTTTGTCCCTATTGAGGACCAAGGTCAGCGTCTGGACCAAGTGGTGCAGAAGCTCCTGGGCCCGGAGTTCAGCCGCAACCAGGTGCAACGCCTCTTGAAGGAGGGACGGGTCTTGGCCGAGGGCCGGCCGGCCCGGGCCGCCCAGCGGGCCGTGGCGGGCCAGCGCCTGGAGGTGACCCTGCCGCCACCCAAGCCCAGCGAGCTGGCTCCCATCCCCATGGACCTGGCGGTGCTCTATGAAGACGCCCACCTCATCGTGATCAACAAGGCGCCCGGGTTGGTGGTGCATCCGGCGGCCGGTCATCAGGACGACACCCTGGTGCACGGCCTCTTGCACCACACCGGCGGCTTGGCCGTGGTGGGGGGGCAGGAACGGCCGGGCATTGTGCACCGCCTGGACAAGGACACCAGCGGGGCCCTGGTGGCGGCCAAGGACGACCAAGCCCACCGTGGCCTGGTGGCCCAGTTCGCGGCCGGGCGGGTGAAAAAGGAATATTTGGCCCTGGTGCACGGCCTGCCTCCGGTCACGGGCCGGGTGGCGACGGGCATCGGGCGCCACCCCACCGACCGCAAGCGCATGTCCAGCCAAGGCCGCCACACCAAGCCGGCGCTGACCCGCTGGCGGGTGGTCTCCCGTTTTGGCGACGCGGCCTCGCTCCTCCGGGTGAACATCGCCACCGGGCGCACCCACCAGATCCGGGTGCACCTCTCTGAGGCGGGCTTCCCGGTGGTGGGCGACAAGGTCTATGGCGGGCGGCGGGAGCGCCGTCCCCTGCCCGGCCAAGCCGGCCCAGCCGTGGCCGCGGCCGGGCGCCAGCTTTTGCACGCGGTGCGGCTGGCCTTCACCCACCCCGTTACCCGGGAGTGGCTGGAGTTCACCGCGCCCCTGCCCCCGGATTTCCGGGCGGTGCTCCGGGCCCTGGAGGAGGAGTATCGTGTTTAAGCTGGGGCTTACCGGCGGCATTGCCAGCGGGAAAAGTGCGGTGGCCCGGCTCCTGGTGGAGTTGGGCGCCCAGCTGGTGGACAGCGATGTCCTGGCCCGCCAGGCAGTGGAGCCGGGCTCGCCGGCCCTGGCCGCCCTCCGGGAGGCCTTTGGACCGCAGGTGTTCACGGCGGACGGCGAGTTGGACCGGCGGCGGCTGCGGGAGATGGTTTTCCACGACGCAGGCGCCCGCCGCCGCCTCAACGCCATCGTGCATCCCGAGGTGGCCCGGGGGGTGGCCCGGGAGTTGGCCCGCCTGGAAGGACAGGACGGGGTGGTGGTGGTGGATGTGCCGTTGTTGTTCGAGACCGGCTGGCAGGCCTTGTTTGACGCCACCCTGGTGGTTTTCGTGCCGCCCGAGGTCCAGGTAGCCCGGCTCATGGCCCGGGATAAAGTGAGTGAAACCCAGGCCCGCGCCGCGCTTTCGGCCCAGATGCCCTTGGCCGAAAAGCGTGCTTTGGCCCAATTTGTGGTTGACAACACCGGGACATTGGAAGAAACTCGGAGACAACTCCAGTCGGTTTGGCTTCAAATCACGAAACAAACCGAGAAGGTTTCACGCCGGACCCAATCCGATCCCCAATCATAATATCAGCCGGGGAGATGCCAAAACGTCCGCGTTTTCGGCTGCGCGAAGACCTTGGGGCCTTCGAGAAGTGTTCGCCGAGGAACGCCTTTTTCCCAAGGCTTTCTCCGCATAACAGTTCGCCTGCCTGCCAGGTGGATTAATTCGCGGAACCAGCGTGGCCCCGGCCGGCGGTTCCGGGCCGGCCGCCCTGGTCCGCCCCTGCAATCCCGCGGTGTGGCTACGAGCGTGGGTTTCCAGGCGATCCCTTGCAACCCTTAAAGACATTTACCGATCTACTCCGTTAACAATCAGGCCCGAGTACCTATTGAAACAGTAAATTCTCGTCTAGCTAGGCCAGGCCAGGCACCTGCACCTTTGTGCTCCAAAACGTGCCGCTTCAGCCGGGTACGCCTGTGATCTTGGTCCTAACCCAGAAATAACGGACTGATTAAGTGACTAAGAATGAAAACGAAACTCCCAGGAACACCGAGAAAAAGGCTTCTCGGGGAAGGGGCCGCGACCCCGTGAATGGCGGAAGCATGAACATCGTGGAATTGAAGGAAAAGCCCATCGCAGAGCTTACGGCCATGGGCCGTGAGTTTCATATCGAAGGCGCGGCGGGCATGCGGAAACAGGAGCTTATCTTCGCCCTGTTGACCGCGCAGGCGGAACGCAATGGCGCCATTTACGGCGAGGGCGTCCTGGAGATCCTGCCCGACGGCTTCGGCTTTTTACGGGCTCCTGACTACAACTATCTGCCGGGGCCCGACGATATCTACGTTTCTCCCTCCCAGATTCGGCGCTTCAACCTCCGCACCGGCGACACCATAAGCGGCCAGATCCGCCCCCCCAAGGAAGGCGAGCGTTACTTCGCCCTCCTGAAGGTGGAGCACATCAACATGGAGCCGCCGGAGGTGGCCCGGGACAAGATCCTCTTCGACAACCTGGTGCCCCTGTATCCCGACGAGCGGCTGCTCCTGGAAGTCAAGGGCAAGTCCAAGAATTTCTCCGCCCGAGTCATGGACCTGATGACCCCCATCGGCAAGGGCCAGCGCGGGCTCATCGTCTCCGCCCCCCGCACCGGCAAGACCATGCTCCTGCAGAACATCGCCAACTCCCTGGCCGCCAACCACCCTGAGGTGGTGCTCATCGTGCTGCTGATCGACGAGCGGCCCGAGGAGGTCACGGACATGCAGCGCTCAGTCAAGGGCGAGGTCATCAGCTCCACCTTTGACGAGCCGGCCCAGCGCCACGTGCAGGTGGCCGAGATGGTCAT
>JAHLLK010000048.1 GCA_020444165.1 Deltaproteobacteria bacterium | reverse complement strand
TGAACCCCGTAAAGTATCTGGAAAGGAAAATTGATGAGGTTGAAGGCATAACTTGGTTTTATTCGTGGCATTCTCCGCATTTTCATCTCAGAGGTGGCGCAGCTTTTTATGTTTATATCGGCATGAAAAATGGAGATGTCTGGAAGCGGTTCAAGGCGAGATATGATGGGTACAAATGGTTGTTTTTCAATAAAATATTGGTAAAAGCCGACGACAAATTATTTACCATTGCCATAAATGAATTTAGGGACAATAAAAAGGATATTTTTGGTGGCCATCCCTCGGAAACCGTCGATCTTGCCGTGGACCCCGCCATCCAGGCCATGTTGGAGGCCGTGGCCAAGGCCAAGAAAGTGATTGTAAGGTTTAGCGGGAAATATGACGCTGATTTCGTCCTGACCCCCAACCAGAAAGCCGCCATTGGCGAAATCTTGACCGCCTACCGAGAAATTTCGTAGCTCCCGGGCAGGACCGGCGGGCCCTCACGGGGCGGCGACGAGGAGGACGGACAGGGTCAGGTCGCCTGGGGGCGGTTGCCCCCCTTGCCTCAGGCCGGCGGCTCCAGCACCAATTTCCCCACGAAATCCTTGGCCAGGAAGGCCTTTTGCGCCGCCACGATATCCGCCAGGGGATAGACGCCGGCCACCACGGGCCTTATCTCCCCCCTCTCGATGTAGCCCACCAGGTTTTCGAAGACCACGTCCTCCTGGAAAGTGCAGCCCAGGAGGCAGAGGTCCTTGAGGTACAGGGTGCGCACGTCCAGTTCCACCAGCGGCCCGGCGATGGCCCCGGCCGCGGCGTAGCGGCCACCCTGGCGGAGCACTTCCAGCAGCGCGGGCCAGCCCGGGCCGGCCACCAGATCCACCACCACGTCCACGCTTTGGGGGCCCAAGGCCGCCACCAGGCTCTCCCCGCGGGGGATCACCCGCGCCGCGCCCAAGGCCCGGATTGCGGCGGCCTTGGCCGCGCCGGCCACGGCGCTGACCTCCGCCCCCCGGCGGCGGGCCAGTTGCACCGCGGCCGAGCCGACCCCGCCCGAGGCCCCGGTGATGAGCACCCGTTCGCCAGCCGCCAGCCCGGCCCGGTGCAGCAGGTTCTCGGCCGTGGAATAGGCGCAGGGGATGGAAGCCAGTTCGCCGTCGCTCCAGGCTGCGTTCACGGCATAGGTTTCCGCGGCCGGGGCCTTGAGGTATTGCGCGAAGGCGCCGTCGCACTCCGAGCCCAGGGTCCAGCATTCCCAGGGGCGATGGCCCACGTAGGTGCGCAGCATGGTCCGGACGATCACCCGCTGGCCCAGGCGGGCCGCGTCCACCCCCGAGCCCACGGCCACCACCCGGCCGCAGCAGTCCGCGCCCTGGATGCGGGGGAAGGCCAGCGGCGTGCCGGACCAACTGGCGTCCCGCTCGTCCACGGCGTTCAAGCCCTGGGCGGCGCCCTGGTCGGTCGCGCCGCGCACCGCCTTGGAGTACCAGCCGATGCGGGTGTTGATATCGGTGTTGTTGACCCCGGCCGCGCCCACCTTGATGAGCAACTCGCCCGCCCCGGGGCGGGGGACCGGCACGTCGGTCCGATAGGCCAGCCGGTCGAAGCCGCCGTGGCCGGTCAAGAGAACCGCGGCCATGGTGGCGGGGAGGGTTTCGGGGCGGGGCAGGGGGCTGGATGGGGAGGACATGACGATATCCTTTTCCTCCGGCGCGGCATGATTTCCGCCGGATGAAGGTTGGTAGGCCCTGAATCCAGCGGACAGGGCCGGGTTCCTGGTTCCAGAATGCCCGTAACGCTACGAGCAGCCAATAAAATTCCCGGCCATGGGTTCCGCCGGGGCAGGGCAGCCGCTCCCCCGCGGGCCCAAGCCGCACAAAAACGTTCCCATTCCCCCGCGAAATGTTAAGATATCCCTGCCGTCTGGAAATCATTGCCATCATCATGCCAAGGAGAGCAGACCCATGCCGCTCGCCAGACGTACTTCCTCGCCCCTCATCCTGAGCCTGCTTTTACCCCTCGTCCTCTTGGCCGCCGCACCAGCCCTTGCCGGCAACACCGGCGCGGTAACCTGGCCGGACAACTATTTTTTAAATAATTCCGTGGTGGTGATGACCACCAGCGCCGCCTCGGTGGAAGACCTGACCGCCAGCACGGACGTGAATCTCTTCTACTTGGACGGGTCCCTTGCGCAGGGCGTGTCCCTGATCGACGCCAAGAACCCGAACCAGCTGAACAGCGCGGCGTTGGAAGTGGGGGCCAAGGTCCACATCCGCGGCCAGAGCACCAAGGGCGCGGCCAAACCGCAATTCGCGGTGAAGCTGGAGGGCGACTGGCCGGTTTCCGGGGCCAACTTCCTGGACATGCCCTATGGCGGCGACGAGTGGGTGTTCAACGATTGCGGCGCGGTGGACAAGGTCATGCTCCGCAACATGCTGGCCTTTGACATGCAGCGCACCCTGGGCGAGAACACCGGCAGCAACGCCTGGGCTCCCCGCACCAAGTACTTCGAGATGTTCATCGTCACCGGCCAGACCGCGGACGAAATGCAAAACAAAACCCTGCCGACTTTGACCGAATTGCTGAACAGCTACGCCGGGGTGTACCTCAATCTGGAAAAGATCGCGGCCGACCCCAACCGGGTGGACATCCCCACCACCTACGCCCCCCCGGCCACGGGCGCGCTGGGCGGGCTCCTATTGCAGCTCAACACTCCCTCGGACGACAGCAGGTTGGTTTTCAACAACGGCAGCACCGCCATAGCCAACACCGGCGACCCGGCGCTGGTGGAATGGCCCGAGGCAGACTTCCTGAATACGGGCGACTACGCCACCGCCATTGAAAACTGGTGGTACAACCCCAGCGCCACCGGCGACTTCAGGGGCTGGGCCTATATGTTCAACGGGGCTCCCAGCGGGTACATCACCACCCCGGCCACCCCCGACAGCAGCGTCATCGACCCCACCACCTACTGGAACATGGTGGAGAACTACACCGACCTCAACAGCTTCGCCGAGTACTTCCTCTTGAACGAGGTGGCCAAGGACCCCGACGGCTATCACCGCTCCACCTTCATGTATCGTCAGCCCGACGCGAAGAACCAAGACGGCACCATCACCCCGGGCAAGCTTTACGCCGGTCCGTTGTGGGACAAGAACAAGAGCTACGCCAACCCGGACCTGAACTACGCCGTGGGCGATTACAAGAACCCCGAGGGCTGGCTCTTCACGGATTTGAGCATGACCCAGGCGCCGTGGTGGTGGACCACCCTGTCCACGTATGAGGGCTTCCAGGATGCGGTAACCAGCGCCTGGACCGCGGGCACCCTGGACGAGACCGGGGCCTTCAGCCCCACCCGCATCGCCACCCTGGTGCAGGAGCAGTCAGACACTCTCTCGTCGAACGGGTCCTACGCCCGGGACTACCAGTGTTACAACGGCACGGCGGAACAGGCCGCCGCCGAATTGCAGACCGGGACCAGCGACCTCATCACCTACCTGGGCGAGCGCTTGACCTGGCTCAACGAAAACCTGCCCATTCTGGGCCAGGCGGTGAATCAGTAGCCGCTGGCGGGCGGGCCCGCGGATCTGCGCCGGGCCCGGCCGCTTTCTCCCCGCCGCACGGTTTCTCTGGAATCATTTTGGTCACTCTGGTAACATTATTCCAACAGCCAACCAGGCCGTAATATTCCCCGCGGACCTGCCCGCAAGCCATCGCTGCCCTAGGGGAATGCCCAAAATAACGGCTAGATGACTCCTATTCCCTCCGCGCCATCCTCCGGAACTAAGAACAGTAAAACGCGTATTGTCATCCTGGTTTTGTTCGTCCTGGCGGTCATCGCCTCGCGCCTTTTTTTCCTGTTTCTGCCCTCCTACCACTACGTCTATTACGATGAATCCATTCCGGGGCTCATGGCCCTGGACATGCTGGAGGGCCATTTTCCCCTGGTGTATTGGGCCCACCCCTATTTGGGCTCCCTGGACGCCCTGGCCGCGGCGGCCCTGTTCAAGGTGTTCGGCCCCTCCACCCTGATGCTCCGGGTTTCGGTGCTGGTCTTCTTCGGCATCTACGCGGTTTTTGCCTGGAAGCTGGCCCAAGAGGCCACCGGCCGCCGCTTCCCCTGGTATCTGGCCATCTTCCTGGTTATCCCGCCCCTGGCCCTGTCGGAGTACAGCCTCTCCACCATCGGCGGCTACACCCACACCCTGGCCCTGGGCACGGTCCTGTTGTATCTCACCTCCCGCCTTCTGGTCACCGAAGACCCCGCCCGGCGGCGGCGGTTGTACGTGGCCTGGGGGCTGGTGGCCGGGCTGGGCCTGTGGACCTTCCTGATGATCGTCCCCTACCTCGCCACCTGCCTCCTGGTGCTGTTCTTGAAGGATCGCGGGGCTTTTTTCCGGCGGGACCTCCTCTGGGGCCTGGCGGCCCTGGTGGTGGGCAGCCTGCCCCTGTGGATTTGGAACCTCGGGCACGATTTCCAGAGCTTCACCCGGGCCAAGGGCGGGGCGGGCCTGGCTGATTTGCCGGGGCATTTCCGCAACCTGTTCGAGATGCTCTGCACCCTGCTGGGCCGCACCCACGAATACATCCAGTCCGACTGGCACGGCCCCCTCACCGTGGTCATGGGGGTGGTGCTGGCCGGGCTCGCGCTCGGGTGGCTGGTGCGGGACGGCCGGGATTTCCTGCGGGCGGTGTTCACCCGGCGCCGCGCCCCGGGGGTATGGGACCTCCTGGTGCTCAGCTTCGCCGCCGCGGCCCTCAGCTACGTGTTCAGCGAAAAGGGCAGCCTGGTGCTCACCCGCTACGGCCTGCCCCTGTATTCCTCCCTGCCCATCCTTTTGGCCGGGGGCTTCCACCGCCTGGGCGATCGGCACCGCGCCTGGCACGCCGTATTGGTGCCGCTCCTCCTGGTGATGCTGGTGCCGTTCAACTTCGCCTACGTGCGCGAAAACTTCACCAACCCGCACGACCGGGACCTGACCCGGCTCATCAGCTTTTTGGAGGAGCAGGGCCTGCGGCACGCCTATGCCCATTACACTGTGGCCCACACGCTCACCTTCGAGTCCGGGGGCCGGATCATCTGCGCCGATTTCGGCGGCTTCCGCAATGTCCGCTACCTCCGTTCCGTGGACACCGCGCGGGCTGCGGCCATCATCACCAACGACGCCGTGGGCGTGCCCCACGCGGACCACCTGGCCTCCCACCTGGGCATGCTCTATGACTCCCACCAGCGGTCCCAGGTGGGCAAGTTCACGGTGTTCCACGGTTTTTCGGCCGCACCCACCGCGCACCTGGACATCACCGAGGAGGTGGCCTCCCTCTCCGCCGGGCCGGAAGGCCGGAACGCGCCCCAGCTCACGGACGGCAACATCTCCACCAAGTGGCGCACGGCGCGGGCCCAGAGCGCCCGGGATCGTCTGGTGATCCGCCTCAGCCGGCCCCAGCCGGTGTCCAAGCTCACCCTCTACCCGGGCAATAGCCTGGGAGACTTCCCCCGCAGCCTTTTGGTGGAGGTGTCGTCGGACGGCCGCACCTGGCGCATTGCCCGCCGGGCCGAGCACATCGTGGAGTCGTTCCTGCGCTTCCGGGGCCGGCCGCGGCTGTTCGGCAGCGGCCAGGTGGACGTGTATCTGGACGGGGAGATGATCACCCATTTGCGCCTGGGCCCCTTGCGCGAGGCTCCCGGCCACGCCTGGACCGTGGGGGAGGTGGTGATCTACAAGGAAGGGGAGCCCCGCCCGGACCGGGACCTGGCCCGCCTGCGGGAGGTCTTGGCGCGGCAGGAGGGCGCCACGGTGCTCACCTATCCCTGGGTCAACGCCGGGCTGCAAAAAGCCGGTGGTCTGCCGGGCAAAATGATCCCCCTGTACACCGACCTGCAACTCTACGCCAACGCCTACCGGCGCTGGGATTTTGCCGCCCGCACCCTGGATTTCGCCGCGCCGCACGTCTTCGTGGTCTACCCCGAGGACGAGCCGGGCATCGTGGCGCATCTGGAGCGCCGGGCCATCGCCTTTGAGGGCCAGGCCCTGGGCGATTTCCGGATCATCCGCACCCAGGCCGTGGCCAAGCTGTCCCGGCCGCACCGCATCCTGGGCCAGACCGACTGCGCCGCCGGCCCCCTGCCCCCGGACCTCCCCGGCATCCCGGCCACGGAGCGGGAGTCATACTATGGCCTGGCGGCGAGGTTGCAGCCGGGGCAGGCGGTGGACGGGTTCGTGCTGGACCGGCGGCTGTTGCCGGCGGATCTGGGCGCGGTGCGGGTGTTCCTGGCGGGCGCGGACGGCAAGTGGCGCGAGGACCGCGCCCATCTCCTGCACAACTCCTACTGGAGCGATCACCAGCTCCTGGAGTTCACGCCCCACAAGACCAAGTGGTACTTCACCCGTCCGGTGCGGGCGGCCAAGCTGTTGATCGTGCTCAACCGCCCCGTGGCCGGGCAGAGCCTCTGCCAGGACGGCCTGGCGCTCATCCAGATAGATTCCTGAAACGAGAGCATTGCACGGGGCGTCCTGCCCCGTGCGTTGCCGGTCACGTTTCGCCCCCCGAGCCGGCCCAGCCAGGTGGCAGCCGGCAAGGCTACGGGCCAGCGACAACCGGAGGCGTAGCCAAAGCTACGTCGAGGTTGGCGCGAAGCCCGCAACGCAGCCGGCGGGCAGCTGGCGCGGCCGGCCTCCCGGTCTGCCTAAAAGGTCCAAGCTAATCCAGGGGCAACTTGCCCGTAAACAGGGCCTTCAAGAGGCTTCCCCGCCGCTGTTCCCCCTGCTGGATCTCCAAACCCGCTTCCTTGGCCATGAGGGCCACGGCGTGGGGCAGGTGCTTCAGGATGCCGCCGGACAGGACGATGCGGCCCTGGTCGGTGTCGATCACGTGCAACATCACCGGCAGGCTGGGGAAGGCCGGCACCGGGCCGATCATGACGAAGGTGCGGTACTGCACCCGGACCTGGGTGATGGCCCGGAGCTGGGACCAGGCCAGCCGCCAGGTGCGGCCCGGCGGGCAGGGGAAGCCCCGCCAGGAGGGCACCGTGAGGTCCAGGCCCTCATTGGTGAGGGTGAGCCGGGAGCGCAGGGTGCTCCAACCGGTGAGCGTGGCCAAAAAGCCCAGCAATATGCAGGGCGCGGAGATGAAGGTGAGGCCGGCCCAGAGCGACTTGGCCACGAAGGGGAAGAAAACCCCGAGGCCCATGGTCAAGAGTCCGTAGATGACATAGAACCAACCCCAACCCCGCCGGGGGGCCAGGTGGAACAACACCGCGCTTTTTTCCGTTTCTTCAGCCATGGGCCGTTTCTCCGTTTGCGGGACCTGGTTGCCAGGGGCGGCCGCGGGGCCTCCGCATTTTTACCATATTCCCGGAGGAGGGAAAGCCTTCCGGCGCCTTCCGCCGCGTGGTTTCCCGTTTCCGGGCCGGCCGCCGGCCCCCGGCCGCGTTTCCCGACCGCAAATGTCACAGAGCGGGGCCGGGGCCTTTGGTAAACTAGGCAAGGTTACAAAACAGTTAACAAGGCGTTACGAAATGACGGCAACGGCTACCGCAACCGCGACCGTAAGCGAAGCCGGCCGGGGTTGGTTGTGGGCCGAGTGCTTGGGGCTCTTCTTCGCGGCCCCCTTGGCCCTGTATTTTTTCCGGCACGAGTTGGCCCACCGGGTGATGCCCCTGGTGATGGCCGCTTCCGTGGTCTGCGCGGTCTATCTGTGGCGGGAGCGCGATTTCGACCGGGAGGCCCTGTGGCGCATCCGGGGGCTGAGCCGCCACCTGCGGGAGATGCTGTGGGCCCTGGCCCCGGCCGTGCTGCCCCTGGCCATCCTCACCTACCTTTTCGTGCAGGACAAGTTCCTCTTGTGGCCCGCCCACCGGCCCGAGGCCTGGCTCATCTTGCTGGTGGTCTATCCGCTCTTGGGGGCCTATCCCCAGGAGGTGGTGTTCCGCGGCTTCTTCTTCCAGCGTTACCGGTCCCTTTTCCCCGATCCCCGGGTGATGATCCTGGCCAGCGGGGTCAGCTTCGGCCTGGCCCACGTGTTCTACGGCAACTGGGTGGCCCCGGTGGTGGCCGGCCTGGGGGGCATCCTGTTCGGCTGGCGCTACCTGCGCTCCGGCTCCCTGGTGGCCGTGGGGGTGGAGCACGGGCTGTGGGGCAACCTGCTGTACACCCTGGGCCTGGGCTGGTTCTTCTACAGCGGGTGCATCTCCTGACCCCGGCCGAGCCGCAATCGTCACCAAATCCTCATGGTTTCGCGCCTTGCCTGTAAAGGACGCCGCTTAGGCTCGTCCAGATGGGGAGGCCGCTGCGGGTGCTTTCCGCCCCCGGGCCTCCCGCCAAGGCAGCGGTGCGTGATGCGTATTATTTCCGTGCTCAATCAGAAGGGCGGGGTGGGCAAGACCACCCTGGTGGCCAACCTGGGGGCGGCGGTGGCCCTGGCCCGGCCCCAATCCCGGGTGCTGTTGGTGGACCTGGACCCCCAGGCCCAGCTCACCTGCTCCCTGGGCCAGGCCGCGGCCGAGGCGCCTCTGAGCGTGTACGGCCTGTTGGCCGGCCGGGGCAGCCTGGCCGCGGCGCGGCGGGAGGTGCGGCCGGGGCTGGACCTGGTGCCCGCCTCCCTGGACCTGGCCGCGGCCGAGGGCGAGTTCGCGGCCGTGCCGGGCCGGGAGTACCTGTTGCGCGGGGTGTTGCAACAGGCCTCGGACTACGACTTCGTGTTCCTGGACTGCCCGCCCAACCTGGGGCTCCTGTCCCTCAATTCCCTGGCCGCGGCCGGGGAGGTGCTGATCCCGTTGCAAGCCGAGTTCCTGGCCTTGCAGAGCCTGGGCCGCCTCTGGGAAACCGTGGCCGCGGTGCGGGGCCGCTTGAACCCGGGCCTGACCCTGGGCGGTATCGTGGCCACCCGGTTTGACGGGCGGAAACGCCTCAGCCGCGAGGTGCTGGAGCGGGTGGCCGAGCATTTCGGCGCCTTGCTCTTTCGCACCCGCATCCGGGAAAACGTCTCCCTGGCCGAAGCCCCCAGCCACGGCCAGGACATCTTCGCCTACCGCCCCGCCAGCCGCGGGGCCCAGGATTACCGCGCGCTGGGCCGGGAATTCCTGCAAAGGGGCAAGGCATGAACGACAAGAAGAACCGTCTGGGCGCCGACCCCCTGGCCGGCCTGCCGCCCGCCGCCAGAGCCCCCGCCCCTCCTGTCGCGTCGTCTGGGGAGGAGGGCCCGGCCGCGGGTCCCTTGTCCGGGCCGCTGGCCCGGCTTCTGGACCAGTATCAGGAGGCCCCGGCCGCGCCGGAGGCCCCGGCCGGGGAGCCCTGCGTTCCCCCGGAGCCACCTGCCGCGGCGGTGCCGCCCGCGCCGCCCGTGCCCGCGGAGTTCGCCGGCTTTGGCGAGGCGGTGGAGGACCTGGCCGACGAGCCCGGCCCCCCGGCGGAACCGGCGGCCCCCCCGGCCGGGGTGGTGCTCGCCACCTTCGGCGAGGTGGTGGGCGAGCTGGCCGAGGAGCTTCCCGCGCCGGAGCCCGCCCCGTTGACCGCGCTCGCCCCGCCGGCGCCCGCGGCGCCCGGCCTGGCCTGGGCCGAGGTGGCGCGCTGCCTGGCCGAGGCCTCCGGCGATCTTTCCGGCTCGCCGGGGCCGGCCTGGGAGGTGGCGGCGGACGGCCCGGACCTGGGCCGCGGCACGGCCCGCTTCCTGGCCCGGGCCGCGGAGGCGCTGCGCTGGGAGGCCTGGACCTCGAAAGTGGGGGCCGGGGACCTGGTCTTCCGCCTGGAGGCCCTGGCCGGCGGCCGGGTCCGCCTCTGGGTCACGGGGCCCCAAAAGGGCCTGGCGGCCAAGCACGTCCCCCGCGCCCAGGGGCGGGACCCGCTGTCCGCCCTGGGGCGGGAGGCCGCGGCCCGGGGCGGCTCGTTGTGGCTCCTCACGGGCGAGCGGGCCTCGCTGCGCCTCACCATTTCCCTCGCTGATTGAATAAACGCTTGCCAAGGATGTAGCGCTGATGAAGGACAAAAAGATCAAGGTCGCGGGCGTGATGGCCCTCTCGGAGGCGGTGAATCACCTGGAGAACCTGCTCGCCTCCCTCAAGGAGGGGCTGGTGGTGCTGGAGTCGGGGCAGGAGAGCATGACCCTCTGCCCGCCGCCGGTGGTGGACCTGGAGATCGCCGTGGCCCAGAAGAAGGACAAGGAGAAATTCAAACTGGAGCTTTCCTGGCAGACCGGGGAGCGGGCCAGGGGCAATCTGGACCTGAACATCTCCCCCAAGTAGTCATCCGGGCCACCCGGTCCCTGGCCTGAAATGGCCCCGGCCCCCGGCCGGGGGGGCGGTCCCGGGCCTTTGCCGGCTTGGCCGGCTGGGGGGAGACTCAGCTTTCCTGCCCGGCCGCCAGGCCCGGCGCGGCGGGTTCCGCGGGCTGCTGGCAGGCGCAGAGGTTCAGGGCTTGGGCCTTCAGCACCATGAACGGCACGATGGCCCAGCGGAAGAAGGCCGAGGCCGCCGCCCCGCCCAGAAGCGGCGCCAGGATATAGACCCAGAAGAAGCCGCCGTGGGGGCCGGGGATGGCCACGGCGCCCCAGCCGGCCAGCCAGGCCACCAACCGGGGGCCCAGGTCCCGGGCCGGGTTGATGCCGGTCTGGGTGAACGGCGCGAACACGCAGATCAAGACCGCCACGGTGAAGCCGATGAACACCGGCGAGGCGCCCTCACTGGGCCGGCCCACGTTGCAGCCCTCGGTCAACAGAAAGATCATGGTCACCAGGAGGAAGGCGCCCAGCCCCTCCACGGCCATGGCCAGGCCCAAGCTGGGGGTGAACCAGGCCAGGCCCACCCCGGGGTTGGGAAAATACTCCCCAAAGATCATGGCCGTCCGCACCGACTCCGGCGCGCCGCGCACGATGCCCTGGGCCGCCTCGTAACCGGCGATGGCCCCGCCGAACACGGCCAGCACCACCACCCCGGCCGCGGCCGCGCCCAGGAGCTGGCTGGCCCAGTAGGGCAACAGGAGCCGCGGCCTCATGCGTCCGGCCAGCACCATGCCCAGGGTCACGGCCGGGTTCAGGTGGGCGCAGGAGAGGTGGCGGGTGGCGTAGATGGCGAGCGTCACCCCCAGGCCCCACACCGCGGCCACCTGGAACAGGCCCACCAGGGCGTGGAACAGGACCGCGACGGCCACGGCGGAGGTGCCGAAGAACACCAGGATGAAGGTCCCCAGGAATTCCCCGAAGTAGGTGGCGGTGGCGTGTTTCATGCTTGGCTCCTCCCGCGACCCTGGAGGGATCGCTACTGCACCACATCTATTATACCAAGTATAATATCATACCAGCCCGGGGGATTGGCAAGCCCGATCCCGGGGCGAGCCCTTGACATAATGCCGCCCAAGGCCTCTCGGCAGCACCGCGTCCCCCCCGGGGGGCTGGTCAAGCGGCCCGGCATGACCTACAATTGGAAAACCACGCGCTCCCTCCGCCCCCCTCCAGCAAAAAGGCAGGCCATGTCCTTCCAACCCGATGCCCCCCCCAGACCCGAGGTGGTGAAATGCCGCTGGCGGGTCATGGCCTTTTGCTGCGGTCTGGGCCTGGACCTGGGCTGCGGCCGGGAGAAAGTGCATCCCCTGGCCGTGGGGGTGGACTTCCTCCCCGAGGCGGCGGATCTCCTCTGGGATATTCGGCAGGGCCTCCCTTACGCGGACCAGGCCTTTGACTTCGTGTTCTCCAGCCATCTCCTGCAAGACCTGCCCGCCCCGGAGGCCGCCCTGGCCGAGTGGTTCCGGGTGCTTCGCCCCGGCGGCTACCTGGTCCTGTACCTGCCCCACGCGGCCTTCGCGCCCCGGCTGGGTGAGCCCGGCTGCCCGCCCGCGCAGAAGCACGACTTCCTGCCCGAGGACCTCTTGGCCCTGGCCCGCCGGGTGGGCGGGCTCCGGCTGGTGCAGGCTTCGGAGCATGACGAGGACGACGAGTTCTCGTTCCAGTTGGTCTTCCAGAAGCAGTGAACCCCGCTGGCGAAAAACGGGCCGTGTGGGGCTGGGCCCTGTACGACTGGGCCAACTCCGCCTTCGCCACCACGGTGATGGCCGGTTTCTTTCCGCTGTTCTTCAAGGAATATTGGTCGGCCGGTACGGACCCCAACACCTCCACCGCCCTGTTGGGCCTGGCCAATTCCCTGGCCGGGGTGGCCGTGGCCGTGTCGGCCCCCATCCTGGGGGCCATGGCCGACCAGGGAGGGGCCAAGAAGCGCTTCCTGGCCCTGTTCGCCTATCTGGGGGTGCTGATGACCGCCTGCCTGGCCCTGGTGGGCCGGGGGGACTGGGTCTGGGCCGCGGCCTGCTACACCCTGGGCAACCTGGGTTTCGCTGGGGCCAATTCCTTTTATGACGCGCTCCTGCCCGCCGTGGCCGGCCGCCGCGACCTGGACTTCGTCTCCGGCCTGGGTTATGCCCTGGGCTATCTGGGCGGGGGGCTGTTGTTCCTGGTGAACGTGCTCATGACCCTGCATCCCGCGGCCTTCGGCCTGGCCGACGCGGCCCAGGCGGTCAGGGTCTCCTTTGTGTCGGTGGCGGCCTGGTGGGGCGGCTTCGCGGTGCTGACGCTCCTCTGGGTGCCCGAGCCGCCCGGGGCGGAACGGCTTTCCCTGGCGGTCATGGCCCGCCGGGGCTGGGCCCGCCTGCGGGCCACCCTGGGCCAGGTGCGGAGCCTGCCCACGGTGGTATGGTTCCTGGTGGCCTACTGGTGCTACATCGACGGGGTGGACACCATCATCCGCATGGCCGTGGACTACGGGCTGTCCCTGGGGTTCCAGGCCAAGGACCTCATCGTGGCCCTGTTGCTTGTGCAGTTCGTGGGCTTCCCTGCCGCCCTGGGCTTCGGCCGCCTGGCCCAGGTCTGGGAGGTGAAGAAGTGCCTCTACCTGGCCATCGGCGTTTACCTGGGGGTGACCTTGTGGGCCGCCACCATGAGCCGGCCCTGGGAGTTCTACGCCATGGCCGTGGTCATCGGCCTGGTGCAGGGCGGGGCCCAGGCCCTGTCCCGCTCCTTTTTCGCCCGGCTGATCCCGCCGGGGAGAAGCGCGGAGTTCTTTGGCTTCTATAACTTGTGGGGCAAGTTCGCCGCGCTGTTGGGCCCCCTGTTGATGGGGCTGGTGGGGCTGGGGGCCCGCTGGCTCCTCATGCCCCCCGCCCCCACGCCCGAGGAGGTTTTGTTGACCCAGCACGCTGCTTCCCGCTGGTCCCTGGCCGGCATCGTGGTGCTACTCGTGGTGGGCCTGGCCCTCCTCTCCCGGGTGGACGAGACCCGGGGCCGGGCCGAGGCCCTGGCCTTCGACGGCGAAGCCGAGGTGCGGCCATGAGCCGGACCGCCGGCGGCGCGCCGGCCGCGCTGGCCACCGCGGGCTCGGGCGCCGGCCTGCCCGTGGCCGGACCCTGGCTGCAGGTGGTGCTGTTCCTCACCTCCATTTTTCTCCTCAACTTCCTCTCCCGCCTGGCCATGGCCCCCCTCTTGCCGGTGATCGAGAAGGACCTGGCCCTGGGGCACGCCCAGGCCGGCTCCTTTTTCCTGTTCGTCAGCCTGGGCTACTGCACCTCCTTGTTGTGCTCGGGCTTCGTCGCCTCCCGCCTGGGCCACCGGCGCACCATCATCATCTCGGGCTTGGCTGTGGGCGGGGCCATGCTGTTCATGGGCAGCGCCGACTCGCTGCTCTCCCTGCAACTGGGGCTGTTGGCCCTGGGCCTGGGGGGCGGCCTCTACTTGCCCTCGGGCATCGCCAGCCTCACCGAATTGGTGGAGCCCCGGCTCTGGGGCCGGGCCCTGGCCATCCACGAGGTGGCCCCCAACCTGGGCTTCTTCGCGGCGCCGTTCCTGGCCGAGATCCTGCTGCTTTGGATGCCGTGGCGGGGAGCCTTGACCACTTTGGGGGCGGTGGCCCTGGTGCTGGCGGCGGCCTTCTGGCGCTGGGGCCAGGGCGGCCGGGAGCGGGGCCGGGCCCCGCGGCTGGCGGCCCTGGCCGGGTTGGTGAAAAACCGCGCCGTGCTGGCCCTGACCGTGCTCCTGGTCCTGGGCCTGGGGGGCAGCCTGGCCGTGTTCACCATGCTGCCCCTGTACCTCACCGAGTTCCACGGCCTGCCCCGGGGCCTGGCCAATTTCCTGGTGGGGCTCTCCCGCCTCTCCGGGGTGGGCATGGCCTTTGTGGCCGGCTGGGCCTCGGACCGCTTCGGCCCCCGGGCGGCCCTGACCGCCACCCTGGTCCTGGGCGGCCTGTTCACCTTCCTCCTCGGACTCGCCGACGGCTGGTGGCTCCGCGTGGTCATGTTCCTGCAACCCGCCGCCGTGGTCTGCCTCTTCCCGCCCCTGTTCGCCAGCCTGGCCGAAAGCGTCTCCCCGGCCGAACGCAACCTGGCCGTGTCCCTGGCCGCCGGCCTCGGCATCGTCGTGGGCGCCGGCCTGGTGCCCATCGGCCTGGGCTGGCTGGGCGATAGAGGCCAGTTCCCCCTGGGCTTCTCCATCTTCGGAGTCCTCCTGTGGAGCGGCCTGGCCTTCCTGCCCTGGCTGGGGAAGAAGGCTCCAGTTGGAGCGCATCACTAAGAGTTTTTGGAAAGGTTGGGAATGTGGGGGGAGGCCCCTTTTTTTGAAAAAAGAGGGGCCTCCCCCCACGCCCCCCTCTCCCAAAAAAACTTGGTGTTGCAACCTAGCAGGCTGTTGGCTGACCACATGCCAGGGATGTCTTAGCCCCACCCCAAACAAGCCTGCGGCAAGTGCGGGCCATCCATGGCCCGCGCCAGGCTGCCTGCCGGCAGCCTGGCTTTCTTTGGGCGCCAAAGAAAGGGTTTCCCCCCCATAAATCACGCATAGCTCCCCAATATCTCCGCCAGTTTGCCGTAGTCGGTGCCGAGGTTGGCCAGGGGGCCTTGGGCCAGGACGGGAAAGTGTTCCTCGAACGATGGCCGTTCCTGGCGGTAGATGACGCCGATGGGGATTTCGTCGCCCCAGGCCAGGCTTTTGGCCAGGGCCTGGTGCCAGTCGGTGGGGTCGTGTTCCTCGCCGATTTTGCGCACCCGGTCCTTGTACCACTTGAAGGTGTTGACCTTGTTGAAGGAAACGCAGGGTTGCAGGATGTCCACCAGGGCGAAGCCCCTGTGGTTTATGGCCTCGGCCATGAGACCGGCCAGGTGGTCCACTTCGCCGGCAAAGCCGCGGGCCACGAAGCCGGCCCCCAGGGTCAGGGCCACGGCCAGGGGTTCGAAGGGGTGGGAGTGTACCCCCGTGGGCTGGGCCTTGGTGGTGAAGCCTTCGCCGCTGGTGGGGCTGGCCTGGCCTTTGGTGAGGCCGTAGACCTGGTTGTCGTGCACGAACACGGTGAGGTTCACGTTGCGGCGCACGGCGGCCAGGAAGTGGTTGCCGCCTTCGCCGTAGTGGCAGCCGTCGCCGCTGTGCACCAGGACCTTGAGTTCTGGGTTGGCCAGGGCGGCCCCGGTGGCCGCCGGCAGGGAGCGGCCGTGCAGGCCGTTGAAGGCGTTGCATTTCAGGTAGTGCGGGGTCTTGGCGGCCTGGCCGATGCCGCTGACCAACAGGAGGTCGCGGGGGGCCAGGTCCAGGCCGGCCAGGGCCTGTTTCAGGGCTTTCAGGATGCTGAAGTTGCCGCAGCCCGGGCACCAGGCGGTTTCGAACTCGCCGTAATCTTTGATATCGGCCATGCTTATTCCTCCGCTTCCTGGACCGCGAGGTGCGCCAGGATGTAGTCCGGGGTAAAGGGCCGCCCGTCGTAGCGGGAGATCAGCCCGGCCATGGCCAAGCCGGTTTCCCGGCGGATGAGCCGGGCCAGTTGGCCTTGGGCGTTGGCCTCCACCATGACCACCCTGCCGGCCCGGTTGAAGCGGGGCAGGAAGGCTTCGGGCAACAGCGGCCAGACCTGGGGGAAGTGGCAAAAGGCCACGGAGCGCCCCTGCCCCCGCAGGATCACGGCCGCCTCGGCCACCGGGCCCAGGCTGGAGCCCCAACATACCAAGAGCAGCTCCGGGTCCTCGGGGCCTTCGAAAGCGGGGGGCAGGGCCTCGCCCACCAGGTAAGCGAATTTGCTGAGCCGTTTTTCCTGCATGGCCCGGCGGGTGGCCGCGTCCTCGATGATGTGGCCTTCTTCGTCGTGCTCGTCGCTATCGGCCACCACCAATTCCGGGCCAAAGCCGGGGAGCGCCCGGGGGGAGAGGCAGTGTTGGCTCATTTCGTAACGCCGGTAATCCTCGCCCAGGCCCAGGTCGCGGGCCCCGGCGGTGACGGGAGCCAGGCCGGTCAGGTCAAAAGGCTCCACCGCGCGGTAGGAGTCGGCCAGGTACTGGTCCGTGAGGACGAACACCGGGCCCTGGGAGGCCTCGGCCAGATGGAAGGCCCGGTAGGCCGCGGCGAAGCAGTCCTCCACCGAGCCCGGGGTGAGGATGGCCCGGGGGAACGCGCCGTGGCCGGCATGGAGCACCAGCTCCAGGTCGCCCTGCTCGGTGCGGGTGGGCAGCCCCGTGGCCGGGCCGGGACGCTGGGCCACTACGATCACCACCGGGGTCTCGGTCATGCCGGCCAAGCTCACGCCCTCGCCCATGAGGGCGAAGCCGCCGCCGCTGGTGCAGACCAGGGCCGGCGCGCCGGCAAAGGAGGCGCCCAGGGCCATGTTGATGGCCGCGATCTCGTCCTCGGCCTGCTCGTGGAACACCCCCATGGCCTCCGCGTGGGCGATGACCGTGAGCGCCACCGAGGTGCTGGGGGTCATGGGGTAGAAGGAGAGGAACTTCACCCCTCCCGCCAGGGCCCCCAGGCCCAGGGCCTCGTTGCCGTTGAGCATCAGGCGCTTGTCGTCCACCGCGGCGTGGGCCAGGCCGTCAAAGGCCCGCTCCTGGCCCAGGGCCCAGGTGTAGGCCGCATCCAGGACCCGGCGGTTCTCCTCCTTGATCTCGGCGGAAAGCTTCTTGAGGGCTTTCAGGAGGGTGGCTTCCATCACCTCGGGCTTCAGGCCCAACAAGGCCCCGGCCGCCCCCAGGCCCACGGTGTTGTAATAGCGGGGCTGGGACAGCTCCTTATAGGGCACGTGGAAGCAGGCGGCCTGGCCGCAGGTGAGGCCCAGGCCCGAGACCACCAGGGCGCCCGGGGCCAGGTGCGGTTCATAGAGGTCCAGGGTCTCCTGGTCCAGGGCGACCAGGAGGTCCACACCCTCCCGGCCGGCGGTGATCTCGTGGGTGGCGGCCCGGATGAGGAAGATGTTGTTGCCTCCCCGCACGCGGGACATGTAGTCCTGGGTGACCACGATGCGATAGCCGCTCCTGACCAGCACCTTGGCCAGGCTCTGGCCCAGGGTCACCAGGCCCTGGCCGGCCTCGCCGCCGATCATGATATTGATCTCTTGTCTGGGCATACACTCGCCTTTGTATGGCTGGAAAAGATGAAACCCGGGTGGTTGTTCCCCGCCGGGCCGACCCGGCCGCCGGGAGAAATCAGCGAACTCGGGGCCTGTTTTCATGGTAAACCAGCCCTCCGCCAAAGAAAGCTTAAAATGACGCGCCCCCCGGCCGGGGCTTGGCTGGCCCCGGGGCGGCGTGGTGTGGTAGCATTTGGCCCAGATGATCATGTTGGATATGTTGCTCTAGTTGACCAAGTTAATTCCGTTGCCGAGGAGGTGGAATATGGCCGAGGTGGGTGTCTCGCAGGCCAAGAAGGATATCGCGGCCCTCATGAACCGGGTCACCTATGGCCGGGAGCGTATCCGCATCACCCGCAAGGGGCACGCCGGCGCGGCCCTGGTTTCCCTGGACGACCTGGAGCTTCTGGAAGCCCTGGAGGACATGGTGGACGGCCGGGAAGCCCTGGAGGCCTGGCGGGAGGGCCGGAAAAAGGGATTTGAGAACTGGGAGGACCTGAAGGCCGAACTGGCTGGCTAGAGGCTAATGGGGCACCAAATGCTTTTAAGCCCCCTGGCCGCCCGGCAGATCAAGAAGATGAAAGGAAACAGGGACCTGCCGGAGCTGCTGGAAGCCATTGACTCCTTGGCCCAAGACCCCCGCCCGCCCGAATCCCGGACGTTGGCGGGCTATCCCTTTCGGCGGCTGCGGGTAGCCGGGTTTCGCGTCATCTATGCGGTGGAAGAGGAGCGCGTGGTGGTCCTGGTGCTCAAGGTGGGCCAGCGTTAAGGACGTCTACCGGGGGTTGGCCGAGCTGAAAAAAATTCAGCGGCAAACCCTCTCGGAATAGCGGCCCGCGCGGGCGCCCAAATTGACGCGCCCCCCGGCCGGGGCTTGGCTGGCCCCGGGGCGGCGTGGTAGTCTCAGGTGCGCCGCCGGGCCCTTTGCGCGGCGCGCATGATCCGCCAAATCCAGACCAGGGAGAGCCGCCATGTGGGATAAGCACGCCGCCGGCCGGCCGATGGGCCTGACCAGTTTCCATCAGCCCTATGACCCCAGCCTGCCCAGCCTGTTGATGATCCACGGCTCCGGCGGGGTGAAGGCCCTGTACCAGCCCCTGGCCGCCCAGCTGAAGGGCGCGGTGAACCCGGCCGCCCTGGACCTGCCCGGCCACGGCGACACCCCGGCCCCGGCCCCGGTGGACGACGTGGCCACCTATGCCGCGTTCGTGGCCGACTTCCTGGCCGCCGGCCCGGTGCGCCCCGTCCTCCTGGGCCATTCCCTGGGCGGGGCCGTGGCCCTCTCGGTGGCCCTGGACCACCCCGAGCTTTTGCGGGGGATCATCCTGGTCGGCTCGGGCTCGCGGCTCCGGGTGCTGCCCGCCGTGCTGGAAGGCCTGGCCCACAATTTCCTGGCCACGACCGAGATGTTTTTGAAGGCCTCCTACGCCCCCGGGGTGGACGCCCGCACCCTGGAGCTGGGCGCCCGCATGCTGCAAGACGCCGGGGCGGGGGTGGTCCTGGGTGACCTCACCGCCTGCGACCGCTTCGACGTGAGCGCCCGCCTGGGCGAGATCAGGCTCCCCGCCCTGGCCCTGGCCGGCGAGCTGGACGCCCTGACCCCGCCCAAGTACGCCCAGTTCCTGGCCAGCCACATCCCCGGCGCCCGGGAGGCCGTCATCCCCGGGGCGGGGCACATGGTGATCCTGGAGCAGCCCGGCCCCGCGGCCTCGGCCATCCTGGACTTCATGGCTATCCTCTAACCATGCCCGCCTACACCGACAAGGAAATGATGGCCGTGGCCGCCGGCCGGCTGGTCACCGATGGCGACGTGCTGTTCGCCGGCACCGGCATCTCCATGCTGGCCGCCACGGTGGCCCGGCGCATCCACGCCCCCAACTCCACCGTCTTCTTCGAGACCGGCGGCATCGACCCGGCCCTGGACGAACTGCCCCTGGCCGTGGCCGACCCCCGGGTGATGTACGGCAGTTCGCTGAACTCCGGGCTCATCGAGGCCTTCTCCATCCTGGGCCACCCCAAGCTCAGGACCATCGCCTTTTTGGGCGCGGCCCAGATAGACGCCTTTGGCAACCTGAACTCCACGGTGATCGGGGACTACCACCGGCCCAAGGCCCGCTTCCCCGGCTCCGGCGGGGCCTGCGACGCGGCCTCCCTGGCCTTTGCGGTGATCATCTTCATGCAGCACGACAAACGGCGCTTCGTGGGAAAGCTGGACTACTTCACCAGCCCGGGCTGGCTCACCGGCGGCGACTCCCGGCAGGAGGCCGGCTACCGCCGCGGCGGGCCCCTGGCCGTGGTCACCAACCTGGGCGTGCTGAAGTTCCACCCCGCAACCCGGCGCATGCACTTGGCCGAGTTCTACCCCGGCGTCACCCCGGAGCACATCGCCGAGCAGACCGGCTTTCCCCTGGCCACCGACGGCGCCGTGGAAGCCGTGCCCCCCACCGAACACGAGCTGGTGACCCTGCGCCGCGACATCGACCCCCAGCGCCTGATTCTGGGGTAGAAGATTGTAGGAGAAAGAGGAAGATGTGGGGGGAAACCCCTTTTTGTGAACAAAAAGGGGTTTCCCCCCACACCCCCCTTCCCCAAAAAAACTTGGTAGTTGGTCGGGAAAGATGCGCCTGAAGATACGCGGGGCCGCGCACGGTGCGCGGCCCCGTTTGCCTTTATCCCCACCGTCGCTGGCCTCAAGAATCCTTTTCGTGCACGAAGCGCAGGAAATGGGGCATGCCCAGATTCCAATGGATGGCCGCGCTCCGTCCCGCGAAAATCAGCAGGATGCAGATGAGCGAAGCGGCATAGCGGTAGGCCGGCAGGTATGTCAGCACCAGGGCGAAAAGGCTGCATCCCACCAGTACGGGCGTGGCGTACAGCTCCGGGGTCATCAACAGGGTGGTCCGGCCGGCCAGCACGTCCCGCACCAGCCCGCCGCCGATGGCCGTGACCACGGCCAACAGCACCGGCGCCACCGGCAGGCCGAAGCCCAGGTCCCATACTTTTCCCGTGGCCAGGATGCCGAACAAGGAAACCCCGAAGCCGTCCAGGTAAAGCATCAGAAGGGAAACGTGCCGGCCGGCCAACAGCTTCCGGCTGAAGAACGCGGCCACCGACGAGGCTAAGGCCACCCAGACATAAGACAGGTCTTGCGACCAAAATATGGGGACGTCCAGAATCAGGTCCCGAATGGTGCCCCCGCCGACCGCGGTGATAAGGCCCAAGATCGTGGCGCCCACCAGATCGATGTCCTTGTCCTTTTTCACCGCCAGCACCGCCGTGACCGCGAAGGCCATGGTCGCGGCCAAGGAGATTATTTCGGTCATCGAGTTCAGGTCCATCGGCCAGCCCCGCCGCCTTTCTTGGGGGTACTTCACCGGACACGCCGCCGCAGGCTCCAGAGGATAAACCCGGCCGGCCTGCCGCGGGAAGGCGAAAATGTCGGCGTGGGGGAAAGCGAGGCCAGGGGGCGCGGACCGGTGGCTCCCCAGGGCAGGGGTCTGGCGGTTGCCGGAAGGTTTTCCGCGCGTCCCCCCGGGGGGCCTGCGGCTGCTTGGGCCCCTGGGCGGAGCCCCCGCCTTCACAGCTCTATGACGAACGGCTGCTCGTTGTCCGGGTTGAACTCGGCCCGGAAATCGAGCTGGGCTTGCAGCGCCGCGTCCTGCCAGGGCTGGGTGGTGTCGCTCAGGTAGTTGAAGTACAGGGTCGGCGGCTGGTGCACCGCGCGGGCGATGATGCGCTGCACCGCCTCGGCGTCGGGGTGGTGGAAGATGTCGCCGTTGGTGCTTAGCAAAAAGCGGGGGCTGTCCACCAGGCCCAGGAGTTCGTCATTGAGGTTGCCCGCGCTGCCGTGATGGGCCACCTTCACCGCGCTTACCGGGAGCCGGTCCAGGCCGCGCTGGGCCAAAAGCCGCTGGAGCGAGGCGATGATCACGTCCCGGTGGGCGTCGGCCAAAAACAGGCAGCTTTTGTCCCCCAGTTCGGCCAGAAAGGCGATGGAGCTGGCGTTGGCCTGGGAATCGTCCACCTTGAGCTGCTTCTCCAATAATTGATCCATCTGCGGGGTGGTGCCCAACAGGCCTTGGCCCGGCAGATAGGCCTTCCGTTTGCCCAGGGCCCGCCAGGCGGCGTCCAGGTCGCCGGGGGCCATGCCCGGGCTCATGGCCGCCCGCCACGCCTTCTTCATCTTGTCCAGGCCCTCCGGAGTGGGGGAGAGCAGGGTCAGCTTCATCCCACCCGCCAGGGTCACTTCCGGCAGGGGCGCGTCCGCCGGCGCCACCACGGCCTGGCCCTGGAAAGCGGTGTTCCACTGCTCCGGGCGGAGCCGCCGGGACAACAGCGCGCTCAGGAACTCGCCCTGCTTGCCGCCCAGGAGGCCGTGGGCCTGTTCCAGGTGCCGCCAGCCGTTGAACCACACCTCCTCTATCTTCACCGGCAAGGGTTGATTGGCCAACAGGCGGATCAAGCCCTCGGCGTGATCCGTGTCCACGTGGGAGAGCACCAGCAGCTCCAGGCGTTTTTTCCCGGCCGGCAGGGCCGCCAGGCGCGCTTCCAGGGCGTCATAGGCCCCGATGGGGCCGCCGTCGATCAACATCCGGCGGGGGGAGTCCTCGTTCCCGTACTCGACGAACAGGCAGTCGCCGTGCAGGGCGGGCAACATCTCCACGCGAAACAGGTCGTCAGCCATGTTTTCCCCTCTCGGGAAAGGAGTTACAGCCGCCAGTCGGCATCGCCAAAGGCCACCACGCCCAGGGCCATGGGCAGGCTCTCGGCCACGGCCTCGCGCTTGACCTGGCGGAGCAGTTCGCCCAGCCGGCTGGGCTCGGTGCGTTCCGGGTCCAGGAGCCGGCGCAAGAACTTTTCCCCCACCCGCACCGCGTGCTCCCCGAACACGGTGGCAATGGTGGAGATCACCGCCGCCGCGCCGGCTTGGCGGAAATTGCCCACGTGGGAGGCGTACTCCTGGGCCGTGCCGGAGGTGTCGCAGCCCAAAAGCATCACCAGGGGGAAGGCCGCGTCGGCCACGTGCACGAAATCCGGCTCAAAGGGCAGCCGCAGGGTCTCCAGGAAATCGTCGTGAATCTCCAGCTTGATATCCTCGCCGCTGCCTTCATTGTGCGGGAAGGCCACCAGGAGACTCGGCTGGTCGTTTTGCACCGCCGTGTGCCACGCTTGCCAGTCCTGGGCCAGGTGGGCGTGGTCCGGGAAGCGGGTTTGCAGCAGAGTCTCCACCGTTTTCGCCTTGGCGGCGGGCACCTCCTTGCTGTAGCCCAGCACCGCCCCCCGCCCCAGGGCCAGGCGGTCCCGGTGGGCCAGCGGCTCGGCCTGCACGGTCAGGGCCGCCCCGTCCGGCAGCGGCAGCTTGGGGTTGTACACGTGGCGCTCGATAACCTTGGACAGCCCCCAGAAACCCAGGGGGCACACGAAATCCCGGGGCGCCGTTTGGCGCGGGCAGTCGGGGGGGCAGGCGCCGCCCTGGAGCGCCTCCAGGGCCTGGGGGCAGATTTTGGCCGCCAGCTTGGGGGGCGTGTAGGGGTAGAAAAACTCCAGGGGCACCACCGCGTCGGGCCGGGTGCTGATCACCTGGATGTACTCTTCCTCCTCCAGGCGCAGGTCCGGGGTTTCGCTGGCCTGGAGGCCGTCCAGGAACAGACGCGCGTACAACAGGGCGCCGAGGCGGGCCAGGCGTACGAACAGGGCCTCGTTGGCCGGAGCGAAGAGATTTTGGTCAAAATCCTCCACGCTGAGCGCCACGTTGGACAGCTCGTCGTTGATGGCGCGCACCGGCTCCTCGATGCCGGTCAAGTCCCTGGCCCAGGCGCGCCGGTCCGACACCGCCGTGAGCAGGGGACGCCCCCCGGGCGCGTGATTCAGCACCAGGGCCAGGTCAAAGGGCCGCCGCGCCTCGAGATCGGCCAGGCTGCCGCGCACCCGGGCCTCGATCCGCTGGGTGATGTGCTGGGCCGGGTCCTCCAGCGCGCCGGCCTCGGAGACCTGGGTCTCCACCAGCGCGGTCTGCAACACCCGGCCGCGGTACAAGATGGTGATGCGCCCCTGAAAAGCGGCCGCCCGCCGGGGTGTGAAGGTGAACTCGGCCGCGTCGCTGGGGCCGCTGGGGGGCAGGAGCAACTCCCCCGTGAGGGGTTGGTCCAGTTGCTCCGGCTCGTGGAACACCACTTGCAGCCGATGGGCTTCTTCCTGCGGGGGCAGGAACTCCTCGGGAAACACCTCTGGCGCTGCCTGCCAGCCAGCGTCTTCCGGGCCGATCCGCACCCGGAGCAGCACCGGGACCCCCACTTCCAGGCGACGCACCTCCTCCACCAGTTCCCCGCCCGCCTTGCGGAACAGGCGATGCTGGATGAAACGGGGCGGCTCGGCGTGCTGCCGCGCTTTGGCTTCGGCCTCGCCGACCCCCTGGGCCAGTTCCGCCACCGCTTGGGCTTCCTCGCCCTCCCTGCGGTATTCCAGGCTGGCCTTGGCCCGATCCAGGGTATGGCCCAGGAGGGTGGGCGAAATCGCCATGATCACCGGCTCCAGCTCGCGGGAGATGGAGCCCCTCTCCGTCATTTCGGGGGAGAATCGGCCGCTTTCCACCAAGGTGTCGGACAGGCGCAACTTGTGGGCCGAACTCATACTGAGATGCAGCTCGCTGGTGGGCGGCAACTTCTTCAGCCGGACCGCGAGATGCTCCACGGTGTGGCTCAGGTGGCTCAAGCGGAGCAGGTCGCGGTTGGCCAGGATGGTGGCGGTGGGGCCGAAAGCCGCGGTCAGGGCCATATCCAGGGCCATGTTGTGCGTGAGGCAGTCGGCCAGCCCGCGCAGGGAGGGCACCACCGAGGCTGGCGACTCCCCTTCCCAGGCGGCCGGATCGAAGAAGACCAGGCCTTCCAGGGACAGCTCGGCGGCCAGGGCGGTCACCAGCGCTTCGGCGGTTTTCCACGGCTCGCCCACGCCACCCAGGATGAGGGACAGGGCCATGCGGCGGTGCAGCCGGTCGGCGCGCAAGCGGGACAGGGCGGGCCACAGGGCGCCGCTCAAGACCAGAATCTCGGCCTGGGCGTGCTCCCGGTCCGCCACCCCAAAGTCATAGGGCCAGGAAGGGGGAAGCCGGGCCTCTTCCGCCCGGAAGGCCTCGGCCAAAGGGTCGGAGGGCAGGGTGACCAGGCGGAAAGGCCACGACCAGGCGACGCGGCCGTCGGAGGCGAACATATCGGCCACAAAAACGCTGGCCGCTCCCACGGCCGGGTGCTTGAGGACCTCGTAACACGCCAACAGCGGCGACAGGCCCGCGCCCTGGCGGGAAAGGGCCAGCCGCACCTCCGCCGGCGCGGCGTCCCGGAACCGCCGCCAGGCTTCCGCCAGACTGCCGGCCGGGGGCCAGGTCTCCGGTACGGCGTTCCTGGCCGGGGGGGAGGGAAAGCACCAGGTCAGGGTGCCGTCGGCCTGGGGCAGGGTCAGGAACAACTGGGAGAGAAATTCGGGCAGGTCCGGCGCCGGGAGGCCGGGCAGGCTGGCCAGTCTCTCCCGCACCAGGGCTTTCCGGCGCCGGCGGGCGGCGGCCAGCACGCCCAGGCCGGCCAAGGCCGGCGCGTAGGCCTCATCCGGCAGCTCCAGGCTCCAGGCGGCGAAATTCAGGCGGTTCATGCGGTTCCTCCCTTCGCGGCGGGCGGGGTTTCAGGCCAAGCGCCAGCGGGGCAGCGGCCACTCCGCGGAGGGCCCCTGGTGGAAGCCCGCATAGGTGCGGAGCGCCGCGTCGGCCAAGGCATAGCCCCAGTTGATCAAGTGGCCCTGCTCTTCGTCCTTGAAGCCGCCCAGGCGGGTGGCGATATGTTCCAGGGATGCGGTGAGTTCGTTGTCGGTGGTCAGGGCTTGGGAGTCTTGGAAATCCTTGATCTCGGTGCTGATGCCCCAGTAGGCGCCGTGCTTGTTTCCGGCCTTGAAATCACTCACCAGCCAGTTCTTGCGGATGGCCCGGGTCTGTTCGATGAGGATGTCGCGCACCCGGCCAAGCTGCAAGAGATCGTCCTCAAAGGGGCTCACGTCGATCTTGAACGGCGCGCCCGCGTCGCTCACCAGGATGTGGTCCACCTGCGGCTTGCCGCTCCCGGTGCCCACCAGGGATTGCAGGCCCATGTTGTCGTACACCCCGCCGTCGGCCAGCACGATGCGGCGGCGCAGGGCATCCAAGAGGTCAGGATCCTTTAGGAGGGGTTTCTGCCAAACCAGGGGATCGGTCTTGAGGATGATGGGGGAAAAGATCGGCGGGAAAGCGCTGGAGGCCGCCACCACCTCGGCCAGGGGGACATCGAGGCTGGGGGCGATGCCCAAGTAATAATCGGCCACCATATCCTGGCGGAAGCGGAAGCTGCGACCGGTCTGCATATTGGTGGCGTAAAAAATGAATTTGGGCGCCTGGTCGGTCACCGCCGGCGGAATCCCTTTGAGCATGGCGCCGTGAAACAGGTCCTGGTCGTAACGGTCGGCCAGGAACTCTCCGGCGGTCTTGAAGGGAGTGAGGATGCCCCAAAGCCCCGCGCTGACGTCGATGGTCTGCTCGCAAAACTCCCGAACCGGCTCCACGATCTCCGGAAAAAAGTTGCTGGCCGTCCCCTGGTCGAACCTGAGGTTTTTCCAGCGATGGGCCAGGATGCCCGCCAGGATCGACCCTCCCGATACGCTGGTGATACGGTCCAGTTTGCCCAGGAGGCCGATTTCGTTCAAACGCCACAGGCTGCCCAGCCCAAAGAGAGTCGCCCGAAATCCCCCGCCCGATAAGGCCAAGCCGATGGACTTTCCGTCGCTGGTCATGGTTTTCTCCTGCCCAAATTTTCTTGGTAGGTTTTATGGATTGTCGCCGCTTTCTCTCCCGCCCCAGGCTCGGAAATTTATCGCCCCGGGGTTGGGGAAAACGGCCCCCCTTCAAAGGCCCCCACGCCCTTGCTGGTGCTGGCTGCAAAATTCATTTGGCGGGATTACAAGATGCTTGGATTTAGGAATATTATAGCATTGCCAAGGCTGTCAACAGTGATAAGAACGCGCCCCGACAAGGGGTGCGGCGCTGCTCCCTGGGGCTCGCGGCTCTGGTCCACCCGCAAAAGCCAGGGGGGCGCCCGGCCGGCGCCCCCCTGAACGTAACGGGACGAAACTCGCTTATTCTATGACCTTGGCGTTTTCCAGGATCTCGTAGGGAACCTTGAGCCCCAGCTTTTCCGCCATCTTGGCGTTCAGGTAAAAGACCGGCTTGGGATCGAATTTCACCGGGACATCCTTGATGGGCTTGCCCTGCAAGAGAACCTGGCTCACCGACTCGGCCAGCATTTCTCCCAGACGCTCGTCGTTGGCCGCGAAACCGGCCAAGGCTCCGGCGGACACCGGCTTTTCGGAGTAGGAGAGCACGGGGGTGTCGCCCGCGGCGGCCACGATCAACTCGGCCTTGTCGGTGAGCATGGCCTGCACCCCCAGAATGATGGCGGAGACCTGGCCGGCGGCGGCCTTGGTGGCGGCCACGGCTTCATCCAGGTTGGAAACCACGGCGTCCTGATAGGCGATACCCATCTTTTGACAGGCTTCCTGGGTGCTTTTCTGGTCAATGGGCGAGCCGGGATGGCCTTTGGCCACCAACAGCAGCACGGATTTCATCTGCGGCAGCACGGCCTTGAAGATCTCGAACTGGGTCTCCGCCGGCACGAAGTAGGTCACCCCGGTGATCTTGCCTTCCGGGGCCTTCAGGTCCTTGATGGCGCCCAGGGCTCCGGGGTGGTTGCAGCCGCCGATGAAGGTGGGGATGGTGGGCGGGTTCTGGCTCAACCACTCCGCGGCGTTGCTGCGCAAAAGCACCTGCCCTTGGTACTTGGCCTGGAAATCGGCCACGACCTTGGCCAGGTCCTCCAGGGAAGCGAGATTCTTGTGCAGGTCCAGCTTGGCCTTTACCCCCTGGTTTTCAAAGCCTTTTTGCAGACCTGCCAAAACCCGGTCAGCCATGCCGGACTTGCCCACCCAGGCGACTCCGATTTCCAACTCCGCCGCAAGCGCACTTAAACAGCCAGCCAGCAGCAAGAACAAGCTCAGCCCAACAACCCAGACGCCTTTTTTCATGTCAACCTCCGATGATTGATTCCCCGGCCAAGGGTTGGTCCAGGGGGTAAGGGCAGGCGTGGTTATTTGCTGCAGATCAGCCGGCGAGGGGACCGGAGCCCTGCTCAGCTTATGAAGTCGCCATGGCTGCGGCCCGCTTTGGGGGGCGCCGGGCGAGCGCGCCGCGGCCCCGGCGCGCTCCGGGCCTATCCGGCCTCAGCCGGCCAGGCACAGCACCGAGACCTGGCAGGGCACCAGGGAAGCCCCCACGCTGTTGGGCAGCTCGCCGTTCTGGCCGGTCATGTCCCCCAGCCGGGTGGCGGGCATGCCGTCCAAAAGGCAGGTGAAGGCCCCCAGCATGTGCCGGGTGGGGCCCATGTCCATGGCCGACACCAGGCCGCCCAATAGGCCCGTGTTGTCACCCATGCTCACCGGCGGCTCGGAGGACATGTTGTGGGCCGGCCCGCCGAACACCAGGATGGTGTAGGCCGCGGGCACCGCGGTCATGGGCATGGTGATGTTGGGGTAGGGGATGGGGATGGGCCCCACCGGGGTGGGGGTGTTGCACACGTCCGGGAAGGCGAAGTTCATGCCACCCAGTTGGTTGTTGATGAACACGATCTTTCTTCTTTCCAAGTATGGGTCGGAATATGCGTGCTTGGCTTTATCTAGTCAACTAGCCATAACTATAAGGTTTTTTGGGGGAAGGGTGGTGTGGGGGGAAACCCCTTTTTGTTCACAAAAAGGGGTTTCCCCCCACATCTTCCTCTTCCTCTTCCTCTTCCTTAACCCAAACGCATCAGTTCGCCGTCCAGGCGGAGGTCTTTTTCCGCCGTGACCTGGCTGTAGCGGCCCCGGGCGCTGTAGAGGTCTTCGGCCTCCTGGCTGATCACCGCCGCTTCGGTGCGGTCCAGGTGTTCCACCCGGCGGAAAGAGTTGCCCAGCTTCTGCACCAGGGTCTCGGCCACGGTTTCCAGGGTGCGGGCCGCAAGGCGGAACACGCCCAGGCGGGCGCGCCACTCCCCGCCGGTGGCCATGAGGGCCTCGGCCGCCACCCGGGCTTCCTGGGCGTCCACGCTCACCTGGGGCGCGGTCAGGGAGACCCCCTCCAGGGACTCCAGGGACAGCCCGTCCCGGGCCAAGAGCCCCAGGCGGCCGTCCCGGGCCACCAGGTCCACGTCGCCCGCCATTTCCAGGCGGGCGGGGCCGGTGCCGGCCCGCTCCAGCACGGACAAGATCCAGGCCCCCCGGGCCCCGCGGGAGACCAGCACCAGATCGCCGGCTTCCGGGGCCAGGAGACAGCCGGCGGCCCGGCGGGCCGGGAAGGCCGAGCCGGGGGCTTCCAAGAGGTACTCGCGGCCCGCGGCCGCCACCACGGCCTCCACCAGTGCGGGGCCGGCGGGCAGAATCTTTTCCGCCAAATTGCGCATAGCCATCTCCTTAAATCTGGGGCTCGAAATCCTCGGCCCGGGCCAAGTCGAAGTCCGTGCCGGTGGAGCCGCCCAAGTCGGCTCCGTTCAGCACGGCGTCCTCCAGGATGGTCCGGTGCAGCTTGGCCCGGGTCAGGTTGGCTCCGGCCAGGTCGGCCCCTGTGAGGTCGGCGTGGGAGAGGTCCGCGAAGCTCATCTCGCAGTGTTGGAACCCGGCCCCGGCGGCCTGGCTGTGGGTCATTTGGACCATGTAGAGGTTGGCCCCGCTGAATTCTGCGCCGGCGAGCCGGGCCTGGGAGAAATTGGTCATGGTGAGGTCGGCCCCGGAGAGGTCGGCCCCGGTGAGGTCCGCCCCCACGAAGAGCGCCCGGGCCGCCCTGACCCCGGTCAGCTTGGCCCCGGCCAGGCGGCACTGGGTGAAGCCGGCCAGGTTCAGGTCCGCGCCCGTGAGGTCCGCGTCCGTGAGGTCCGCGCCCCTGAGCTGGGCTCCCGCCAGGGATTCGCCGGCCAGGTTCAGCCCGGCCAGCTTGGCCCCCAGGAGCACGGTCTTCTCCAGTGTGGCCCCGCTCAGTTGGCAGGTGGAGAGATCCAGGTCCTTGAACACGGTCTGGGTGAGGCCGGCCCCGGCGAAATTCACCCCGACCAGGCCGGTTTCCACGAACAGGGTGAACTCCAGGCTGGCCCCGGCAAAGTCCGAGCCGGCCAAATCCGCCCGCATGAGCACCCCCTTGGTCCAGGCGGTCCCCCGCAGGCTGGCCCGGCTCAGGTCGCCGTTCTGCAGGGCCGCGCCCTCCATCTGGGCCTGGTCCAGCTTGGCGCCGGTCAGGGTGCATTGGTGGAACAGGGCCCGGGGCAGGGCGGCGCCGCTGAAATCCGCCCCGGCCAGGCGGCAGTTGTGGAAGATGGGCCTTTGCAACTGGGCCCCGGCCAGGTTGGCCCCGGAAAAATCCGCGTCCTGGAACACCGGCTTCACGGCCTGCCAACCGCGGAGGTCCTGGCCGGCCAAGTCGGCTCCGGCCAGGGGCAGGCCCTGGGCCAGGGCGGCTGCCAATTCGGCGCGGGTCATGCGCCACCTCCCTGGTCCCAGGTGGTGCGGCGGACGTCGGTGTCCCCCCATACGGCGTCCCCGGTCACGGCCCCGAAGGTGTTGGCCCCGAAAAGGCTGGCTCCCCGCAGGTCGGCCCCCCGCAGGTCGGCCCGCATAAACGAAGCCTCCATGAAATCGGCCCCGGCCATTTGGGCGGCGGAAAGGTCGCTGGTGACGAACTGGGCCTTGCGGCCCCGGGCGTGATAGAACCCCGCCCCGGCCAGATGGCAGCGGGAGAGATCCGCCCCGTCCAACAAGGCCTCGGTGAAATCCGCCCCGGTGAGGTCGCTTTCCCGCCAATTGGAGGCCGGGGCCTGGGCCCCTCGGAAACGGGCCTCGGTGAAATCCGTGCCCATGGCCAGGCGGATTTTGCTGAGGTCGGCCTGGTCGAACACCGCCCCCCGGCCTTGCACCTCGAGGAAGCCGCATTGGGCGGCGTTGGCCCCGGTGAAGTCCGCGCCCGTCAGGTTGCATTTGAGGAAACTGGCCCGGGTGAGCACCGCCCCGCCCAGCTTGGCCCCGGTGAAGTCGCATTCCAGGAAGGTGACCTGGTGGGCCGCGAGGCTGGTGAGGTCGGCGCCGGTGAAGTTCACGCCTTGCACCACGCCTTGACCCAAGCTCACCCCGGTCAGGCGGGCCCGGGAAAAATCAGCCTTTTGCAGCACGGCCTTGTCCAAGAGGCAGCCCGCGAGGTTGGCCCCGACGGCCCGGCAAGCCCCCAGGTTGGCCTGGGAGAGATCCGCTCCAGCCAGCTCCGCGCCGGTCAGGTCGGCCCGGGCCAGGATGGCCTGGCCCAGCTTGGCCCCGGCCAGCCGGGCCCCGGCCAGGGTGGCGGAGTCCAGGATCACCTGGCGCAGATCGGCCGCGGCCAGCTCCGCCCCGGAGAAATCCAGCCCGGTCAGGTCGCGGCCGGCCAGGCTCTCCCCGGCGGCCAGGGCGGCCAGGGCCTGGGCGGCCCCGGCGACCCGGGCCGGCGGGGCCGGCAGCTCCGGCGGGGGCAGGGCGTGGGCGCTCTTGACCTTGGCCGCCTTGAGCTTGGCCTGGGCCGGGCCCTGGGCCAGGGCGGCCTGGGCCGCGTCCTTCTGGGCCAGGCCGTTCTTCAGCTGGGCCAAGCCCTGGTCCACCTGGGCCAGGGCCGCTTTTTTCCGCTCGGCCGGCAGGGCCGCTCCGGCCAGTTTGTCCCGCATGGCCGCGAGCGCGGCCACGGGGTCCGGCGGCCCGGCCTTGGCGGCCTCCCCGGCCTTGGCCAGGGTGGCCGCGGGGTCCAGGCCGAAGCGCCGGCACATGGCGGCCATGGCGTCCTGGGCCGCGCCCTGCTTGGCCTGGGCGGCGGCCAGGGCGGCGGCCACGTCCTCTTTGGCCTTGGCCGCCGCGGCCTGGGCCTGGGCCCGGAGCTTGGGTATCTCCTCTTGCAGGTACTTCATCATGGCCGGCGCGTCACCCAGCCCGGCGAACGACGGCGGGGGAGGCACAACCGGCGGCGGGGCCGGGGTGGCCAGGCGTTCGGCCAGGTTCAGGGAGGGGGGCAGCTTTCCCCCGGGGGCCACCCCGAGCTTGGCGGCCAGGGCCTGAAACTTGGCCAGGTTCTGGTCCACCGTCTTCTGGGCTTCGGCCAGGCGGGCCTGGAACTCCTGCTGGACCTTCTCCTGCAACCGGGCCGCCCGGGCCAACAGCGCCGGGCTCACCGGCGGCGGCTTGGGGCCGGTTTCCGCCGGGGTGGGGACCTCCACCCCCTCGGGCGGCGCGAGGTCGTCCTCGCGCATGAGCCAGAACACGGCCTCCTTGGGGTCGCGGCGACGCTCCAGGGCGGCCTGGTAGGCGGCCGGCTCGCGCCGCGCTCCCCCCAGGTGTTCATAGGCCAGGAGCAGGTTCTTGATCTCCCGGCCGTCCCAACTGGCGATGGGGGCCTGGCCCCGGCAGACCAGGACGCCCTTGGCCGTTTCCGGAAACAGCCACACCGTTTCGGGGTGGAGCGCCACCTCCCGCCACGGCTCGCCCGGCGGCTCCTCCTCCAGGAACACCCGGGGGTTGAGCCCGGGCAGGGCGCCCTCCAGGCGGGGCTGGTCCGGGTGCAGGTTGGTGAGGGTGAAGGCCTCGTCCCCCCGCCAATACCCCTCCACCCACTGGTCCGGGGGGGCGGCGTTCCAAATGGACCAGTCCATGTCCTCGGCAAAGCCGGGGTAAAGGTTTTTGGCCCAGTTCTGGTCGTGGGTGCCCACCTTGTTTTGGCGGAAGGGCCAGGTGAGGTCCAGGGGTCCGAACCCGGCCGGCCGGGGGCGGGACCAGGGGTTGGCCACCCTCTGGTCCGCGTGCTCCAGGTTGGGCAGCTGGGTGTCCGGCGCGGGCTCGCGGCCGTCGGCCAAAAAACCCCGGCCCAGGGGGTTGTCCGGGAAGTCCGGGCCGCCGTAGGCCAGCTCCCAGCCCAGGGTCATCTCCCGGAAGGGCTGGGAGGCGGAGCGGAGCCAGGCGTGGCCGGTCAGGCGATCGAAGTGGTCCGGATTATGCTGCCAGGTGCGGTCGCCGTGCAGCATCAGGGTCTTTTTCACCGGGCCCAGAGTCAGGCCCACCTCCAGGGAGGCGACCTCCCGGCCCCCCGGCGCGTGGGCCCGGCCCAAGAGGAGCACTTCGCCGTAGGGTTTGGGCAAGCCCAGGTCCAGGGGCTGGTCGCCGCCCAGCTCCCCCTGCACAAAGGGCCACAGCTCCTGCTCGGAAAACAGGGCCCGGGGCCGGGCGAAGGGAAAATGCAGGAAGGCCGCCACCGCCAGGAAGAACTCGCGGCGGAATTCATAAAACCGGTACAAGACGCCCAAGGTACGGGGTTTGATGACCTTCATGCGCCGCCTTAGCCAAAGAAGGGGTGGGTGGCGCGGCGCGGGAGGACGGGGGGCCGTCCCCGGAGCGCCGCGCGGCCTCAGGTGATGATGTGCATGCCCGCCAAGCGGTTTTCCACGGTGCCGATCTTGTTCAGGATCTCGTCCGCGGAGTTCTTCAGGGCGCAGGCCCCCGTCTCCGTGGCGTGCTCGTGCACCTTCACCGCGCCGTTCTCGTCCTTCACCGTGAAGAAGGTGGTCTTGCAGCCGTCGATGATCTCGGCGGCGATGCCGTTGACCATGGTGGTTTCCACTCCGTTGATGATCTTCACGGCCTCGCCGTTGACGTTCTCGATGCCCACCCCGAAGATGAACTCCGTGGAGCCGGCCAGCTTCAGGCCCAGCTCCAGGCCCACGAAGATGTCGATGATGCCGGCCAGCTTGAACTCGGTGACCGCCAGAAAGCTGAACTCGCTCACGATACCCAGGTGGCCCTCGGCCTTTTGGCCCATGCTGAGGGAGTTCTCGGCCCCCATGAACAGCTCCTCCACGTCGCCCCAGCACCACTCGGTCTTCTGCTGGTGGTGCTCTTCCTTGGACAGGCCGTGGTATTCATAGTTGTACTCGCCGTGCACCGTGAAACTGGCCTCCCCGTGCACCTCCACCTTGTACTCATCCTTGATGTCCACTTCGTAGTTCCCGCCGATGCTGGCGATGCAATCCTCGTCCACCCGGAGGTAGTTGTTCTCGCCCACGTAACGGCGGTAGTTGCCCTGGGCGGCCACGGACAGCTCTTCCTTGCCGGGCTGGCTCACCAGGACGATCTCGTTTTTCTTGGCCTCTTCGCCATCCGAGGCCGAGCGGAGCACGGTCTTGTATTTGTTGGCGCTTTGGGGATTGTAGGTTTCCCCCTCGGCATCCTTGCACACGGCCAGGGTTCCTTCTTCGGCCTCGGCCACCGGGTTGTAGGGGAGGGGGTCGGCGGTGTTGGGCAGATAGGCCAGCACCCGGGGATAACGGGGGTCGCCCTGGGCGAAGGCCACCAGCACGTGGGTGCCGGTCGGCGGAACCAGATGCACGCCACCACCCGGCGTGAGCCAGGGGGAGGCTACCTCGGCCGTGAGTTCCAGGTCGTGGCCGTCGAACTCCACCTTGACCTTGACCCGGCCTTGTTCGTCCAGGTCGGCCGGCGAGCCTTCGCCCGCGGAACCGGCGATCTGGCCCACCAGGACGCCGCCCTCCTTGCCTTGGGTCCGATGCCGCAGCCAGGCCACCTCCCTCTCCAGGCGATGGTTCTCCTGTTCCACCTGGGCCACCCGCAACGAGAGCTCCTGGATCTGCGCTTCCAGGGCATGCCAGCCGTGGTCGTCGTCGTGATGGTGGTCGTCGTGGTGCGATTTATCGAGCGTGGCCATGAATTCCTTCCTCGCTCCCTTCCCTCGCCGGGGGGAAACCGCTCGCGGTCCCGCGGAGCGCCCCGCGGCCGCGGCGGGCCCCGCCGTGGTTTCCAAAGTGATCAGGGGGTGGTCCAAGCGGAGCCGCCGGCCCACCCCGCCCGAAGGGAGCCGCCCGGGCTAGCCGCTGGCTCCCAAGAGCCGGCCCAGGAAGGCGGGGCGGTAGTCGGCCTCGGCCAGAACCACCCAGAAGGAGTTGTCGTACTCCGGGGAACTCTGCAGAGCGGCCAGGGACAGCTCCGGGGCCTGGCGGAAACGGTGGATCACCCGGGTGGCCAGGTACTGGTCCTGCCCGCCAAAGGGGTCCGGGTCCAGGCCGAAGCGGTCGCCCGCCCGCACCAGGAACACGTTGGAGTGTCCCCGGCCTTCCCACTGGGTGGCGTTCATCTCCTGGGAACGCACCCGGGCCTGGTGCTCGGCGGCTTTCTGGTCCAGGCCCAAATCACCAAACAGCTTCACCTGGGTCTTGAGGCCTTGGGGCACCGGGCGCTCGGCCTCGAACTTCTGGCTGGGGTTCAACAGCTTGTGGAACTTGACCTGCACTTGGCCCGGGGCCGTGCGCCGGGAGGCCTCCATGGCGGTGACGTGCCGGGTGTTGGTCACCAGGCCCTCCCGCTCCTGATAGGGCAGGCTGGCGGCAAAGGGGCTGGAGAAGAAGGAGCGGTCGTCCACCAGATGGAAAAGCTGGGGAGTTTGCCCCTCTTGATCGCTGGAAAAGAAGAAGTTGACCCCTTCGCCCACCAGGAGGCGGCGGACAAAGTCGAGGTCGGTCTCCTGGTATTGCACGATCTGCTCTTGCTGGCCGTAAACCCCCTGGTCCAGGTAGTCGGTCTTGAAGTCCGTGTCCTTTTGCAGACTGTCTTCGCTGAGCACCTGGTTCACCACCTCCACCGCCGACTGGTTCTGGTTGAAGATGCGCGAGCGGTAGAAAAAGGACAGGGTCCAGACCCGGGGGCGGGCCAAGAGCCGGTAAGCCCACAGCCCCTCGTTGGCCCAGGTCTCGCTGGCCCGGCCGAATTCGAAGATCAGTCCGTCGAAACGGGAGGTTTTCAGCTGGCCGTCCACCTCCTCGCTGAGCTTCACGACCAGGGTTTTGCCAAGCTTTTCCGAGGGTACCAGTTTGTTATCCGGACAGGCCAAAAGCAGATCAAAGGTCGAGATCCGGTTCAGCCCCTCGTCCAGCACCGCCTGCACCAGCCCCAGGGCGGGATCGGGCTTCTTGCCGTCGATGAGAATCTCCGCCTGCATGAAGATTTTTACTCCCTTCGGCTTTCTGGTGGTGGTAACCAGCTTCCCCACGATCGGGGCCGGCCCTCGCCCGAACTGGGGCGGCCAAGGCGGGCGCCGGCGGAGAAATGAAGCTGAAACAAAATCGATTATAGAATATTGCCCTGCGGCCTTGCGGACTAATCCCGGCCGGCTGACGAAAAAAAATGCCCGAGCTGCCGAATTTATTTTATAGTATTGGACCGTATGCAAGCGTTTCTTTTAAGGATTGGCTTCGGTGTCGCTCTGTTGGCCTGTTTGGCGGCCGGCGGAGCGTTGAACCCGGCCCAGGGTGGCGCCCCCCCCGAGAATCGGGCGGTGAAGCTCCGGCTCATCGCCCTGCTGGAGGACCGTCTGGCGCATGCCCTGTCCTTTCAAGGCCCCGGAAAGACGCCAGATTTTTCAACCTTGGACGAGATTTTCCCCTCGTGGGACCAGGGGGACCCCGGGGCGGCCCGCCGGGTGTGGGTGGAGAAGACCTATATAGGGAACGAAGTTTCCTACCGGGTTGACGTGGCCTATCTCACCTCGGATTTCACCGCCCGGCTGGAGGGGAAAAAGCGGGTGCGCGCTTCTTGGGCCGAGCCCTTTCTGTGGGGGTTCACCGCCACCGAATCCCAAGAAGTGGAAACCAGCTTCGTGATTTATGTTTTCCGCACCGCCGACGGCGCGTGGCGGATTCGTAAGGAAATAGAGCTGTAGGATTTTATTTTGTGGCGGGGGCGCCAAGCCCGCCGCCGGGGCCCAAGTGGGAAGCCGCCGGCCAAGGTGCCGGGAAGATTGTTTTTATTGGGGCCGGGCCCGCTGGGGGCCGGCCGGTCCTGCGGCGGGGCGGGGGAGTGCGGCCCCCGCCGGCGCCCGCGGCCGCCATGGACATTGCCCGGGAAACTTGGCAATATCGGCCAGGGGGGAGTTTCCGTCAGGCGTGGCCGAGGGTTGGGCCGACCCCGGCCCCCAGCCGCGGCTGGCGGACGGCAGGCAAGCCGGGCGGCGCCGGCGGCCGAAACGGGGTGGCCAGGGCCATCCCGGCCTTGGGCGACCAAACTTGGCCCCAGGTGGCTCCACCCCGGCAGGCCCAGCTTGCCGGGGCTCTGGGGTTTCACCCCGGCAAGCCAGGCTTGCCGGGGGCCGGATGTTTGGCCAAGCCCGGCCCCTGGCCGGCCGGGACAAGCTGCGCAAATAGGCGCGCCATCTGTGAAGCGCCCAGCAGGCGGGGTGGAACCGCCTGCCAACAAGGAGAACCACTTGAGCGAAACCACCCTGTGCGACGTGGTCTGGTCGGAGGGGATGTTCCTGACCCCTCACCACATGCAGCACCAGTCCGCCCACGAACAGGACCTGCGCTGGGTCATGACCCGGCATCTGGCCAGCCACCCCTGGGGTTATCAGCGCCTGAAAATCAACCAGGAGGCCTTGGCCGACCACCGCCTGCAAGTCCTGGAGGCCCGGCTTCTGTTGCCTTCCGGCTTTTACCTGGAGCTGCCCGGCAACCTGGAGCTGGGCTCGGCCTCCTTCAAGGAGTTGATGGCCGGGGGAGCCAGCTCCCTCATGGTGTATCTGGGCCTGCCGGACCTGCGGCCGGGCCAGCCCAACCTGGATTCCGCCCTGGGGGCCGCGGCCGGGGTGGGCAGCCCCCGCTTCACGGCCGCGCCGTTCAACCTGGTGGACACCAACAGCGGGCAGCTTCCCCGGGAGATCGAGATCATGCGGGCCAAGGGCAAGCTGTTCTTCGGCGACCAGGAGAAGACCGGCTACGAGAGCGTGCCCCTGGCCCGGCTGGTGCGGGCTGCCAGCGGGGAAGGCGCCGCCCTTGACGAGACCTGGTTCCCGCCCCTGCTCTCCCTGGCCGCCTGGGAGCCCATGCGCCTGTTGGCCCAGGAGATCGTGGGGCGGCTGGTGGCCACCCAAAACGCCCTGACCCAGAACATCTCCGGCCGGGAGATCTCCGAGATCCTTTCCCTGCCCCGGGGCCTGGAAACCGCCCTCAAGGTTCTGGCCCTGGCCGGCCCGGCCCAGGCGGTGATCCAATTGGCCCAGGCGGCCCGGGTGCATCCCTTTGTGTTCTACACCGAGCTGGCCCGTTTGGTGGAGGGGCTCAGGCTGTTCGCCGGAGCCATGTCCCTGGGCGACCTGCCGCCCTACCACCACGAGGCCCCCGGGGAGGCCTTCCTGACCCTGCGGGACATGCTGGGCCGGCTCTTGGACCGCCTGGCCGCCCCGGCCTACATCCGCCGCCCCTTTATCATCCGGCACGACCGGCTGGAGGTGGACCTGGATCCGGACTGGGTCAGCGGCCAGCACCAGCTTTTCCTGGGGGTTGTCGGGGACGACGATCCCGACACCCTGGTCCGCAAGATGGCCGTGGCCAAGCTCTGCGCCCCCCGCGACCTGGAGATCGTGGTGCAGCGCCGGGTGGGCGGACTGCCGGTGAACTGGCTCAGGCTGCCGCCGCCTTCCTTGCCAGCCAAGAGCGACGGCATGTACGGCCAGTTGGCTCCGGGCGGCTCCATGTGGTCCGGGGTGCAGGACGACCTGACCCTGACCCTTTCCGGGGTGGAGAGCCTGGGTTACCGTTTCGACCTTTTCGTGGTTTAACAGGCTGTGGCCAGCCACCCTGCCGGCGCGGATATTTCAGGGGGGCGGGTGGTCAGATCGCATATGATTTGATTGGGACTCGGTTTTTCTGTGGTTGCCTTCCGGTCTTGCAGGTGACGATTGGTCCCCTGGACCGCCCCGGCCGGATACCGGCCGGCAAGGCGACGGACCAGCGGCGACCGGAGGCGCAGCCAGCGCTGCGCCGAGGTTGGCGCGAAGCCCCGGGCGCAGCCGGCGGGGCCTCTGGCCCAGCCGGACGCCCGGGGGGTCCGACTCCGCGAAAAATGATCAAACATCCGAGGTGCGCTCTTGACCCTTTTTGATCTGACCCACGACTTGTTCTCCTACCTGGTGCTTTTCCGGGAGCGAGCCCGCGGGGCGGCCCCGCCCAAGCTGGAGGACGTGAAAGCGGACCTGGAGCGCATCTTCTCGACCATGGACGAGGAAACCCGGCGCACTCCCCAGTTGGCCGGGCCCTATCAGAGCGTGCTCTACGCCCTGGTGGCCTTCACCGACGAGGTGATCCTCACCTCGCGCTGGGACCAGGCCGCGGCCTGGGAGCGGGAGCTGCTGGAGGTCAAGCGCTTCGGCACCCGCCTGGCCGGCGACCGCTTCTATGAGCTGGCCGCCAAGCTGGAAGGGGCTCCGTCCGAGGTCATCGCCATCTATTACTTCTGCCTGGCCCTGGGCTTCACCGGGCGCTACGCCCCGGACGACCCGCGCCTGGGCGAGATCAAGGCCGAACTCCTGGCCAAGATCCAGGCGGCCCGCCCGGACAGCCGGGGCCGCTTGTTCCCCCAGGCCTATGAGATGGAGCTGGACGGCGGGCGGGGCGGCCGGCTGCCCCGGCTCATGTCCTGGCGCACCGCGCTGGTCATCGTGGGCGCGCTGATCGCCTTCATCTTCCTGGTCGACCGCTTCGTCCTGTGGCCGGCCCTGATCACCTCGGTGCGCCGGGTGGCCGGCCTGGCCGAGACCCGCCTGACCGAGCGGGACATGGTCCCGCTCACCGGCCTGCAACCCACGCCCCCGCCCACCCTCACCGGGGCCCGGACCGCCACCCCGGCCCCCGGCGCCGCCACCCCGGCCCCCGGCTCCCTGACCCCCACGCCGGTCCTGCCGGATCTGAACTACCCGGGCCCGGCCCGGCCGTTGGGGAAGCAGGCCGCGTCTCCCGCCTCCACCCCCGCCAAGAAACGGCCGCCGGCCCTGGGCCCCGGCATGGAAGCCGCCTCGCCGGGCGGCTACCTGGTGCAGGTGGCGGTGTACCAGGGCGCGGTGTATGCGGCGGAGTTCCAAAGGACCCTGGAGGACGCCGGCTATCACACCGATTTGACCGAGATGCCCAGCCGCCACGGGCAGCCCTGGCACGTGCTGTTGGTGGGGCCCTACGAAACCTGGGGCGAGGCCACCGCGATCGTGGCCCAGGTAAAGAAGAAATACGGGATCAGATCCGAAATCATCGACGCCAAGGACCGGCCGCGGCCCACGCCGCTGCCCACGGCGACGCCCACCCCGCGGCCCACGCCCACGCCCACCCCCACGCCCCAGCCGGAGTACCTGGACGAACTGGGCCGGAAGCACCGCAAGACGCCGGCCACCGCGCCGGCCCGCCCTCCCACGCCCCAGCCGCAGCCGTTGGACAACCTCCTGAACCGGCCCACGCCCACCCCGGTCCCGACCCCCCGGCCCACCCCGGCCCCCCAGCCGGTCCCGACCCCCCGGCCCACCCCGGCGCCCACCCCGGCGGCGCAGGGTACGGGCGCGGCCCGGGGCAACTACTGGGTGCAGGTGGGGGTGTTCGCGGGCCCGGTGCAGGCCGGGGATCTGGTGAACCGCCTGCGCAAGAGCGGCTACCCCGCGCCGCCGGTGGTGGTGCGGCCCCGGCCCAATGACGAGGACAAGACCTGGTACGTGGTCCACGCGGGGCCCTTCCCCAACTATGAAAGCGCCCGGTCGGCCCAGAAATCCATCGCCAGGAAGCTCAAGGTGACCCCTTACGTGGTGGAATCCCGTTGACCTGGCGCGGAGGGAAATAAATGGCCCTGAGTCTGAAACCGGCGGCTCCTCCGCAGCCCGGCCCCCCCTCCGCGGGGGGGGGCGGCAAAGCCCGGCCGCCCGTGCGGTTGTCCCGGGCCGTGCTGCCCCTGATCCTGTTGATCCTGCCGGCGGGGTTGTGGGCGGCCACCCTGTGGACCCCGGACACCTGGGACTACTGGCTGCAACTGACGGCCCTGGTCTTGGCGGCGGTGATCCTGGCCTGGGTCTTCTTCCGCATGGCCCGCTACTTCACCCAGCAGATGGTGAAGCGGCGGCAGCAGGCCTTTATCAAGCGCCAGGACCCCCTCTACATCGCCGGCCGGCGGGTGGAGGCGCGCATCCGGGACGTGGTGAACCGGCTGGACGAGGCCGGACTGGGGCCCTATGGCTTGCCGTGGTACGCGGTATTGGCCGATTCGCCCGGGGAAGTGGACCGCCTGTTGAAGGGCTCCGGCCTCAGCTTCCCGGCCGGGGTGGCCGAGGGGCTCAACAGCAGCGATGATCAGCCGGACCGCTGGTTTTTGGCCAGCGAGGCGGTGCTCCTGGACACCAGCGGCCTGGGCCTGAACCAGCGGAACTCCCGCGAGTGGGAGCTGATTTTCCATAAGCTGGCCAAACGCCGCGCCTTCCTCCCCCTGAACGGGGCCATCGTGGTGGTGAACGTGGACCTCCTGGCCGGGGCGGATCCCGAGGCCAAGGAAGCCAAGTACGCGGCCATCCTGGAGCGGCTCCGGGCCATGCAGGCGGCCATGCGGCTCAACTTCCCGGTGTATCTGGTGGTGGACGGCCTGGACCGGGTGGCCGGATTCCGGGAGTTCTTCGCCTATTTGGACGAGAACCAGCGGGAGCAGATCCTGGGCTGGTCCGATCCCCGGGGAGGGCAGGCGGAGTTCAACCAGAAGTTCTTCCGCCAGGGCCTGATCGAAATGAACCAGACCCTGAACGCCATCATGATGCGGCGGCTGGTGGGCTCCCTCCCCGCCGAGTCGGCCGGGCGCATCTTTTTCTTCGTGGAGGAGTTCAAGGACCTCCTGGGACGGATCAAGGACCTGGTGGAGACGGTCTTCACCCCCAACCGCTATCTGGAAGCCCTGCCGTTCCGGGGCTTTTACCTCACCGGCCTGGCCGGCCAGGGCCCGCCGGTGACCTTCCGGCCCGAGGCCGTGGCCGCGGGCTTCAGCGGCGGTCTGGGGGCGGGCACCGGTTTTCTGGACGCCAAGGCCAGCTTCGGCCGTGAGCTGTTCCAGAGCAAAATCCTGGCCGAGACCGGGATGGCCACCCGCACCCGGCGGGCCTTGCGGCGGGACTACGTGATCAAGACCGCCTGCGCGGCCATGGTGCTGGGGGTCCTGGGGTGGGGGGTGTACTGGGTCAACCGCACGGTGGTCAACACCGGGCGGGAGATGGCCAACCTGAGCCCCACCCTGATCCTGGCCGAGGAGTCCCTCAGGGGCAGCCAGGGCGCTCTGGACCCCCTGGCCCTGGGGGGGCGGCTCACCTCCCTCAAGATCGGCCTGGGCGAGGTGCCCTGGTACACCTACATGGGCCGGATGTTCCGCAATGACGTGATGAAACACTACCTGGGCCAAATCCACCGCGCGGTGTACCAGGAGCTGTTCCTGCGCTACTACCTCTTGCAGCTCCAGAACGCCCTGGCCATCTGGGCCGGGGAGGGCAATTTCGACGCCTATGGCCAGTCCCTGGTGGAATACACCCGCTGGGCCAACCCCACCCGCACCACCCACGACGATCTGGTCATCGAGCCGTTCACCAACTTCCTGGGCGGGACGGACCAGGAGCGTCAGTCCATCATCACCCAATTCGAGGAGTACCAGAAGGAAGGGGGACCTTCCGGCCGGGTGGTGAGCGCCGACGCGGGGGTCATGCTGGAAAGGGCCCTGAACGAGCTGAAGCAGTACCTGAACCCCTCCCTGTCCGGCCGCAAGCGCGGCAACCTGGCCCGCAACGACTCGGCCTGGTGGGTGGGCTTCACCCAGGGCATGGAAAAGCTGGACCAAGAGTACCAGTCGCTGCTTTCCCGGCGGGCGCCCGGCACGAGCGATACCTTTGAGGAGGTGCTGGCCCGCTACGATAACCTGGTGACCACCCTGGCTACCTTCCTGGGGCAGTTGGACAGCCAGGCCCAGCTGATGGACCAGGCCTCCCAGGCCCAGGCCAGCTGGATCAGCGCGGACAAGTTCTTCGCCTCCCTGAACGAGGCCTCCCGCGGCTGGACCCAGGTGCAGCAGGTGGTGGCCTCGTGCCAGGAGGTGGCCCACACCTACCAGCAGCGGGTGGCCGCGCCGTTGGAGCGCCGCCTCCACCTGGTGCAGCTCTTGGCCGGCCGCTCGGGCTATGGCTGGCTGGCCGAGCAGTTGGGCCGCTCCTTTCCCCAGCAGGCCAGCGTGGTCCTGGACCCCAGCTACATGGTGGGCCCCAGCGTGGCCGCCCTGCTGGCGGATGTGGGCGACTACCACAACCAGATCCAGTCCTGGAGCGACAATTTCGCCACTTGGAAGGAGGACCTGAAGGTCTATACCCACTTGGCCTCCCAGACCGGGCCGTTGTTGAACGGGGAGCAGACCCTGTTGAACTCCGAGGACAAGGTGAACCAGGGCCTCAGGGACCTGGAGCGGCTGGCCGGCGCCGACCAGTCCGACCAGCCGGGCGGGTCCGGAGGGGCCAGCGCGGCCGCCGGGGCCGCGGCCGGCCAGGCCGCCGCCAAGGCGGGTGGCGCGGCCAAGGGGGCCGGCGGCCTGGTGCAGGACCTCACCGCCCACCTGGGCGGCTCCCAGAAGTCATCCTCGGCGGCCATACAGGGAGTGCTCTCCCTCTACTCCTGGCCCGTGTTGCAGGAGGAGACCAAGGGCTGGCTGGACGCCTTCCGGCGCATCCGCCTTTATCAGACCTCCCTGTACTGGCAGGAGCTGGCCCGACGCTTCACTTATGCCCAGGACCTGTTGGATCTGAAGAACTGGAACTCCCTGAAGCAGGCCAGCCTGTTCTCCCTGGGCGACGGCGAGGCCCTGGTGGCCCCGGTGTCCGATTTCCTGCGGGAGTGGCAGCGCAGCCTGCCCCAGGACCTGTTGTCCGCGCTGAACGGCGGCGGCAGCGGCGGCGCGGCGGCCAGCAAGGCCCCGCCCCGGGAGCTGGCCGACTTCGCGGACCTGAACCAGAACCTGATGCAGTTCAAGGACACCTATCTGGCCACCATGCGCAAGGCCTCGGACCAGTTCGTGCGCTGCGTCCACGACATGTACCTGGACCCGGCCCAGGCCTGGAATCAGATCTGGAGCACCCAGGGGCCCGGGGGCAGCGGCTCGCGCACCGTGTTCTGGGGGGCCCTGGAGGCGCTGAACCAGTTCCAGGACAGCTATGAGAACCAGACGGGCCCGGTGTTGATCCAAATCACCGGTCCGGCGGTGGCCGTGGAGAACAACGTGTCCAGCGCCTTCCAGCAGGCCCTCTTGGGGGTGTTCCAGAAGCGCTGGGACGCGCTCTTGAGCCGCTATGAGCAGGCGGGTTATCCCCAGAATTTCCCCTTCACCGCCAGCGCCGAGGGGGAAGTGCCCCGGGACGGGCTGATGACCTTCCTGTCCGAGCTGAACACCCTGTCCCAGAGCTTCGCCCTGACCGACCAGCCCGCGGCGGGCAGCCAGGCCGGCGGGGCCGCGGCCTCCCAGACCCCCGGGCCGGATATCTATCCCCTGGCCAGCAAGATCCGGGGCAGCATGGCCACCCCCAGCCGGGTGCGCTTCCTGAACCAGACCGCCGCCTTCCAGAGTTTCCTGGAGGGCCGCAACCTGAAGGAGCCCCGCACGGTCACGGTGAGCCTCACCCCGGGGCAGATCGGGCGCTACGTGCACTGGGTGCGCCTGATGCTGGGCAACGGCGCCTATTACGACCTGAACGTCTACGGCAAGCCGGCGGAGAAGATCGTCTTGAACCAGCCGGAGCAGTCGGTGACCCTGCAAGGCCTGGACGTGAACCTGAACCCCCTGAACTCCCTGGACGTGACCAGGGGCGACTTCGCCTTGTTGCACATGGTCTACGCCTGGGGGGCCACCCAGGACCCCAAGCGCCAAAAGTGGGTGGTGGACGCCGCCTTGCCCTCGGCCGACGAGCCGGGCAAGATGATCCCCTTCCAGATGGTGCTCACTTTCAGCGAGTCCCTGCCCCAGCTACCCCGCTGGCCTAGCGAGTAAGCCATGAACCTGGATTTGCCAAAGATCGTAGAGCAAAGCACGGCGCCCTTGGCCGGCGACAGCCCCGCCGGGGAGAACGCGCGCTATGAACCGAACTACGACGCGGTCAAGACCGAGGTGGACAAGCTGACCGCCATGGCGGCGGGCGAGTCGGGCATCGATTGGGAGATCATCGCCGAGAACAGCGCCAAGCTGTTGGCCGCCACGACCAAGGACCTCAACCTGGCCGCCTACCTCTCCCTGGCCCTGTTGAAGCTGGCCGGCTACCCGGGCCTGGAAGCGGGTTTCCAGGTGATCCTGGGGCTCATGGACAAGCTGTGGGAGGATGTCTTCCCCCCCAAGCAGCGCATGAAGGCCCGGGCCAACGTGTTCGACTGGCTGGACGACCGGGTGGGCGGTCTGGTGGCGGTGGTGGAGCCCAACCCGGACGAGGCCGAGGCGCTCCGCCACGCGGTGGCCCTGGCCCAGGAGCTGGCGGGCAAGGTGGGCTCGTTGGTGGACGTGCCGGTCACCGGCTTCAGCAGCCTGCGCCAGGCGCTGAATCAGCAGGCCGCCAAGCTGCCGGCGCCGGCCGCCGCGGCCCCGGCGCCCGCGGAACCGGCCGCCGCGGCGCCGCCGGCCCCGG
>JAHLLK010000047.1 GCA_020444165.1 Deltaproteobacteria bacterium | reverse complement strand
CGCTTTTGTCAAGTTTGGTTGAAAAAGGCCATGGAGGGACTTTTTCAACATCCTGTTAGAGAAAAAGCAATTTGAATGCCAAACGGTTTTAGGGAAAATCGGGCCGCTAATTCAGCTAGATATAAGTTTTGCTCCGCGCTGGAAATCCGTTCGTTTAGACCATATCCCGTTTATGGACGATATTTCGTTTAGCCGACATAATATCGATCTTGCCCCGGGCCTGAACCTCTTACTGTGCTCCGCCACCTTGCCTCAGGATTCGGGTGCAATCGCGATTTGCCGAGAGAAGGCCCGGCCTTAAGAAGCTCAAGTTCACCGAGGAACAGCTCACCTACGCCCTGAAATTTCCCCCATATTGGGGACACAGCGCAGGTGTGCTTACGCGCTTGGAGGGGTGCCATGGGAAAAGGTCGGCGGAGTCATACCCAGGGGGGCGAGCTGGAAGGTGTCCGGCTGGTCACGGAAGATTGAACTGGTCCGCCAGCGCGGATCATCAGATCCGCCGCCTAGCCAAACTGGGCCCCTTGGCATCTATCGAGGCCTTCTACAACCGCAGCCGACGGCACGCAGGGCGGGGAAACCTGACCCCGGCTCAGTTTGCAACCGTCACCAAGGCTGCTCAACCACCTGTCCCCTAAAACGGGGGAAGATCAGCCCCAGGCCCTTCACCAGAAAACCGTGCGGTCCCGCCCTGCCGCGTTCAACCAAAATCCCCCTGCCGGCTCGGGCAGTGGCCTCAAACAGGCATTGACTTTCCGAAAAGCGGCATGTTATCGTGCATTGTGATATTGATTAACGCCTAGCGTTATTTGAGGGTCCATGCCACGCAAACAAGTACATTACATCCAGTCCCTGGCCCGCGGGCTGTTGATTCTGCAATCCTTCTCCGCCGAGCGACCCACGCTCACCCTCACCGAACTATCCGAAATCACGGGATTTGACCGCACCGCGGTGCAGCGCTTCACCGACACCTTGCAGAGCCTGGGCTTCCTGGGACGCAACCGCCACAAGGAGTTCTTCCTGGGCCCCAAGGTGCTCTCCCTCGGTTTCGCTTACATAAACAGCTCGCAATTACGCAAACTTACCGCTTCCTATATCGACGAGTACGCCGACCGCCTGGGCTGCACCATGAACCTGGAGGTGCTGGACGATCTGGAGGCGGTGTTCCTGCACCGGCGCGAGGTGCGCCGCTACCTTCAGTTCGACATTCAACCGGGCTCCAAGCTGCCGGCGCACCTCACCTCCGGCGGCAGGGTCTTGCTGGCGGCTCTGGAGGACGACGAGTTGCAGGCGCGCCTCGCCCGTATGGACCTGCGCCCCGTGACCAGTGAATCCGTGGTCGATCCCCAGGAACTTTGGGACGAACTGCTGGCCACTCGGCAAAGGGCCCTGGGCGTCTGCGTCCGCCAGCTTTCCCTGGACCTTTACACCGTGGCCGCCCCCCTGCTGAACGCCCAATCCCGGGTGGTCGCGGCAGTGAACCTGGCGCTGCCCTGGAACGACTCCATGCAAAGCCTGGTGGAGGAGAAGACGGCGCAGTTGCAGGTGCTGGGCCGCGAGCTTTCCGGCTTGCTGGGTTACCAAGGACCTTATCCGGTGATACCCACCGGCCCCCCACCCGAGGGCCTGTCATGAACGTGGGCTACCTTCTGGACAACGCGGCCGAAAAATTCCCCGACCGGCTGGCGGTGGTGGCCGACCAGGGCCGCTACTCCTTCAGCCAATTGCACCAACGCTGCACCAAGCTGGCCGGAGCCATGCTGGCCGCCGGCCTCTGCCGGGGGCAGCGGGTGGCTCTCTTGTTTTTCAACGGCGCGCCCTTTGTGGAAACCTACCTGGCCGCGGTCAAGGTCGGCCTGGTGGCCACCCCCATCAACTTCCGTTTGGTGGCGGGGGAGGTACGGTTCCTCCTGGAGGACTCCCAGGCTGCGGCCCTGTTCCATGGCCCCGAGTTCGCCCCCCTGGTGGCGGAAATACGCGACCAGTGCCCCGCCCTGCGCCTGGTCGTCTCGCCGGGAGGCTCGGGCCGCACCCAGGACTACGAAAGCTTCCTGGCCGCGGGGACGGAAGAATACCCCATCCCCGCGCTGACCGAGCAGGACCAGTGCCAGATCATGTACACCTCGGGCACCACCGGCCGGCCCAAGGGCGCGGTGATCACCCACGGCAACGTGCTGTGGAACCTGGTCAACACCATCCTGGGGCGCGAGGACAAGCCCGACCAGGTTTCGGTGGTGGTGGGGCCGCTCTACCACACCGCCGCCCTCAACAACCACTTCACCATCCAGGTGGCCTTGGGCGGCACCAGCGTGCTGATCTCCAAGTTCGATCCGGCCGGCTTGCTGGCCACCATCGAGCGCGAACGGGTCAACGTCATCAGCGGTTCGCCGGCTTTTTACCAATTGCTCATGCAACAGCCCGGGGCCTGGGAATACGACCGTTCCTCCATCACCAAATGCACGGCCGGGGCGGACAAGCTGTTGGCCGAGACCAAACGCCAGCTCATGGAGTTCTTCCCCAACATCCGGGGGGTCTACGATGTTTACGGCTGCACGGAGGCCTCGCCCTGCATCACCATCCTCAGCGCCCTGGAGTCGGCGACCAAGCACGGCTCGGTGGGCCGGGCCCTGCCCCTGACCCAGGTCCGCCTGGTGGACGAGTTGGACCGTCCGGTGCCCCCAGGCCAAGTGGGAGAGTTGGTCTGCCGGGGTCCCAACGTCATGCAGGGCTACCACGAGCAGCCCCAGGCCAGCGCCGAGGCGCTGCAGAGAGGCTGGCTGCACACCGGCGACCTGGCCTATGTGGACGAGGAGGGCTTTTATTACATCGTCGATCGCAAGAAGGACATGATCGTCAGCGGCGGCGAGAACATCTATCCCCGGGAGCTGGAGGAGGTCCTCTTGACCCACCCCGACATCCACGACGTGGCGGTGGTGGGGCAGCCCGATCCCCTGTGGGGAGAATCCGTCAAGGCGGTGTTGGTGCGCCGCCCTGGCTCCAGCCTGAGTGAGCAGGAGGTGGTGGAGTTTTGCCGCTCCCGCCTGGCCAGTTACAAGAAACCGCGCCTGGTGGAGTTCGTGGACGAACTGCCCCGCAACCCATCGGGCAAGGTGTTGAAGCGCCAACTGCGCCTTAACAGTCAATAGTCGCCGGTCCGCAGAGGGCCGGCTTTTTTTTGGGCACATCTTTTCTTGGGAGGGAATGAGATGAGAAGTTTCCAGAAGATCCCCGCGCTTATCCTGGGTTTGGTCCTGCTGCTGGGTCTGGGCAATTCGGTCTGGGCGGCCGACACCCGCATCGCCATCGGCACCGCCAGCACCGGGGGGACCTGGTATCCCCTGGGCGGTGGAGTGGCCAACATGATCAATAAATACGTGCCCGGCTATCAGGCGGCCGCCCACCCCTCGGGAGCCTCCATCGAGAACATCCGCGCCGTGGCCTCGGGCAAGGACGCCCTCGCCTTGAGCATGCCCGACAGCGCCTACCAAGCCTTCAAAGGCCTGGAGGCCTTTGCCGATAAGCCGGTCAAGTCCCTGCGCGGCCTGATGGCCACCTATCCCATCGACATCCAGTTCTTCGTGCTCGCCGACAGCAACATCAAGACCATCAAGGACCTCAAGGGCAAGAAGGTGGCCGTGGGCGCTCCCGGCAGCGGCACCGAGGCCATGGCCCGTTACGTGCTGAAGGTCTTCGGTCTCACCTATGACGACATCGACGAGCAGTTCCTGTCGGCCACCGAGACGGCCGAAGCCCTCAAGGATGGCAACATCGACGCCGGCATCGTCACCCTGGGCACCCCGGCTCCGGCCCTGATGGACTTGGCCACCCAGCGCGACATCCGCTTCCTGGATATCGACCCTGAGGTGGGCGACAAGATCAACAAGGAGTTCCCGGCCTATTTCCCTCGCACCATCCCCGCCGGCACCTACAAGGGCCAGGACCAGCCGCACCACACCTTGGCCTGGATGGGCATCTTCGTGGTGGACGCTGGCATGAGCGACCAGTTGGCCTATGACATCGTCAAGGCCGTGTTCGAGCACAAGGAAGAGCTGGACAAGATGCACGCCCAGTTCAAGAACATCACCTTGGAGACCGCGGACACCGGCATGCCCATTCCCCTGCACCCGGGGGCGATGAAGTACTTCAAGGAAAAGGGCGTCTTGAAGTAGGACCAGTGGGCCGCCGCCCGCGGCGGCCCACCCCTGATGAACCATGCGCACAGCTATCGGCTCATTTCTGGTCCTGTCCCTGCTCCTGCTCCTCGGCGCCCCCGCCGCGGCAGCCGGAGGACAGCCCTACGTACTGGGTGTCTATGCCGAGGATGAGGCCGCTCCCCGCCTGACCATTCCCGTGCGGGTCGGCTCCAGCCTTACCGTGACCTTCCTCCACAGCTATGACCGGGCCAACTTCGCCGAGCACTACACCGTGAAGGGGCACCAGGGATTCCTGCTCACCAACATGACCTTCCGCTCCATGCTCAATGGCGAAGGCTTCGAGCTGGGCCGTTACCAGGCCCACACCGACGGCTCGGCGGAGTTGGCCGACATCAACCAGAGCGTGCCGGAGATATGCTTCCGCCTGGGTTCGCCGGACTTGGCCAACCACCGGCTGATCGTGGACGGCCGCACCTACCGTTTGTTGGACTATCTGCCCCCCCTGACCTTGCTCTATTTGAAGATCACGACCGGAGACGCACCTCAAGAGCAGACCCGGGTTCCACTCCTTCGCCCCCAATCCGAGGAGACGCCATGAACGATAAAACCGGCGGTGGCGCGCCCCCTTGGCTGACCATGCTGATCAGGGCCTTGGCGCTGGGCATGGCCGCCTTCCAAATCTATACCGCCCAGTTCGGGCTATTTTCGGCCATGGTGCAGAGGCCCGTGCATCTGCTCTTCGCCTGCGCCTTGATCTTCCTGAGCTTTCCCCCCACGGCCCGCTTCCGGGAGCGCGGCTATCCCTGGGGCCTGCGCCTGACTGACCTGTGCCTGGTGGGCCTCAGTGTGGCCAGCCTGATCCATCTGGCCCTGACCTACAAGACCCTGGCCCTGCGGGGAGGCGCGGCCAGCGAGGCCGACCTCTGGCTGGGGGGGCTGGCCATCTTGCTGGTGCTGGAGTGCACCCGCCGGCTGATGGGCTGGGCCCTGCCCATTATCACCCTGGTGGCCCTGGCCTACACCCTGCTGGGACATGAGATTCCCGGTCAGTGGGGGCACTTCCCCGTGGACCTGGGGGATCTCATCAGCTACCAGTACCTGACCACCGAGGGCCTGTTCGGCATACCCCTGGGGGTCAGCGCCAGCTTCATCTTCATCTTCATCATGTTCGGAGCCTTCCTGGTCAGCTCGGGCACCGGCGAGTTCTTCATCAAGTTCGCCAACGCCGTGGCCGGGCACATGCGGGGCGGACCGGCCAAGGTGGCGGTGATCAGCAGCGCCTTTTTCGGCACCATCAGCGGCTCGGCGGTGGCCAACGTGGTGAGCACCGGCTCCTTCACCATCCCCCTGATGAAAAAGATCGGCTACCGGGCCCAGTTCGCGGGGGCGGTGGAGTCGGTGTCTTCCACCGGCGGCCAGTTCATGCCCCCGGTGATGGGGGCCGGGGCCTTCATCATGGCCGACATGCTGGGGGTCGGCTACCTCGAGGTTTGCAAGGCGGCCATCATCCCGGCTTGCCTCTACTATTTCGCCCTGCTCTACATGGTGCACATGGAGGCGCTCAATACCGGCCTGACCGGCCTGCCCAAGAACGAACTGCCTCCCTTGGGGCCGGTGCTGCGCCAAGGCGGCCACCTCATGCTGCCGCCCTTCATTCTCATCGCCTTGTTGTCCCTGGGCTACTCGCCCATGAAGGCCGGCCTATGGGCCATCGTGGCGGTAATTGGCAGCGCCGCCCTTAGGAAGTCCACCCGCATGAGCTGGCGCGCCGTGCTGGCGGCCATGGAAAAGGGAGCCAAGGGCTGCCTGGAAGTGGCCCTGGCTTGCGCCTGCGCCGGCATCGTCATCGGTTGCGTCACCCAGACCGGCCTGGGGCTCAAGTTCTCCGGCCTGGTCATCGACGCCGCCGGCGGCAACCTCCTCCTCTCCCTGATCATGGTCATGGTGGCCTCCATGATCCTGGGCATGGGGCTGACCACCTCGGCCGCCTACATCCTCACCGTGATCCTGGGCGGGCCGGTGCTCATCGAGCTGGGGGTGCCGCCCATCGCGGCCCACCTTTTCGTCTTCTACTACGCCTGCCTGTCCTGCATCACCCCCCCGGTGGCCTTGGCCGCCTTTGCCGGGGCGGCCCTGGCCGGCAGCCGGCCCTTCCCCACCGGCTTCGAGTCCATGCGCCTGGCCGCCATCGCCTACATCTCGCCTTTCTTCTTTGTTTTCAGCCCGGAGCTGATCTGGCAAGGCACTTGGTGGCATATCCTGCTGGCCATTCTGACCGCGGTGATCGGCAGCGCGGCCTTGGGTTCGGGCCTGATGGGCCACTTGCGCAGCAAGCTGAACTGGGGCCAGCGCCTGCTGCTCCTGGTGGCCGGTTTCGGCCTGATCAAACCGGGCATCTACACAGACCTTTTCGGCGTGGCGGTGCTGGGCTCCCTGTTCCTGTGGCAGGGCCGCCAAAGCACCGTGGCCGAACAAGTCTCCTCGCCGGTGGAGAACTGAGCCATGGAAAACCTGGATCAACTGCTGCGGGAGCGCGCCGCCCAGCGCGGCCAGGATATCTTCCTGGTCTGCCCGGGGCAGGAACTGTCCTACGCCGACCTGGAGCGCCAGGTGGGCTCGGTGGCCGCCGGCTTGGCCGGCCTGGGTCTGGCGCCAGGCGAGAGGGCGGCCTTGCTCCTGGGCAACGGCCCCCATTTCCTCCGGGCCTGGTGGGGTTTGATGCGCCTGGGGGCGGTGATGATGCCGGTCAACCTGCGGCTCACCGCCAAGGAGGCCGCCTATGTCATCAACCACTGCGGCGCCCGTCTGGCCGTGACCGGCCCGGAGGCCGCGCCCATCCTGGCCGAGCTGCGCGCCCTGTGCCCCCAGGTGCGGACCTGGCTGGGCCCCCAGGATCTCGACCGCTTCCTGGAGCTGCCCCCCCGCGTTGCGCCCTCGCCCGCCGGCCCGGAGGACCTGGCCAGCATTCTCTACACCTCGGGCACCACCGGCTTCCCCAAGGGGGTGATCCACTCCCAGGCCAATTACCTGCGCACGGCGGCCGCCTTTATGGCCACCACCCGCCTGGGCCCCAGCGACCGCCTGCTCACGGCCAACCCCCTGTTCCACGTCAACGCCCAGTTCTATTCCGTGCTGGGCAGCCTCCTGGCCGGCGCCACCTGCATCCTCATGGAGAAGTTCAGCGCCAGCCGCATGTGGGACTGGACCCGGGAATACCGGGCCAACAAGGTGGTGATGCTGCTGGCCCTGACCACCATACTCTACAACCGCGAGCCCCGGCCCGACGACGCCGCCAACCCGGTGGAGCTGGTGGTGGCCGGGGGCGCGCCCAAGGGTCATTACCACGATTTTGAGCGCCGCTTCGGGGTCAAGCTGCAAACCCTCTACAGCCTCAGCGAGGCGCCCCTGGCCGTGATGGGGCATCCCGACGAGCCGTGCGTGGAAGGCGCGGTGGGCCGGCCCATGCTCACGCCCCCCGAAGAGCCCAACCAATTCCGGGTGGCCGACGGAGAAGGCCGCGACCTGCCAGCCGGCGAAGCCGGCGAGATTCTGTTGCGTAACCACGGCCTCATGAAGGGCTACTTCCAGGACACCGAGGCCACGGCCAAGGCCTTCCTTGACGGGTGGCTGCGCACCGGTGACCGGGGTATGTTGGACCCGGAGGGGCGGCTCTATTTCCTGGGGCGCATCAAGGACGTGATCCGGGTCAAGGGCGAAAACGTCTCGGCCTTGGAGGTGGAACAGGCCCTGGTCCAGCATCCCGCCGTGGAAGAAGTGGCGGTGGTGGGGATGCAGACGGCAGACAGTGCGGGCGAGGAGGTCATCCTGGCCTGTGTGGTGTGCCAGGTGGGCCAGGAACCGGATTGGCCCGCCTTGGTGGAGTTCGCCGCCGGGCGGCTGGCCGGGTTCAAGGTCCCCCGCCTCTGGCAGGCCTGGGAGGCGCTGCCCAAGAACGCCATGAACCGGGTGGTGAAGGCGGAATTGGTCAAAGCCGGCGCGGCGGGCGCCATATTCGATCGTGGGAGGTGAGAGGGATGGCTGATTGCAAGTCCATGGTGGTGGTGGCGGCCGGGCGCATGGAGATGCGCACTTTTCCCCTGCCCGAGGTGGGGCCGGAGGACGGCCTCCTCAAGGTTGAGCTGGTGGGGGTCTGCGGCTCCGACCCCGGCATTTTCAAGGGCAAGGGCGGGCGGGCGCCCCGGCCCTACCCCCTGATCCTGGGCCACGAGATCGTGGGGCGCGTGGTGGCTCTGGGCGAGAAGGCCCAGGCCCGCCACGGGGTGGCCGTGGGCGACCGGGTCATCGTGGAGTACGCCTTTGGCTGCGGCGAGTGCCCGCCATGCCGGGCGGGGCGCTACACCCTTTGCCGGCGCATGTACTGCTACGGCTCCATGATCGGCTGCAGCGAACCCCCGCACCTTTACGGGGCCTATGGCCAATACCTCTATCTGCACCCCCGGGCCATGATCCACCGGATTGGGGACGACATGTCGCCCGAAGTGGGGGTGATGGTGGGGGCGGTGCTGGGCAACGCCGTGCGCTGGCTGAGTCACATCGGCGGCTGCCGGGTGGGCCAGGCCGTGGCCATCGTGGGGCCGGGGCAACAGGGCCTCTGCGCCTGCCTGGTGGCCAAGGAAGCGGGGGCCGGCCCCATCATGGCGGTGGGCCTGGCCCGCGACCGCCAACGCCTGGACATGGCCCGCCGCTTCGGCGCGGATCTGGTGGTGGCGGCCGATGAGGAGGACCCGGTGGCGATCTTGGCTCAGGCCACGGAAGGGGAAATGGCGCAGTTGGTCCTGGACGTCAGCGGCCACCCCTCGGGCGCCGCCCAGGCCTTGGCCCTGGCCGGCACCGGAGCCGCGGTGGTGCTGCCCGGCCTCTACGGAGCGGCAACCGAGGTGCCGCTCTTCCTCGACCAAGTCGTGTTCAAGGAAATCCGCCTGCTGGGCGCTTTTTCCCAGGATTTCGCCTCGGTGGAGGCGGCCATCAAGCTGGCCCGCCGGGGAACCTACCCCCTGGACGAGATGATCAGCCACCGCTTCCCCTTGGAAGACGCCGAAAAGGCGGTACGCTTGGTGGCTGGCGAGGGAGGCGGCGAGCCGCCGCTCAAGGTGGTGATCGACCCCGCGCTCTGACCCCGGCCCACGCGGCCCGGCCTGGTTTTCCGGTCCGCGCTCACGCGGAGGCTTGGCAGGGGACGCGGGGCCGGGCCGCGCGCCCTCGCCCGGCCGGGGCAAGTAGGCGCAAGTCCGCAGGGAAAAGCAGCCCCGTACCTGCCAAATCCCCCAGTCAGCTTGGCGTAGGCCAAGCTTTTCCCTGGGGACCGCGCGGGACGGGAGCGGGAGCGAACATTTTGGAAGATTTTTGCGAAGTGCAGAAAATCGGGGTGGCCGGCAACGACTACCCGGTGATACGGCTCAGTTTTCCTTCGGGGCTGACCATCTATGGCCTGCCCACGCCCAATCAGTTTGGAGGAGTGTGGGGCCTGGGCCCCACTTGGAACTACCTGGTGGAGGCGGACCAGCCCTTCCTGGTGGACGCCGGCCGCTGGGGGACCGGGGCCCTGTTGCTGGAAACCATGCGCCAGGTGGGCCGGGAGCTCCGCGACCTGGCCTTTGTGCTGCTCAGCCACGGCCACGAGGACCACGACGGCGGCCTGGCCGAGGTGGTGGCGGCCAGCGGCGCGGCGGTGCGCGCTCACCGGGTTTACGCCCGCTTGATCCGGCAATATCTCGAGGATGCCCCGGAGCCGCGCAAGCGCCTCTTTCCGGCCAAATGTTATCACTGCTTCATGCCCGATGCCTTCTGCAATGCCAACTGCCTGGGCTATCACGCTGAACTGTTTGCCTGCCAGGTCCAGGAAATCGCGGACGGCCGCCAGGCTCTGGGTCCCGACCTGGAAACCCTGCACCTGCCGGGACACAGCCCGGACGCCTTGGCCCTGGTGGCGGGTGAGGAGGTGCTCCTGTTGGGCGACAATCTCTTGCCGGGCATCACCCCCTGGCCCACCAACCTGGGCATGCACCGGCTCACCGCTCCCGCCCTGGGGCCGGAATACGCCCAAGCAGGCCAGCTTTATGGCCTCTCGCGCTATTTGCGCTCGCTGAACGAACTGGCCGCCCTGGCCGCGGAGCGCCCCGGCCTGGTGGGACTGCCGGCCCACCGCCTCTATCACCAAGGGCGCGTGCAGACCCTGGACGTGGCGCTTGAGGTACAGCAGATGCGGCAGCATCACCGGAATCGCTGCGCCGCCATCCTGGACCTTTTGGCCCAGGGTCCCCTGGAGCCCGCGGCCCTCGCCCAGCGGCATTTCCCACCGGAGCGGCTCAAGGGGCCCAACCGCGAGATGGGCACCAGAGAGATGCTCTGCCACTGCGAACTCATGCTGGAAGCGGGCGCCGTGGTCAGGAACGGCCGGGGCTATGAAGCCACGGGCGTGGGTGTTGGTGAGGTGGAAGCCTTGATTTGCGGGGACTGAGGGCTGGGGTTAGGCCGCCATGGGCGGGCGGTGGTGGCCGCAGGCGATCTGACCCGGCTCCGGCGGCGCCCCGGCTTGCTCTGAAAGGCTTCCCGCGCCTTCAGCGGCGGAGCGTTACTCTTGAGCCGGGAGGGCCTTGCGGATGGCTGCTTCGATTGCGGCGCGTTGTTCGGAGGGTGTTTGCTGACCTAACGCCGCAAGGTTAGCCGTTGGGACGCCAGGACCCACGGCAAGGGGCGCAAGGGAAGGATATACGTTTTTTAGCCTATGTGCTGGGGCAGGCTCATTATCTCCGCACCTCACACCAGCCGGGGCCTTGCCCTGGGGTCTCAGGTGGGAGTCCGGACGCTTCTCCGATCCCGGGCCGGTCGGGTCGTTCCGGCCTAGGCGACAGCGTGCTTGGCGGCTTCCAGACGAGTTACCAAGCCGCCCGTCCTCCAATCTTCTCATCCCCTCACCAGGCCAAGTCCGCATCCCCACCCCTCATTCCTCCTCCCCACCCTCTTTTTTACCCCTCGACAGGCCCCCGCCAGCCTGGCATGCTGATGCGGGTTGTTCTCCAAGGCCTCCGCGACCGGCTCCGAATGAAGCTCCCCATCCCGCAACCACCACCAGGCGTCCCATGATCGAGATCGACAATCTGCAAAAATCCTACGGCGCCCAGCCGGCTTTGCGCGGGGTGAGCCTGCGGATACCCGCCGGCCAGCTCTTCGCCTACCTGGGCCCCAACGGCGCCGGCAAGACTACCACCATCCGCATCTTGACCGGGCTCACCCGGCCCACGGGCGGCGCCGCCCGCCTGGGCGGGCATGACATCGCGGGGAGCGCGCTGGCGGCCAAGAAGGAATGCGGGGTGGTGGCCCAGGCGGTGAATCTGGACAGCGAATTGACCGTGAACCAGAACCTGGAGCTGCACGGTCGCTTGTACGGCATGACCCGGGCCGAGCGCCGGAGCATGACCCAACAGCTTTTGGCCTACGTCGATCTGGAGGCCAAGGCGGACCAGCAGGTCAAGGCCCTGTCCGGGGGCATGAAACGGCGGGTGATGATCGCGCGCGCCCTGTTGCACTCGCCCCGCATCCTGTTCCTGGACGAGCCCACCGCCGGCCTGGACCCGGCCATCCGCCGGCGCATCTGGTCCCTGATCCGGCGCATCCACCGGGACGGCGCCACGGTCTTTCTCACCACCCACTACATCGAGGAGGCCGAGTTCCTGGCCGAGCGGGTGGCCTTTTTGGACCAGGGGCAGATCGTGGCCCTGGATTCCCCCCAGCGGCTCATGGCCGCCCAAGGGGCCTGGGCCCTGGACCTGTTGCACGGCGAGGAGTTGCAGACCCACTACTTTCCCGACCGGGAAAAAGCCCGGGAGTTTCTGGGGCAACTTTCCCAAGGCGCCACCCTGCGGCGGGTCAACCTGGAAGACGCCTTTTTGGCCATGACCGGAAAGCGCATAGGCTGATGGGCTGGTACGCGGTATTTCTGCGGGAAGCGCTCTTGATGCGGCGGCGCTGGTGGCGTTTGTTGTCCTCCATGTCCGTGTCGCCCTTGTTGTACCTGGTGGCCTTTGGCTATGCCCTGGGCTCGGGGACCTCGGCCCAGGGCCGGCCCTACCTGGAGTTCCTGCTCCCCGGCCTGGCGGCCATGAGCAGCATGAACCAGGCCTGGGCCATTGCCTCGGAAATCAATGTCGCCCGGTTTTATTGGCGCATTTTCGAGGAGTTCCAGGCCGCTCCCCTGTCGGCGGCCGGCTACGTGCTGGGCGAGGTGCTGGCCGGCATATTACGGGCCGCCCTGGCGGTGATGATCATTCTCCTGTTGGGCGCGGCCTTTGGGGTGCGCCTCCATTGGGGCCCCTGGTTCTGGCTGGCCGCGGGGCTCAACAGCCTGATTTTCGCGGCCCTGGCCGTGGCCTTGGCCATGAGGGTGAAGTCCCATGCCGATCAGGCCCTGTTGACCTCTTTCGTGATCACGCCCATGGCCTTTCTGGGCGGCACCGTGTTTCCCGTGGAGCGGCTGCCGGTCTGGGCCCGCTGGGCGGTGGAGGTGTTGCCCCTCACCCACGCTTCCCGCCTCATGCGCGCGGCTGCCCAGGGAAGCGAGATTCCTTGGCTCAGTTTGGCCCTGTTGGTGGGATTGGGGGGGGTGTTTTTCCTCCTGGCCTGGTCCTCGGTGGGGCGGGCCCGGGATTAATCTAACCATTTGACATCGTCTCCCCGGGTCTGCTACAAAGAATCCACTAGGCAGTCTAGGGAATCCCGTGCGATTCGGGAGTGGACCCGCCGCTGTGACTGGTGACGAAAGCCGCAAGGGGCGACGTGAGCCGTCCCCCAAAGCCACTGGGTAGCGAAAGTAACCTGGGAAGGCGCGGCCGGTAGGATGATCCAGGAGCCAGAAGACCTGACTGCCGCTACATCGGGCTAGGGGATCACGTGGTTTGATCGCCTTGGCCAACGGTCATGGTTGATGTACAGGGGATCACCGGACTCGTTTAAACGAGTCCGGTTTTTTTTATGGGAGCGTGCGGATGTCCTCTGCCGAGACCTTGCGTCTGGGACTGTGCCACCTGAAGGTGACCCGCGGGGCGCCGGAGCTGAACCTCGCGCGGGTCCGGGAGCTGAGCCTCTCCGCCGCCCGCGCCGGGGCGCAAATCATCCTGCACACCGAGCTGGCCCTGAGCGGCTACGGCTTTGCCGGCCGCGGGGAGATGCTTCCCCTGGCCCTGGCCCTGGACAACCCGGCTTTGGACCCCCTGCGTCGGCTGTGCCGGGAGCACAGGTGCTATCTGGCCCTGGGCCTGGCCGAGCTGGCCCCGCCGCACGGGCTAATCCACAACAGCGCCGTGTTGTGGGGGCCGGACGGCGAGGTTCAGGCCCGGCGCCGCAAGGTCACCGCCGAGCCCAAATGGGCCGCGGCCGGCCCCGGGGCGCAGCCCGGCTGCCTGGCCGACACCCCTTGGGGACGGGTGGGGCTCATCATCTGCTCGGAAAACTACTACAGCCTCACTTCCCGCGGCCTGGCCCTGGCCGGGGCTGATTTGCTGCTGGCTCCGGCCAACTGGCCGCCGGGCGACCTGGACCCCTGCCAGCTCTGGCGGCTCAGGGCCTTGGAAAACGGGGTGTTCCTGGCGGCCTGCAACCGGACGGGCCAGGATCCCCGCCTGGATTGCCGCCAAGCCCTGTCGGCCGTGTTCGATCCCCAGGGTCATTGCCTGGCCGAGTATCAGGGCCCGGATTCCCAAGTTTTGCTGGTGGATATCCCCCTGGTCGCCGGCCGCCTGGCCTCCGCCCCCCGGCGGGCGGCCCTGCAAGGCCGGCGCCCGGCGGATTACCCCTATCTGGCCCACGATCTCCGGGCGGTGACCAATATCACCAGCTTCCTGGAGTTGCCTCCCCCCGGGGAACTGTTCCTCCGCCTGGCCTGCCCCCCCGGGCCGGCCCTGGCCGGCGCCCCGGAGTTGGCCCATTGGCTGGCCCAGGCCGGCCTGGAGCCGGGCGAAGTGGTGGTGCTGCCCCGGCTGGACGCTCCAGACCTGGACCGGGAGTTCCTGGGCCGGGCGGCCCGGGACCGGGGCTGCGCCCTGGCGGCGCAACTGGGGGACACGGCCCTGGGCTGGGCCACGGCCGACGGCTCGGTGCACCATTTTCCCCTGGACCGGCCGCTGGCCGGCGAGCCGCGCCTGGTGGACCTGGGCCCGGCGCGGCTGGGCCTGGCCGCCGCGGCGGAGCTGCGCCACCCCGAGGCTGCCCAGGTCCTGGCCAAGCGGGGCTGTGACCTGGTGCTGGTCAGCGCCGGGCCCCTCCCGCCCACCGGGCTGGATCTGCTGGCCGGCCGCAGCCTGGACCAGGTGGCCGTGGCCGTGGCCAGTCCCCAGGGCGGGGTCCTGGCCGTCACCCCCCAGGGGCACGCGGCCTGGCAGGAGTTGCGCGTCGGGCCGGGGCAATGCGTGGGCCGGGCCCTGGCCACCGGCTCCCTGCGGGCCAAGACCTGGATGGAGCGGGTGGACCTGGAGCTTTTGCTCTCCCCCGAAGGGGAGGTGCAGCCATGAGCCCCGCCGCGCGCCGGCCTTCTCCCCCGCTCCCCCCCCCACGGCTGGGGTTCCCCTTCTCCGCCCTGGTGGGTCAGGAGCGCCTGAAGCTGGCCCTGCTGCTGAACGCGGTGGACCCCCTCATCGGCGGCCTCTTGGTGCGGGGCGAAAAGGGCACGGCCAAATCCACCGCGGTGCGGGGCTTGGCCGCCTTGTTGCCCTGGGAGGAGGTGGTGGAGGGCTGCGCCTTTGGCTGTCTTCCCGGCCCGGACGCGGCGCTGTGCCCCGCTTGCCGGCAGCGCCTGGCCCGGGAGGGCCGGCTCCCCGCCCGGCTCCGCCGGGTGCCGGTGGTAGAATTGCCCTTGAACGCCACCGAGGAAATGGTGCTGGGCGGGCTGGATTTCGGGCGGGCGGTGCAGAGCGGGCGCCGCCACTTCATGCCCGGCCTGTTGGCCCGGGCTCACCGCGGGTTTCTCTACATCGACGAGGTCAATCTCCTGGATGACCACCTGGTGGACGTGATCCTGGACGCCGCCGCCGGGGGCTACAACCTGGTGGAGCGGGAGGGCCTCAGCCTGGGCCATGCCTCCCGCTTTACCCTGGTGGGCACCATGAATCCCGAGGAGGGCGAGCTGCGGCCCCAACTCCTGGACCGCTTCGGGCTGTGCGTGGAGGTGAAGGGGGAGAGCGATCCCGCCGCCCGCCTGACCCTCATGGAGTTGCGGGAGGAGTTCGATGCCGATCCCCCGGGCTTTGTCCGCCGCTGGCGGAAAAGGGACGCCGAAGTGGCCCAGGCGGTGGAGGCCGCCCGCCGGCTCCTGCCCCGGGTGACCCTGCCGGGCTTCCTGGCCTCGCTGGTCAGCAACCTGTGCCTGGAGAACTGCGTCGCCGGGCATCGGGCCGACCTGGCCCTGTCCCGGGCCTGCCGGGCCTTGGCCGCCCTGGAGGGCCGCGGGGAGGTGGGCGAGGCCGACGTGATCCGCACCGCGCCCCTGGTCCTCCTGCATCGCCGCCGCGAAGCCGTACCCCCTCCACCGCCCCCGCCGCCCGAACCCCCGGAGCCCCCGGAGCCTCCCGAGCCGCCGGAGCAGGGAGAAAACCCCGGCCCGGAGGGCTCCCCGCCGCCGGATGGGGACCAGGAGTCCGCCGAGCCCGCGGATTCTCCCGAGGGCTTTGAGCTGCCCCTGCCGGACTCCCCGCCCCAAGAAGCCGGCCCGGAACCCAGTGAGCGTGTCTTCGAGGTGGGAGCCTCCTTCAAGGTGCGCTCCCTCAAAGCGGACAAGGACCGCAAGCTCCGCCGGGGTTCGGGCCGGCGCTCGGCCACCCGCACCGCGCAAAAGCAAGGGCGCTATGTAAAGAGCTCCCTGCACGGCGACCCCCAGGACCTGGCCCTGGACGCCACCCTGCGGGCCGCCGCGCCTCACCAGCTCAGGCGGGGCCGGCCGCCCGGCTTGGCGGTGTGCATCAAGTCGCCGGACGTGCGCTGCAAGGTGCGCGAAAAGCGGGTGGGCAACTTCCTGTTGTTTCTGGTGGACGCCTCGGGCTCCATGGGCGCCCGCGCCCGCATGGCCGCCACCAAGGGGGCCATCCTCTCGCTCCTTTTGGATGCCTATCAAAAACGGGACAAGGTGGCCCTGATCCTTTTCCGGGGCCGGGAGGCCCAAACCGTGCTGGCCCCCACCTCCAGCATCGAAAATGCCGCCAAACTGCTGAAAGAGCTGCCGGTGGGCGGGCGCACCCCCCTCTCCGCCGGCTTGGCCCAGGCCTGGGAGGAACTGACCCGGCAATTGCGCAAGGACCCGGATTGCCGGCCCATCGTCCTGGTCTTGACTGACGGCAAGGCCAATGCGGGCTTGGGCGGGGAGTTGAATCCGGCCCGCGAGGCCCTGGTCCTGGCCGAGCGCCTGGCCCACGAGAGCCGGGTGCGCTGGGTGGTGGTGGATACCGAGCACCAGGGCATGGTGCGCCTGGGTCTCGCCGCCCGCTTGGCCCAGGCCCTGGGCGGCGATTTCTTTGAGATTGACCATCTGAAAGCCCGGGACCTGGTGGCCCTGGCCCGCAGCGAGGCGTCATGAAAGACCTCTACCCCTTCACGGCCATCGTGGGCCAGGACCAGATGAAGCTGGCCCTGATCCTCAACGTCATCAATCCGGCCTTGTCCGGTGTGTTGATCCGGGGCGAAAAGGGCACCGGCAAATCCACGGCCGCCCGGGCCCTGGCCGCCATTCTCCCCCAGGTGCCGGTGCTCTTGGGTTCCCCCTATCGCCTGTCGCCCTCGGAAGCTGAATCCGGCCTGTGGGCCCACTGCCTGCCCGGCTCGGAATGGGAGTTCGCCCCCCAAAGGGTGCCGGTGGTGGAGCTGCCGGTGGGCGCCACCGAAGACCGGGTGGTGGGCGCCATGGACCTGGAGCGGGCGCTGAAGCTGGGGGAGAAGCAGTTCGAACCCGGCATCCTGGCGGCAGCCCACCGGGGTATCCTTTACGTGGATGAGGTGAACCTGCTGGAAGACCACGTGGTGGATGTATTGCTGGATTCCGCGGCCATGGGGGTCAACACGGTGGAGCGGGAAGGGGTGAGCTTCAGTCACCCGGCGGTGTTCACCCTGGTGGGCACCATGAATCCCGAGGAGTGCGAGCTGCGGCCCCAACTCCTGGACCGCTTCGGTTTGTGCGTGCACGTCACCGGCATGCCGGACCCCCAGGACCGGGTGGAGGTGATGGAGCGGCGGGCCGCTTATGAGCGGGACCCGGCGGGCTTCCGCGCCCTCTGGGCGGAGGAGTCCCGCAAGCTGGCCGAGCGCATCACCCGGGCCCGGGAGCTGCTGCCGTCGGTGACCGCCGACCGCGGGATCATGCTTTCCATTGCCGAGACCTGTCTGGAGGTGGGCACCGATGGCCACCGCGGGGACATCATCACCTTGAAGGCGGCCAAAACCCTGACCGCCTGGGAGGGCCGGGCCCAGGTGGGCCAGGAGCAACTCAGGCAGGCGGTGGAGCTGGCCCTGCCCCATCGCGTACGGCGGCGGCCCTTTGAGGACGTGGCCCAGGGCTGGGGGGCGGGCCGCACGGCATGAACGGGGTTCGGTTCATGGTCCTGATGGTGACCACCCGCTGCAACCTGGCTTGCGGGTATTGCCACACCGCGGCCGGGCCCGGGGGCCGGGACATGGCCCCGGAAACCGCTTGGCGGGCTTTGGAGGTCCTGGCTGACGGCCCGGGAAAATGCACGGTGGAGCTGGCCGGCGGGGAGCCCCTGCTCAACTGGCCCCTGGTGCGAGAGCTGGCGCTCAAGGTTGATCCGGCCCGGGTGCGTTTGGCGCTCCAGACCAACGGCCTCTTGCTGAACCGGGAGAACCTGGCTCTCTTGCGCCGGCGCCGGGTAGGCCTGGGCCTCAGCCTGGACGGCCCGCCGGAGATCAACGACCGCCTGCGCGGGGAGGGCGCGAGGGTGCTCCGGGCCTTGGACCTGATCGGGAAAGCCGGCCTGGGGGTGAATGTCACCGTGGTGCTGACCCGCGGCAACCTGGCCGCCCTGCCCCGTTTCCTCCTGCTCCTGGCCCAGAAACCGGCGGTCCGGGTGGTCAATCTGGACCTGGTGCGGGCCTTGGGCCGGGCCACGCCGGGATTGGCGCCGGAGCCGGCCGCCCTGCGAAACATGGTGCCCCGCCTCTTGGACAGCTTGGCTTTTGTCAACGCCCGCCGCTGGCCGCCTTTGAAGGTGCGGGAAGTGGAGCAGACCCTCCGGCGGGCCCGCCAAGGCCGGACCGGGCCCTACTGCCTGGCCGGGGTGGGCGGCTATGCCGCGGTCACTCCCGGGGGACGCATCGCGGCTTGCTCGTCCCTCACCACGGAGCCGGCCCTGGGGGCCGGGCACGTGCGCGCTCCCCGGCTGACGGGCTTGGCCAGTCTGGCCCGGGCCAGCGGGCTGCCCCCGGAGTGCCGGGACTGCCCGGCCCTGCCGGCCTGCCGGGGAGGCTGCCCGGCCCGCCGCTGGGCCGCGGAGGGGGAACCCACCGTCAACCCGGGGGAATGCGCTCTCCGAGGGACGCTTTGGGAAAGGTTGGTGGCATGAGTCCGCGGAAACTGGTGGTGTACAGTTCCGGGAACATGGGCCTGGGCAACCTGGGCCGGGCCGCGGCCCACCTGGCCCGGGACCACCCCGGCCGCTTGCAGGTCCTGGCCCGCAGCCAAGCCGACCTGTTCGACCGGAGCCGCCAGCGGGCCTTCCTGGACGCGGTGGGCGGCGCTGATTTGGTGATGCTGTTCATGCACGGCGGCAAACTTTCCCTGCCCCTGTTCGACCAAGTGCTGGAAGCTGTCCAAGGGCGCGAAATCTATATCCATCCCTCGGATCAGGCAGAGACCGAGTTGAGCCGGGCCCACAGCACCGCGTGGGACGGCGACGCCTTCCAGCGCTGGGTGCTGTACCTGAAACATGGTGGTCAAAGTAATTGGTATAACCTGCTCCGCGAGGTGGTGGGCCTGCCCTCCGACGCTCCGGCCCCCCTGCCCTGCCAGGCCCTTTATCACCCCCGGTTGGGGGCCGTGGAAAACCTGACCGACTACCTGCACGGGCTGGGCCTCACTTTGGCCCAGCTCGCGGACGGCCGGCCGGTGGTGGGGGTTTGGTTCAACCAGTTCTACTGGGTGGAAGGCGATTTGCAGTTCCTGGACACCTTGCTGGCCCAGCTCGAGGCTCAGGGCGCGGTGCCCCTGTGCTGTTTTCAGCGCCGCTATCCCGACTCCCTGTTGGAGGTGGCCGGCACCGGCTGGCTCATCGACCACTACTTTTGCCACCAAGGCCGGCGGTTGATCCACGCCCTCATCAGCCCCATGATGTTCAACCTGGCCCTCACCCGGCCGGACGAGAGCGCCAGGCTGGCCGCCTTGGGCGTGCCGGTGATCCAGGCCGTCAATGTGCTCACCACCCGGCAGGCTTGGTGGGAAAGCGCGCGGGGCCTCAGCGCCATGGACCTTTGCATCTCCGTGGCCCAGCCCGAGCTGGACGGCAATCTCATCACCGTGCCCCTGGCCTTCCGGGAAACCCGGGGCCTCGATCCCCTTACCGGCGCCGCCCTGACCCGTATGGAGCCGGACGCCGAACGCCTCGCCAAAATGGTCCGCCTCACCCTGAACTGGGCCCGGCTGGCCCTGAAGACCCCTCGGGAAAAACGGGTGGCCATCGTTTTCCACAACTATCCGCCCCGGAACGACAAGATCGGCTGCGCCTACGGCCTGGACTCCTTTGCCTCGGTGGTCCGTCTGGTGGAGCGCCTGCACCAGGAGGGCTACCTGGTGGAGAAGGTGTACGAGGACGCCCAGGAGCTGGCCGATATCCTGGTGAGCGGCCTGACCAATGACCAGCGCTGGCTCTTGCCCGAGCAAATGGCCGGCCAGGCCTGCGCCTCGGCCGGGCCCGCGCAACTGGCCGCCTGGCGCGCCCAGCTTCCCCCGGCCAACCAGGCCCGCCTGGACCAGGACTGGGGTCCCAGCCCGGGCGAGCTGTTCGTGCACCAGGGCCGGGTGCTGATCAACGGGACCCTCAACGGCAACCTCTACCTGGGGGTGCAGCCACCCCGGGGATTCCTTGAGCAGCCCGAGAGGATCCACGACCCCCACCTGTCGCCCAGTCACCACTATTTATATTATTACCGCTGGTTGCGGGACGAATTCCGGGCTGACGCCGTGGTGCACGTGGGCAAGCACGGCTCCCTGGAGTGGCTGCCGGGCAAGTCCGCCGGCCTGGGCCCCGAGTGTTATCCCGACTTGGCCATCATGGAGCTGCCCAACCTCTATCCCTACATCATCAACGACCCCGGCGAAGGCACTCAGGCCAAACGGCGCGCTCACGCCTGTATCGTGGACCATCTCATCCCGGTGATGACCAACGCCGACCTCTACGAGGAACTGGCTCAGATCGACGCCAAGGTGTTGGAGTACATGCAGACCCGGGACCTGAACCCCACCCGCCTGCCCCTGTTGCAGGAGCAGCTTTGGGAGCTGGTGGCGGAAAGCCACCTGGACCGCGACCTGGGCTGGTCCCGGCCAGAGGCCCTGGACGATTTCGAGGAGTTCCTGGAGAAGCTGCACGCCTATTTGAGTGAGGTGGGCGACACGGCCATTGCCGATGGTTTGCATACCCTGGGGCTCACGCCCTCAGGCGAGGCCCTGGTGGAACTGACCACCCAGTTGGTGCGCCTCAGAAACGCCGGGGCGCCCAGCTTGCGGGAAGCGGTGGCCGGCCATTGGGGCTATGCCTACGAGGCCCTTTTGGCGCGGCGCGGCGCCCCGGATGCCAGCGGCCGTTTCGCCAGCCACGCCCAGGCCTTGGAGGTCATTCACCAGACCTGCCGCGAGATCGTGGCCGCGGCCTGGGCCGGCCAGGCCCACCCCCTGACGGCCGAAAGCCCGGCCGTGGCCGAGGTGGCCGCATTTCTGCACGAGACCGTGTTGCCCAAGCTCGCGGCCACGCCCGCGGAGATCGAGGCCTGTCTGGCCGGGCTGGCCGGGCGTTTCGTGCCCCCCGGCCCCAGTGGAGCCCCCACCCGGGGCCAAGTGGACATTCTGCCCACCGGCCGCAACTTCTTCTCCGTGGACCCCCAGAAGCTGCCCTCCTCCGGGGCTTGGCGGGTGGGCATGGCCCTGGGCGACGATCTGGTCACGCGATATATGGCAGAAACCGGCGCCCCGCCCCAGCAGGTGGGCTTGGTCCTTTGGGGGGGCCCCACCATGCGCACCCAGGGCGAGGACTTGGCCGAGGCCCTATATCTGATGGGCATCCGCCCCCGCTGGAACCCCCAGAACGGCCGGGTCCTGGGGGTGGAGCCCATCCCCCTGGCCGAGCTGAAGTTTCCCCGCCTCGACGTCACGGTCCGCGCCTCGGGCCTCTTCCGGGACAGCTTTCCCAACCTGGTGAAGCTCCTGGATCAGGCGGTGTCCCAGGCCGCCCTGCTGCAGGAGCCGCCGGAGGCCAATCTCCTGCGCCGCAACGTGGTCCGGGAGGCGGCCGAACTGGCCCGGCGGGGACGAGACCCGGGGGAGGCCTGGCGGGAGGCCAGCTTCCGGGTGTTTTCCGATCCCCCCGGAGCCTACGGGGCCGGGGTGGCCGCCGCCATCGACGCCAAGGCCTGGGACAGCCCCGCGGACCTGGGCGAGGTGTGGATCACCTACGGGGGCTACGCCTACGGCCAGGACGCCTACGGCGCGCCCCAGAAGGAGGCCTTCCGCCGCCGCTTGGAGGACATCAGCCTGGTGGTGAAGAACGAGGATTCCCGCGAATACGACCTGTTGTCCTCCGACGATTTCAACGCCTATTTCGGAGGCTTTGTCTGCGCGGTGAAGACGGTGAGCGGCGTGGCGCCCCGGGCCTATGCCGGTGACGCCTCCGATCCCGACCGGGTGCGGAACCGCAGCCTCCAGGAAGAGGCCAAGCACGTCTTCCGCTCCCGCATCCTGAACCCCAAGTGGATCAGCGGGCTGATGCGCCATGGCTTCAAGGGGGCGGGAGACCTTTCCCGCACCGTGGACAACGCCTTTCACTGGGACGCCACCAGCGGGGTGATCGACGATTGGATGTATGAGGGCCTGGCCCGGCGTTACGCCTTTGACCCCCAAATGCAGAAGTGGCTCCGGGAAGTGAATCCCTATGCCTTGCAGAACATCTCCGAACGCCTCTTGGAAGCCATCAAGCGGGAGATGTGGCACACCGACCAGGAAACCGAGCAGCGCCTGGAAGAAATATACCTGGAGGTGGAGGGAGATATCGAGGACTTCAGCCTCTGACCAAGCATGCTTTGGCCAGGTTTGGCTACCCGTATGTTTTTAGCGAGTCACGCAATTTAACGCGCCATCCCCATGGCCCACCCCGGACGAGCCTTCGGCTTGTTCGGGGTGGGTCCTCGCCTTCTGCCCGGCCGCCGCTTCACGCCTCTGGTGGTTCCTCCGCGGGAAAGGCCCATTTCTCGCGGAAGCCCAGGGCCAGGGCGCCCACGGCCAATTCCTCCAGCGCGGCCAGGTCCAGCCCCGGAGCGGCCGGGGCCAACTCCTGGCGGAAGCGGCTGAACAGCTCGTAACGCCCGCTGATGGCCGCGGCGATCTGGGCCCCGTAGGCGCCGAAGATCTCCGGCACGCAGGTCTGGGGCAGCACCCCCCAGTCCAGCTTGTCCTTGAGGTGAGCCAAGGCCGCCACCGCGGCCACGGTGGGGGCGTCGCGGTCCTGCTCCCCGAAGTTGTCCTGCCAGAGCTGGGCCAGCCCCTCCTCCAGGCGCGCGGCCACGCGCCGGCAAAGCTGCTCCCGCCCCAGGCCAAAGCGTTCCAGGTGCACCCAGGCCGAACCTTGCCCCCGGGGAGTGAGCTGGTTCTGGGCCGCCAGGGTCTCGAATACCGCCCGGCGCACCGCCCGGCCCAGGAGTTCGCCCAGCTTGGTGTGCTTGCCCGCGCCGGTCAGCGGCGGGCCGGTGTCCCGCAGACAGGCCACGGCCACCTGATCGGTGCCCGTGCCGGTGGCCAGGCCGGAGGAGTAGCGCGAAGGAGCCCCCAGCTCCTGAAGCACCGAGGTCTTGGCCTCGGTGATGGTGACGATGCTCCGGGTCAGGGCGCCGGGGTCCAGCTCTTGGCTGAAAAACACCATGATATTGATGGTGCCGTGCCCCGGCGGCGCGTCTTGGTCCAGATTCAGGTGAAGGCCCTCTTCCTCGTAAAGGGCCGCCGGGTCCCCCACCCGGCCGGCGTTGGACTCCACCCCGCCGGTGGCCAGGGCCACCACGGTGTGCCGGCGGAAGCTCTCCTTCACCAGGGCCGCGTTGTGCATGTTGGCCGCGGTGCCCAGGGTGGCGCATTCGGGACCCGGCAGCCCGGCCCGGCTGGCGATGTAATCGCGGTAAATCTCGGGATTTTCATAGGCGCTGGCCGGCAGGCCGGCGTGGTGGCCGTGGGGCTCGCAGGCCTGGTGATTGAAAAGGTAATTGATATCCCGGCGCAAGCCGCCCGCTGCGCGGCAGGTTGACAAAACTACGTGCGGTTTCAGGAATTTGGCGATGATGATCTTGTCCTCGCGGCTGATCTCCAGTCCCTCGTAAAAGCTACCCAGCTTCATTTATTCTCCTCATGATCGGCAATTGTCCCCTGGCCCCGCGGGAAAAAATATTATTGACTAAAAACTGCCGGGCAATATATAAAAAACGCAGATAACGGTGCAGGCGCCCCTTTGGGGGCTTAATAGGGAAGCCGGTTGAAGCCGGCGCGGTCCCGCCGCTGTGACCGGGGACGAAAGCCGCAGGGGAGTTTCACTCCCAAAGCCACTTAGGCACGAAGCCTGGGGAAGGCGCGGCCAGTAGGATAATCCGGGAGCCAGAAGACCTACCTGTTGCCGATGACCGCGGGTTTAGCTGGCGAGTGACTGGCTGCGGTCGCGCATGGCTCCAGGGACACCTCCTAGAGCCAAGCGCCTGGGAGGATGAAGTAAGCTGGGTGCAGTCCCCCCAACCCTTAACTGGGTTGGGGGTTTTTTTGTGGCTGCCGGGGCTCAACGGCCCTCCCTTCACCAAGCCGGTCACCCTGAGGGTACTCACAAGTTTCTTTGGGGAAAGATCTTATGAAGCGTCTTTTGGTGATCGCGATGTGCGGCTTGAGCCTGTTTCTCGGAGCCGGCCCGGTCATGGCTGCCGAGGAGCAAGCCCCGGAGGCCAAGGAACCAGCCAGTGACGAGATAATCGTCAAATCCACCAAGGTGGACCGCGAGATCAGCCAAGTAACCGATTCGGTGAGCCTGATCACGGAAAAGGACCTGGATTTCAACAAATACACCGATTTCACGGAGGCCCTGCGGGACACGCCGGGCGTGCAGTTCAAGCGGAACGGCGGCCCGGGCCAGTTCGCCTATCCCAAACTAAGGGGCTTCGGCGCCGGCCACTTCCTGGTGGTGGTGGACGGCATGAAGATCAATGACAGCTACTTCCCCGGGGTGGGCAATTTCTTCAGCCAACTTGATCCCTTCATCATCGAAAGCGCCGAGGTGCTCCGGGGGCCCCAATCGGTGCTGTACGGCTCGGACACCACGGCGGGCGTCTTCGCCCTCACCACCAAGGGCGGCGAACCGGGCGCCAACTTCACCCTGGGCGGGGAATACGGCAGCCTGGATTGGAAAAAGGGCTACACCGGCTTCCGGGGGGAGCAGGACGATTTCCGCTACAGCGTCAACCTGGGTTACACCGACAGCGACGGCGTGGTGGCTTACGACACCTATCAAAACCTGACCCCCCAGGTGAAGCTGGGCTACGCCCTGGGCAACGCCCTGGACCTGGAGGCCAGCTACTTCCGCACCAGGATCAAACAGAATTTTTCCCAGTTGGTCGAGGACTACGGTTTCAACCTGACCCGGGACACCTGGTACGGCTTCGAGTTGCCCGACCCGGACAACTGCAACGAAACCGTGTACGAACTGGCCACAGTGCAGGCCAAGAACCGTTTGAGCGACCAGTTGAGCCAGAAGCTGACCCTGGGCTGGTACAAGCGGGACCATGAAACCCTGGACAAAAACAACGGCTTGTTGGGTTACATCACCGCCCCCCAGGACAACTTCACCCTGGACTGGACCACCTACTACAACAAGGGTGGCACCGTGCCGGTGTACGACGACGGCACCGGCGAGTCGGCCTACACGGTCAACGAAAACTACATGGCCGACTACAACTTCGTGTGGGACGCTCCCCTGCCCGCGGGCGCCGGCGGGAACAGCCTGCTGTTCGGGGCGGAGTATTACCACCAGGCGGGCAAGAGTTGGGGCGCCAATGGCGATACGGAAGGCGACTACTGCACCGTCAGCCTCTATGCCAATGACCAGGTATCCCTGTTCCATGACGATTTGATCCTCAACGCCGGCCTGCGCTGGAACCAGCACGAGGAGTTTGGCGACAAGCTGGTGGGCAAGGTGGGCGCGGCCTACCGCCTGCCCAGCGACACCACCCTCTACGCCAACTGGGGCACCACCTTCCGGGCGCCCAGCGTGTTCCAGCTCTACAACGCCGAGTACGGCAACCCGGAACTGGAGCCGGAAGAGGGCTGGACCGTGGAGGGCGGCGTCCGCCAGCAGCTCCTGGACCGCAAGCTCAGCCTGGAGCTGGGCTACTGGCACAGCCGGCTGGATAACGTCATCGATTTCACCTACGACGACCAGGGCAACGGCGCCTATTTCAACCGCAGCGAGGCCAAGACCCAGGGCCTTGAATTCTCCTTGAAGTGGCAGGCTTTGGCCGGCCTGACCTTCCTGGGCAACTACACCTACACCGACAGCGAATCCGAAGCCGACGGCCAGTGGGACCGCACCCCGCAGATCGCCCGCAACGTGTTCAACCTGGGCGTGCACTACCTCTTCCTGGACCGTTTGGACTTGGGCGCCAACGTTTATTACGTGGGGCCCCGCCTGCGCTGGCGCGGCGACGTGGAGATGGACGCCTACACCAGGGTCGACGTGGTGGCCACCTGGCAGGTCTGCCAGGGCCTCAGCCTGTACGGCCGCATCCAGAACCTCTTTGACACCGACATCGAGGAGGGCCTGGGCTTTGAGGAGCCGGGCCTTTACGCCATCGCCGGCCTCAAATGGGATTTCGATTTCGCGCGTCTCGTCAAGTAGCCAAACTCCCCCGCGCCGCCCCGGGGCGCGGGGATCACCCTGGAGGCCCAAATTGCGTATCGCCCTCGTGCACGGCCATATCTTCCACTTCAGCACCTGGAAAACGGTGGCCCAACGCCTGCAAGCCGACGGCGTCGAGCTGCTGATTCTGCACCAGTTCATGACCGACGACGCCCTGGCCGCCTTGCAGGAAAAATCACCCCAGGTGGTCCTGGCTGATCTTTTCCGGGATCAGCCCGGCTATGAGCCGCTCCTGGAGGCGGCCGGGCAAGCCGGCGTCCGCCTGTCCCTGGGCCGGCAGATGCCGCCAGATTTCAACACCCTGCCCCCCGGGCAAGGAGCCCAGGCGCTGGTCTATCTGGAGAAGCTGGACCCGGAGAACTATTATCAGGCCATACGCTATCTGGCCCATCTGGCGGGCGGGGACCTGAGGTATGAACCGCCCCGGCCGGTCCGCACCCACGGTGTATTCCATCCCCAGGCGCCGGAGTTGTTCCCCAGTGTGGCGGCTTACCTGGGGTGGATGCGGTGGGAAAAGAGCCTGGCCCCGGCCCGCGACGTGGTGGCGGTGTTGGGCTACCACGGCCAGCTGGTGGAAGAGAACCACGCCGAGCTGGACGCCCTGGTGCTGGCCCTGGAAGACCAAGGCCTTTTCCCCTGTTGCGTTTACAGCGAGGGCGCGGCCGACGCCTCGCTGCCTCTGGCCGAGCGCTACCCCTGGCTGGCCTATCTGGAGGAGCTGGGTCCGGACCTGGCCGGGGTGCTCAACGCCACCGCGGGGCGCTTTTTGAGTTCCCAGGCGGACCTGCCCGTCCTGGCCGGCTTGAACGTGCCGGTGTTCCAGGGCCTCCGCCTGCACCACCGCACCCAGGCCCAATGGCGGGACGACCCCCAGGGCCTGCCCCCCAGCTCCCTGGTCTACTCCCTGTCCCAGCCTGAAACGGCCGGGGTCATCGAGCCCACCCTCTTGGCCACCGATGAGCCGGGCCCGGGCGGCCGCCGCTTCGCGCCGGTGCCCGCGCAGGTGGCGCATGAGGCCCGCCGCGCCGCGGCCTGGGTCCGGCTGAAGAACACCCCGCCGGCGGAAAAGAGGCTGGCCCTGGTGCTGCACAACAACCCCTGCCGGGGAGTGGAGGCCACGGCCGGGCAGGCCGTGGGCCTGGACGCGGCCCAGAGCGCGGTGGAGCTGATGCAGGCCCTGGCCCAGGCGGGCTACACCGTGGAGGACCTGCCGGCCGACGGCCGGGACCTCATGGCCCTGATCGCCGCGCGCAAGGCCTTGAGCGAGTTCCGTTGGACCACGGTGGAGCAGATCGTGGGCCAGGGCGGGGCCCTGTACCTGATGCCAGGCGGGGAATATCTGCCCTGGCTGGCCAGCCTCCCCGCCCCGGCCCGGGAAAAGGTGCTGGCCGATTGGGGCGAATTTCCGGGCCAGGGCATGGTGCTGGAGGAAGAGGACGGCCCCAAACTGGTGATCAGCGGGCTCCAGTTCGGCAACCTCACCCTGCTGATCCAGCCCAAACGGGGCTGCTACGGGGCCAAATGCAACGGCGAGGTGTGCCGCATCCTGCATGACCCGGCCCTCAGCCCGCCGCATCAGTGGCTGGCCACCTACAAGCACCTGCAAGACACCTGTCACGCCGTGATCCATCTGGGCGCCGAAGGCGCCCTGGAGTATCTGCCTGGCAAACGGGCCGCTCTCTCCGCGGCCTGTTTCCCGGAAATTTCCCTGGGCCATCTGCCCAACCTCTACGTGTACGTGATGGACGTGCCCGGCGAGGGCCTCATGGCCAAACGCCGGGGCCGGGCGGTGATCGTGGACCACCTGGTGCCGCCCCGGCGGCCCTCCCCCGCCTCCGAGGCGGCCGAGGAGATTCGGGAGTATCTGGGGCAATACCGCCGGGCCCGGGAGATGGGCGACACGGCCCGGGCCTCCGAAATCCAAGCGAGCTTGACCCCCCTTTTGGAGAAGCTGAAGTTCCTGGCCCCCGGAGCGGCACCCGCCGAGTTTCAGGAGGCCCTGGAAGTGGCCAACCGTCAGTTGGCCCGGGCCCAGGCGCCCCTGGTCACTGACGGTTTGCACGTCTTGGGCCGGCCCCCCCGGGGCGCGCGGCGCGACGCCCTGTTGGCCAATCTCCTGGAAAAGCCGCCCGCGGGCTTGCCCAGCCTCCGGGAGTTGCTGCCGCCCGGGGAGAGTGACGCCGCGGCCTTCCAGGGGGTTTGCCGGCATTTGGGCGAACTGGCGGACGGGGACGAAGCCTCCCCCCTGGCCGAGTGGCTGCGGGAACAGGCCGCCTTGTTGGCCCAGACCCCCCGGGAGATTAGCCAGGTGCTGGCCGCCTTGGACGGGGGCTATGTATTGCCGGGGCTGGGCGGCTCCCTGTCCCTGGGGCAGCACGAAGCCCTGCCCACCGGCCGCAATTTCTACGGCCTGGACGTCACCCGGCTGCCGTCGGCGGCCGCCCAGGCGGTGGGCCGGGATCTGGCCGATCAACTCTTGAACAAATTCCTGGCCGAAGAGGGGCGCTTCCCAGCCAGCGTGGGGCTCTCCCTCTGGTCCTCGGACGCCTTCAAGTGCGACGGCGAGGTCTGCGCCCAGGTCCTGCATCTCTTGGGGGTGCGGCCCCAGGCCGACAGCCGGGGACAAGTCAAGGGCGTGGCAGTCATTCCCCTGTCCGAGCTCACCGTGGAGACCCCCCAGGGCGCCCGGCCCCGGCCCCGGGTGGACGTGGTGATCCAGGCCAGCGGCATCCTGCGCGATCTGGCGCCCCACTTCCTGGAGCTGTTGGACCAGGCCGCCCGCCTGGTGGCCGACCTGGACGAGCCCGCAGAGTGGAACGCCCCCCGCCGCCACAACCGGGAACGCCTGGCCCGGCTCCGGGAGACCCTGGGCCAGGAGGACGGCCCGGCCCTCCGCCGCCTGGTGGCCTCCCGGGTCTTCTCCTCCCAGCCCGGCTCCTATGGCCTGGGCATCGGCTTGGCCATCGACGCCAGCGCCTGGGAGGACCGGGACGACCTGGCCGAGACCTACGTGAACTGGGGCGGCTGGGCCTATGGCGGCGGCGAGTTCGGCCGGGAGGCCCACGAGGTTTTCGCCGCCCATTTGGGCGGCATCGAGATCAGCTACATGAAGCAGGCCTCGCCCGAGTACGACCTCCTGGACTGCGGGGGCTACGCGGATTTCCAAGGCGGCATGGCCTGCGCCGCCAGCGCGCTGTCCGGCCAACAGACCAAGCTGTATTGGGGCGACGGGGGCCAGGACGGCCGGGCCCAGGTGCGCGGCCTGGCCGACGAGCTGGAGCGGGCGGTGCGCACCCGCCTGTTGAGCCAGGCCTGGCTGGAGTCCCTCAAGCCTCACGGCGCCCAGGGGGCCGGGGAGCTGGTCAACCGGGTGCTCAACGTGTACCGCTGGAGCGCCGCCACCGGGCAGGTGGCGCCGTGGACCTTCGAGGCCCTCACCGAGCACCTGATCATGCAGCCGGAAAACCTGGCCTGGCTGCGCCAGGCCAACCCCCACGCCATGGAAGAGATGGTGCGCCGCCTCCTGGAGGCCGCCTCCCGGGACCTGTGGCAGCCGGGCCCGGAGCATGAGGCCGCCCTGGAAAGCGCGGCCCTGGAAGTGGAGGGGGACCTGGAGGAGTCCATGGGCGCGGTGAGCGGGGAGTTTCAGGGCAGCCAAGTGGAAGTGCTCACCTCGGCCGAGGTGGCGACCTGGAGACCGGTGTGGCGGCTGAAAACCAACCGTTGATCCTCCTGGAGGGGGTGGAGTTCACGTACGCAGGGGCCTCGGAGGCCAGCCTGCGGGGGGTGGACCTCGCGGTGAGGGCCGGGGAGCTGGTGCTGATCACCGGTCCCACCGGTTGCGGCAAATCCACCCTCTTGAAAATCATGGCCGGCATCATCCCCCTGGAGAGCAACGGCCGGCTGGGGGGCCGGGTTTTGGTGGACGGGCGCGAGACCCGCGCCGCCAGCCTGCCCCAGCTGGCCCGGCGGGTGGGCCTGGTCTGCCAGAGCCCCGACGACCAACTCTCTTGCGCCACGGTGGGCGACGAGGTGAGCTTCGGCCCCCAAAACCTGGGCTTGGAGCCGGCCGAGGTGCGGGAGCGCCTGGCCTGGGCCCTGGGCCAGGTGGGGCTGGCCGGCCGGGAAGCCGCGGAAATCGCCAAGCTTTCCGGCGGACAGAAACAGCGGGTGGCCATCGCCGCCCAGCTGGCCATGCGACCGGCGGTGCTGGCCCTGGACGAACCCACCAGCCAGCTTGATCCCCAGGGAGAGGCCGAGGTGCTCGGGTGCCTGCGGGATTTGCGCGGCCAGGGCCTGGCGGTGCTCCTGGTGGAGCATCGTTTGAAGGAAAGCCTGGCCCTGGCCTCGCGTCTGGTGGTGCTCGCAGAGGGGCGGGTGAGGCTGGACACCCCGGCGCCCCAGGCGGAGCCGGGTCTGACCGTGTTGGCGGAGCTGGGTTTACAGGTGCCGGACCAGTTGCAGGCCCGGCGCATCTGGGGGGCCGCTTCGGAGCGGGAGCTGTTGAGCAAGCTGACCGGCCTGGTCCCCCGGCCCACGCCGCTGCCCCCGGCCGGGCCCCGGCTCCTGGCCCTGGAAGAGGTCTCCTTTACCTATCCCGCCTGTCCCCGGCCGGCCCTGGCCGGGATCAGCCTTGAATTGCGGGAGGGCGAAGTCCTGGCCCTGTTGGGACCCAACGGCTCGGGAAAATCCACCCTGCTGGGCATCCTGGCCGGCCTGCACCGCCCCCAGCAGGGCCGGTTCCTGTGGCGCGGTTCGCGGGTGAAAAGGCGCCCCCCCCGGGGCGAGGTGGGCCTGCTTCTGCAGAACCCGGACCTCTTGCTCTTGGAAACCACCGTGGGCCGGGAGCTGTTGAGCGGTCCCCGCCTGCTCAGGCGCCACCAGGGGCCCCAGCGCTGCCGCGAGTTGGCCCGGGAGTTGGGCCTGGCCGAGTTCTGGGACCGGTCTCCCTGGGGTCTTTCCAAAGGCCAGCGCCTGCGGGCCGCCCTGGGGGCCGTGTTGGCCGCGGAACCGGGGCTCTTGTTGTTGGACGAACCCACCACCGGGCAGAACCGGGCCAACATCCGGCTCCTCTTGGACACCCTGCGCCACCGGCAACACCTGCACACCTGTGTGCTTTGCAGCCACGACCTGGAGACCGTGGCCCGCTTTGCCGACCGGGTGGCCGTGTTGCACGAGGGGCGACTGCAGTTGCTGGGTCCCACCCGCGAGGTGCTGGCCCGCCTGACCCGGGAAGGGATGGAGGGGTTGAAACCCACCTGGCCCCTGGTGATCAGCCGGGAGCTGGGCCTCGATCCCCCCTTCCTCACCTTGGATGAGATGCTGGACGCCCGGGCCGCGCTGGTGGCCCCGCAGGCGTCCTGGGAGGCTCTGCCATGCGCCTGTCAAGGTTGATCCGTCCAACCCAGGCTCTGGCCCCGGCTCTGGCCCCGGCCCTGGGCCTGGCCCCAGCCCTGGCCCTGGTTCTGGCCCTGGTTCTGGCCCTGTTGGGCTCCCCGGCCTGCGGGGACCGGCCCGCCCCGCGCCTGGACGCCTATTTCGTGCGGGACGGCCTGGCCCTGGCGCCGGCCGGCCAGGCGGCCTGGCGCTTGCTGCAGGGCGGCCAGGTGGTGCTGGCGGCCGGCTCGAAGGGAGTGGTGGCGCTACCCGGCGGCCGCTATTTGGCCCCGGTTCCCTGGCGGCCCGGGGAGAGTTTCCGGCTGGAAGCCGGCGGGCAGAGTCTGGAGCTGTTCGCTCCCCAGCGGCCCTCGCCCCTTTTGGTGTGCACGGTGGAGCTGGAAAACCTGCGGCCCCACGGAAGCCAGATGGGCGACGCGCCCGACACCGAGGTTTGTTTTTCCCCCCAGGGGGACCGGCTGGCCGTGGGCACCTTCACCGGCCGTCTCCTCTTGGTCCGGGTGCCGTCGGGCGAGGAGGTGTGGAGCCGGAAACTGCCCGAAGGCTTGGTCAAGCGCCTGGCTTGGGGCAACCTCGCCGGGCGCCAGGTGCTGTACGTGGGCGAGCAAAGCCCCCAAGGCCTGGTCTATTGCCTGGACGCCGCGGACGGCGCCGAGATCTGGCGCTTTGACGCCTCCCGGGTCCTGGGCCGCGGCTCGCTGGCCGGCGACCGGCGCCACGCCATCTACAACCTTCCCGGCGTCTATGATTTGCGGGTCCTGCCGGACGGCGATCTCCTTTTGGTGGCCACTCATGGCCGGTTCCAGGGGGAAAACTTCCGGCATGACTGCCGGGTCTGGCGGTTGGGGGGAACCGACGGCCAGGTGCGCTGGCGCTGGCCCCGGGAGGCGAATTTTCCTTACGGCATCACCTGGGTGGGAGCCTCGGCCAAGGGGGAGACCCTGGCCTTCATGTCTTTCAACACCTTTGGCCCCCAGGTGGCCGGACCCTTTCAGGACGGAACCCTGTACTGCCTGGACGGGTCACGCGGCCGGGAGCGCTGGCGCTACCAGGTGCCGCCCTTGAAGCCCTATTACAGCCGGGTCGGCGCCTGGCAGGCCGTCTCGGTTTCGCCCCGTGGGCGGGGCATCCTCCTGGGGCTCAACGACGGCCGGGCCATGCTCTTTGACGCCGCGGCCGGGGCCCGGGGCCCCCGCTGGGAGCTGCCGGTGGGCGCGCCGCTCATGGTGGGCGATCTCCCGGTGGGGGCGCCGGTATCCTACGCCCGGCTCAGCGACGAGGCAGCCTACCTGGTCACCCCGGGCACCACCATTCCCGCGGGGATGCAGACGGACCAGCGCACCCCCCAGCCCCATCCCCATGCCCGGCACCTGTTTGCCTACGACTGGCAGGGGAACCTGTTGTGGCAGCACCAGACCCAGGGCGCCGCCCAGGGCCTGGCCCTCTCCCCCACCGGCCGGGAGGTGGCGGTGGGCGTGGGCGCCTCCCCGGCGGCCGACGACCGCAACGAGTTCGGGCTCAGTCTTTTCCGGGCGGGTCCGGCCCGGGGGAAGGGCCCCCTGCTCTATCATTTCGCCACCAACGGGCCGGCCTATTACCGCTTGGCCATCAGCGCCGGGGGACGTTACCTGGCGTTGACCGAATCACCTTTTACCCGGGACGAGGGCAAGACGGTGCAGGGCTCCTACCGGGTGCTGGTCATCCATTGACCAGATACCGCTGGCTTTGGCTGGGGCTGGTGGCGGCCGGCTTGGTCTGGTTCGGCTGGCCCCGGACGGCTCCAGTCCCTCCCCGCCTCCTGGAGGCCCGGGCCTTGCCCGGGAGCCTGGAACTCGCGCTGGACCGGCCGGTGGTCTTGCAGCGAGCCCTGGTGCGGGACCCGGGAGGAAAGTTGCTCCTGGAGGAGCGTTTCCCCGCGGTGCAACGCAGCCGCCTACACCTGGCCCTTACCTGGCCCGGGGCCGGGCGCTACGGCCTGGAGCTGGCGGGCCCCTGGGGGAGCCTGGCCGGCCAAGTCACCGTGCCTGCCGGGGAGAGGCCCGGGGTGCGGAGCCGCTTGTGGGCGCCCTACCAGGGTGACCAAAGCGCCGGCCCGGCCAAGGAAGCGGCGGTGGCGGCCGGCGGGGTGGTGAGTTGCGCCCTGGTGCTGCGGCAAGAGGGCCCCGGCCCCAGCCTGGTGCGGGGAGAGCTGACCCTGGGGCCGGGCCTGGAGCTGGTGGAGGACGGCGGCCGGCCGGCCGAGGCCTCCCCGCGGGGCGCGGGGCAGGCGAAGCTGACCTTGCAGCGGGAGTTGAAAGTGCCGGGAGAGGACTGCTCCCTGTTGTTCCGGGTGCGCTCGGCCCAGGAGGGTCGGCGGGAAATCACGGCCCGGGTGAGCAGCCAGACCCGGGGCCAGCCCCCGCGGCAGACCCGCTTGCGGACCGGACTGGATTTCAAGCCCCCCGCGGCCCTGTCCCGGAGCCTCGAAGTGGCCGGCCTTTGGCTGCCCACGGGCGTGAACGGGCTTTTCGACCAGCGCAAGCAAGCCGACACCATCTATTACCGCCCCCCCTGGCTGCACCAGTTCTCCCGCTGGCTGGGGGCCGGCGACGACCGCCTCACCTATTGGCTGCCCTACACCTACCAGAGCCTGGAGCTGGTGAACCAGTCCCGGCAAGACCTGCCCCTGGTGGTGAAGACCCGGGTCACGGGCCTGCGGGACCTTGTCACACCCCTGCCATTCCAGCCCCCGGACCTCTACTGCGGCAGCTTGGCCGACCACGCGGTCACCGCCGCGGTCAACCTGCCCCCGGGAGGACGGGAGCGCGTGGTGTTGCCGCTTTTCATCACCGCGCCGCCCCGGCCGGGCCATTACCGCCGCCAGGTGGTGATCTGCCCCCTGGGCAGCAACCAGCCGCTCCGCACCCTGGAAGCGCCGCTGTGGCTCACCGGTCCGGACTTCACGGCCCTTTTCTTCACCCTGGGCTCGGTGGTGGTCAGCCTGGCGGCCCTGGGCTGGCTGGCCTGGCGCTTCCGCGGTTTGCTGGGCGGCTTCAAGGTGCGCCAGGTGGTGATCATCGCCTTGTTCGGGGCCCTGACCTTTGCCGGGGTCAACCTGCCGGTGCGAGTGCTGGGCTCCTTGTTCTATGGCCTTTTGGGCCCCCTGAGCGTGCTCTTGACCGGATTTTTCAGCGAACTGTTGTACTACGTCCTATTGGTGGCCCTGTTGCGCCTCATCCCCCGGCCCGGGGTGGTGAGCCTCCTAACCCTGGTGCGTTACCTCCTCGCGGTGCTCATCACCGGCGGTTTTCACCTGACCGATTTCCTGTACTTGGGCAATTCCATCGCGGTGAAGGAAGCAGCCCTCTATCTGGCCGGGGTCACCCGCCCAAAGGGCGGCTTCGGCTGGTCCTGGCCCGAGGTCTCCCTTTTGGCCCTGGTGCTGGCCCTGGGCGACGGGCTGCTCAACGCGGCCAATATCTATCTTCATATGATCCTCATGCGGCTGTTTTTCGCGGACTGGTACCTCTGGCTCAACGTGGTGGTCAACGGCTTGGCCTACACGGCCCTGGGGGTGTGGCTGGGCAAAAGCTTCAGCGACCATCTGGTCTGGGCGGATGAATGATGCAGAACACCGCCTACTCCCTGTTGCCCAGCCGGCCGGCTTTCCTCGCCCGCCTGGACGCCCGGGTCAAGATGGGGGCCTTGTTGGCCGCCTCCTTGTTTTCGGTGCTCCTGGACAGCCCCTGGTCCCTCTCCGCCTTGTGCCTGGCGGCCTGGCTGGCCGCGGCCGGCGCCCGGCTGGGCTGGCGGCAGTGGCGCCTCTTGCTGTTCATGGTGGGGGCGGTGACCTGGGGCACCATGCTCAGCCAGGCCATCTTCTATTATGGAGAGCCGCGCACCGTGCTCCTCAACCTGGTGGAGCCCGGCACCCCCGGTTTGGGCTCGCTCTTGGGCGAGGTGAGCCTCTACCTGGAGGGTTTCCGCTACGGGGCCATCCAATCGCTCAGGATCTCCACCATGCTCATCCTGGGGCTGACCCTGTGCTGGACCACGGACAACGCAGCCATGCTGGCCGGGCTCCTGGCCCTGCGCCTGCCTTTCGTGGTGTCCTTCATGACCGTCACCGCCCTCCGCTTCCTGCCCATCATCCTCGGCGAATTCGCCCAGGTGATCCTGGCCTTCCGGCTGCGGGGCGGCCGGCTCTGGTCCCCCAACCCCCTGGCCACCCTGCTGGCCTGGCTCAAGATCATCCGGCCGGTGCTCATCAACTGCTACCGGCGCTCCGCCACCCTGGCCTTGTCCATCCAGACCCGGGCCTTTACCGCCCAGGCGGCCCGGCGCCAGGCGCGGAACCAGCCCCTGCCGCGGGCGGGGCTGGGCGTCCTGGGCTTCCTGGCCTCGGCGGCCTTGGCGGCCCTGACTCTCAAAATCCTGTACTGGCTCTACCTGGCCGGTCTTTATTACTCCCCTGCTTTGCGAGCTTACTATGAGTTTTGCCGCTTCTATCTATGAGCACCGGCGAAGGGGCCGCGGGGAAAACCCGGCTTGGCTGAGCGCCCGGCCCGGCCTCGGCCTGCTCCTGACCTTACTGCTGCTGGCTTCCCCGGGCGTCGGGGCCGGCGAGCCCTCGCTTCTGGCCGTGAGCCTGGTGGCCCACCGGGGCCTGACCCAGGCCGCGCCAGAGAACTCCCTGGCCGCCTTGGCGGCCGCTTGGCAGGCCGGCCTGGCCGGGGCCGAGGTGGACGTGCGCACCAGCGCCGATGGGGTGCTCCTGTTGCTGCACGACGCCACCCTGGAGCGCACCACCACCGGCGCGGGGGCGGTGAAAGAGAAGTCCTGGGCGGATTTGGCCGGGCTGCGCCTGAAAAACGGGTCCGGCGAAACCGGCCGCGAGGGCCTTCCCCGCCTGGCCGAGGTCTTGGCCTGGGCCGGCCGGCACCCCGGCTTCCGGCTATTCTTGGACCTCAAGGATTGCGAACCCCAAGCGGTGGGGCGCCTGGTCCGGCAGAGCAGCCTGGGCCAGCGGGTGGACCTGTACGTGGGGGGAACGGAGCGGGCTGCCTGGATCAGGGTCATCAAGGCCCTGGACCCCCGCCTCCGGGTGAGCCTGGACTTGGGCTGGTGGTGGCGGGTGGAGGGCGTGGCCGCTTTCGCCGTGCAGGGCACGGGGGTCGACGCCCTGGTGGCGGCGTCCTGGCAGTTCCCGGCCCGGGGCTTGGGCGAGGCCCGGCAGGCCGGGGCCGAGGTGCAGGTGTATCTCTGGGGAAACGAGGACCTGCCGGACCGGCTCAGAGCCGTGGCGGCCCAGGGGGCCCAGGTGGTGAGCTGCGATTATCCCTTGGAATTGCTGCCCTTGGTGGCGCCCCCACCGGGGCGAGGGGAGGGAGAAGAATGAAACGGCTTTGGCTGACAGCCTTGCTGTTATGGCTGGGCCTGGGGGGGCCCGCGGCCGCGGAGACCCCGCAGGTCCCCCCGGCGGAGCGGGTGGCGGAACAGGCCCTGGAGGCGGTGCGGCTCCGGGCCCAGGCCCAGAAGCTGGCGGACGAGTTCCGGGCCCGGGAGGAGGCGGCGCGGGATCAGATCGAGGCCCTGGCCAAGGAACTCGAGCTGGCGAAAACCCACCGGCACAAGACCGAGGTCTACCTGGCCGGCCAAAAGGCCAAGCTGGCCCAAACCGAGCGGCAGATCGCCGCAGCGGCCAAGATAAAGCTCTCGCTGGACCCCTTGTTGGATGAGACCTGGCGGCGCTTGGGGGAGATGGACCAGCCCCAACCGCCCTGGGAGCGCGCCGCGGCCCAGGCCCGCCTGCGGGATATCAAGGAACTGCTGGATGATTACGAGGCCAGCCCCGCGGCCAAGACCTTGGCCCTCTTGGGTGAGCTGCGCCTGCGCGCCACTCAGGCCAACACGGTGGAGGTGACCGAAAGCGACCTGGAGATCGCGGGGCAGCGGCTCCAGGTGCAGCTTTTGCGCTTGGGCGGTCTGGGCTGGTACGCCCTCGGCATGGACGGCCAAAAGGCGTGGCGCTGGGACCAGGCGGCCGGGGTGCTCCAGCCCATGGACGACTTCGCCGGGCAACTGGACCAGGCGCTGGCCATCGCCCAGCGCCACCGGGTGGTGAACTTGGTGGCGCTGCCCCTGCCGCCGGCGGAAAACACCCTCCCCCCGGCCAAGGAGAATCCGGCCCGCCAGGCAGCCGAGGTGGGGCATGAATAAGTGGGGGCTGGGACTGCTGCTCCTGCTCTGGGGCGGCCTGCCGGCCTGGGCGGCCGACTTCCCCCAGGCCGCGCGGGAGACCCAGGCCGATTTGCGCACCGCCGGCCAAGAGCTCACCCTGACCAAACAACGGATCGCCGAAAATGAACGAGCCCTGCGGGACCGGCTGGCCGACCTGCAGGCGCAAATGGCCGCGGAGAGGAAGCTGCAGGCCTCCCGGCAGGAGGAATTGACCCGGGTCAGCCGGCAGAAGGCCGCGGCGGCCCAGGAACTCAGGGAAGTGAGCGGCGACCTGCAGGAGTTGGCCGGCCACGTGCGCACCGCGGCCCGGGAATTGTTGACCCTGGCCGAGACCAGCCCCGGCACCGCCGAAAATCCCGGCCGCCTGGCGGCCTTGCGGGCCATGCTCCAAAAGGGCTTCCTGCCGGGCCTGGACCAGATCGAGGAACTGACCGCCCTGTATTGCCAGGAGATCGCGGCAGCTTCCCAAATCAAAAGGCGGCAGGGCCACCTGGTGGACCGGTCAGGCAATCTGGTGACCGGGGAGATTATCCGCCTGGGGGTCTTCACCACCCTGTATCGCCGGGGTGACGAGACCGGTTTTCTCTTGCCCGGACCCGATCCCACCCGGCTGTTGGCGGTGCAGGGAGACCTGCCCTGGGGGGTGGCCGCGAGCCTCGCGGAGTTTGTGGCGGGCCAGAGCCGGGCCGCGCCCCTGGATCTTTCCGCCGGGGCCGCCCTGCGGGGCCTGGCCCGCCAGCCTTCCTGGGAAGAGCGCCTGGCCTCGGGCGGGCCTTTGGTTTGGCCCATTCTGGCCACCGGGCTCTTGGCCCTGCTCCTGGTTTTGGAGCGGGTGCATTTCCTGCACAAGGTGCGCAGCAACACCGAGGCCCTCCTGGGCCGAGTGACCGAGTTCCTCGGCCGGGGCGACCTGGACCAGGCCCGCCAGGCGGCGGCGGCAGAACAGGGCCGTCCGGTGGCCAACGTGACCCTGGCCGGTCTGGAGCTGATCGGCCAGTCCCCCGAGGCGGTGGACACCCGCTTGCAGGAGGCCATGCTGCGGGAAATGCCCCGCTTGGAGCGCAGCCTCACGGTGCTCAAGGTCTTGGCCGCGGTGGCTCCCTTGTTGGGCCTTTTGGGCACGGTCACCGGCATGATCAACACTTTCCAGGTGATCACCTTGCACGGTTCCGGCGAGCCGCGACTCATGGCCGGCGGCATCAGCGAAGCCCTGGTCACCACCCAGTTGGGCCTGGCCGTGGCCATACCCATCATGGTGGCCGTGGCCCTCCTGGGCCGGCAGTCCCAGCGGGTGGCCGGCGACATGGAGGAAAAATCCCTGCGCCTGAGCGCCGCGCTCTGGAGCCCAGGAGAACGGCCATGACCTGGTGGGAACCGCTGCGTACGCTGTTCCAGATCGGCGGTCCCATGATGGCGCCGCTCCTCTTGGTTTCCGTGTGGCTGTGGATGGCCATCCTGGCCAAGTTCCGCTGGGTCTGGGCGGCCCGCGGCGAAAAGCTGGCCGCCGGGGAGGTCCGCGTTTGGCTGACCAGTGGCGCGCCCCGGGAGGAGGAGTTGGGTAGTTTCAAGGGCCGGGCCCTGCGGGACTTTCTGGACCGCCGCACCGGCGAGGCCGGGCGGGACCTGCGGCTGTGGCGGGCCGCGGTGCAGAAGGTCCGGCCGCAACTCGGCCGGCATCTGGCCGTCATCGTGGTGTTGGCGGGCACGGCTCCCCTGTTGGGGCTCCTGGGCACGGTGGGGGGCATGATCAGCACCTTCGACGCCATCAGCCGCTTCGGCACCGGCAACGCCCAGGCCATGGCCGCCGGCATCTCCGAAGCGCTCATCACCACCCAGGCCGGCCTCCTGGTGGCCATCCCCGGGCTCTTGGCCGGACATTACCTGCGCCGCCAAGCCAAGAAGGAAGGACAAAGACTTATCGCGTTCCAGCAAATGGTGGAACGCTGGCTGGTAAGCCGGGAGCGAGTAAATGTTGCGCTTGCATAACCGCTTGGGCGCCCCCGAGCCCGGTTCGGAGGAGCCGGAGATCAACATGGCGCCCCTGATCGACATGGTGTTCATCCTGCTCATTTTCTTTTTGGTCACCACCAGCTTTGTGCGCGAGAGCGGGATCAAGGTCAACCGCCCCCAGGCGGCCAGCGCCCAGACCCTGGAGCAAGGCGCGCTCATGGTGGGCCTGGACGCCGCCGGGGGGATCCATCTGGAGGGGCGGCAGGTGAGCCTGCACGGGGTGCGGGGCCTGGTGGAGCGGTATTTGGCCGAAAACCCCCAGGGGTCGGTCATCGTGGCCGGCGACCGCCAACTGCCCACCGGCCGCTTGATCGCGGTGGTGGACCAGTGCCGCCTGGCCGGCGCCCGGGACGTGGCCGTGGCGGCCCAAGCGGAGAGCCGCTGATGCCGGCCACCCAACTCCCCGCCGGCCGGCTGTGGAGCGGCCTGGGCCTCCTGACGGGATCCCTCCTCCTGAACGGCTTGTTGTTCGGCTTGGCGCCCCTGTTGTCCCAGGACCGCGCCCCCGGCGTCTGGCCGGAGCCCGTGCCCTTCCGGGCCATATTCCGGCCCCCACCGCCGGCCCCCCCGGACAAGAAACCGCCGCCCCCGCCCGAGCCCCCGCCGCCGCAGGCCAAAGCGCCGTGGCAACCCCAGGTGGCGCCAAACACGCCGCTCTCACCCCGGCTGGACCTGCCCAGCCTGGCGGTGGAGGTCAACCCCCGGATGGCCGCGGGCCCCGCCTTGGCGGCGCTGCCGGCCACGGGCCACCCTGGCGCCGGGACCCTGGACCGGGAGCCGGCCATCGCTGCGCGGATACCGCCGCCCTACCCCTATCTGGCCCGACGGCGGGGGGTGCAGGGCTGGGTCAAGGTGCGCTTTCTGGTGGATTTGCACGGTCAGGTGAAGCAACTGGTGGTGCTCAAAGCCCAACCGCCGGGTTATTTCGAGGAAACGGTGTTGCGCACCGTGGCCCATTGGCGTTTCCACCCCGCCCTGCAAGGCGGGGCGCCCCAGGAGTCCTGGCAGGAAACCGTCATCAGGTTTGAGCTGGAATGATGCTGGCCAGATGCCTATTGCTGTTGGCTTTGCTGGTCCCGGCCGGGACCTGGGCCGGCGACTGCCCCCCGGAGCCCCGCCTGCCGGAGGTGGGGAAGCAGGCCCTGCACGAAGCTTACCAATATTTGGACCAGAAGCAGCCCGTCCGCGCGACGGAGCGCCTGCAAGCCTTGGCCCGGCGGCGTCCGGACCTGCAGCACCACCAGCTGTCCTTCACCCAGGCCATGTTGGCTTATGAGCGGCGCGATCTGGCCTCCGCCCAAAAACTCCTGCGCCAAGCCGTGGAGCTGTATCCCTGTTTCGGCCTGGCTTGGCGGAACCTGGCCGTGGTGCTATATGAGCAGAAAAAGCCCCTGGCCGCGGCGGCCAGCGCGGTCAAGGCCTATCACCTGAGTCATCCCCCGGATCCCGAGCTGCTCCATCAGGCGGCGGTGTTCTATCTGGAGGCCCAGAAGCCCCGGGAAGCCTTGGGCTTGTTGGAAGAGCTGTGCGGGACCCCGCCGGCGCCCAACTCCTGGCTGCAAGCCCTGGTGCAGGCGCAGGTGGCCTTGGAACAGTGGCCGCAGGCGGCCACTTTGGCCCGGCGTCTCCGCGACCGCGAGCCGGCCAACGCCGCCTGGTGGCGGTTGACCGCGGGGATTGCGGCGCGGCGCAAAGAGTACCGCCGCGCCGCCGCGGACCTGGAAGTGGCCTATCGTCTGGCCCCGCCGGGAGCCGCGGCCTGCCGCGAGCTGGCCGAGGTGTACCGGGCGGCCGGCCTGCCCCAAAAGGCCGCGGCCTGGTATGAGCGTGGCCTGGGCCAGGATCCCCAGCCCAGGCAGTGGGAGACCCTGGCCCGGATCCATGGCCAGGCCGGGCAATGGGACTTGGCCATGGCGGCTGCCCGGAAAGCCCTGGCGCAGGCCACCAGTTCCCGTTGGGGACTCTTGGCGGAGTTGTCCCGGCAGAAGCGGGCTTACGCCGAGGCGGCCGTCCAATATGCCGAAGCCGCCACCAAAGGCCAGGCTGCCCGCTATTATCGGCTGGCCGGGCAATGCGCCTGGCAGGGGGGAGACCTGCCGGGAGCTGAAGGCTATTTCGAAAAATCCTTGGGCGCCGCGGCCCCCGGCTCGCAGCTGAGGGCCCAGGTGACCCAGACATTGGCCGATCTGCGGGAACAGCGCCGCAGCCTGGCTGAGCTTAAATCCGGAGCGATCACAAGTGAGTAGTTTTGCAATAGTTCTGGCTGCCTTTGGAGTGGCCAACGCCTCGGCCCTGGCGGCCCTGGGTCAGATCCAAGCCCGCTTCCAGGGCGCCTTCCCCGACGCGCCGGTGCGTCTGGCCTTCACCAGCAATCAGATTAGAAAAATATGGCGGCGGCGCGCCCGGGACCCCCAATGGAGGGAGGCCAACCCCAGCGTGCCCCCGGATATCCTGGAGGTGCAGGGGCCGCTGGCTGTTATCGCCAACCTGCAGGACGCCGGTTACCGCGACCTGGTGGTGCAGTCCCTGCACATCTATGCCGGGGAGGAGTACCGCGATCTCCGGAGCTACCTGGACGGGCTCAATGCCATTCGCACCGTCCAACCCCGCTGGATGCCCTTTTCGAGAGCATTGCACGGGGCGTCCTGCCCCGTGCAATGCTCTCCTGCTGGGAAAAGGTGGGAAAGCGCCGATGCATATGAGTTTCTGGAACCACCTCAAGGCACTTCGTAGAAATGCTTTTCTTTTAGTTTATAGATACTCGCGATCCCGTAGCGGTAAACCAGCTCACTAAGGGCAGGGTCGGCGATGATATTCTTTATCTCGGTGTTCTGAAAGGCCGGGGTATTTTCCCGGCCTGTATCAATAATTATGTACTCTATCCCTCGAGTTAGTAAATACTCTACCGCCAGCTCAGGCGACTTATAGCAAGACAATTCCCGGTAAAACGGCTGCTCAAACCAGGGCTGTCCAAAGCGACCGCTATAGTAAAAATATTTTCCTTCTCGGAATACCAGGGCTTTGGCGTCCGGAGGAGCTGTCTTTTTGAAATGCAAGATCACAGCGAGAGAATCGTGGGAGTTGGCGAGCTTGGTTTCCTGGTCTGAAAAAAGATATTTCAGAGTTTTGCGGATCCCCACATAGTTTTCCCAAAAGCTGTGCAAGGCGCTGAAAGGGTTTGAACTGGCGTGAATCACCCAATCCGGTTTATAAAAGTCTTTATAAAAGCTTCCCGAGTTGGTAATTCCCACCTTCATGCCCAGGATGGTTAGACAAACTACCAGTGGCGAGACAATCAGGGTCAAGACGACGGTTTTCTTTAAAGTAAATCTCTTTTTTTCGCGCTGCCAGAGCAGGAACCTATCCATAAAATAGCCACCGAAACAAGCCATGATCGGAATTATGGTTCCTATGTATCTATGGTTCGACCATGATGATTTGTACACCCCAGACACGACCACCACAAAATACACGAGGGAAGTCCAGACCAGAAGTTTGTTTAATTTGGTTTTCAGGAGGCCATCCCGCCAACAGAAAAACATCCCCAACAGACCTAAGTAAAAAACAAAACCAAAATATTCCAAACGAAAGAAGACCTGGAGACGGCCAAAAAGCCATTTCATTAACTGGGTATCTTGTCCCCGACCACTGACCACAAAGGACACTTCCTTGGGTTCTTCTGGTAGCTCCAACTGATATCTTCTTTTTGAAAACTGACCGATCTCGTTAATGACCTCTTTCCCTTCGGGAGGAATGATCTTACTTAACTCGTTTTCAAACTCCTCCCGATTTTTAAATTTTTTGCCAAGCAAAGCATTCATTTTGCCTATTTCATCTTGCGACAGCTTCTCCTTGACTTTTTCCAAATCATTTGAAGACAGCTCAAACCAGGTTTCGCTGGTGGCGTAAAGGTAGAGTTCTCTAATATAATCCAGCCTAAAGGATCGATACAGCTTTTCAAGGATGTAGGGTTGTAGATAATGGGAAGCTCCACTCAACAGCACCGTCAACAGAATCAGATATACAGACTTGTTAAACTTATCTTTCCAACTCCAGCCAGAAAATATAAAAAGGTAGGTGAATATGGAAAAAACAACCACGGCACTCAACAAATGCACGAACATGGAAAAACCAAGACATATACCAGTAAGAATCACGTTGGCTTTCGACTTTTCCTGTAACAACTCATTAAAAGAAATTATCGCAACCAACATAAGGCACAAGCGAATCATGTCCTGATAATTATCGTAGCTGGAAACCACGATCAAAGGAACAGTCATTAAAATTAAGGTGGCCCATATCTTGGTACTTCTCCCCAACAATCCGGCCAGATGCAACACGGCAAACAGGATATACAGCGAGCAGATGGGCGCGAAACTGCGCACCAGGTAATCACCGAAGGTGTTGCCGTTCACCAGAAAAAACCAACCATAAATGGATTGCATCCCGGGGACTTGAAACGAGGAATAGAAAAAACCGGATATGGGATCCTTGATTTGTAAGGGATATGCGCTGACGTCCAGCTCCCGCACTATGATCTTGGCTTCAATGGCGTGGACCAAGGTATCATGATTGGTAATCGGCGAGCCGATACCCACCAAAAATATTGCAAAAAATATAAATACAACAAAAAGGTTTTTCCAATCCTTGGCCGCATCGGAACAAATGTAATTCCGGAGGGTGTTCCCCAGAGACTTATAACATCCGATTAGTTTAGGGATGTGTTTTCGATAAGCCAGAATGGCGACAAGAAAGGGAAGCGCTACAGAGAACAAGTAAAAATCTTTTGGCAGCCTGGGGCACAGCCAGAGAAGCAGATAAAATAAAAATCCTATGACGACCGGGCCTAGAGGTCTGGTTAGCAAAAAAAGCAGTTGGTGATGCTTTATATCGTCGTACTTATACAGAGAGGCCAAAAAAAGGAACAAAACATCGGATGCAACCACGAAGGTGAACAGGAAGTTGGTGACAAATATGATTACGTCCATATTTCATTCTGCTTGGTTGGCAATCGATAACGCCAAGGCAGGTTACCCGTTTCCGATATAACAAAAATTACCTAATGGAGAGCATTGCATGGGGCGTGCTGCCCCGCGCAATGTCGGCTTGGCAAAAACGTGACTCCACCCCAGCAAGCAGAGCTTGCCGG
>JAHLLK010000046.1 GCA_020444165.1 Deltaproteobacteria bacterium | reverse complement strand
CTGGCGTAGCGGGTCGAGTCAGGTCGTCATTCAAAAGCTGGCTCACCCGCTCCCGCAGGTAGGCTGTAAAAAATCACCTGCTTGCGGGCAGCGTGCCGCTGCTGGCGTAGCGGGTCGAATAAGGTCGTCATTCAAAAGTTGGCTCACCCGCTCCCGAAGGTAAGCTGGCCCCCCGCCAATGGCTTCGGCAGCGTGCCGCTGCTGGCGTAGCGGGTCGAGTCAGGTCGTCATTCAAAAGCTGGCTCACCCGCTCCCGAAGGTAGGCTGCAAAAATTCCCAAATCGCGTGTAGCGTGCCGCTGCTGGCATTGCGGGTCGAGTCAGGTCGTCATGCAAAAGCTGGTTCACACGCTCCCGAAGGTAAGCTGCAAAAAACCATTTGGCCAACGGCCATGGGCCGTGGCGGGCACATAGGGTCGTGACTGGTCGTCATTCAGGCGCTGGCGCGCCCGCTCTCTTCCCCAGCCTGGGGCCGCGTTTCCCCCTAATTTGGTAGCTGCCCCTGTTTTTTCAGGTACGCCGCGATGCGTTCGCGGACGTTGCTCTCCAGGTTGCGATACCAAAGTGCGTAGTCGTACCTGTGCAGGACCCCCGGGGGGAACCCGCCAACGTCCAGCTTTTCCGGCGGGCTGGTGACCAGGGCGCCCACCTTTTTGTCGATGCGCGCGCCGGTGTAGTGCGGGACTTCCCGCTTCACCGCGCCTGATAAGTTATCAAAGAAGACAGCGCCCATATTGAGGCTTTTGGCCGCCGGGGTTTCGTCCGCGGTCCAGTTGAGAGGGTTGATGCAGATCGCGCCAGGATGCAGCACCGGGGAACCGGTCGCCCCGGGGGCCTGGGTGTTCCAGGAGATGACCACCCCGGTGTCGTCCGCCCCCTGCGCAGGTTTGATCCAAGGGTATTTTTTCAGGTCTTCCCCCGTGACGGAGCAGCCGATGAGGTAGGCCGCCACAAGTTGCTTTTGCAGCCGCGGGTCCTGGAACCGGCTTCTGAGCAGGTCCAGCAAGACCTCGGAGCCCTGGCTGTGACCGGCCAGGATAAAGGGACGCCCCTGGTTCAGGTAGGTCAGGTAGTAGTTGAAGGCCCGCTGGACGTCGTCCGCGCCGAGGCGGAAGTAGCGGTTGAGGCTCATGTCCACGTGGGGGTCCAGGCAGGCGATGGACATCTGGCGATAGTAAGGCGCGCAGAGGTTTGCCGCGCCGGCGTACACTCCGGCCTGGGACTTGAGCAGCCCCTGGACGTCGGAACGCAGTTCCTGGTTGCACAAGTCCATGTTTTTCGGGTTCGTGTCGTGATAGATGGTGGGGTACACGTAGAATACGTCCACCGGCTTGTCGGGTTTGCTCGGCTTGGCGGCCCAGCTTACATCCTGGGCGTAGTTGGGGCAGGCCGGGATGTCGCAAGCCTGGGGCGTGGGCGCGGCCCAGGCATTCAGCGCCAGGAAGGCATATAGCAATGAGCAGGAGAGGATGGTTCGGGTGATTCGCATGGCATTCTCCAGTTGGTGTCCGTGCTAGTCTTTGGCAGGTGGTTGAAAAACAGGCGGCTGGGCGCGCCGCGCATGGCCCGCCAAATCAGTCTGCTTGGAAAAATAAATTTATTTTACCTGGTTGGCAAGACCAGGGCCCCGGTAAGCTTGGCTTGCTGGGTGTAACCAGGGCCCCGGCAAATCTGGCCTGCCGGGCCTCTCGCCCCGCCCCGCGGCTCAGTGCCGCCAATCCTGCCGGCGGGGCGGCTCCTCCCGTCGGCGCCAGGGCGGGGCCACCGGCCGGCGGCCCCGGGGCAGAAAACGCTTCACCAGGAACATCCCCGCGATGAACCCCCCGATATGGGCCAGCCAGGCCGTGGAGGTGTCGGGCCCGGTGAGATTGATCACCTGCAGGAAGAACCACACCCCCAACACGATCACCGCCGGGATGCGGACCAGCTGCACGATGAAGATGAACCACACCAGCACCACCACCCTGGCCCGGGGATAAAGCATGAAGTAGGCCCCCAGCACCGCGGCGATGGCCCCGCTGGCCCCCACCATGGGCACCATGCCCGTCATGTCGAAGATCAGGTGCAGCGTGGCCGCCAGCACCCCGCCCAGGAGGTAGAATAGCAAAAAGCGCACCTTGCCCAGCGCGTCTTCCACGTTATTGCCGAAGATCCACAAATACAGCATGTTGCCGGCCACGTGCAAAATGCCGCCGTGCACGAATTGGTGGGTGAACAAGGTCACCAGGCGGGAGCCCCACTGGGGCGGCGGGGCCAGGCGGCCCAGGCCGGTGATCCAGCCCGGCACCAGGCCCCAATGATGGATGAAGATGATGTCCTGCTCCCCGGAAAGGGTCAGCTGGTACAGGTAGACCGCCACGTTCACGGCGATAAGGGCCATGGTGACCACGGGAGGGTGCAGGGTGGGCAGATCGTCCTTCAAAGGCAGCATGACAGCATCTTCCTGGGAGAGGCCGGGGCTAAAGGGCTTGCCTGGCCCCGATTTCCTCTCAAGCATGGCCAAATCCGGCCCGCCGCGCAACCGGCTTCCGAAAATCCGGGCTATTCCCGTCTCTTGTCAAGCCGCTGGACCAAGGTATAGTCTGTTTAAACCATGTCGGAAACCCGGGCCGCCCCGGCCGGAGCGGGCCCCGGGGGCCCCCCGCGTGGTTTACTTGTAACCTGTTGCTGCCACGTAACTATCGCCAGGGATGAGGGCATGGATTCCGCCGCGCCGGAAAAAGGCGTCTACATAGCCACCATGGGCTGCCAGATGAACGACTACGATTCCTCGCGCATGGAGGCCCGGCTGGCCGACCTGGGCTACCGGCGGGTGGAGCGGCCGGAGGACGCGGACCTGGTGCTGATCAACACCTGCTCGGTGCGTGAGCGGGCCGAGCACAAGGTCTACTCCCTGGTGGGCGGGCTCAAGGACCTGAAGCGCCGCCGTCCCCGGCTCCTTATCGGGGTGGCCGGCTGCGTGGCCCAGCAGGAGGGCGGCAAGCTCCTGGAGGCCAACCCCCACCTGGACCTGGTCCTGGGCACCGGCCTGGTGGACCGCCTGCCCGAGCTGCTGGATGAAGCCGGCCGGGGCCGCCGCCAAGCCCTGGTGAGCCGGCCGCGGCAGCCCGTGGCCACGGGCGTGGCCCTGCCGCCCCAGGTGGGGTTGAAGGCCCTGGTCACCGTGATGGTCGGCTGCGACAACTTCTGCTCCTATTGCGTGGTGCCCCACGTGCGGGGGCGCGAGCAAAGCCGCGCGGCCCGGGAGGTGGCGGCCGAGGCCGCGGGCCTGGTGGCCCGGGGAGCCCGGGAAATCACCCTGTTGGGCCAGAACGTCAACTCCTACCGCGACCCGGAGACCGGGGCGGATTTCGCGGAGCTGCTGGCCCAGGTGGCCCAGGTCCCGGAGCTTTGGCGGCTCAGGTTCACCACCAGCCACCCCAAGGACCTCTCGCCCCAGTTGATCCAGGCCATGGCCACCGAACCCAAGGTCATGGAGAAACTCCACCTGCCGGCCCAGTCCGGCAGCGACCGGGTGCTGGCCGCCATGAACCGGGGCTACACCCGGCAGGCCTACCGGGAGCGGGTGGCCCAGCTACGGGAAATGGTGCCCGAGCTGGCCCTGGGCGGCGATATCATCGTGGGCTTTCCCGGGGAAACCGAGGCCGAATTCCAGGAAAGCCTGGAGTTGCTGGATGAGGTGCGATACGATTTTCTATACAGCTTCAAGTACTCCGACCGGCCTTTCACCAAGGCCAGCCGGATGGGCGGCAAACTGGACGAGAAGACCAAGGCCCGCCGTCTGAGTGAGCTGCAGACCTTGCAACGCGATATCTCGCTCAGCTTGCACCGCCAATTGGAAGGCAGCCTGCAGGAGGTTCTGGTGGAAGGCCCGGCCAAAAAAGGCCGCGGCTTGGTCACCGGCCGCGACCGCGCCGGGCGCGCGGTCAACTTTTCCGGCGCACCGGCCCTGGCCGGTTCCCTGGTGCGGGTGAGCATCACCGAGGGGCGGGTGAACTCCTTAATGGGGCGGCTGGTGGAGCCGCCAGAGGGAGAAGAGCCGTGATACGCATGATAGTCCAAGGCCTCACCATCGACCCCGGCAGCAACTCCCCCATCCTGATCCTGAAGAACCCCGAAGGGGAAGAACGGCTGCCCATCTGGATCGGGTTGATGGAGGCCACGGCCATTGCCAGTGAACTGGAGAAGGTCTCCTTCTCGCGGCCCATGACCCATGATCTCATGAAGAACCTCATCGGCAACCTGGGTTACACCATCAGCAAGATCGAGGTGACCGAGCTGAAGGACAACACCTTCTACGCCCTGTTGCACCTGTTGGGCCCCGGGGGCTCCCTCACCGTGGATTCCCGGCCCAGCGACGCCATCGCCCTGGCGCTCCGGACCAACGCGCCCATCTACGTGGCCCGCGCGGTTTTGGAGGAGACGGTGGAAGGCGAGGGTCACGTCGGGGAGAGCGACAACAAGTGGAAGGAAGTCCTGGACAAGATGGACCCGGACGACTTCGGCAAGTACAAGATGTAACTCCGCGGGGCGGCCCGCCGCTCCGGGGTGTACCATGGAACCAGGCCCGGTCCGCCGCCCCGGGGAGGGAAGGCGCCGGGCCGCTTTGCCGCCGGAGCCCGCCCGGACCCGTCCGGAGCCAGCGTAAACCAGCGAAGGAATTCGTTATGATAGACCTGCACACCCACACTTTTTTCAGCGACGGCGAGCTGTTGCCCTCGGAGCTGGTGCAACGGGCCGAGACCCTGGGCCTGGCCGCCGTGGCCATCACCGACCACCTGGACATGAGCAACCTGGACCTGGTGCTGCCCCGGATCTTGACCGCCGCCCGGGAGCTGAACCGGGTGCACCAGGTGCAGACCCTGGCCGGGGCCGAGCTGACCCACGTGCCGCCCTCGCTCATCGCCGGGCTCACCGCGCGGGCCCGGGAGCTGGGCGCCCAGGTGGTGGTGGTGCATGGCGAGACCATCGTGGAGCCGGTGCCGCCGGGCACCAACCGGGCCGCCCTGGAGGCCGGGGTGGACATCCTGGCCCACCCGGGGCTCATTACCCGGGAGGAGGTCCAAATGGCCGCGGAGCGGGGGGTGCACTTGGAGATTTCCGCCCGCAAGGGCCACAGCCTGGCCAACGGCCATGTGGCCGCCCTGGCCCGCCAATTGGGGGCCAAGCTGGTGATCAACACCGACGCCCACGCCCCCAGCGACCTCATGGGCCTGGCCTTTGCCCGCAAGGTGGGCCTGGCCGCCGGGCTCTCCGAGGCCGAAGTGGACGCGGCCCTGGCCAATTCCCGCCGTCTGGTGGAACGGGCCCTGGGCGCATGACCCCCGGGGGCCGGGACCAGCCGGGTCAGCCCCCCTTGGGCCGCGGGCCCTCCGGTCCGGCCCAACCCGACCTGGACCAACTGGCCGCGGACCTGGCCCGGGGCCTGACCCAGGGGCCGGCCGCGGCCCTGGCCGCGGCGGCCGAGCTTTTGACCGGGCTGCGGCCCATGGACCCGGCCGCGGCGGCCCAGGTTCTGGGGCGGGAACTGGCGCGGGAGGGTTGGGCCGTCCCGCCCCCGGGCCCCGGGGACGCCCCCCTTGCCGCGGCCCGGGAACTGGCCGCCCGCCTGGCCGCGCTGGCCGCCCGGCCCGCCTGTCTGGGCTGCGGCGCCTGCTGCCGGGCCAGCTCCCCCACCCTCTATCTGGAAGACCTGGACCTCCTGGGGCCCGCCGGCCCGGGACGGAGCCATTTCGTGACCCTGCGGGCCGGGGAGTGGGCTTCCTCCGCCCGCCTGGGCCGGAGCGCGCCGCTCACCGAGGAGCTGGTGAAGGTGCGGGAGCAGCCGCACGGCGGAGGCTGCGTGTTCCGCGCGGCCGCGGGCTGCGCCATCTACGCCCAGCGGCCCCTGCAATGCCGCCACCTGGAGTGCTGGTCCGGCCGCCACGCCGGGCAACTGGCCCATCTGCCCCGCCTGGACCGCAGCGCGGCCCTGGCCGCCGACCCCACGGCCCGGGCCCTGGCCGCCGAGTGGGAAATGAAGTTCCCGGCCGGGGAGTTGGCCCAGGCCCTGGAGGCCGTGCGCTGCGGGGAGAAGGGGGCCCAGGCCGCGGCCCTGGCCATCCTGGAGGCGGATCATCACCTCCGCCAGGCGGTGAGCAGCCGCTACGGCTATCCGGCCGCGGAGCTGGACCTGATCCTGGGCCGGGCGGCCCTGGATGTCGCCCGGTCCCACGGCCTGGGCCTGGCCCTGGACCAGGCCGGCGCGCCCCGGCTCACCCCCCTTCGGCCGGGCAGCAACTGACCCCGCGCGGCAAATAATGCCTCCCCGGGCTCCCCCGGCCGAACCCTTCCGGCGGGGCGCCATCCAGTTTTCGTATGTGTGGTCAAGGATCTACCCCAGGCGGCTCTCCTGATTGCCGCCCACAGGCCATGGCACGGAGGTTGCAACCTCACCGGAGGACGCGGCAGCTTTTCACCGCCTACCTTCGGGGGTAACATGCGCATCGGTTCCGAAGCCATCTTCCGCAACATGACCCTGGACCTGGGCCGCATCGTGTCCCGCCAGATGGAGATCCAGAAAGCCGTGCTCACCGGACGCACGGTGAACGCTCCCTCCGACGCCGAGGGCCAGGTCATCACCATCCTGAACGACCACAATCTCCTGGCGCACATCTCCCAGTACCGGAGCAACCTGGAGTCGGCCGACAGCTGGATGGAAGCCTCCGAAGACAACATGAACGATATCAAGGATCTGCTGACTCGGGCCCGCACCCTGGCCGAGCAGATGTCCACCGGCACCTATTCGGCCACCGAGTACAACAACTCCACCGCCGAGGTGGACAACCTCATCGAGCAGCTCATCACCCTGGGCAACAGCGTGGTCAACGGCTCCTACATCTTCGCGGGCACCCGCACCGACGTGCCGCCCCTGACCAGCTATCTGATGCCGGATGACGACCCCCAATACCTGCAGGACGGGCACGGCACCACGGCCACGGTGGTAGAGGAGCCCCTGGGCTCCAACATGTGGCGCCTGCAGTTGGGCACGGACACCGACCCCATCACCCTGGGCCGGGACAACACCCTGGGCGACAGCGTGGGCCTGATCAACTTCGACAACTGGACCCCGCCCACCATCAGCTCCCTGCAATACCAGACTCTGGACGCGGTAGTGGCCCTCAACCAGGCCGCGGCCCAGGCCACGGTCATCTCCTCGGCCGCCGGCGAAGAGCTGCGCTGGACCGGGATCGACGGCGCGGGCCAGCAGGTCTACCGCACCGAGGCGGTGTTCACCCCCGTGGGCGGCGACACGGTGAGCATCGACGGCGTGGCCCTGCCGGCTTTTGCCGACGCGTCCGAACTGGTGAACCTCATCAACGCCCAGAACGACCCCGGCCATATCGCCTGGCTGGACAGCGGCACCGGCGAGGTGCACGTGATGGGCACCGGCACCGGGCCGTTCACCGTGCTGCACAACGGCCTGGCGGTGGACACGGCCACCCTGGGGGACGTGGAGGCGGCGCTGAATTCCGGTGTGCAAGCCACCGGTTTCCTGCAGATCGACGGCACGGCCTGGCCGGGCACCCCCGCTCCGGACGACGCCTCCTGGGACCCGCCCCAGACTGTGACCCTGGGCGACCAGACCTGGACCTGGCCCGAGATAACCAGTTATTACGTGGCCGCGGGCAACCCCGCGCCGGCCACGGCCAGCGATTACGGCGACGCTCTGGCCTATTGGGTGAACAACAACCCCGCGGCCAACGCCGGGGCCTTCACGGCCGAGGTGGTGGCCGATCCCGCCACCGACCGGGCCGTGGTGCAGCTCCGGGGAGTGGAGCCCGGGGCCATGAACAACCTGACCCTGACCGCCAGTAGCGACAGCGGCGTGACCACCTCCGGGGCCTTGTTCGGGGGCATGGACGGCACCGGCGGCACCACCACCGGCCGCATCTACGCCAAGGGCACCAGCGACGTCCTGGACCTGGAGACCAAGCTCCAGATCGAGGTGGTGGACGTGCAGGCCGAGGACGTGCGGGTGCGGGTGAGCTGGTACGACAACGACGGCGCCGCCCAGTCCCGGGAAGTGGTGATTCCGGCCGAGGGCGAGGAAAACGCAATCAACGTGCCGGGCCTGGGCGACATCAGCCTCTACCGCGAGCGCGACGGCGCGGCTTTCCAGCCCGGGGCCGTGTTCGAGATCGTGCTGGGCCATTACCAGGGCAACGAGGAGGACCTGGGGGTCAGCCTCTCCGAGGCCAACCGCATGACCTACAACTGGAACTGCAACGATATCCTGGGCGGGCCTTTAAGCGTGGCCCTGGGCGGCGCGGAAGCGGCGGCGGACACGGGCAACACCGGGCCCAACCAGCTCTTTATGGACGGGGTGTACCGCGAGGGCCTGGCCCGGGATTATCATTTCCGGGTAGTGTCCGGCGGCAACATCCCGGCCGATCCGGTGACCGTGGAAGTGAGCTGGCAGGGCGCGGACGGGGTGAGCCAGTACCAGGAAGTCACGGTGACCGCCAGCGGGCAGGGCGGCCGGGTGGAGCTGCCCGGCGCGGACGGGGCCTATTTCTACCTGGAGAACGGCAACTACGTGGCCGGCGACGGGTATGACATGAGCTTCCCGGAGCGGGCCATCTCGGCCCTGGACGTGATGAACAACTGGAAAAAGGCCATGGCCGAGGCCAACGCCGACGATACGGCCAGCATGGAAAAAGCCCAGACCATGAGCCAGAAGGCCTTGGAGGCCCTGGAATCGACCATGCAGTTCCTCATGGATAGCATGTCGGAGCTGGGTGTGCGCCGCGACCGCATCATCGTGCGGGAATCGGTGATGGACGAGCAGCAGATCGCGGCCGAGTCCGATCTGGAGATCCTGGAGCAGGTGGACCTGACCTCGGCCCTGCTGGAGCTGAACCTGCAGCAGACCGCCTACAACGCCTGCCTCAAGGTCTCGGCCGCCCTGGACGATCTGTCCCTGGTGAAGCTGATCTAGGCGGGAAAGGCGCCTGGCTCTTGGGAGGGGGCCGGTGATTGTCCGGAGGAAAGTACGGTCTGTCCCGCCTTATCCGGGGGCAGGGGGCTCAGGTTTTGGTTGCCTATCCGCGCTGGGAGCAGGTGGGGAAAACCTGCCCGGCTGACCTTGGTTTTCGGTTCCTGAACCGCCCAAACCAGCCCTGAAGGTCCCCCCTAAGCAAGTCAAATATGTCCGCTTGGTTATCTATTGACTTTGCTCAAACAAATTATCCGCCAAGCGCAAGGCCCGCACCGTGTTGCAGACCATCTGGCGGAGAGATTCCTTATAGATAGGGGCATAATCCTGGAACTTTAGGTTCCATTTCTGCCCGTTTATAGGACAGGTCACGCCTTCATCTACAAGGCTTTTCACGACCCCGTCTGCTGGCTGGCCAGGGGGGGCTTTCACCCAATTTTGTTGGCCGAAAAACTCGGCAAAGGGGCCGTATTGGCCAAACCCCGCGGTTTCGTCGTGTTTGGCGGGGTCCGCCGCAAAGTCGTATTCTTGCCAAAACAGCGAACAGGAGGCATTGTATCTGGGTTTGCCATCCACGGTGGCGGTGAAGGTGAAGGTCCGCAGGAAATGCATGGTGTCTTCCGCGGCGGATTCATAAAGGGACCGGAAGGAAGTGTCATCCGTGACTGAGGCTGCGGCTGCGCTCAGGTCGTTTGGCGCGAAGCAGCCGCCAAAATATTTTTCAATGTTTTCTTCCGAGAAATTCTCAAATTGGTCGCCAGTTGCCCGAAACCTCCCGGGAGCGGGAAAGCCATGAAATATTGGCAGGACATGGGCCGGGGTGCTCATGTCCTGGATGTGGTGCAACAAGCCGCCGAGATGCCTGCATATATTCTTGGCTAGAGACTTGGGTGCGCATTTTTCCCTTGAAGCCTGGCGGTGGCTGGCGGCCAGGTCAGACAGGCAATTGCGCAAGTCTACTACGTGTCGGTCCACCACGACATGCGAGTAGAGGGTGAACTTGACTTTTTTCCAAAACCAACGGAAATAATCAGGATGACAGCTTTCCTTGGGCTTGTGAAAATGCCAGTGGAAGGCCCGGTCCCAGTTCCGCCAAGGGATATCTTCCGCTTTGGTGCCTTTAATGATAAATGAACCATACTTTTCCAGGAACTTTTGGAATGGTGGAGTTGGAAAATTATCCAGATATTCCTTAAGAGCTGTCCTGGTTATTTTGGTGTGATCCTCTGGCTTCATTGCCCCCCCGACATACGCTTTTCCTTTTGGAAGGGGGTGTGGGGGAAACCTTTTCCTTTTGGCTTCAAAAGGAAAAGGTTTCCCCCACATTTCTTAACCCTCCTCCCCTTAAATCCTCATCCTTAACCCATCCCGCGCCACGGTAACCGGGCCGGCCAGGCCGTGATCGCGGAAGACCTTTTCCGCCGTGGCTTGCCAGGCGGCCTGGTCCTGGGGGATGGGGTAGGGCTGCCCCTGGGGGTCGATGAGGGGGTCCAGGGGCCTAAATTTCTTCAGCATGTCGTTGGCCGGTTCGTCGCCGGGGATGAAGTCTTGGCAGGAGAGGTGGGTCAGGGCGGTGGCGGCGGGCCGCCAGGCGCTCAAAAGCGGCAGGGCGCGTTGCAGGCTCAGGTGGTTGGCCCGGTTGTGGGCCGGCTCGTTGAGGAAGTGACACTGGCAGACCAGGAAATCCAGGCCGGCGAAGCCGTCGGCTTCCTCGGGGTAGAGGAGGTCCGAGGTGTAGCCCAGGCGGCGGAGGCGGCCCTGGTCCGGCCAGGTGAACACGTAGCCCACGGCGCCGGCCGGCATGGGGCCGTGGAAGGTCTTTACCGGGCGGCAGGCCAGGTCCGGGCCAAAGGGCAGGCCCCCCAAGTCCTGGCCGGGCACGGCCAGGCGCTTTTCCAGGAGGCTCCCCAGGAGGTAGCCGAAGCGCTGCTCCACCTCCCCCCAGGTCTGCTCGGTGGCGTAGACCGGCAGCGGCACCCAGGCCTCGGGGGGCGCGTTGCGGCGGTAGCAGAGGAGGTCGTCCAGGCCGCCGTAGTGGTCGCCGTGCTCGTGGGTGATGAGCACCACGTCGGGCCGGGGCACTTGTTCGCGCATGAGTTGGGCCCGGATGTCCGGGCCGGGGTCGATGAGCACCCGGGCCGGGCCTTCCAGGAGGAGGCTGGTGCGGGTGCGGTGCTCGCCGATCTCCCGCAGGTGGCGGCAGGTGGCGCAGGGGCAGGCGTGTTCCGGCAGGCCCCACGCCCCACCGGTGCCGAGAAACAACAGCTCCATGGTATAATCCCTCCGGATAGACCCTGTGCTCTCCCGCCCGGGGGCGTCCGGCGCCACAGCGCCGACGGGGAGAGGCCCAGGGCTCAAGCGACGACCCCGGCCCCCGCTCTCAATTTAACATAGGCGGGGGCTTGCCGACCCTGGGGACCAGACCAGCCTGCCAGGCGGGTCCGGAATTTTAAACTTTAGGCGCCAGAAGGATAGCCGGCCATGAGCCCGCCGAAAAAAAATAAGAAAGAGTCACCCCAACCGCTCCGGGTGGCCTCGCTCCTGGTGATGGATCAAGCCATGTTGGAAAAAGCGCGGGCCAAGGCCCAGCAGCACGACGTACCTTTTCCCGAGTTCTTGGAACGGGCCTGCCGTTTGTATGGCAAGTACCTGGACAAAAAGGTCTCGGTGATCGCGCGGCCGGTTTGATATGGCCGAACTGGGTCTGTACATCCACCTGCCTTTTTGTCCCTCCCGCTGCCCATATTGCGACTTCACGGCCCAGGTGTTCGCACCCGGGCTGGCCCGGGGCCTGTTGGAAGACTTGGCCTGGCACTTGCGGCGCGAGGCTCCCCGGGCCGGGGGTCGGCCCTTGGCCTCGGTGTACCTGGGCGGCGGCACCCCCAGCCTGTGGCCGGCCGCGGCCCTGAGCGGGCTCTTGGACGCGGTGCGGGCCAACCTGGACCTGGAGCCCGCGGCGGAGATCAGCCTGGAAGCCAACCCCGGCACCCTTTCAGCGGGCAAGCTGGACCGCCTGGCCGCGGCCGGGTTCAACCGCCTGAGCCTGGGGGCCCAGACCTTTCATGCCCCGCTCCTGACCCGCCTGGGCCGGCGCCACACCCCGGCGGACACCCGCCGTGCCGCGGCCCAGGCCCGGCGGGCCGGCTTTGGCAACCTCAGCCTGGACTTGATCTACGGCTTGCCGGGCCAGAGCCTGGAACAGTTCCGCCTGGACCTGGACGAGGCCCTGGCCCTGGAGCCGGAGCATCTTTCGCTCTATGAGCTGACCCTGGGGCCGGACACCCCGTGGGGCCGGCAGATGAAAAGGGGCCGCCCGCCCTTGCCCTCGGAGGCGGAGGTGCTGGCCATGGAGGATGCCGCCGAAGGGGCCCTGGCCGCGGCCGGGCTGGAGCGCTACGAGGTGAGCAACTTCGCGCGCCCCGGCCGGGCCTGCCGCCACAACCAGGCCACCTGGCGGGGCGAAGACTACCTGGGCCTGGGCCCCGGGGCCCACGGCCACCTGTCCGGGGTGCGCTGGGCCTGGACCGGTGACGTGGCCGCCTACCGGGCGGCCCTGGCCTGGGGCGAGGACCCCCCCGCCTGGCGCGAGGACCTCACGCCGGCGCAACGGGCCCTGGAGCTGGTGATGCTGGGGCTCCGCACCACGGCTGGGGTGGATCTGGCCGCCCTGGGCCGGGTGCTGGGCGCCGACCCCCGGGAATACTTCGCCGAAGCCCTGGACCTGGCCAGCCTGCAGGGCTGGGTGGTGGTGACCCAGAACCGCATCCTGCCCACCTCGCCGGGGCTCCGCTTCGCGGACCGGGCGGCCGGGCTGTTCGCGGACGCCTGCGACGACTGAGGGGCCGAGGGCCGCTCCCTTGCCGCTCTGAAGAGGTTTTCTCACGGCTTGGCCGGAGGGAGGTTTCCTCCCTCCGAGGCCAGGAGCAGAGCCAGCTTCCCGGCCAGCTGTTTGAGGGAAAAGGGCTTCTGGATAAAACTGATGCCCTTTTGCAGGGTCCCCTGGTGCGCGATGACGTTTTCCGTGTAGCCCGACATGTAGATCACCTTCATGCCGGGTTGCCGGGGCGCCAGGCTCTCGTACAGGGTGCGGCCATTCATCTCCGGCATCACCACGTCGGTGAGCATGACCTGGATGGCCCCCGCCTGGCGGGCCACCAGTTCCTGGGCTTCCTGCGGTCCTGCCGCGCACAAGACCTGGTAGCCCAGCTTGGTCAGGGCGGCGGATATCAAATCACGCAGGTTTTGTTCATCCTCCACCAACAGGAGCTTCACGCCGCGCGGGGGAGGAGCCGCCTCCTCCACCAAGGCCTGCGCCACGTCCCCTTTTGGGCTGGCCACGGGCAGGTAGACCTTGAACACGGCGCCGTGCCCGGGTTCGCTGTACACCCAGATGCTCCCGCCGTGTTGTTTGACGATGCCGTAAACCGTGGACAAACCCAGGCCGGTGCCCTTGCCGGGGCCCTTGGTGGTGAAGAACGGCTCGAAAAGGTGTTGCCGGGTGATCTCATCCATGCCCTGACCGCTGTCGCTCACCGACAACATCACGTAGTCCCCCGGCGCCACCCCCAGCTTGCCGGAAGTGTACTCGTGGTCCAGGGCCACCGCAGAGGTCTCGATGCCCAGGATGCCGCCGTCGGGCATGGCGTCCTTGGCGTTGACCGCCAGGTTCAGGAGAACCTGCTCCAGCATGGAAGGGTCGGCGTTGACCTGGGGCAGGTCGTCGGCCAGGTGCAACTCGACCTTGATGTCCTCCCCTATGAGCCGTTCAATCATCTTGCCGAAACCCTGGACCACCTGGTTGAGGTTCAGATTGGTCATTTCCAGGACTTGTTTGCGGGCAAAGGCCAACAACTGGCGGGTCAACCCCTTGGCCCGTTCGGCGGCGGCCAGGATCTGCTGCAAGGACTGCCGTAACTCGTTGTCCTCCTCATGGATCATGAGGGCCAGTTCGGCATAGCCCAGGATGACCGCCAGCATGTTGTTGAAGTCGTGGGCCACGCCGCCGGCCAGCCGTCCCACGGATTCCATTTTCTGCGCTTGCAGGAGTTGTGCCTCCAGGTCGCGCTGCGCCTTGGCGGCCCGCTCCTTCTCCTCGGTGATGTCCCGGGCAATGCTGGAGGCGCCCACGATCTGGCCGTTGTCGTCCCAGATGGCCGAGACTTGCAGGGAGATGTTCAGCCGCCGGCCATCCTGGGTGCGCCACGCGGTTTCGCCTTTTTCCGCCGGTTGGCCGTCCCGGATTTTGGCCAGCATGCGCGGCAGCGCGTCGGGTTGGTCCGGTGGGGTGAGGAAGGAGATGTGGCGGCCCAGGACTTCCTCCGCCGGGTAGCCGAAAATGCGTCGGGCCCCCCGGTTCCAACTGACGATATGGCCCTCCAGGGTCTGGCCGATGATGGCGTCATCCGAGGATTCCACGATCCTGGCCTTGCGCTGGAGCGCCTCCCGGGCCTTCTGGTGCGCCTCCTGGTCCCGGGCGTTGGCCAGGGCCAGGGCCGAGACCCGGGCCAGGGGCAGGGCCAGGTCCAGATAGCGTTCCTTGTACTGGGCAAAGGCCAGGTCATCCAGCTCCAACACCCCCAGGTTCTCGCTGCCGTGCCGCAGATGGAGCGAAAATCCCCGGCCCGACGGGGACCAGGTGTAAGCCTCCGGGGCCTCCTCCCCGGGGGTGGGCTCTGGCCCGGCCGGGGTATAGCTGAGCCGGCCCGGGGCGAAAAGCATGGCGCACAATTCCTCCAGGCGTCCCAGGGCCTCTTGCTCACCATCGGCCGACAAGAGTTCGTTCAGCAGATCGAACACCATGAAGTGATCGGCGAAATACTGCTCCGGGGGAGGCAGGCGCTGGCCGCCCCGGGAGAGGTCCAGGACCAGGCGTTCCAAATGCAGCCGGAGCATGTCCAGCCCCACGGGGATGACCTGCCAGGGCAACCCCAGGTACTCGGCCAGGGCCACCAGCTCCGCCTGGCACCCCGGGATGACCCCGCTGTCCAAAAGAACCAGCTTCCGGGTGCTTTCCTGGAAAAACTCGCGGGCCGTGGCTTGGTCGAAGCCCCATTCGGCAAGGTGTTGGGGCCAGTCGGCCAGCCAGCCGGGGGTGAGCAGAAAGGCGCCTTCGGCGATTAGGCTGTCCACCAGCCCGGCCGGCGCCAGGAGGTGAAAGCATTGCGCCGGGGCCAGCACTCCGGCCCCGGCGGGATAGCCTCCGGCCAGCTCCCAGCTTTGCAGGCAGCCTCCGCCGAGGATGGCCGTGGCCTCGCCGGAGGAGGAAGCGAAAAGGGCTTCCCGGCTGGCCCGCGCCTTTTGCGAGCCTTGCAGGCAGTTGAGGTCATAGGTCTCCACCCGCCAACCGGCCAGCTCGGGGGACCCGGCGACCACCGCCGCCACCTCACGCTGGAAATTGGGACAGCACCAGATGGAGAGCTCAGGCGCCATGGGCCGCCACCCAAGCGAGCGGGTATTTTCCCCAGCGGCGCACGGCTGCCACCACGGCCAACAACACCTCTTCACTGACCAAGAGGGGTATCTCCCCGTGGTTGTCCGAGAGCACGAAGCCACCGCCCGGGCCGGCAGCGGCCAAGGCCTTTTTCACCTCCTCTTCGGCCTTCTCCGGGCTCCAGTGCACCATGTCCAGGGCGTTCAGGTTGCCCACCAGGCCCAGCCGGCCCTGGCAGGCCGCTTTCAGGTCGCCCAAGTCCTCTTCGGCGCTGGCGCTCATGCCCACCGCCCCGGCTCCGGCGATCTCGTCCACCAGGCTGAGGCCCCGGCCCGAGGCCAAATGCACCACCACCGCGCCTTCGATGCGGTCGATCAGGTTCCGCAAGCTGGGCAGGCCATGGCGAAGCACGATATCCCGGGGAAAGATGGTGGGGGAGAGGGCGGGATCGGAGCAGAGGATGGAGGCGGCGCCGGCCTTCAGCTGGGCGTTGGCCCAGCGAACACAATAGGCGGTGTTGACTTGCAGGAGACGGGGCAGCAGTGCGGGCCGCTCGTAGATCAGGTCGATATAATTTTCAAAACCCATCTGCATGATGGGCAGGGAAAAGGGAGATATGACCACCCCGGCGATGGGGACCTCGTCCCCCACCCGGGCCCGCAGGGCCCGGGTGGCCTCCAACACGGTGGCCAGCGGCGGGTTGTCCTCCACCGTGGGGGGCGCGAGGGCCAGGATGTCCCCGGGTTGCCGGATGATGGGAGGTCCGGCGTTGGGTGGGCCCTGGTCGAAATAGCGGATCTCCCCGCCCCAGGCCAGCATCTCCACCGCGGCGGCAGGGTAGCAGGAGAGGATGTCGTTGCCGAATTTTTGGCGCAGCCGCAGTTGGCCTTCCACCAGGTGGCGGGCGTCGGAAAAATACTCCTTTTGGGAAAGACCCATTTCCCGGACCATATGCAAGGTGGCTCCCAAGGCATAGGGAACCCGGTCCGGTTCGTGAAAGCTCAAGGCCTCCTGCAACCGTTGGCTGGAAGTCATGCTTACCCCCCCTTACCCATTTTGCTGCACGATCCCCACGGCCTCCGCCGAATTGCCCCCCACGGCCCAGGCCCCCATCGCCTGGCCCAGGCGAGGATCCAGGCGGAAAGGCGCCCCGCCCACCGCCACCAGGGTGGGGATTCCGGTCCGGGCCAGACCAGCCACCACCTCCTGCACCCGGACGGCGGAGGCCAGCATGAGGCAGGAGATCAGAAGTAAATCCAGTTGGTCTTCCTCGGCCTTCGCCACCAGTTCGTCCGCCTTGCAGCCATGCCCATAATCCAGGGGATGATAGCCGGCCGCGTGCAGGGCTGATTTGACCATCCGCTTGCCCAGGCTGTGGTGATCCTCCAACACGGCGATGGCCAGACGGGGCCCCCGTTCCGGCCGGGTCGCCTCGGCCGGCCGCAGTTGTTCCAGCGACCGCTCGCAGATTTTCCCGGCCATGTACACCTGGGAAAGGGAGATCCGGCCCTCTTCCCAGGCCTGGCCGATTTTCTCCAAAGTGGTGACCACCAGGGCTTCCCGCGAAGGCAGGCCCGCCAACAGGGTGTTCACCTCCTGGCTGTCCGGACGCAGCAGCGCGGCCGCGAGACGGCTGATGGTGGAGTCGAAACCGGTCATGCGCACGACCTCCCACATTCCTGGTTGTAAAACTGGGCAGATTCGGGGCGGCGCGAGGTGGGGGCTAAAAACGAGGAAACAATTTTAGCCCCGGTAGGCCGGTAATTTGAGGCGGGTCCAGGCCTGCATATAAAAAAAAGTGTACAAGCCCCCCACCTTCATCCTCTCTCATTTACCTTTGCGACGCGTCAGGCATGCTCTCGGATCAGGCGGAAACCCTGCCGAAGGCCACCTGAAACCATCATCAATAGCCAAGTGACCGACGCAGCTCACTGGTCATGGTCCTCTCCCGGCGCGCGGGGGGTGCCAAAACCGACTTGTTTCCTTTCCTATCCGGTAAATTTATTTTTAGCAAAGTGACGAACCGGCGGTCTGTCACCGTAAAAACAATGTAACTCTCTTACGCCTGGCCAGTCAAACAGGAATGCTTCGGCGGGTGGGAGCCTGAGGCGGCAGAGAGGGCCTGGGCGCCGGCCGGGGAGATGCCTGCCGGCCCGGTACGACGGGGCGTCGGGGTAATTAACCGTGATATTCGCAAGATGAACGTACAGGGCCGAACGGGTCCGCGCCGCATCTAGTCTTGGAAAAACTTTTCGAAGGTGAACCACTGCTCGGGGTGGCGGCGCACCCGCTCCTCCAGGTCGCGGGCATAAAGGCGGACCGACTCGGCCACCACCCGGCGGCGGTCGGCCCGGCTGGCGGCGGTGAGCCAACGGGGAGGCAGGATCTCCAGCTCAAAGGAGCCGCCCGGCCGGCGCCAGCCGAAGAAGGTCACCAGGGGCTTGCCGCTGGCCAGGGCCAGGGCGTGGGGCCCGGCCGGCAGGTCCACCCGGCGGCCCAGGAATTTCGCGCCCACCCGGGCCTCGCCGCTCCACAGCCGGTCCCCGGCCAGGGAGACCAGGCCGCCCCGCTTCAGGAAGCTGTAGGCGGCCAGGGCGTCCAGGGCCGAGCCGCCCCCCTGGGCCAGGCGCACCACCTCCACCGCCCGGCTCCCCAGGTGCTCCTTTTGGCGGGCCTCCAGCTCTTCGCCCGGCTGCTGGCCCAGGTAGAGCATCAGGGGGGTCCCCTGGTGCTTCAGCAACACGGACAGGGCCTCCCAGTCGCCCAAATGGGACATGAGGAGCACCGCACCCTCGCCCCGGCGGGCCAGCGCGGCCAGATGCTCGTGCCCCCGGGCCTGACACGGGGGCAGGCGGCCCTCCTCCAGGGCCAGGCGGTCCACGAAAACCCAGCGGAAATTCTGGAACTGCCGCCAGGCCGCGGCCAGGTGGAACCACCAGCCCCGGTTGGGGAACACGGCGCGGTACAGCTCCTGGCTGGCCCGGCGGCGGCGCGGCGCGAAGACAAAGTACCAACTCACGATCCACCAGGCGGGCCAGGCCACGGCCCAGGGTCCGAAGAGGCGGTGGGCCCGGGCCAGGAGCCGGTAAAAGGCGGTCTTCACGCGCGGCCCTCCCGCACCCGGGCCAGGAACCAGGTCTCCTCCCGGCCCGGGCCGCTGGGCTCCGAGGCGGTCAGTTCGAAGCCGGCGCGTTGGAGCAAATCAGCCACCCGGGCCGCGGGGCGGTAATGGGGCTTGGCCCCGGCCAGGGCCAGGCGGAGGGTCTCCACCCGGCGGAACCAGGGACGCCCCGGCCCGGGCACGGTGAGGCGGAGCACCAGGCGGCCGGCCGGGGCCAACAGCCGGGCCAGGCGGCTCAGCAGGTCCAGGAATTGGCGGTCGTCCAGGTAGTGGCCCATGTCCAAGACCAGGGCCACGTCGGCCCGGGGCCAGGACCCGGGCAAGTCCGGGGCGGCGCCCACGCTCACCTCCGCCCGCTCCCCCAGGGCCCGGGCCGCCACCCGGGCCCGCTCCGGCGCCGGTTCCAGGCCGTGGAACCTGAGCCCCGGGTGCAGGGCGGCCAGCCAGGCGGCCGGCGCGCCAAAGCCCTGGCCAAGGTCCAGCACCGTCTCCCCGGGCCGCACCAGTTCGGCCAGGCGGGGGAACATGGGGTCCAGGCGCATCTTGGCCAGGGCGAAGAGCCGGGGATGGGGCTCCAGGCCGCGGAACAGGCTGGCCGCCCGCCGCAGATGGGCCGGGCTGCCGGGGACCAAGCCCGGGGGCGGCGGCCCCAGCTCCCGGGGGGCCAGGACCCGTTCCACCAAAGGCGGCACCAGGATCAGGGCGCCCACCAGGGCCAAGCCGATGCCCAGGAAGGTGGCCGTGCCGGCGTCGGCCAGGACGGCGTGGCGGGAAAAGGCCAGGGCCCCCATGCCCACCAGGGTGGAGACGCCGCCCAACACCACGGTGAGGCGGAAGGGCCCCATCTCCTCGCCGGGGCCGGAACGCTGGCGGGCCCGCACCAGATAGAGCCCGTAGTCCAGGCCCATGCCCAACACCACCGGGGCCAGCATCAGGGTGGGCAGGGTGAGCCCCCGGCCGCTGAGCCCCAGGAGGCCCAGGGCCCCCACCAGGGCAAAGGCCAGGGGAGCCAGGGCGATGAGCACCAGGCGCCAGTCCCAGAACAACAGCACCACCAGGCCCGTGGCGGCCAGGCCGATGACGGCCAGCATGCGCACAAAGGAGTTGGCCAGGAAATGGGCCAGGTGCTGGGAAAAGAGCGCCGGGTCGAACACGGTGAAGCCCAACTTGGCCGCCCGGGCGAAAAAGCGTTCGCCGGTGTAGTCCGGCCCGGGGCTCACCTGACCGGCCAGGAGCCAGCCCCCTCCTTTCGCCTCCCGCTCCACCCCCAGGGCCGGCAGCAGCGCCGGGTCCAGGCCCAGGCGCGGGTGGCCCGGGTCGGCCACCTGGCCCAAAAAGCCCTGGAAGGCGTCCGGGGTGAAGCCCAGCCCGGCGCCGGCCCGGGCCAGGTTCTCCTTAAGCACGGCCTGGCGGGCCGGGGTCCAGAACTCCCGCCAGGCGGCCAGGTTGGCGGCCTGGCGTTCCGGCCCGGGCAACAGGGACAACAAGGGCAGGCCGGCCGCCACCCGGCCCTGTTCCTGGCCCTGGGCCAGGAAGTCGCCCAGGCGGTTGGCCTCCGACCACAAGCCGGCCAGGTTGGGGGCCCGGGCCACCAAATAGACCCGGCTGAACACCCCGCCCCAATGCCGCTCCAGGGTCTTTTCGGCGGCCAGGGTGGCCGGGGTCACCGTGTTCATGGCCTGCAAATCGGCGTGGAAGCCGGGGGGGATGAACCAGGCCAGGACCAGGGCCAAGACTCCCAGGGCCACCGCGGCGGGGAAGCTGCCCCGGGCGGTGAGTCGGGCCAGCCAGGCTTCCAGGGGCAGCCAGGGCTGGCGCTGGGCCCCGCCCAGGCGGGGAAAGGCCAGGGGCAGGAACAGGTGCACCAGAACCGCGGCCAGCCCCACCCCCAGGGCCGCGAACAGGCCCACCTCCTGGAACACCGGCACGCCCGAGAGGAGCAAAGCCAAGAGCGCGGCCACCGTGGTGTACACCGGGAAGCTGGCCACCCGCCAGAGGCGCCGGGCCACTTCGCGGCCGTGGGTCTCCACCGGCTGGTCCAGGAGGAGCACCGCGGCCAGGCCGTGATCCACAGCCACCGAGACCAGGGCCCCGCCAAAACCCAGGGACATGGCCATGATGGAATCGCGGAACAGCGAATAGACGAACAGGGCCAGCATGAGGCCGCCAAAGGCGGGCAGGAGCGCGAGGAAGCCCAGCCAGGGCCGCCGGAGGCTCACCAGGGCCAGGAGCACCAGGCCCAGGGTGATGATAGCCAGGGCCCGGGTGGTATCGGTCCGGATGATGCGTTCATTGTCCAGGGCCGCCCGGAAGCCGCCCACATAGGCCAGGCGCACCCCCCGGCCGGCCAATTCCGTGGCCAGGCCATCCAACAGCCCGGCCAGGCGCACGCCCGCCGCGGTGTCGCGGCCGGAAAAGGCCGGGCGCACCGGAATGAGCACGTGCCGGCCGTCCGCGCTCACCAGGTGGCCGGACACGAAGTTGGCCCCGGCCAGCGGCAGGGCCGCGCCGAAACGGGCCAGCACCGGCTCCAACAGCCCCAGGGGATCGGCGGTGAGGAAGCGGGCCCGGCCCACTCCGGCCAGATCGCCCAGCCCGGCCAGGCCGGCGGCCAAGTGTTCCCGGAGGGCCGGCTCCCGCATCCGGGGAGGCACCAATTGCGCCAGCTCGGGGCCGCTGAACAACAGCGGCAGTTTCTCCACCAGCTCGCCCACCAGGGCCGGGAAGGCCAGGGCGTAGGCCCCCACCCCGGCCTCCCGCACCAGGGGGCTGGCGGCCAGGCTTTTTTCCACCTGGCCGGCGGCGGCAATGAGCCCGGCCGCAGCCGGGCGGCCCGGCTCGGGCGAGAGGTCCACGAACACCATGTCCAGGCCGGGATGCCGCTCCAGCACCTCCCGGGCCGCCTCCACCACCGGGTCCCCGGCCGGCAGCGCGCGGGTGATGTCGCTGGTCACCGCCACCCGGGTGAGCCCCCACCAGAACAGGCCCCCCACCAGGGCGGCCAGGGCCAGGAGCAAGGCGGTCCGGGTGAGGCGATTCATGAACGGGCCTCCGTCCGAAGGGCCAGGCGGGCCCGGAGGCGGGCCGGCAGAAAGATGCGCCAGAGCACCAGGCGGGTGAAGACCCGGGAGTTGCGCCAAAAATCCCGCCAGGGCCGGAAATGGGACACCCGCTGCGCGCCGGGCTGGTACACCACCGTCACGGGCGCCTCCCGTACGGGCAGGCCGGCCCAGGCGGCCAGCACCAGAATCTCCACCTCGAACTGGAAGCGCCGGGCCCGGGCGGCCAGGCCCAGGGTCTCGGGCAGGGGATAGGCCCGGAAGCCGCTTTGGGAGTCGGCCTGCCAGCCGCCGCCCGCCGCCCAGACCCAGAAATTGGAAAAGCGCCGCCCCCAGCGGCTGGACCAGGGGGCCTGGCCCGGGTCCATGCCCTGGCGCACCCCCAGGAGGATGGCCCGGGGCTCTGCGGCCAGGCGGGCCAAAAAGCGGGCCGCGTCGGCCGGGTCGTGCTGGCCGTCGGCGTCCAGGGTCAAGGCCCAGGCCGCCCCGGCCCGGCGGGCCAGGGCCAGGCCGGTGAGGAGCGCCGCGCCCTTGCCCCGGTTTTCCGCGTGACGCACCAGGGTCACCCCGGCCACTCCGGCCAGGGCCGCGGCCGGGTCGTCGCTGGAGCCGTCGTCCACCACCAACACCGGCAGCCCTCGGGCGGCCAGACCCCGGGCCACCGTGGCCACTCGGGAGGCGTGGTTGTACACCGGGATCACCGCCACCAGTTGGGGGGGCATGGTCAGTTGACCCGCCGCACCAGGAGGCAGGAGTTGGTGCCGCCGAAACCAAAGGCGTTCTTGAGGAGGTGTTCCGCGGCCAGGGGGCGGGCCCCTTCGGCCACCACATCCAGGGGGATGGCCGGGTCGGGGGTGTGGTTCAGGGTGGGTGGGCAGAGGCCCCGCTCCGCGCCCATCAGCGCCAGGATCAGCTCCACCCCGGCGGCCGCGCCCATGGTGTGGCCCACCAGGGATTTTCCCGCCCACACCGGGGGTATCCGCGCGCCGAACACCTGGGCCAGGGCCTGGGCCTCCACCAGGTCGCCGGCCTTGGTGGAGGTGGCGTGGGCCGAGACCAGGTCCACGTCGCCCGGGGCGAGCCCCGCGTCGGCCACGGCCTCGGCCATGGCCCGGGCCACGGTGGGCAGATGGGGCGCCACGTAGTGGTGGGCGTCGGAAGTCAGGGACCAGCCGGCCAGCTCAAAGGAAAAGGGCAGCCCGTGGGCGCGGGCGAACTCGCGGTCGGCCAGGATCAGGGCCGCCGCGCCTTCGCTGACCACGAAGCCCTTGCGGTCGGCCGAAAAGGGCCGGCTGGCCCGGGCCGGGTCGTCCCGCTGCCCCTTGATCGCCCCGTTCATGGTGGCGAAGCCGGCCAGGATCGGCTCCACCAGGGGGAAGTCCACCCCGCCGCAGATGACCACCCGGGCCCGGCCCTGGGCCAGCAGCATGGCCCCCACGATGAGCGAAGTGGCCGCGGTGGCGCAGGCGGTGATGGTGGACATTAAGGGCCCGGTGGCCCCGGTGAGCATGGAGAGCTTGCCGCCCACCATGTTGATGCAGGAGTTGGGAGGGACCCAGGGCGGGGGCAGCTTGCCCTCGGCCTGCAGGCGGCGGTCGGCCCAGAGCACCGCGTCCAGCCCGCCCACCGCGGCCGACAGGGTGATGCCCACCTCCGGGGCCAGCTCCGGGGTGATCACCACCCCGGCCCGGGCCAGCGCCCGGTGGGTCACCAGCATGGCGTGGCGGAAGATCGGCGAGGGCCACAGGGCCATCTCCCGGGGGGCCAGGAAGGGAAAGGGGGCCTCGTCGAACTCCGGCACCTGGCCGGCCACCTGCACCGGGAAATCCGGCGCGGGCGCGAAACGGGTCAGGGGGACCACCCCGCTCTCGCCCCGGGCGGCCCGCTCCCACTGGGGGATCAGTTCGGTCCCCAGGGGCGAAACCAGATCATAGCCCAGGATGACCGGGGGGGAGGCTGGCATGCCGGGCGACCTTCTCCTTACCAGGGCAGGAACTGGTAGAGCTTGGCGAACATCTCGTACACCTCCACCCAGTTCTGCAAGTCCTCGGTGGAAGTCAGATGGGCCCGTTTGTTGACCATGATCCAGCTCATGTGGGCCGCGCCGTCCTTGCACTGGGTGCAATCGCGGGTGGCCGAGGTGCAACAGCGGTGGGTGCTGGTCAGATCGGCGGCCCAGCGGCGGAAGCCGATGAGGCGGCGCGGCTGGGGGTCACGGTCGTCCATGGTCTCGGTGACCGAGGGGCACTCCGGCCAGCCCCAGGCGCGGTCCAGCATGCGTCCCGTGGTGATGACCTGGTGGTAGTAGCGGCAAGAGATCACCGTGTCCGGGTAGCGCTCCAGGAGATCGTCCATCTCCTGACGCACGGCCAGGAGCAGCTCCGGGGTCCAGTCAAAGCCGGCCACCCCCTCGTCGTTGGACAGGAGCTGGAAATGGACCTTCACCCCCACGTCCCGGATGCGGCGCACCATGTTCTCTACCCGGCCCACCTGGGCGGGGGTGATGGTGTAGAGGTAGTAGGTGTGGGGGTCGCCGGCGTAATTTTTGCTGGACACGCTGAAGGCGTCGCGGCCCCGGAGGCGCTTCTCGTCCTCGGGGTCGCCCCAGAGGCTGATGCCCACCATCATGTCCGGGAAGCGCTCCCGGGGCACCTTGATGAGTCCGTTGGTGGCGCAGTAGGTGGGCAGGCGGTCGTAAAAGGCCGCCACCCGGTCCAGGTGCAGGGTGGGCTCGCCGCCGATCAAAATGGCCAGGTTCACCCCCCGGGCCTTTTCCCGCTCCACGAACGCGGCCCAGGCGGCCGGGTCGTTCTCCTCGGGGGCCACGTGGTGCTCGCCCGAGGAAAAGAAGAAGCACCCCTTGCAGCGCAGGTTGCACTGGTTGGTGACGTCATAGATGGAGCTGCGGATGTTCAGGCGGGAGATACGCTTGTAGCGCTCCCGCCAGGCGGGGTCCAACAAGGAGCTGACGGTCTGCATGAGCTGGTGGATATCCCTTCAACTAGAAGCTGGGAGACGCGGCTGGGTCTCGGCGGTCCGGGCCGGCAGCGGACGGCCGAGCCTCAAAACTACCCAAATTACGGTCCGGAGGCAAGGGGTTAGGCGGGGGTGGGCGGCTCGTCCGGCGGCTCCTCCGGGGTGGCCTCCGCCGGCTCGTCCGGCGGTTCTTCCGGCGCGGGGTCCGGCGTGGCTGCCGCCGCAGCCTCCGGAGGCTCTTCCGGCGTAAGCTCCGGGGGGGCTGGCGGCGTAACTTTCGGCGGGGCGTCCGGCGGATTGAGGCCGGTGAGGCAGGTGAACAGATGCCCCCCCCAGGAACTGTGGCAGGCCCGGGCTTCCTGGCCCGCCGCCTGGAGCCGGCTCCCGTCTTGGGCCACTTCCACCACCTCCACTTCCTTCCAGGCCCGGACCAGCTCCCAATTCATGAGCTTGGCCACGCACTCCTTCACCGACCAGATGCGGACCGCCGCCGCTTCCTTGCCCAGGGGCGAGGCCTCGGCCAGCCGCCTCTCCGCGGGCGAGAGAAACAGGCGCCCGCCCCGCCAGGCCCGCTCCGCGATCTCCTCCACGTCCACCCCCACCGGCCGGTCGGCCACGGCCACCAGGGTGAAGCGGCGGTCATGGCTGGCCGAGCAGTGATAGCCTTCCTGGCCCAGCTCCGGGGGCAGCCGGGGCCGGGTGGGGTCGCGGTCCAGGGTGTCCAGGCGGGAGGAAGGCACCTGGCGCACCTTGGGGTCCAGCTTGCGGGCCAACAGCTTCAGCCCCAGCCGCACGGCCATGAAGCCCGGCAGGCGCCGGGGGCCCATCTTCTGGGCCCGGTGACGCTCCCGGGGGCTGAAGGCCAGGCTGGCGCAGGCCGGCAGGGCCTCGTGCTCCAGGAGCAACAGCTCCACCTGGCCCGGGGCGGCCTCGGGCAGGCGGCAGTCCAGGTCGGCTCGCACCCAGTCCGGCGGGGTGACCCGCCCCCGGGAGAGGTCGGACATGATGAGCCCCTGCACGCACTCCACCACCTCGCCCTTCAGGTCGTGCAGCCACACGTCAAAGAGGTGGTCCTCGTCCTTTTGCCCCACGGGCAGGACCCGGCCGAAATACTGCCGGGTGGCCAGGGCCCGGCGGTAGATGTAGCGGAGCCGGTACCCGGCCGGAAAAGTGACCACCCCCCGGAAGCGCTGGCACCAGGCCGAGGCCAGTTGGAACACCGCGTCCAGGGGGTAGGGCGAGCCCAGGGGGCCGGGCGGCGAGGGCTCCTGGGAGCCCACCCGGCCCAGGGCTCCGTTGGGGGCCAGAAAGGCGTCGGAAAGCACGTTCTGGAACGAGGGGCCAAACGGCACCAATTCGGCGTAGAACTTGTCCCGGGGCACGATGAGGGCCGGGCCGTGCAGGATCCAGGTCTCGTCCTCCGGCGGCGGCACCGGGGGCCGGGCCGGGGCGAAGGTGACCTTCACGTGCTCCAACAGCCGGCTCACCGCGCCGCCCCGCGCCGCCACCTCGGTCATGAGGGTGGCCTCGGCCCCGCCGGTGTCCAGGAGGGTCAGGGCGGCCCGGGCCGCCATCTCCCGGGTCCCCTCGGGGATGGTGATGAAGCGCTGGAACGAGGCGTCGTGGGTGGTGTGCACCGGCAGGCCCGGATCCCACTCCCGGGCGGCCTGGGCCAGGGCGGCCACCGCGTGCACCGCCGGCAGCACCACCCGGCCCATGACTTGGTGATCGGCCAGGTGGGCCGGCAGGGCGAGATTCAGGGGAAGGTTGTAGGACGGGCTCATGAAGGGAATTCCCGCCAGGTCCTTTGGGTTTCCTCGTCCACGGCCACGGGCCGCCGGGTTCCGTTGAGGGCGCAGTGCAGGGTGAAGCCGTCGCAGACGATGCGGCCGTCGCCCTCCCGGGTCAGGGCGTAGTCGATGCGCACCCGCACCCGCTCCAACAAGGCGGGCCGGGTGTGCACCCACACCGGTTCATCGTACTCCAGATACTCGTAAAAGTTGAGCCCGGTCTGCACCACGGGGTAGAGATAGCCCCGGCGCTCCACCTCGGCGTAGGGGAAGCCGGCGTCGCGCATGAAGGCGGCCCGCCCGGCTTCGAAGTAGCGGAGATAGTTGGCGTGGTACACCGCGCCGGAGCGGTCGGTGTCCACGTAGAGCACCCGGAGCCCGCTCCGGTGCCACACCAGGCCGGTCTCCTGGTCACGGACCAGGTTGGGCCGGTCGGCCAGGGGTTCGCACTGCATGGCCCGGGGTCGCATCACACCCCCCGGAGCACCAGGCAGCAGTTGGTGCCGCCAAAGCCGAAGGCGTTGGAGAGCACCAGCTCGTGGGCCTGGGCGCGGGCCGCGGGGGCCAGGTTCAGGTCGGCGAACTGGGGATCGGGCGCCAAATTGGCCACCGGCAGGATCACCCCGTGCTGCATCCCCTCGATGGCCAGCACCGCCTCCACCGCCCCGGCCGCGGCCAGGCCGTGGCCCACCTGGGACTTGTTGGCCGCGATGGGGAGATGGGCCAGGTCCGGGCCGAACACCTCCCGCAGGCTGGCGGCCTCGGCCGCGTCGCCCCGCTGGGTGGAGGTGGCGTGGGCGTTCAAGCACCCGATGTCGCCCGGGGCCACGCCGGCGTCGTCCAGGGCGGCCCGCATGGCCGCCACCACCGTGGGTTGGGAGGGCAGGGTGAAGTGGTGGGCGTCGGAGTTCCAGCCCACCCCCAGGATCTCGGCCCGGGGGGTGAGGCCCAGGTCCCGCGCCGCCTTCGCGGCGGCCAAGACGAGGATGGCCCCGCCCTCGGCCAACACGAAGCCCCGGCGGTCCCGGGAAAAGGGGCGGCTGGCCTGGCCGGGATCGGCCTCCGCCCGGTCGCCGGGCTTCAGCTTGCAGGTGGCGTTCATGTTGCAGAAACCGTGCACGATCTCAGGGACCAAGGGCATGTCCACTCCCCCGGCCAAGACGAAATCCAGCTCCCCGGCCTGGATCAGCCGGGCGGCCAGGCCGAGCGCGTAGTTGCCCGAGGCGCAGGCCGCCTGGGGCGAGAAGATGGGGCCGGTGAAGCCCAGGAGCATGCCGGCCTTGCCCGCCGGCACGTTGGCGCAGACATTGGGCAAAAGGTAGGGGCTGATCTTCAAGGGCCCGCCGGCGGCCAGTTTGCGGCCCGCGGCCGCCAGCGCGTCGGCTCCGTTGATGGACGAACCCACCACCGCGCCGGTGCGGGCGGCCACGGCCGGGGTCAGCTCCAGGCCGGCCGCGGCCAGGGCCGCGCGACACAGCTCCATGGTCAAGAGCACGTAGGCCGCGTGCCAGTTGTAGACTTCCTTCTCGTCGGCAAAGGGGAGCGCCGCGGGGTCCCAGTCCGGAATCTGCCCCACCACCCGGCAGGGCGTCTCGGCCCGGCAGCGGGTCAGCGGGGTGAAGCCGGTCTCCCCGGCCGCGGCCCGGGCCCAGGTGGCGGCCAGGTCACGGCCCAGGGGGGTGGCGGCGGCAAAGCCGGCCACCAGGACGCGTCTGTTCCGGGGTGGTTTCAAACCAGGTGTATCTCCCTAACCAAGCGGGATGTGGCCCTCGGCCGGGCCGGGGGATCCCCCGCCCGGCGCCGCCGGGGCGGCCCAGGGCCCACCGTGGGCCCCGGGCCGGGGTCCACGGGCCAGCGTTGCAGCATATTGCCATAATCAAGCCGGCCGCGGCCAGGGCCGGCCGGCGGATAATCAGCCCATCACCCGCCGGAACAAGGTGGCCGAGAGACGGCGGCCCAGGTTCAGGAGCAGGATGGCCTTGCCGGTCAAATCCACGGACTCGCCACGGGTGAGCCCGGCCTCGGCCCGTCCGGCCTCCAACAGGGCCAGGGCCATGGCCGCGGCCAAGGGCCCGGCCGCCGGGGTCTGGCCCAGCAGATCGTGAAAGTTCACCACCGGCGCGGCCAGGCGGGTGAGGCTCACGAAAAGGTCCAACTGCTCCGCCGCCCGGGCCAGCTCGCCGGCGGGCAGGCCGGCCAAAACCAGGCCGCAGTCCCGGGCCACCCGGCCGGGCCCGTCCAGGGCCTCCAGCATCTCTTCCACGCTCTGGGGCTGGTCTCGGTTCAGGCAGCAGGGCTGCACCCACAGACCCCGGGGCGTGGTCCCCGGCCGGGCCAGGAACGCCGCGCCGCCCTCCAGGGGCTGTCCCGCCGCGGCGCCGGGGTGCCACAGGGGGGTGAGCCGGGGGTGGAACTCCTCGGCGCCCAGCACCAGGCAGGGCGCTTCCTGCCCCCGGCTGGTGAGGCAGGCGGCCAGGATCGCCTCCTCAAAGGCGGTGTCCAGGCCGGTGAGGGTCAGGTTGGGCCCCGGAGCGGCCAGATGCATGGCCACCCGGCCGGCCGGGGCGTTGTGCACCGAGCCCATGAAGTCGATGGGGCTGGCGTGCCGCTCGCCGCTGGCCAGGAGGTCCTGCAGGAAGTCTTGGGTTTCCGACTGCGAGCCCAAGACCGTGGCGTGGTACACCGCCTGGGGCCGGGGCAGGCCGGGAGCCACCGCGGCCGTGGCCAGGGCCAGGGCCATTTGGCTGGTCCGCTTGGTGCGGCGCAGGATCCCCTGATCCAGGCCCCGGGTCAGCACCTCGGGAGGCACCATGCCTCGGATCGGCTCCCCGGCCAGGAAGCGTTCGGCCGTGGCCGCGGCGTCGCCCGCCCCCGAGAGCGCGCTCCAGGCCAGCACCTCCAGGCCGCCCAGGCGGGAGGTCCGCTCCGGCGCGCCGGTCCGGTCCGGCCGGGTGAACACCAGGCTGGCGTTGTTGCCGCCAAAGCCAAAGGAATTGGACATGGCCACGGCCACCGGGGCCTCCCGGCTTTCCTGGAGAGGGTCCAGGCCCAGGGCCGGGTCCGGCGTCTTCAGACCGGCGCTGGCCGGCAGGAGCCCCTCCTTGAGGGCCAGGATGGTCAGCGCCGCTTCCACCGTGCCGGCCGCGCCCAGGGTGTGGCCCATGATGCCCTTGGAGGAAGACAGGGGCGGCGGGTTCCCGCCGAACACTTCGCGCACGGCCAGGGCCTCGGCCAAGTCATTGTCCCGGGTGCCGGTGCCGTGCAGGTTCAGGTAGTCCACCTGGTCAGGGCTGGCCAAGCCGGCGTCGGCCAGGGCCGCGCGCATGGCCTGCGCCGCGCCGAAGCCCCGGGGATGGGGGGCCACGGGGTGATGGGCGTCACAGGAGAGCCCGCCCCCGGCCAGCTCGGCCCAGGCGCCGGCCGGCGGGGTGGTTCCGGCAGTCAGCAAAAGCGCCGCCGCGCCCTCGCCCAGGGTGAGGCCCTCGCGGTCCTTGTCCAGGGGCCGGGAGCCCCGGAGGTCCAGGAGCTTCAGCAGGCGGAAGCCGTGCAGGGTGAGGCGGCACAAGGCGTCGGCGCCGCACACCAGCACCGTGCCGGCCCGGCCGCGCCGGATCAGCTCCAGGCCCAGGATCAGGGCCGCGGCGCCACTGGAGCAGGCGGTGGACACGGTGAGGGAAGGCCCGGTGGTGGACAGGCGGTCGGCCAGGTAGCGGGCCACGCTGCCCGCGGCATGCAGGCGATAGCGGGCCGGGTCGCTCACCTTCCGGGCCAGCAGCTCCTCGGTGAGGTTCATGCCCCCGGTGGTGACCCCCACCACCACGGCCTGGGGCGGTTCGGCCATCCCGGCCACGGCTTGGCGGGTGGCTTCCCAGGCCAGCACGTGGCTCCGGGGCAGCTCCGGCGGCGCCTCGGCCGGGGAGGCCTCGCCCACCAGGGGCGGCGGTCCCCAGGGATAGGGCAGCCGGCTGAGCGGCCGGCAGCAGCTCCGGGCTTCCCGCAGGGCGTGCAAATGCTCGTCCGGGCCGGAGCCGGCCGCGGTGATGAGGCCCAAACCGGTGACAAATGCCCGCCCCGCCATCAGGCCGCTCCGGCTTGGCTTTGTCGCACGAACTCGGCCAGGGTCCCCAGGTTCACAAAGACCTTCTCGCCCACGTCGCGGTTGTCGATCACCACGCCGTAATCCCGGTCCAGCATCACGGCCAGCTCCAGGATATCCACCGAATCGAGGCCCAGACCGTCGTCGAAGAAAGTGGTTTCAGGGCCCAGTTCAGCGGGGTTGACCTCCAACAGGCCCAAGACCTGTACGATTTTGACCGCCAGTTCCTTGACCAATTCAGCCATGGCCTCTTTCCCAGTTGGTTGACGGCCGGGCCCCCGGGGGCCGGCCGTGTTGATTGCCGAGTATACCGGACGCCCGGGGGCGGCCGGGATGGAAGCTGCTCAGCCCAGCACGTCGCCGATGGCCCCGGCCAGGGCCTCCACGGCCAGGTCCAGCTCCGCCTCCTGGACGATGAACGGGGGGCCCAGCATGATGGCGTCGCCGTCCGGCGGGGCCATGCCCCCGGCGATGTAGGACAGGACCCCCCGCCGGAACAGGGCCTCCCCCACCCGCTCTCCCACGTGTTCACCGCGGGGGTAAGGGGCCAGGCGGGCCTTGTCCCGCACCAGCTCCACGCCCCACATCAGCCCCAGGCCGCGCACCTGCCCCACGTGGGGCGAGTGGGCCAGGCGGGCCGTGAGCTTCTCCCCCAGCTTGCGGCCCATGATGCCGGCGCTCTCCACCAGGCCCTCGTCCTCCAAAATGTTCAGGGTGGCCAGCGCCACCGCCGCGGACACCACGTGGTTGGTGAAGGTGCCGCCGTGCAGGTAGGTCCCGCTGCCCCGGGCGAGCACGGCCAGGTGCTCTTCCCGGGTGCCCACGGCCGAGATGGGCATGGTGCCCCCGGCCAAGCCCTTGCCCAGGGTCACCAGGTCCGGGGCCACGCCGTAGTGCTGGCCGGCGAACCAGCGGCCGGTGCGGCCCAGGCCGCACATGACCTCGTCCATGATGAGGAGCACCCCGTGGCGATCGCAGATCTCCCGCACCAGGGGGAAATACTCCGGCGGCGGGGGGTTGGCCCCCAGGGCCGCCCCGCCCACGGTCTCGGCCAAAAAGGCGTACACCGCCCCCGGGCCCAAGAGGTTCAGGGTGTCCTCCAGGGCGTGGGCGCACTTGGTGCCGCAGTCCGGCCGGGAGAGCCCATAGGCGCAGCGCAGGCAAAACGGCGGCGGCAGGTGCACGGCGTCCCGGAACATGGGCTGGAACGGCGCCCGGAACAACTGGCGGCCCGAGGCGGCCAGGGCCCCCAGGCTGAGGCCGTGGTAGGACATCCACAAGGATACCAGGGTGTGGCGCCGGGTCTCGCCCCGCTCCTGCTGCACCTGATAGGCCAGCTTCAGGGCCGCCTCCACCGCGTCGGTGCCCGACATCATGAAAAAGAAGCGGGTGATCTCCGGGGGGGCCAAGCCGGCCAGCCGGGCGGCCAGCTCCTCCACCTCCGGGCTGCTGAACATGGTGCCGTGCACAAAGGTGAGCCGGGACAGGGCCTCGGAGGCAGCCCGGGCCAGCTCCGGCCGGCCGTGGCCCACGTTCACCACCATGCCGCCGCTGCAGGCGTCCAGGTAGCGCCGCCCCTGGGCGTCCTCCAGCCACACGCCCGAGCCCCGCACCGCCTGCTCCAGGGGGCGCCCCAATACGCGGGGGATGAGGTGGCCGGGGGGCATTGCGTTCGCCGCTGACATGCTTGCCGCTCTCCCTTGGTTAACCAGAGCCCAGGCAGGGCCGTCCCGCGCCCGGCGTTTGAGTCCGGCCGAGGCCTCTTCTCCGCTGGCTGTGCCGCGGGCCTGGGACGGCTTGCGCCGATCGACCCTGGCGCGAGCCATAGCCGACCCGCCCTGGATTCAGGCCACTATACGGCCAGATACCGGGACCTGGCAAGGGTTGCCCGGCAAACTTGGGCCCGGGGCAGGGGCGGCAGGGGCGACAGGAGCGACAGGGACAGCCGGGCCGGCGCCGCAAGGGGAAGCGAGCCGGTCCGGAGTGCTTTGCCGGGCAGGTGGTATTATATTAAAGTAATATGAACATTCCAGGCGAAAAGGAGCATTTTATGGGTCGCGTCATGCCCTTAGCGGAAGACCCGGTTTGTGGGATGCGGGTGCAGCCATCCCCGGAGGTTCCCCAGGCGGAGTATCAGGGCAGGGCCTACTTCTTCTGCGCGCCGGGCTGCCGGGACAAGTTCCTGCACGATCCCGGGGCCTACATCAAGCCCAAGGGCTGGTGGCGGCGCTATCTGGACCGCCTCACCCGGGTCAATGAGCGGGAGTTCGGCGGCAAGGGGCCCTGTTGCCATTGATAAGCCGCGGGGCGGGAACCCGCCCCCGGAGCCGGGTAGCGGCTCCCTGGCCCAGCCCCTGCCAGGGGCTGTTCATTTGACCAGCGGCAACACTTCCTTGAATTCCGGGGTGCCGGCCCGCTGCAAAATCTCGTAGATGAACATCTCGGTGGAGGTGATCACCGCGCCGGCCGCGGCCAGCCGGGCCAGGGCCACCTGCCGGTTGGCGTCCACCCGGGAGGCCACGGCGTCGGCGGCCACATGCACCGCATAGCCCTGGGCCAGGGCCGCGAGCGCGGTCTGGGCCACGCAGATGTGCGCCTCCACCCCGGCCAGCACCAAAGTCTGGCCGCCGCCCGCGGCCAGGGCCCGGCCAAAGGCCGGCTCGGCCAGGGAATCGAAAGTCACCTTGCCCACGGTCACGGCGCCGGCGGGCAAAACCCCCCGCACCTCCGGTATGGTGGGACCCAGCTTCTCCTGCTCGGTCACCAGCACGGGCAGCCCCACGATGCCCGCGAAACGGGCCAGGCGGGCCGCGTTGGCCAACAGCGCGGCCGGTTCAAACATCACCGGGGTCAGGCGTTCCTGTAGATCGATGAGGATCAGCCGGCAGTCCTCCCGGCGGAGCAAACGGCCGGATCCCTGTGCCATTTGGTTCACTTGGTCCTCCCTGGGCGCTCGCCGGCCGCGGAGGCGGCTGCGGTTTTCGTGGCCGTTTTGCGGCCGTGACGGCCTTTGTTTGTTATATTACGGTAGTAAAACCACTTGGTTTTTGCAAGCCATAGCCACTGGCCTGTTTGCAAGCCGTAGCCACTGACCGGTTGGCGGGCCGGGCCGGTGATTCTCAGCAAGGCACAGGGAATGGAATTCATGAGCGAAGACAGCCAGGCGTGGGACTTAGCCCTCCAGGAAAATCAGTTTGTCATCGCCCGGGTGGCCGGGGAGGCCTTCGGGGTGGCGGTGCGCGAAGTCAAGGAGATGCTGGTCCTCCCCGAGGTGACCGAGGTTCCCCTGGCTCCCCCCCACGTCCGGGGGGTGATCGACCTGCGGGGCCGGGTGATCCCCCTTTTGGACCTGCGGCTCCGGCTCAAAAAAGGCTCGGCCGTGACCGAGCGCGACGAGCTCTTGGCCCTCTTGAGCAAGATGGAGCAGGATCACGCCCACTGGTTGCAGGAGCTGGAAGCCTGCCTGTTGCAGGACCGCCAGTTCGCCCTGGCCACCGACCCCACCCAATGCGCCTTCGGCCGTTGGTACGCCGACTTCGCCACGGCCAACCCCCATTTGCGCGAGCTTTTGCTCCAGTTCGACCGGCCGCACCGGCGCATCCACGCCATCGCCCGGGAGGCCCTGGACCTGGCGGTGCAGGGTGAGCGCCAGGCCGCCTTGGATCTGGTGGAGGCCACCCGCCGCCTGGTCTTGAAGCGCCTCATGGACCTGTTCGCCCAGGCCCGCCACGTGGTGGTCATCAACCATCGGGAGATCGCCATGGTGCTGGAGCGGGGCTCCCGCTCCGCCGCGGTGGTGGTGGACGAGGTGGAGTCGGTGGAGGATCTGGAGGAGGGCAGCCTCGCGGAGCTGGATAACAGCTTCGGCGCCGGGTGGGACAAGTTGCAGCGGGCCATCGGCCGCCGGCGGGAGAACCGGGAGATGGTCCTGGTTTTGGACACGGCGGAGGTGTTCCGGGATCTGGCCGGCGCCGAGGTGGCCGTGTGAGCCCCCGGTCCGGCCGGCATTGAAGGGCGGGCCCTGATGGCTGAGGTGCGCTTCCGCCTGATCTTCTTCGCGGCGCTCATCGCCGGGGTGGTGGCCCTGGGGCTGGTGCTGTTCCCCTGGCTGGAGGGCCTGTCGGTGGCCGACGCCCTGTACTTCAGCCTGGTCACCATCGCCACGGTGGGCTACGGCGACATCCATCCCTACACCCCGGCCGGCAAGGCCCTGGCCATGGTGCTCATCGTGGCCGGCACCGGTTCCTTCATGGGCCTGTTGGCCGCGGCCACGGAGATGTTCCTGAACCGCCGGGACCAACGCTCCCGCCGGGCCAAGTTGAACGTGGTGGAGGGCCTGTTCTTCCAGGAGGTGGGCAACCGCCTGTTGACCCTGTGCGTGGCCTGCGACCCGGACCCCCGCTCCCTGGCCGCGGACCTCCAACTGGAGCAGCGCTGGAGCGAAAAGGAGCTGGCCCAGGCCCGGCGCCGGGTGGCGGCCTACGCCTATCCCACCGATGTCCGTTTGGGTTCGCCCCAGGAACTGCGGGAGTTTTTGCGGGCCAAGGGCGACTTCCTGGTGCGGCTGTTGGAAAACCCCCACTTGGTGGAGCAGGAGAGCCTGACCGAGCTGCTCCTGGCGGTGATGCATCTGCGGGAAGAGCTGTTGCACCGCCCCAGCCTGCGGGACCTGCCGGCCAGCGACTACACCCATCTCTCGGGCGACTTGAAAAGGGTCTACCGCCGCCTGGTGCACAACTGGTTGGAGCACGCCGGCCATTTGCTCGAGTTCTACCCCTATCTATTCGCCATGGTGGTGCGCTTGAACCCCTTCAACCCCGCGGCCGACGTGGTGGTCCGGGGCTGACCCCCCAGGCGGGAGCAATTTTTGTCGCGCTGTTTCGTGCACATCGGGGCGCACAAGACCGCCACCAGCACCCTGCAGGGCTTCTTCTCCGGCCTGGCCCGCCTGGGGCCGGCCCAGACCGGGCTGTTCTATGACCTGGGCGGCACCAGCCTGGCCCGCCGCCTGCGGGACGGCTCCCCCAGCCCGGCCGAGTTGGCCGAACTCCGGCAGCAGGTGGCCGCGGTCCACGCCGCCCAGCCCCGCCTCCCGGCCCTGCTTTCCAGCGAGGAGTTCCTGGGCCGCCCGGCCGTGGCCTACGCCGACGCGGGGGAGGTGGCCGGCCGCCTGGCTGCCGTCTTGGCCGGGCGCCCCGTGGGCATCCTGGTCATGGTGCGCCGCCAGGACACCTTTTTGGAGTCGTGGTACGGGCACCTGGTGCGCCGGGAGGGTCTGGGCCTGGAATTCCCGGCCTTCCTGGCCGCCTGGCGGAGCCGGGAGTTGTTTTGGGACGCCATCCTGGACCAATGGGCCGCTCACTTCGGGGCGGCCAACCTCCTGGTCCTGCCCTACGAGGAATTCAGCCGGGACAACCTGGGGGGGCTGACCCGCCTGATGCGGGCCCTCGGGCTGAACCTGCGCTTCGAGAACCTGGACGGCCTGCCCCGGGCCAACGCCGGCTACGCGGCCAAGGCGGTGGAAATGGCCCGCCGGGTCAACCCCCTCTTGACGCCGGCCGAGCGGGAGAAGCTCCGGGAGTTTTTGGAGCGGGAGTTCCCCAAGGCCCCGGGGGAGCGCTACGACTTCTTCCCGCCGGGTGGCCGGGAAGAGCTGTTGGCCCACTACGCCGAGGCCAACCGCCGCCTGTTCGCCCAATACCTGCCGGGCCGTGATCCCGCCTATTACCTGGGCCAAAAGCCGGCCCGGGAGTAATCTTCCGCCCCTAATTCGTTGTAATATGCAACACTTCCCTTCCGGGGGTGTTGCATACCTCTAACTTGCTTTGAAAACAAGATATTTTGCTTACAAACTCCATCCGGTGTTGTAAAATGCAACGTATTATGTGACGGAGGGCACTAAGGGTGTTCGCTTAAATAAATACGTAAAAACCATAACCTATCCCGCAGGAGCCGTTTGGCATGGTTGCTGTATATCTCGGGGGCGGAAGAACCCTCCAGGAACCGGACCGGGAGACCCCCGGGCGAGCTGGAGGACGCACCCAGGAGCAGGGGGACCCGGCCGGAGCCGGCCGGCTCCCCCGCCACCCGGAGAAGAGACGCCATGGGTCAGCATCTCGTTTCCTACGCCAGCTTGCACCGCTCCCGCGGGCGGGCGCACGTGCGGGGGAACGGGCCGGCTCCGGCGCAGGAAGGCTGGGGCGGCATGCTGGCCAGGCTTAACACCCTCCGGGTGCGTTTGGTCCTGGGGTTCGTGGCCGCCTTTTTGGGCATGGCCCTGTTCGGGGCCCTGACCTATCGCCATTTCATCGACATCCAGCAAAAACTCATGTTCCTGAGCCAGGCCGACGCCCTGGTGAACACCGGGCTCGAGGCGCGGCGCTACGAGAAGAACCACTTCCTCTATCACCACGAAGCGGATTACCAGGCGGCCCTGGGCTATTTGGCGCAGTTCGAGCGCACCCTGGCCAGCGCTGCGCCCCACTTGGCCGCCACCGGGGGCCCGGCCCGGGCGGCCCGGCTGGCCGAGTCCGCCCGGGACTACCGCCAGGAATTCACCCAGGTGCACGCCTTCCTGGGCGAGCACGGTTTTACCGCGGCCGACGACCCGGCCCTGGCGCCCCGGGTGGCCCGGCTCCGGAAGGCGGGCCAGCGGCTCATCATCGGGGCCGAGGAGGCCGCCCAGGGCGAGCGGGAGCGGGTGCAGGGGCTGTTGCAGGACTATCCCCACCTCCTGATCGCCTTTTTGGTCTGCCTGGCCGGCCTGGGGGCGGTGGTGCTCTACCTGCTCACCGTGAAGCTGGTCCGCCCCCTCCGCCTGGTCGAGGACGCCACCCGGGTGGTGGCCCAAGGCGATTTCCGCACCCTGCCCTGGAACCATCGCCAGGACGAGATCGGCAACCTGGTGCAGGCCTTCAACCGCATGGTGGTGCATCTGCGGCAAAACAGCGAGCAGATGATCCAGACCGAGAAGCTGACCGCCCTGGGCACCCTGACCAGCGGCGTGGCCCACGAGCTGAACAACCCCCTGAACAACATCTCCACCTCCTGCCAGATCCTGTTGGAGGAACTGGAGGGGGTGACCGCGGCCTATCACGCCGAGCTGCTGAAGGCCATTGAGAGCCAGGTGGCCAAGGCCCGGGACATCGTGAGCTCGCTCCTGGAGTTCGCCCGCCAGCGGGAGTTCGAGCTGAAGCCCGAGGACCTGGGCGAGGTGGTCCAGGAGGCCCTGAAGCTCATCAAGGGCGAGATCCCCGCCGGGGTGAAGGTGAACACCGTGCTGCCGGCCGGGGTGGTGGCCGAGGTGGACAAGGCCCACTTGGTGCAGGCCCTCATCAACCTGATCATGAACGGCATCCAAGCCATGCAGGAGGCCGGGACCCTGGCCATCCTGGTGGGCCAGAGCCCGGAGCGGGAGGAAGCGGTCATCGACATCCGGGACAGCGGCCCGGGCATCGCGCCCGAGGTGCTGCCCCGCATCTTCGATCCCTTCTTCACCACCAAGGACGTGGGCCGGGGCACCGGCCTGGGCCTGTCCATCACCTACGGCATCGTGGAGCGGCACCACGGCCGCATCGAGGTGGAAAGCGAGCCGGGCCTGGGCGCCCGTTTCACGCTTCGCCTGCCCGTTCGGGCGGAGGGGGTGTAGCCATGGCCCGCAAGCCGCGCATCCTGGTGGTGGAAGACGACGATCTGGCCCGTCGCAATTTGCAGCACATCCTGGAAAAGGGCGGGGAGTACCTGGTGGACTCGGCCGGCGGCGGCGAGGAGGCCCTGGGGCTCCTCCGGCTGCACGCCTATGACCTGGTGCTCACGGATCTGCGCATGGAAAAGGTGGACGGCATGGCCGTGTTGCAGGCGGCCAAGGAGCTGCGGCCCGAGACCGAGGTGATCATGCTCACCGCCTTCTCCTCGGTGGACTCGGCCATCCAGGCCATGAAGATGGGCGCCTTCCACTACATCGCCAAGCCCTACAAGATCGACGAGGTGCGGGCCCAGGTGGCCCACGCCCTGGAAAAGACCCTGTTGAAGGAAGAGCTGAAGGACCTGAAGCGCGATCTCCGCACCCGGGACAGCCTCTCCTTCATCGTGGGCAAGAACCCCCGCATGCAGGAGCTGACCCGCACGGTGGAGCGCATCGCGCCCACGGACTGCAACGTGCTCATCATCGGCGAGACCGGCACCGGCAAGGAGCTGTTCGCCCGGGCGGTGCACCACGCCTCGCCCCGGGCCGAGCGCCGTTTCGTGGCTTTCAACTGCGCCGCCCTGGCCGAGGAACTGTTGGTGAGCGAATTGTTCGGCCACGAGAAGGGCTCCTTCACCGGCGCGATGTCCACCAAGCCCGGGCTGTTCGAGGCAGCCGACGGCGGCACCGTGTTCCTGGACGAAATCGGGGACATGCCCGCTTCCATGCAGGCCAAGGTCTTGCGGGTGATCCAGGAGAAGGTGGTGACCCGGGTGGGCGGCACCGAGGCCATTCCGGTGGACGTGCGCCTGGTGGCCGCCACCAACCGGGACCTCAAGAAGCTGGTGGACGAGGGCCGCTTCCGCCAGGACCTGTTCTACCGCCTGAACGTGGTGGCCCTGGAGATTCCGCCCCTCCGGGAGCGGAAGGACGACCTGCCGCTCTTGGCCCAGCACCTGCTGCAGAAGCACGCCGGCCGCCAGGGCAAGGAGATCCGCCATATGGACCCCAACCTCCTGGATCTCCTGTTGGCCTACGACTTCCCGGGCAACGTGCGGGAGCTGGAGAATTTGGTGGAGCGGGCGGTGACCTTGAGCGTGGACCCGGTGCTCACCAGCCGGGACATCCCCGAGGAGGTGCGGGGGGCCTGCTTGCCGCCCCTGCCGCCCGAGGAGGGAGCCATCCCCACCCTGGAGGACCGGGAGCGGGAGTACATCTCCTGGGTGCTCCGCCACACCGGCGGCAACAAGACCCGGGCGGCCGAGGTGCTGGGCATCGACCGGGTCAGTTTGTGGCGGAAAGTCAAGAAGTTCGGCCTGGAAGAATGAGCCGGGCTGAGCGTTGAAAATAAAGATAGTAATGGCAGTACGTTACGGATTTACCGAACGGTTTTCCGAAAACCATACCATGGGAGGACAGGCAATATGAGTCATGACATCGAGCACGATGTTGGCGGGGGCGGCATCCTGGCCAACAAAACCCTCTGGCTGGGGATTGGAGTGGCCGTTTTCGCCTTGATCGGCTTCATCCTGCCCACCCCGGCCTCGGTTGTCGAGATCGTGGACAAGTATGGTTTCGCGGCCAAGATGATCAAGTGGGGCGTGGTGACCACCGTGGAGCAGGCGGCCCACCACACCATGATCGTGCTGGGCATCATCCCCATGGCGGTCATCTTCTTCGCCACCGAGGCCATTCCCATCGGCCTCACCGGCATCCTGATGCCCGTCCTGGCCTACTTCCTGGGGCTGTTGCCCAGCGAGGCCGTGGGCAAGTCCTTTGCCGGCGACGCCCCCATGTTCCTGTTGGGCGTGTTGGCCATGGGCGTGGCCGTGGTGGACGTGGGGCTGCACAAGCGCCTGGCCGCCTGGCTTTTGGGCTGGACCAAGGGCTTCATGGTGCCGGTGTTCGTGCTCTCCGTTTCCATGGCCACGGTGGGCTCCTTCATCAGCGCCCACGCCATGTGCGCCTTCATGACTCCGGTCATGATGGCCGTGTACCTGGGCGCGGTGGCGGCCAACAGCAAGGGCGACACCATTGAGCACGACCCCAACCTGGCCAAGTTCCTCCTGTTCACCCTGTGTTTCGCCTTGAACGTGGGCGGCGTGGGCTCTCCCGCCGCCGGCGGCCGCAACGTCATCATGATGGGGTTCTGGTCGGAATATAACGTGCCCATGAACTTCTTCACCTGGATGACCTACGGCCTGCCCCTGGTGCCGATCCTCGGCGCGGTGGTGGCCGCGTACATGCTGATCCTGTTCAAGAAGAGCATCAAGACCAAGGACCTGACCCCCGGTCTGGCCGCCATCAAGGAAGAGACTCGGAAGATGGGCAAGATGAAGTATGCCGAGTACGTCACCTTCGGCATGATGCTCCTCATCCTCTTCCTCTGGATCTGGGGCGGCGAGGAAGTCGGCCTGGGTGGCCCCTCCCTGTTGGCCCTGTTGATCCCGGTCATCTTCCGCACCACCGACTGGCGCAAGATCCTGAACGGCATCAGTTGGGACGCCTGGCTGATGTACTGCGGCGCGCTGACCCTGGGCGCGTTGTTGAAGGAAACCGGTGCGGCCATGTGGCTGGCCCAGAGCTTCCTGGCGGTCCTGTCCAAGGTGGGCATGGACCAGGGCCTGGGCCTGTGGATCGGCATGTCCGGCCTGTCGGGCCTCATCACCAACTTCATGTCCGACGCCGGCACCACCGCCCTGTTGGGCCCCATCGCGGTGCCCATGGGCATCATGACCGGGGTGCAGGGCGAGCCCTGGGCCGTGGGTCTGGCCGTGGCCTTTGCCACCAGCTTCGCCCACTTCCTCATCGTGGGCACCCCCAACAACGCCATCGTCTACGGCCTGGGCGTGTACCCCGACTCGGGCAAGCGGGCCATCCATCCCATGGACTTCCTGAAGTACGGCTTCGTGCTGTGGATTCTCAGCATGGCCGTGGTGTGGGTCCTGGGCTTCATGGTCATCTACAACGTGGTGGGCTTCCCGCCCGAGGTGCTGGAAACCGCCAAGTCGGTGCTGTTGAAGACCGCCCCGAAGTAAAGAGGCCTCCACGCCGGAGCCCGCTCTCCGGAGCGGGCTCCGGCTGATCCTCTCCCCTCATCGAGCGAGGAAAATCGCATGGACACCAAAATCAGGGAATTGATGATACCCCTCCAGGAGTATCCCAAGATAGCCGAGGGAGCCTCCTTGTCCCAAGCGGTGAAGATCCTGGAAGCGGCCCACGAAAACCTCAAGTTCCGCAACTACAAAGCCCGGGCGGTCCTGGTCACCGACGCGGCCGGCCGGGTGGTGGGGAAGCTGAACATGTGGGGCTGCCTGCGGGCATTGGAGCCCAAATATCAGGACATCGCGGACTTCGACCGCCTGACCCACTTCGGCCTGAACCCGGATTTCCTGCGCTCCATGGTGGACAGCCACGGCCTGTGGGTGGACCCTTTCGACGCCCTGTGCAGCAAGGCGGCCGAGCGCCACGTGCGGGACTTCATGACCGTGCCGGGCCAGGACGAATACGTAGAAGCCGATGACAACGTGGTGGACGGCATCCACCACCTCTTGATGGGCAAGCACATGTCCCTGTTGGTTCGGGAGGGCGACGAAGTGGTGGGCATCTTCCGGCTCTCGGACGTGTTCGAGTTCGTCACCGAGAAGATCAAGAACTGCGGCGTGTGACCCCTGGCCCCGCCTCCCCCGCCGCCGGCGGGGGGAGCTGCCGCTCCCGCCCGGCCGGGCGGGGGCGGCCAACCGCTCCGGGGAGTACGTGTGATGGCTGATCAGCCAAGGAAGAAAGACCATTACCGCACCCTGACCCTGACCATGGTGGCGTACGTGCTGGCGGTCTCCCTGATTCCTCTGGTCCTCATCGGGATGATCACTCTGCACGAGTTCGAAGCCTCCTTCGGGGCCAAGGTACGGGAACACCTCAGGGAGCTGGTGGAACGCCAGAGCCAGGGCATCGAGGGCTTTCTGCAGAGCCGCCTGGGAGAGCTGACCGTGTTCAGCCGTTCCCGCCCCCTGGAACAGATCACCGAGCCCTATTTCCTGGAGCGCACCCTGAGCCTGTTCCGCGAGGAGTACGGCGGGGCCTTCGTGGACATCGGGGTGGTGGACCAGGACGGCCTGCAGCTGGCCTACGTGGGTCCCTTCAACCTGCAGGGGGCCGACTATCACAAGGCCCCCTGGTTCCAGGCGGCCCTCAAGAGCGACTACTACATCAGCGACGTCTTCGCCGGGCTCAGGGGCACTCCACATTTCATCATCGCCGTGGGCAAGACCGAGGACCGCCGCCGCTATCTGGTGAAGGCCACCATCAACTTCGAGGCCTTCAACGCCCTGGTGGAGAACATCCGGGTGGGAGACACGGGCTTTGCCTTCATCATCAACAAAAAGGGAGAGTTCCAGACCAAGCCCCGCTTCGGGGTGGACCTGGCCTCCACCCCCTATCAGCGGCTGTTGGCCGGCAAGCTGAACCCCAAGGACATCCCGGTGTGGGAACGGCCCGACGCCCGGGGGCGGGAAACCATCTTCGCCATGGCTCCCCTGAAGGACGGCGAATGGGTGCTCTGCCTCCAGCAGACCGCTTCCGACGCCTTTTCGGAGATGTTTGACACGGTCACCCTGGCGGTGTTGATCATCGCGGCCACCGCGGTGATCATCGTCATCACCGCCCTGGTGCTTTCCAACAACCTGGTGTCCCGCATCCGGAATTCCGACGAGGAACGGGCCATCATCAAAGAAAAGGTCATCGAAACCGGCCGCATGGCCTCGTTGGGCGAGCTGGCCGCGGGCATCGCCCACGAGATCAACAACCCCGTGGCCATCATGGTGGAAGAGGGCGGCTGGATCGACGACATCCTGAGCACCGACCGGCCGGTGGGCCCCGAGGACCTGGCCGAGATCCGCCGGGCCGTGCAGATGATCCGCACCCAGGGCAGCCGCTGCAAGGACATCACCTACAAGCTCCTCTCCTTTGCCCGGAAGACCGACCCCATCGCCCGCCCGGTGGACGTCAACGGCCTGGTGGAGGAGGTGGTGGGGCTTTTGGCCCAGAAGAGCCGCTTCGCCCTGGTGAACATGGAAACCCACCTGGCGCCGGACCTGCCCCCGGTGCACGTCTCGCCCACCGAAATGCAACAGGTGGTGCTGAATCTCCTGAACAACGCGGTGGACGCCATCAACGAAAAGACCGGCGGGGTGATCAACATCACCACCGGGCGGGAAGGTGACCGCCTGGTCCTCGCCGTGGAGGACAGCGGGGAAGGCATCCCCGAAGCCAACCTGCCCCGCATCTTCGATCCCTTTTTCACCACCAAGCCGGTGGGCAAAGGCACCGGCCTGGGGTTATCCATTTGTTACGGCATCATAGACAAGATGGGAGGCACCATCAAGGTGGCCAGCAGTGTGGGCAAGGGCACTACCTTCACGGTCAGTCTGCCCATGACGCCCGGCCACGAGGTCTCCCCGGAAGAAATGGCCCAACCAAGCCAACCGGCTTGAGACGCCGCCCCGCGCGCGGCGCACCCATAGGAGGAAACGCCATGACCACCCTGACCGCCTTGCCCCCGACCATCATGTTGGTTGACGACGAGGCCCCCTTTGTGGAGACCATGACCAAGCGTTTGAAGGCCCGCGACTACAAGGTCTTCAGCGCCAACAGCGGCGCCGAGGCCCTCAAGGTCTTGGAAGAAGAGGGCCCGCGCAAGATGGACGTGGTAATCTTGGACGTGAAAATGCCGGGCATGGATGGCCTCGAAGCCCTGGCCCTGATCAAGCAGAAGTTCCCCACCGTGGAAGTGATCATGCTCACCGGCCACGCCACGGTGCCCAACGCGGTGGAAGGGCTCAAGGGCGGCGCCTTTGACTACCTGATGAAGCCCTGCGACATGGACGAACTGGTGAGCAAGCTGAACCTGGCCATGCAAAAGAAACGCGAGCACGACGCCAAGATCATGGAGGCCCAGGCCAGGGCCATGGCCTTGGACAAGGGCATCGACTGATCACCGGAGACCCGCCGGCCCCCACGGTCGGCGGGCCTCCGCCCCCTGAGACGGACCACATGGCGAAACCCGGGGATACCCTCAAACTGCTTTTGGTGGACGACGAGCAGGACTACCTGCGCGTCCTCAAGAAGCGCCTGACCAAACGGGGCCTGGCGGTGACCACCGCCGGTTCCGGCGCGGAGGCCATCCAGACCCTCCGGAGCCAGGACTTTGACGTGGCCGTCCTGGATCTCAAAATGGAGGACATGGACGGCATCGAGGTGCTGAAGGTCTTCAAGAAAATGGTGCCGGACCTCGCGGTGATCATGCTCACCGGCCACGGCTCCGAACAAGCCGCCCGCGAAGGCCTGGCCCTGGGCGCGGCAGACTACCTCATAAAACCCTGCGACCTGGAAATCCTCCTGGAACGCGTCAACTGGGCCGCGGGCTTGGGGCAGTAGTTTGGGGGAGGAAGAGGAAGATGTGGGGGGAAGGACCCCTTTTTTGGGAAAAGGGGTCCTTCCCCCCACATCTTCCATCCCCCCAAAAACTTTATAGTTTTAACTGGCAGGCCAAGGATGCTGCCGGAGCGATTTCTCTGACTGCCTCTGAGGCCCCGCCTCCCGTTCCGCGAGCCGCGCGGCAATTCCTGCTGTATTTTTCCCTCCCCCTGGTTCTATTATTTAAGCCAGCCGCGGCCTGGTTCGGCTCCCGCCCCCGGGGAAGCCGCCGGCTCTGTTTGGCTATTTCCCTAGGGTGTTGGTTCCCGGAGGTGTGATCATGCAGTCTAGGTTTTGGCTAGGAGCGGCCCTGGGGAGCCTGTTGATCCTCGCGGCCTTGGTCCTGCCTCCGGCCGCGGCGGCGGGGCGCCTGGAGCCGCCTGTGGGGCGTGACCTGGGCAACGGCGCCGGCGGCCAAGGCGCCACGGCGCCGGCCGTTCCCGTGCTGGTTCCGCCCACCCCGGCGCCGCCCGCGCCGGCCGCGCCCACCCCGGTCCTGCTGCCCCCCGCCTGGAGCACTCCCGCGCCGACCACGCCCACGCCCGGCCCGGCCGGTCCGCCCCCGTCCAGCCCGCCCCCGTCCGCGCCGGGGACCTGGTCCACGCCGGCCCCGTCCGGCCCGCCCTCGTCCGCC
>JAHLLK010000045.1 GCA_020444165.1 Deltaproteobacteria bacterium | reverse complement strand
GGTGGACATGGCCCGCTTCTTCATGGACTTCGTGCAGGAGGAATCCTGCGGCAAATGCACCCCCTGCCGGGAGGGCACCCGCCGCATGCTGCAGATCCTGGAGAAGATCACCGAGGGCCGGGGCGAGGCCGGCGACATCGAGGCTCTGGAAGAGTTGGCCGGCATGATCCAGCAGTCCGCCCTGTGCGGCCTGGGCCAGACCGGTCCCAACCCGGTGCTCTCCACCCTGCGCTACTTCCGCGACGAGTACGAAGCCCACATCTACGACAAGAAGTGCCCGGCCCGCAGCTGCGTGCACCTCTTGGAGTTCAAGGTGGACAACGAGAAGTGCACCAAGTGCGGCATGTGCTTCCGCAACTGCCCGGTGGAAGCCATCGACTGGAAGAAGAAGGAATTCGCCAAGATCAATCTGGACAAGTGCATCAAGTGCAAGACTTGTCTGGAGAACTGCAAGTTCGACGCGATTTACTAAGCTGAGCGCGACGCCCGGGCCTCGGCCCTGGCGTCCTGAGCGGCCAGTGCGCTAAATACAGCCGGCGGAACCCCTGGGTTCCGCCGGCTTCATTTTGCTATTGACCGGCCAAGGTGGCGCCGGCGTCCCGCCGGAAGCGGCGGCAGAAGTGCCAGATTTCCTGGCTGGCGTTGAAACCGGCCAGGCCCGGGCCGGCCGGACCCGCCGGGATGGCCGGTGGTCCGGGCCAAGCGTGCCCCCAGCCCAAGAGGGTCCAAAGCTCCACCGGCGCCCCGGGCGGGCCGGCAGCCCAGACCCGCCGCTCCACCCCCGATGCGACGGGACCCTCCTCCCGGGCCGGCTCCTGGGCCTGATTGCGGTGGGCCCACAGTTCCGCGCCATAAAGCGCCCCGCAGAAGGTATACGATCCTCCCGAGTCCGGCGGTGCGCCGCCCAGGTAGGGCACCCTGGGGTCATCCCGGCCGTGCAGGAGCATCACCGGCACGGCCAGGGTCGGGGTAGGCGGCTGCCAGGCCCCAGGCGCCTGCGCCGGCTGGGCGCATACCGTGCCGCCCACCACGGCCAGGGCCGCCACCTTCTCGGGATGGCTGGCCGCCACCAGATGGGCCAGCATGCCGCCGTTGGAGTAGCCCACCACGTAGACCCGGCCCGGGTCCACCGGCAGGCGGGCCCGCACGTCGGCGATCACCGCCAGGACGAAATGCACGTCGTCCACTTGGTCCCGCTGGGGGCCACCGCAGCAGAACCCCGCGTTCCACATGCGGAACAATCCCAGAAAACCCAGGCCGTTGGGGTAAGCCACCACCAGGCCCAGGCGGTCGGCCAAGGCGTGGAAGCCGGAAACCCCGGCCATCTCCCGGGCATCGCTGAAAGCGCCGTGCAGCACCACCAACAGGGGCGCAGGCCGGCCCGGGGTGAGCCCAGGCGGGAACTGCAACAGGTAATCACGCACCCGGCCGTCGGCCATGGTGAGGGTCCGCTCGTGGAGGGACGCCCCGGAGGAAGGCGGCGGGACCGTAGCGGGCTGGCAAGCCAGCCCGGCCAGGAGGAGCACCAGGACCCAACCCAGCCTGGGCCGCGCTTTCCCTGAGGCCGCGGCCGGACGGGGAGCCAGAAGAAACCTGGACATGGCACTCCTTTTTTTCGGGTCCGGGGCAGAGGCCATACCCGGCAGGGGACAGGGGTTTGACTACATTATAGGCGCCGGCAAGGGAAAAGAGCAAAGCCGCCAAGTTCCGGTGCGGGGCCGCGACCCGCAAGCATTTGTTTTGTCGAATCATCAGGCACTGGTTTTGGGTTTTACAAGGCTCCGGACGGGTGATATTTTGTATAAGCGCTACCAGGCGCCTGGCAGACACCAAAAATTCAGGCAGGTTATCTGCTTACCAACAAGGTGTTGCCAAAGGCCATACCTGGCCTTTGGCAACCAAAGTTGGCCAAAGCGTGGTTTGGCCAACTTCGGCAAATCGTTTGCTTTGTTCGAAGCCACGCAATTTGGCGCGCCATCATCTATGAATCCATGGCGCGCCTAACAGGCTGTTTTTCAACCACCTGTTAGCGAGAGCCATGGCCAAGAAGAAAAAAAGCAAAGGCGCCGCGCGCGGCGGAAACATAGCCCCCCGGGCTCCCCAGAACCTTCCTCCGGCCCCTCCGGCCCCTCCGGCCAACCCCCCCGAAGCGCCGGCTGCGGAGCCCGCTCCCGCCGCGGCGCCTACGGCCCAAGGGGAGGCGGCGCGGCACGAGGAAAAGCTGCGGCTCATGGCGGAATCCCGGCGCCTGACCCAGGCGGGCGACCTGCCCGGGGCCATCAAGGTGCTGCGCACCGCCGTGGAGCAGGGCTTCACCGACGCGAGCCTCTTGTCCGATCTGGCCTACAAGCTGGCCATGACCGGCAATCTGCGGGAAGCGGAGTACTCTTTCCGCTGGGCTGCCTGGCTGGCCCCACGGGACCCGCGCATACTCTACAACCTGGGGGCGGTGCAGGCCGAAATGGGCAGCCTGGAAGCGGCGCACGAGACCATTTCCCGGCTCCTGGCCCTGGAGCCCAGCCTGCCCCAGGCCCGGGAGCTTTTGGCCCGGTTGGAAACCGAGCCCGGCTTCGTGCGTCAGCGCCAGGAGATCCAGGCGCGGCAAAAGGGCAAGCTGGCCCGGCTGCGGCAAATGGACCGCCTTAGCGTTAAGGTGCTGTCCCCCTCGGACCACGCGGTAGACCCCAGCAAACGCCATCTCTGGGGCGACTACTGGGTGCAGTACGAGCTGGAGAAGCAGTTCGCCAGCCTGGGCTACACCATCGCCCCAGACCGGAACGCCGACCTGGTGATCTGCCTCTTGGGGGCTTCGGTGTGGCTGGACCTGCCCGAGGACAGCCTCCGCCTGGCCTGGCTCTACAGCCATCCGGACCGCATGAACCCGGCCCGTTTGGCCATGTTCGACAAGATATTCAGCCTCTCGCCGTACTTTGTGCCGCGGCTCACGGACATGGGCTTCGGGAACGTGGAGGTCATGGTGGGGGCCACGGACAAGCGCCCCCTGGACGAGCCCCTGGAGTACCAGGTGGTGTTCGTGGGCAACCCCCGGGGCCCCCAGGGCCGCCAAGTGGTCACCGACCTCTATCAGACCGGGCACCAGTTCAAGGTCTGGGGCAATGCCTGGGAGCAGTTCCTGCCCCCGGAGTTTGTGGGCGGCGAGTTCTGGGATTACCGCGAACTGGACAAGCTCTACGCCCGCACGGCCATCTCCGTGAACGATCACCACCCGGACATGGCCCGCGACGGCTTCGTGGCCGTGAAAATCTTCGACATCCTGGCCAGCGGCGGCTTTGCCATCTCCGACCGCAACCGGGGCATCGCCGACATCTTCGGCGACACGGTGCCGCAGTACACCGATGCGGCTGACCTGAAGCAGCTGTTGGACTTTTTCCTGGAGCATCCCGACGAGCGCCGTAAGCTGGCCGCCCGGGGCCGGGAAATCGCCCTGACCCACACCTACCGCGCCCGGGCCGAGCAGTTCGCCCGGGCCCTGGCGGAACCGGGCGCGGACCAGCGGGCGCCGTTGCCCGCGGAGGCGGCCCGGCCCGCGGCCACGGAGCCGCTGCCCCCGCCGGTCCCGGCTCCCGCGCCTCACCCCGCGGCGGAAGGGCGGCCGCAGATCTTCTACCTGGACCTGTTCCGGCCCGACAATTCCAACTTCTACTGGCTGGCCGCCTGGGAGGCCCGGGGCCAGGTGCACCGCCTGGACCTGCGGGAAGACCTGCACCGCCTGCCCGAGATCCTGGCCGAGGTGCGGCCGGCCCACGTGCATCTGGGCGGCAGCGTCAAGGCCGGCGTGGTGCCGGTGGATTTTTTGGCCGAGTTGAAGTCCCGTTTGGGCTTCACCCTTTCGGTGTTCTACGGTGACGCGGCCTATTCGCCTTACCACACCGAGCTGGGCCGGGTGGCCGACGCGGTGTTCATCTCCAACCAAAGCCACGTGGACCAAAACAATCTGCGCCACCCGGGCCGCTATCACTATCTGCCGTGCCCGGCCGACCCCGGGGTGTTTCATCCCGTGGCCGGCGAGGCGCGCTACGACGTGGTGTTCATCGGCAACAACAACAACCCCTCCCGGCGGGAATTGTTGGGCCGCCTGGCCGCCCGTGGCAACCTGGTGGTGGCGGGGGAGGGCTGGGAGGGCAGCGGGCTCCAGGCCCTGCCCCCCGTGCACGGCGAGGATTTCGCCCGTCTGGTGGGGGCCTCGCGCATCCTCCTGGGGCTCATGGGCGAGGAGTGGAGCGGCCTGGCCGCCTATTTCTCCAACCGCCTGGTGAACACCCTGGCCTGTGAGGGCTTCCTGATCCAACGCTACACCCCCGGCCTGGAGCAGGTCTTCCACAACCGCGAGCATCTGGTGTGGTACCAGAGCGAGGAGGAGCTGGGTGAGCTGATCGACCATTACCTGGCCCACCCGGAGGAGCGGCAACGCATCGCCCGCCAGGGGCGGGAGCTGGTGCTGTCCCGCTACACCTATGATCGGGCCGTGGAGGCCATGCTGGCCGCCACCGGCCACGGGGACTGGCCCCCGGCCGCTGCGGCGGCTCCGCCCGGGCCGGAAGTCGCCCCTCCCTCGCCTCCGGAGGCCCCCGCCCCGGCGTTCACGGTGCCCGATTTCGTGCCCGCGGCGCCCACGGCCGCCCCAGCCATCCCGGCGCCTCCCCCCGGGCAGCCGCTGCTGAAGTTGCACCTGGGCTGCGGCCGCAACCTGCTGCCGGGTTACGTGAACATTGACAAGTACAACCCGGCCGCCGACCTGGTGCAGGACGTGGGCACGCTGCCCTATGCCGCGGGCACGGTGGGGGAGATTCTCACCTCGCACATGATCGAGCACGTGACCCTGGCCGAATTCCGGAGCATGTTGGCCGAGTGGCTGCGGGTGCTGGCCCCGGGCGGGCTGCTGGCGATCCGCTGCCCCAACCACGAGGTGTACCTGCGCAGGTGGCTGGAGGGCAGCGAAGAGTACCGCTGGGGCGAGGGCCTGAACTGCATCCTGGGCATCCAGGACCGGGGGCCGGGCTACCTGAACCGCAACATGTTCTCGCCACGCCGCCTGGCCGCCCTGTTGGAGGAGGCCGGGTACGAGGTGCTGGAATGCCGGGCCGGACCCACCCGCAGTGGGCATCTGCCCGACGCGGACATCCACTGCTCGGCCCGCAAACGGCCATAGGCCTGGGAAGACCCCGGCCGCTCCGGGCCCAGGCTCATGCAGGCAATATGTTGGGGAAGGGGTGCAAACCATGGAAAACGTGCAGCTATTCAAGGCCAACCTCTCCCAGGCGGCCCTGGAGGCCGTGCAGAAGGTGCTGTCTTCGGGCTGGCTGGGCCTGGGGCCGGTGACCGCCGCCTTTGAAGAGGCCTTTGCCCGCCACGTGGGCTCCCGTTATGCCGTGGCCACCAACTCCGGCACCTCTTCCCTGCACCTGGCCGCGGTGGTCAGCGGCCTCGGCCCGGGCGATGAGGTCATCACCACCCCCTTTACCTTTGTCTCCACCAACCACGTGTTGCTCTACCAGGGAGCCGTGCCGGTGTTCGGGGCCATCGACCCCCGCACCTGCAACCTGGACCCGGCCAGCGTGGTCCGGCTCATCACCCCCCGCACCAAAGCCATCATGGTGGTGCACTACGGCGGCTACCCGGCCGAGCTGGAGCCCTTGTACCATCTGGCCGCGGAGCACGGCCTCCGGGTGATCGAGGACGCGGCCCACGGCATGGGCGCGGCCTACAAGGGCCGCAAGATCGGGGCCTGGGGGCTCACCTGCTTCAGCTTCCACGCGGTGAAGAACATCGGCCTGGGTGACGGCGGCATGGTCACCACCAACGACGAGGAGACCTACCGCCGGCTGCGGCGGCTCCGCTGGCTGGGCATTGACAAGGACACCTTCACCCGCACCGTGGAGGACCACGGCAAGGCCAGCCCCCAGGCTTGGCTCTACGACGTGACCGAGGTGGGGTTCAAGTATCACATGAACGACATCACCGCGGCCCTGGGCCTGGAGCAGTTGAAGCTCTTGGAGAGCGAAAACGCCCGGCGGCGGGAGATCGCGGACCAGTACCGGGCCGGGCTCAATCACCCGGAGATCATCTGCTGGAGCCCGGAGTCCGACGTGGACCACCTCTCCAGCCAGCATTTGTTCACCATCCAGGCGCCCCGGCGGGACAAGCTCATCGCGGACCTCAAGGCCCAGGGCATCGAGCCGGGGGTGCATTACAAGCCCAACCACCTCTATCCCATGTATGCCGGCTGTGGCGGCGAGACCCAGGTGGCGGAGGAGGTGTTCGGGCGCATCATGTCCCTGCCGCTGCACACTTTGCTCCGCGACGAGGACGTGGCCCGGGTGATCACGGCCATCAACCAGGGCTGGTAAGGGGTGGCGGCCCGGCCCCTGCCGGCCAAGCGCGGCCTGGTGCTGCACGGGCAGGGCTTTCGGCTGCGCTCCCTGACCGTGAGCGACCTGGAACTCTTGCGGAACTGGCGCAACCGGGATGACGTACGCTACGGATTCTTCGACAGCCGGCTCATTGCGCCCGAGGCCCAGCAAGCCTGGTACAAGTCCTGGCGGGAGGCGCCCGGCGACTATATTTTCATCATCGAGCTGGCCCAGGAGACAGCCTGGCGGCCGGTGGGCGCGGTGTCCATCTACCACCTGGAGCCCGCGGCGGGCCAAGCCGAGTTCGGGCGGCTGATGCTCGGCGAGCCCACGGCCCGGGGCCAAGGCTGGGCCCGCCGGGCCGCGGCCCTGGCCTCTGGCTGGGCCTTCCGGGAACTGGAGATTGGCCGGCTGCACTTGAGCGTGAAGCCCGACAATTGGCCGGCCCGTCGCCTGTATGAGCGGCTGGGCTTCCGGCCCGCGGCCGGCGAGCCGCCCCCGGGCGAGTTGCTCCTGGAGCTTGGCGCGCCGCCATCCGAGGACTAAAACCCCGTGATTCGGCGGAGCAATATGAATACATTGCGTAAAAGGAAGAACTGACCATGGCGCTGCCTCGTATGGCCGTGGTGGGTCTCGGCGCCGTGGGCACGGTGCTGGCCGGGGCCCTGTTGCGGGAAAAGCCGGACACCGTGCTGGCCCTTTCCTCGCCCGGTTCCCGGGCGGCGTGGGAGGCCACGGGCCTCACCGTGAGCGGCACGCTCAACTACCGGGAGCCGGCGCCCACCCTGTGTGACCGCCCCGCCGCCCTGGTCGAGTTCGCTCCCGGGGTGATCTTCCTGGCGGTGAAGACCTTCCATCTCCCCGCATTGGTGGAGCAGTTGGCCCCCTGCGTGGCGGCCGGGGCCAAGCTGGTGAGCGCCCAGAACGGCCTGGGCACCGAGGATTACCTGGCCGAGCGCTTTGGCGCCGACCGGGCGCTGCGGCTCTCCTGCAACTTCGGGGCGGCCCGGGTGGGGCCGGGCCACGTCACCACCGCCTTCTTCAACCCACCCAACCATTTGGGCTGGCTGGACCCCGCCAACGCCGACCTGGCCGCGGAGCTGGCCCAGACCCTCACCCAGGGGGGCCTGGGCGCCCAGGCGGTGGAGGATATCAAGTTCTACATCTGGAAGAAGATGGTCATGAAATGCACCATGGCCAACCTCTGCGCGGTGACCGACCGCACCATCCGCGACGCCCTGGAATTCCCTCCCACCCGGGAGATCGCCTTCTCCTGCTTTTCCGAGGCCTTGGCCGTGGCCCGGGCCCAGGGAGTGGACCTGGGGCCCGACTACCTGGACCAGGCCCTGGCCTATCTGGCCCGGGTGGGGCGGCACAAGGACTCCATGTGCGCCGACCTGGCCCAGGGCTCCCGCACGGAGATCGACTTCCTGGGGGGCAAGGTGGTGGAGTACGCCCGGACGGCGGGGATCGCGGTGCCTTATTACGAGACCATGACCAACCTGGTGCGGGCCGTGGAGGACAGCCACCTGCGCTCCACCGGGGAGTAACCCGACCTCAGTCCCCCGCCGGCCCGCTGGCCGGCCCCGGGGACCCCGCCCCGGCTGCCTCCCGGCCCTGGGCGAGGGCCCGCCCCAGAGTCAGGTCCCGGCCCCGGGCCACCCCCAGGCCGGCCAGGGCCAGCACGCAGCCCCAGGTGGCGGCCGCCGGGTCCCAGGCTGAGCCGGCCAGGGCCAGAACCACCCCGCCCGCCGTGGCCTGGTAGGCCCGCCGCACCCGGCGTCCCGCCGCGAAACCCGCCAGAAAACGCCAGCGTTGCCAAGCCAGGGCGGTCAAGAGCCGCATGATGTGGAGGGCATAGGGCGCCAGCCGGATCTTGGAGCGCTCTTCGCCGTACACCGCGGCCACCGGCGCTTCCGCCACCCTAAATCCTCCCCGGTACAAGAAATACAGAATCTGGGCGTTGTAGCCGTAGCCAGGGAGCAAATTCGGCCAAGGCAGGGCGGCCAGGGCCCGGCGGCCCAGGGCGGTGTAGCCACACTGGGGGTCGGTCAAATGATAGAACCCGGTGGCCAGGGGGGTGAGCCAGGCCAGGAGGTGATTGCCCAGCCAGCGGTGGCGCGGCATCTTGCCGCATACCCGGGGATCGCTGAAGCGCTCCCCCTTCACGTAATCGGCCCGGCCGCGCACCAGGGGCTCCAGAAGGCCGGGCAGGTCGCGGGGGTCCATCTGGGCGTCGCCGGCCATGACCACCGTGAGGTCCCAGCCCTCGTGCCGGCTGGCCAGGTAGCCGTGGCCCAGGGAGCGGCCCACGCCCCGGGTCCGGGGGTGGCGGAGCAACTTCACCCGGGCGTCCCGGGCGGCGATCTGCCGGGTCAATGTGCTGGTGCGGTCCCGGCTGCCGTCATCCACCACAAAGATGCGGTCCACCCAGGACGGCACGGCCGCCAGCGCCCGGGCGATGAGCCTTTCCTCGTTCAAGGCCGGCATGATCACGGCCACCGTATGCGCTTGGTACATGACTCCTGCGGCCGCCAGGGGTGGGCGGAGGCTTTTCCTTTGATTTTAATACCCAGTCTCACCTGGCGAGAATGCCCGGTGCGCCGGGGAAAGCAACGCGACCCTGGATCTCCGGCGGATTCAGGTTCGGCTGAGACGGCGGTGCAGCCACGCCCGGCTGCGCCGCAGCAGCTGGTGCCCCTGGTCCAGGAAGCCCAGGGAGTGCCGGGTGAACCGGCGGAAGGCCGGGGACTGGCGGCTGAGATTGGCCAGCCCCGGCCGGGCCAGGCTACGGACCAGGAGGCGCGGGGCCAGGGGGTTGTTCAAGAGGCCGGCCACCAGCTGGAAGTAATCCTTTTCCCGGGCCCGATACCCGGCGTAGCCCTCCTCCGCGGGACCCAGGGGCAGTCCTGCCAGCCGGGCCTCCTGGGCCAGGGCGGTGCCGGGTAAAAAGAGCAGGGAATGCAGGGCGAAACGGCCGGGCAGGCCGGCCAGGAATGCCACGGAGCGTGCGGTTTCCCTGGGGGGCTCCAGGGGGTCCCCCAGGATCACGTCGTATTTGGCCGGCAAAAGACGCCCGGCCCGGCGGTGGCTCTCCAAGAGCTTCACCGCGTTGGCCGCCACGGAGAGCGGGGTATTGCGCCCATAACGCCGCAGGGTGGTCCGGCTGCCCGATTGGAGGCCCAGGCTGAGCCGCACCAAGCCCGCGGCCAACAACGAATCCAACTTGGCCGGGGTGAGATTGGCCGGGTGGCCCACGGCGTAGAACGGCAGGCCGATGTCCCGGCGATAAAGCTCGGCAAAGCGGGCGATCTCGGCCTGGCGGCGCGAAAAGAAGTTGTCGTCCGTGAAGTGGATCAGCTCCACTTGGGGGTGGGCCGCGCGCACCATGGCCAGCTCGGCCAGCACCTGCTCCAGGGAACGGGCCCGGAAATGCCGGGGACCGTACAAGCCCTGATAAACCCCGTTGCTGCAATAGGTGCAGTTGAAGGGGCAACCGCGGGTGGTCATGGTGCGGTAGTAGATCCGGGGACGGCCGGCGAGGTCCGTGTAGTTCTGGTGCTGGCGGCGGGCCCACAGCTCGAAGGTCAGGGGCGCGGCCCAGCCCTCTTGGGGATCCACCAGATAATGCCCCTGGAAGGAAAAGTCCGGCGCGGGAAGTGTGTCCAGGTCCGGGGTGGGAGCCGCCGGCCCACGATTGATGGCCTGGTTTTCCCGGGTCCGCAGCCCGGGGATGCCGTGAAAATCCTGCCCCGCGGCCAAGGCCGCCAGGAGCTTCTCGCCGTCGCCCACGGCCACGCCGTCCGCGTGGGCCAGACATTCCGCCGGCCGCACGGTGGGATGGATACCTCCCCAGATCAGCCGGGCGGGGCTTTGTTCCCTAAGCGCGCCGGCCAGCTGGCCGGCCAGATAATAGTCGCTGGTGAACACGGTCTGCCCCACGTAGTCGGCGTCCCGGCAAAGGCGGGCCACGGCTTGGGCGGCGGCCGGCGAAACTCTGCGGCCCGGTCCCGGCGAAGGCAGGTAGATGAGGCGGGTTTCCTGGCCCAGGCCGCGCAAATGGGCGGACAAGAGCCGGGAGCTGAGGCCTGAGAGGTCTTCCGAGGTGGAAATGAGGGCAAAACGCACGGGCATTGCCTATTTCTGCCTGGCCGGGCCAGGGATAGGGGGCAGGGATAGCTTCGGGTAGACAATGCCTGATGCTTACTGGAAGATTTTATTACGAAAGGAACGCGAAAGGGAATTTCAAAAATTTGTCGGCAGACCCGCGGGAGCCAGGGGGACGGGGAAGGCGGCGGGAGGCCGGGCCGGAAAAGACCAAGGCCCGGGTTTTCACCCGGGCCCAATCTTTTTTATTTGGTGGAGCTGATCGGGATCGAACCGACGACCTCATGACTGCCAGTCATGCGCTCTCCCAGCTGAGCTACAGCCCCTCACGGCCGACTATTTATCAGAAGCCCGGGGGCCTGTCAACTCGTGGTGTGCATTTTGAGGGGGCAGGGCTCTGAGTATGGTTGACCACGATCTAAGGACATGGTACAAGCATTTCAACATCTTACCCTGAGAGTCCCGCAGGGTGGTCCGCCGCCCCCTCCCGGCGGGCGAATGGATTTTCCTAGGGGAAACAATTTTCTGGGCCGGAGCGGGCCCCGGGTTTTTCACCGGGCCGCCTCTCCAGCCCAAGGGGAAACTCCCAGCGTGTCACAGCGCTCCTTCAGTGATGTGGTCATCAACGACGTTCCCCTCTGGGACTATTACCTGGACGAGCAGTGGCCGCCCCGGGTGTTCGAGGAGGTGGTCCGGGCCCTGGACTTCGCCCACGTGGAGGCCGGTCTCCTGGCGCCCTACAGCCCGGATTACCCCCTGGTGGAGCCCCGGGAGTTGATCCCGCCCTTTGACGCGCCCCTGATCGAGCACAAGCACCTGCCCGGGTTCAGCTTGGTGGTTCTGGACCGCCAGCTCAGCTACATGGATGAGACCTTCCAGTACGACATGTTGATCTCCGAGGGGCGTCCCCCGGACCCGGGGTTGGCCGCCTACAACCGCCAGGTCATCCGGGACCGCCTGCCCCGCAATCTGGTGCCCCGCTTGGAAGAGGAGCTGGGCCGCCGCTCGCCCACCCCCATGGGCCGCTACACCCGGCTCCTGCCCCTGTTGCTGCACATGGACCGGGGCCACGTCATCGCCCGCAACGCGGAGGACCATTTCTGTCTGGCCGGGATCTTCGCCTCCTTCCCCTCGGACCTCAACGGTGAACTCAAGAGTTTTGGGCGCCAGTTGGGCAAGTTCAAGGAAGGCGACAATGAGCTGTACGCCAAGAACCGCCAGTTCGTGTACCGCTTCTTCATGGAGCAGACCGGTTTCCCCATTTGCGGCGAACGCCACACCTCGGCGGCCATCTTTGCCCGCCGCTTGATGCGTCGCCGGGAAAACTTCCTGGTCAAGGTGCTGGGCCACAGCGACCGCACCCTGACCACCCTCACCAGCCTGGGAGCCGAGGGGTTGTTGCCCCGGGTGGAGAAGCTGGCCCTGGTGGGCCTGGGCGGCGAGAGTTGCGACCAGCAAATGGTGCGGTTGTTGGAGGACGAGGGCTTTTTCGTGGACCGGGCCCGGAGGGTGGTGCTCCTCAAGGTGGATTACCTGCGCCACGCCTATCACGAGGACAACGTGCTGGAGGACCGGGCCCTGTCGGTGTTGAGCCAGGAGGTGGTGCACCCCCAGAACGGACGCCTGCTCTCCGGCATGGACATCCTGGGCCTGGGCCAGGATCGGCTCCTGTTGTTGAACGACATCGTCCGCGGCGAGTTCAAGGGCACCATTGTCTACCACGGCGAAGAGCGGGTGGATGACACCGCCGAGACCGGCAACCGGCTCCGCTTCCTGGCCGCCTGGCTGCACAAGCACCACCACGTCATCGCCGACTACAGCCCCGAGCATTTCGAGCGCATCACCAAGGTGCTCGCTTCCTACCTGGACAATCCCAAGCTCCAGGCCGAGTTCGAGCGCTTCCCCACTTCCCACCGCGAGGTGAGCACGCTCATCGCCGACCTGAAGCAGGCTCACCGCCTCCGGTTGTTGGAAAAACTCGTGAAGAACCGGGCCGACTCCTACGGCCGCAAGCTGCAACATTTGCAAGTGCTCATCATCCTGGTGCACGTCTTGAGCCAGGAGGGCAACAACCTGGCCGAGGCCCAACCCAAGCTGTTCCGCAAACTCCTACGCATTTGCCAGAACTACCTGGACCTGCCCTATCTGAAGAAGCGCTACCTCTCCAAGGAGCCCCAGTCGAGCTATGAGCGCCAAATCCTGGGCCAATACCGCCTGTTGGCCAAGCTGGTGGAGCGCTGGGACAAATCCTCCTCCGGCCCGGAGAGCGATCCTTTTGCCTGGAGCGGCGGCTGGCGCCGGGGTTAGCCCCCGGACGGCGGGAAGGGTTTGGGGCGCGGCCTTTTGCCTTGAAGAACCCAGCGGGGCTGTAATACTATTCAATTGAACCTTGCCTTTCACGGCCCCTTACATGGAGTGCATGCCGAACTTGTCGCTCGATATATTGAGTAAAATCGCGGAAAAACGTATTAGCGAGGCCATCGACAAGGGCGAAATGGACAACCTTCCGGGCCAAGGCCAGCCGCTTGCTCTCACCGACGACTCCCAAGTTCCCGAAGAGTTGCGCATGGCCTACAAAGTCTTGAAAAACGCCGGTTTCACCCCACCCGAGCTGGAAATCAAGAACCAGATCGCCCAGGTGGAAGATCTTCTGGACAACGCTCCCGACGAACAGACGCGCTATACCGCCATGAAGCGGCTCAACTACTTGACCTTGAAGTTGGGAGCCCTCCGGCCCCAGTCGGCTCTCTTGGAAGATAACAAGTACACCGACCGGGTGGTGGAACGCTTGAGCAGGCCTCCGGCCAAAAAGCCGGCCTGAGGCCCGTCCCGCCCCCGGTTTCCCGGGGAGCCCGGCGTGGCCGGGCTCCGGGGGAATCCTACGCCCCGGGTTAGGCTCCCTGCGGCGCCGTCGCCGGGAACGGCCCCGGCCCGGGAAGACCGACCTTATCCCGGCAAATCCCCTGGAGACCCCGCCGACCGCGGCGGGGCCCCGGGCCGCAATCCCTAGCGAGGCCCCGCCATGGACATGAAACGCGATTATTACGAGGACATCCGGCTGTGGGACAGCGGCTGGCAGGTGGCCTGGACCGTGGTGCTCTTGGCATTTTTGATCGCCCTGCCGTTTTGGGCCGGTTCCTACCTCATCTACACGGTCAACCTCATGGCCATCAATATCATCGTGGCCTTGGGGTTGAACCTTTTGGTGGGCTACACCGGCCAGATCAGCCTGGGTCACGCCGGCTTCTTCGCCATCGGGGCCTACAGCACCCTCACCCTCATGACCAGCCTGGGGCTCCCTTTTGAGGTGGCCCTGCCCCTGGCCGGCTTCATCACCGCGGGCTTCGGCTTTCTCCTGGGGCTCCCGGCGCTGCGCCTGGAAGGCCCCTACCTGGCCATCGCCACCCTGGGCTTCGGCCTCACCGTGACCATGGTGCTGGGCCGCCTGGAGTTCCTGGGCGGGCACATGGGCCTCACCGCCCCACCCCTGGTGGTGCTGGGCCAGACCATCAAAAGCGACGCCGGGCGTTACGCGGTGATCATGCCCTTGTGCCTCCTCCTGACCCTGGCCATGCGCAACCTCACCCGCACCCGGGTGGGCCGGGCTTTCGTGGCCATCCGCGACAGTGACATCGCAGCCCAGTGCATCGGGGTGAACCTCACCTACTACAAGACCCTGGCCTTTGCGGTCAGCGCCTTCTACACCGGCTTGGCCGGCGGACTCATGGCCTTCGTGTTGAACTTCATCAACCCCCACAGCTTCAACATCATGGTTTCGATCCTTTTCCTGGCCATGGTGGTGGTGGGGGGCTTGGGCTCCATCCTGGGCTCGGTGCTGGGCGCGGTGCTCATCACCTACCTTTCCCAGGAGCTGTCCAAGATCCAGGACTTGCCGGGTTTGGGCCCGATCTTGGTGGAACTGAGCAACCAGTTCATGAGCGCCAGCGGCCTGCCCAACATCCAGTACGTGGTCTTCGGCCTGATCATGGTGTTGATCATCATCTTCGAGCCCCTGGGCCTGTACGGCTTCTGGATCCGCACCAAGATTTACTGGAAAACCTGGCCGTTTTAACCGAACCCGCGGCCCCGGAGAGAATTATGTTCGGCCAGTTGATCGCTAGCGGCATTGCCATCGGCGCCACCTACGCCCTCATGGCGCTGGCCATGGTCATCATCTACAAGACCAGCGAGGTGTTGAACTTCGCCCAGGGTGACATGGCCATGCTCTCGGCCTTTGTGGCCTACACCATGCTGGAGGAGCTGGCCTATCCCTTCTGGGCGGCCTTCCCCCTGGCCCTGTTGTTCGCCTTCTGCCTGGGGGCTTTTCTGGAGTTCGCCTTCCTGCGCCGGGCCAAGGAGCCCACCCTGTTGGGGCTCATCATCATCACCCTGGGCCTGGAGATGATCCTCTACGGCATGGCTTCCTGGCGCTGGGGCAGTGATCAAAAGAACTTTCCCTTTCCGGTCAGCGACTTCGATGTGCATGACCTGGGCGGGGGCGTGGTGGTCAGCGACCTGAACCTGGTCACCCTGGGGGTGGCCCTGGGCCTGATGCTCCTGTTGTTCCTGTTTTTCCGCTACACCAAGGTGGGCGTGGCCATGAAGGCCACCCAGCAGAACCAATCCGCCGCCCGGCTCATGGGCATCCGGGTGGGCCGCATCATGATGCTCACCTGGGGCATCAGTTCGGTGGTGGGGGCCGCGGCGGCCATGCTCATCGCCTCCACCGACACCCTGGACCCCAACCTCATGTGGACGCCTCAGCTCAAGGGCTTCTCCGCCGCGGTGCTGGGCGGCATGACCTCCTTGGTGGGCGCGGTGTTGGGCGGCTTTCTCCTGGGGTTGATCGAGAACCTGTTCGGTGGCTATGTTTCGGTGGAGTTCAAAAGCGCGGTGGCCTTTGTGGTCATCGTGGTGGTGCTTTGCCTGCGGCCCAGCGGCCTTTTCGCCCGCCATTACGTGCGCAAGGTGTGAGGCCGGCCGCGGAAATACCAAGGGAGGGAGAGAGATGAAAAAGATCGCGTTGTTGTGCCTGTGCCTGGGGATGGGGCTGGCCGTGGCGGCCGCCCCGGCCGGGGCGGCGGAGGTCCGGGGAGTCACCGCCGACACCATCAAGATCGGGCAATGGGGCCCCCAGACCGGTCCGGCCGCCCTGTGGGGCGCGGTGGCCCGGGGCACCGGCATTTATTTCAAGATGCTCAACGACGACGGCGGCATCAACGGCCGCAAGTTCGACTATTACCTGCGGGACGACGGTTATCAGCCCAACCGCACCAAGGCCATCGTGAAAGAGCTGGTGGATAGCGTGGGCGTGTTCGGTTTCGTGGGTGGGGTGGGCACCGCGCCCGGCATGGCCGCCATGCCGTTGTTGGTGGAAAAGAACGTGCCCTGGGTGGGCATGACCACCGGCTCCACCCACTGGGCCTATCCCCCCAAGAAGACCGTGTTCGCCCTGTATCCCCTGTACAAGGACGAAGCCCAGATCCTGACCCGCTACGCCCTGGACACCCTGGGCAAGAAGAAGCTCGCCTTCCTCTACCAGAACGACGACTATGGCAAGGGCGGCCTGGAAGGGGCCCAGAAGGAAATGGCGGCTCGCAATATGAAGCTGACCGCCGAGGTCCCCTGCGAGGTCACCGACACCGACCTGCAGAGCCATATCCTGAAGCTGAAGGAGTCCGGGGCTGACTGCGTGATCATGTGGCTGTTGCCCAAGCAGGCGGTCATCTCCATCGGCACCGCGGCCAAGCTGGGTTACAAGCCCCAGTGGATGGCCTGCTCCACCCTGTCGGACACGGCCCTCATGTTCAAGATCAGCAAGGGCCTTTGGAAGGGCGTGATGTACGGCAACTTCGCCCTGCCGCCGGACTCCGACAACCCCTTGATGGTCAAGTATCACGAGGCCCAGAAGAAGTACGCTCCCCAGGAGAACTGGGGCGTGTTCCTCTACGCCGGCTTCGGCTTTGCCGAGCCCATGGTGGAAGGCCTGAAGCGGGCGGGCAAGGACCTGACCGTGGACAGCTTCGTGGCGGCCATGGAGACCCTGAAGGACTTCCAGGGCATCATGGGCAAGATCTCCTTTGGCCCGGACCAGCGCCAAGGCATGCGCCAGGTGTTCCTGGGCACCTGCGACGACAAGGGCAAGGTCAAGCGGCTCAGCGACTGGCTGAGCGCGGAGTAGTACTAATCACGGCGGGGGCCCCGGGCCCCCGCCGCTTCCCCTGAAGGCGCCATGGCTCTTTTGGAAATCGACAACCTCTCCATGACCTTCGGCGGCATCACCGCCCTGGCCGACGTGTCCCTGGCCGTGGAGAAGGGCTCCATCACCGCGGTGATCGGCCCCAATGGGGCCGGCAAGACCACCCTGTTCAACTGCATCACCGGCCTCTACCGCCCCACCGCCGGTCAGGTGCGTTTCAAGGGCAAGCGACTGGACGGGCTGAAGCCCCACCAGGTCGCCGCCTTGGGGGTGGGCCGCACCTTTCAGAACATCGAGCTGTTCGCCCACATGACCACCCTGGACAACCTGCTCCTGGGCCGGCACATGTTCATGAAAACCGGGGTGTGGTCCGGCGCGGCCATGTTCCGCCGGGGCTCCCGGGCGGCCCGGGACGAGATCGCCCACCGGGACAAGGTGGAGCAGATCATGGACTTTTTGGACCTGCAGGCCGCCCGCAACCGGCACGTGGGCGGGCTGCCCTACGGCACCCAGAAGGTGGTGGAGCTGGGCCGCGCCCTGGCCATGGAGCCGGAGCTCTTGCTCCTGGACGAGCCCGTGGCCGGCATGAACCTGGAGGAGAAGCAGGACCTCCTGTTCTGGTTGATGGACTTGCAGGAGGAGTTCGGGGTCACCCTGCTCATCATCGAGCACGACATGCGGGTGGTGATGGAAGTGAGCCAGGAGATCATGGTGCTGAACTATGGGCGTCCCATCGCCTTTGGCCGGCCGGAAGAGGTCCAGAACCATCCCGAAGTGTTGAAGGCCTACCTGGGCGAGGACACCGCCGCCCCGGCCACCGGAGGGATGTGATGCTGGAGGTGAAGAACATCGAAACCTACTACGGCTTGATCATGGCGCTCAGGGGGGTGAGCCTCAAGCTGGAGGAGGGCAAGATCACCGCCATCCTGGGGGCCAACGGCGCCGGCAAGTCCACCCTTTTGAAAACCATCATGGGCATGATCGAGGACCAGCCGGACAAGGGCACCATCGAGCTGGACGGCAAGCGCATCGACCGCCTGGACACCGAGGACATCGTGCGCCTGGGCCTGGCCTATGTGCCCGAGGGCCGCGAGGTGTTCGAGGAACTCACCGTGTTGGAGAACCTCCAGATGGGGGCCTACACCCGGAAAGCCTCCGAGGCCCGCCCGGACCTGGCCCGGGTGCTCTCCTTGTTCCCCCGCCTGGCCGAACGCTCCCGGCAGTTGGCCGGGACGCTGTCCGGCGGCGAGCAACAGATGCTGGCCATCGGCCGGGCGCTCATGATGCGGCCCCGCATCATGATGCTGGACGAGCCCAGCCTGGGGCTGAGCCCGCTCTTGGTGCGGGAGATCTTCTCCACCATCGCCCGCATCAACGCCGAGGACGGGGCCACCATCCTGTTGGTGGAGCAGAACGCGGCCATGGCCCTGGGGGTGTGCCACCGAGGCTACGTGATGGAGAACGGCCGCTTCGTACTGGACGGCACGCCCGAGTCCCTGCAGAATGACCAGGATGTGCAGGAGTTTTACCTGGGCGTGAAAAGCGAAGTTTCGGTGAAGGGTTACCAACGCTATAAGCGCAAGAAGCGCTGGAGCTGACCCGGTTCCGGGCCGGGGGGCAGGGGCGGCGTCCTTGTTCTGGGCCAGGCGGCGCGCACCAGAGGCGGACCTTCCCGGCCCCCGTGCCGGCTCAGGCGGCGGCCTCCCGTTCGGAACTCCGCTTGGGAAGGGCCACGGTGAATACCGAGCCTCGGCCCACCTCGCTGGCCACCAGCACCCGCCCGCCGTGCCCCTTGACGATGGCCTCCACCCCGGCCAGGCCCAGGCCGTGGCCCTGGCGCGTGGTCATGCCCTCCTGCTCGCGCCCCCGGTAGAACACGTCGAAGATATAGGGCAGTTCCTCGGCCGGGATGCCCCGGCCCTGGTCGTGGAACCTGAGCAGCACCTCGTCCGGGGTTTCCTCGCCCTCCATGGTCACCTCGGTGCCGGTTTCCGAGTACTTCAGCGCGTTTTCCAGCAGGTTGGAAAAGGCCCGCTTCAGGTGTGAGGCGTCGGCCTCCACCACGGGCAGCTTGTCCCGCACAGCCAGGTGCAGGGTGATGCCGGCCTGCTGGAAGCGCGGCTCGAAGGTCTCGAACAGCTCGTAGAACTCCTTGTCCAGGTCCGTGGCGCTCAGGTTCAGCTTGAGGGATCCGGTCTCCAGCCGGGCGAAGTCCAGGAAGTCGTTGATCACCGCTTCCAAGCGGCCGGCCTCCCGGCGGATCATCTCCAGGTACTGCATGCGCTTTTCCAGGTCCTCCTCCCCGCCCCGCCGGAGGAGCCGCACCGCGAAGCCCTGAATGCCCACCAGGGGGGACTTCATGTCGTGGGCGAACATGGAGATGAGGTTGGCCCGCTCCCGCTCCATGGCCTTGATCTCGCTGATATCCTGGAAAACCTCCACCCCGCCGGTCAGGGCCCCGTTCTGGTCGTAGAGCGCCGCGGCCCGCAGCCGCACCGGCACCGGCTGGCCCTCCCGGTTCAGGAACATGGTGTCCACCGGGCCGTAGGGAGCGCCTGCGGCCACGGCCTGGCGGAGCGGGCAGGTGGTCTCGCAGGCCTTGGACCGGAGCACCTGCCCGCAGAACTGGCCCACCACCTCCTCCGGCGCCAGGCCCAGGATTTTCTGGCCCTCCTGATTCACCTCGGTGACCCGGAAGTTGGCGTCCACGCTGATGACCCCGGTGGGCAGGTTCTGCACCAGGGCCTGGTGACGCTCGGCCGACTCCCGGAGCGCGTCCTCCATGGCCTTGCGGGTGGTGATGTCCCGGACCGTCTCGATGGCGCCCACGATGTTCATCTGGGAGTCATAGAGCACCGCGGCCTTGCCCCAGAGATAGGCTCCCCCGGGGCGGATGTGGGGCACGAAGGCCTCGGTGAACAGGGTGTGGTTGTCCCGCTGCACAAAGGGGTAGAGCTTCTCGATATCCTCATTCCAGTCCATGGCCAGGTCCACCAGGATGGGCCGGCGAACTCCCCAGAAGGGCAGGGCGTGCTCGTAGTTGCCCTTCCCGAGCATGTCCCCGGCCGCCAGGCCCGAAAGCTCCTCCATGGCCCGGTTCCAGATGGTCAGCTCCCCCTGGCGGTTCACCGCGAAGGTGGGGTCGGGCAGGAAGTTGATGATGTCGGTGAGCCGCTTTTCCGATTCCTCCAGGGCCAGGGTGGCGCGCTTGTAGGCGCTGATGTCAAAGGCGGTGCCCAAGAGAGCGGGCCGGCCCTGGTGCTCCACGTAACCGGCCGTGAAGTCCACCCACTTCTCCTGGCCGTCCTTGGTGAGGATCTTGAACTCATATTGCACGCAGGTGCCGGGCTCTTCCAGCTCTCCGGTGGCCAGGTGTTGGGCCAATGCCCGGTGTTCCGGGTGCAGGGTGTCCCAAAAGGAGCGGTCGCCCCACTCCTCCAGATGACAGCCCCACAGGGTCGCCGCGGCGGGGTTGGCATAGATCACCCGGCCTTCCTGAATGATGAAGATGGCCGAGGCCGCGGTCTCGGTGAGGGTGCGGAACTTGTTCTCGCTTTCCCGCATGGACTTCTGAGCCTGCACCCGGGTTGAGACCTCCTCCCGCAAGAGGATGCCGCCCACCACCTCGCCCTCGTTGAACAGGGGCACTCCGCGGATGGTGACGTAGCCGGGCTGGCCGCCGCTGAAGGCTTGGATGCGCACGTCCTCCAGGAGCAGGCTCTCGCCCTCCAGGATGCGGGCCACCTGGGGTCCGGCCCCGCCCTGCTTCAGTCCGGGCAGCTCGAAAATACTGGTGCCCAGGAAATGGTCCGGGCTGTGACGCCGGCGGGCGAAAACTTGCAAATGCCAGGAATTGACGAAGGTTATGAGGCCTTCGCGGTCGAAGCACATGATAGAGATGGGGGCTTCCTCCGCAATGCGGCGGTAGCGGGCCTCGCTGGCCCGGAACTCTTCCAGCTCCCGGTGGAGCCCGGCCTCCCGAGACTCCAGCTCGGCTACACGCTGGCGCAACAAGGCCAGATCGGCGGCAAGGGCGGAGGACTCTTCAGCCTGCTTCATGGCATACTCTCCGAACCGGGGGGTACGGGGGAGGCCCTGCTTCGCGCAGGGTTATACTACATTCTAACAGACCACCCGCCGGCCCGGCACACCGGGACCCCCGGGGTGGTACAGGAGGCGCCATGGCCCGTCCCTTTGAGGATTCCGCGCCCTGCTTGCTGCGCCGCGCCACGCCGGCCCCCGGCGGGCGGGAGGTCCTGTTCATCCACGGCGCTTGGCACGGCCCCTGGTGCTGGGACGGCCTGTGGGAGACCGCGGCCCGGGCGGGGCACGGGGTGAGCCTGCTGGAGCTGCCGGGCCATGGCGAGGAGCCCTGGCCCCTGCCGCCCCTGACCAGCCTGGCCGATTACGCCGACCTGGCCCGCCGGGCCGCGGCTTCCCTGGGGAGGCCGGTGTTGGTGGGCCACTCCCTGGGCGGCTGGCTGATCCAGAAAATCCTGGAGGTGGCCGACCTGCCGGCCTTTCTCCTGGCCCCGGTGCCCGGTGCCGGCCTGCCGCTCCTCCGCCTGGCCCGGCTCATGGCGGAGTTCCCGGCCCAGGTGCTGCCCTGCCTGGCCGGCCGGCCCCTGGTCATCGCCACCCCGGCCATGCAGGCCCGCCTTTTCCACGGCCGCCTGCCGCTGGCCGCCGTGGAGCGGCTCTGGCCCCGCCTGGTGCCCGAGCCGGCCCTGGCGGCCCTGGAGCTGGGCCTGGGCCTGACGCGGGCCCGGCCCCGTCCGGGGCGGGAGCCGCGCCTGGTCCTGGCCCCGGGGGCGGACTACTTCATCCCGGCCGCGGCCTTTGCCCACCTGGCCGGGAAGTTGGGCGCCCGGCTGACGGTTTTGCCAGATATGCCCCACAACCCCTGGCTGGAGGACCCGGCGGGCCTGGTGGCCCGGCAATTGGCCGAATTCCTGGCCGGGCAGGCGGCTTATGCATAGTTATCGGCTATGCATAACCTCGCAAACCATAAACATTAACTGTTTGACCCGGCCCCGGCGGCGGGCGGAAACTGCTTCCCTCTGCCTTCATTTCAGCCCGTAAAGGAGATCCGCCATGGCTTCTGATCCTCCCCGCGCAGAGACTCTGCGGAAGTTCGATGTAATGAGTGAGCATTCCCTCCTGGCCTTGGAGGAGGCCAAGGCCGCCGGCCGCAAGGTCGTGGGCATCTACTGCGTGTTCGCGCCCAAGGAGTTGGTGCGAGCCGTGGGGGCCATCCCCGTGGGCCTATGCGGCAAGAAGGAAGACCCCATCCCGGCGGCGGAGAAGACCCTGCCGGCCAACCTCTGCCCCCTGATCAAATCCAGCTACGGCTACGCGGTGACCGACACTTGCCCCTTCAACCACCGGGCCGACTTTGTCATCGGCGAGACCACCTGTGACGGCAAGAAGAAGATGTACGAGCTTTTGGCCCGGGTGAAGCCGGTGTACCTCATGCACATGCCTCACCGCCAGGACGACGCCGCCTCCCTGGCCTACTGGCAAGAGGAAGTGGGGCGCTTGAAGGAGTATCTGGAGCGGCAGACCGGCCAAGAGATCACCCCGGAGGAACTCTCCCGCCAGATCCGGCTGCACAACCGCAAACGCCGCCTGTTGCAGGAGCTGGTCTCCCTGAACACCGGCGAGGTTCTGCCCATCACCGCCCGGGACACCCTGTTGGTCATGGAGAGCAAATCCTACGCCGCCGACCTGGAGGCTTATGTGGCGCTGCTGGAAGAGCTCATCGCCGAACTGCGGGACATGCAGGCCCGGGGCGCAGCCGCGGTGCCGGCCGGCGCGCCGCGGGTGCTCTTTACCGGCTGCCCCATCGGCAAGGGCTCCGAGAAGCTCTTGGCCGTGTTGGAGGAGGCCGGCGCGGCGGTGGTGGCCCAGGAGCATTGCTCGGGCATCAAGGCCTTTCACCACCTGGTGGACGAGGAGGGTGATCCCCTGGAGGCCCTGGCCCGGCGTTACCTGGCCACGCCCTGCTCCTGCATGACCCCCAATCGGCCGCGCTTGGAGCTGTTGGCCGACTTGGCCCAGGAGTTCCGGGCCCAGGGCGCGGTGGACCTCACCTGGCAGTTCTGCCACACCTACAACGTGGAAGCCCAGTTGGTGAAAGAGCATTTGCGGGAAACCCGGGACCTGCCGGTCTTGCATCTGGAGTCGGATTACTCCCAGGCTGACCGGGAGCAACTGCGGGTCCGGGTGGAGGCGTTTTTGGAAATGTTGGCCTGAAAAACCGCGCCCCAGCGGCGCGGATCAATTTAACCCCTTGCAATCCCGCTTGATTTGTCCTCCCGGGGGTGCTTTAATACCCGCAACCGGCTTCCGGGAGCGGCAGGCGCTCCGGGATCATCTCCAGCACTCACAAGGGGTTTCCATGTCCGATTTCAATTTTGACGCCCCGACCGGCGCCCCCCAGCCCGCGGAGCGGGACCAGGATTATGCGCGGCGCCTGGCCGAAGCCGAGCGGCTGGTGCGGGAAGGCCAGTTGGACGATGCCCAGGGAGCTTTGGTGGATCTGTATGCCGAGCGCCCTGACGACCCGGTGGTGATCAATGATTTGGGCGTGGTGCAGTGGGAGTTGGGGGAGAGGGACGAAGGCCTGAGACTGGTGCTTTACGCCTCCCGCCAGGCCCCTGATTACCGCGAGGCCGCCCTCAACCTGGGGCAGATGCTGGCGGCGGGAGACCACCCGGAAAACGCTTATCGGGTGTACCGTTTTTACGCCGCGCGGCATCCCGACGACACCGAGGCGGCGGGTCTGGCCCGGGAGCTGGAGCCTCAAGTGGGGGAGCGCTTGGCGCTGCCGGCTGGCGAGGTGGTGACCGGACGGCTGGGCGCGGCGGGTCAGGTGCGCCTGGACCGGCGCAGTGGGCAGTTGGGCGGCGCCTGGCGGCCCGGGGCGGCACCGGACACGGCCGAACTGTGGGAGCCGGAGGTGGTGGATTTCGTGGCCGGGCTCTTGGCCCAGACGGCCCAACCGCTCCTCTGGGACGCCGGAGCCGGGGCCGGGTGCTGCAGCCTTTTGGCCGCGGCCCAGCCGGGCCTCACGGCCTGGGCCCTGGAGCCCAATCCCCAGGTCTGGGAAATCTTGGAAAACAATCTCCGGCTTAACGGCCTGGCCGAGCGGGTGCGGAGCCTGCAAGTGGGCCTGGGCCAGGACAACACCCGGGCCACCCTTTACGTGCCCTCCCAGAGCCAGGACGCGGCGCGGGCCGGCCTGGCCCGGCCAGCGGTGCTGGGCGAGGTCCGCGAGGCCGCGGTAAACCTCTGGGCCTGGGACCGCCTGGCTCGGGTGTTGGGCCTGGCGGGCCTCTCCGTGGCCATTCTGGACCTGGCCGGGTCGGAGTTGGCGGCCCTCCGGGGCGGGGAAGTCACGGTGCGGCGGTTCCAGCCGGCCCTCCTTTGTGCCTGGGAGGACGAGGCCGCCCGGGGCCTGGGGTACGAGTTGAGCGAGATCGCCGCCCTCCTGGGCGCTTGGGGCTACGGCGCCCCCCAGCCCCTGGGCCGCCGTTTCGCATGTTTCCAAGCCCTTTGACCTCTCTTATCCTGCATAATAAGTTGCCGTGCCTTGAGGAGGACTCCGTTCCCCTCCGGATTGCGGCGTTTTTACTCCAGCCCCATCCCGGCGGGAGGAGCGCTTAGTATTCACGGGTAGAATCCGCGACGCGCCAAAGGCCCCGGCCGGGTCGTGGGCAGGGAGAGCGGTCCTTGAGAAAACCTGCCGACCTCATCTATGGAGTCGAGGACACCCCTCCCAAGCTCTCGCTGCTCCTTTTGGGTCTGCAGCACGTGGTGCTCCTCATCACCAGCCTCCTGGCCTCGGTGTTCTTCGCCCGGGAATTGGGCTTGGCCGGTAACCAGGCCCAGGGCCTGGTCAACGTGGGCCTATTGGCCGGGGGCGCGGCCACCATCCTGCAGGCCCTGGTCCGCGGGCCGGTGGGCTCGGGCTACTTCTGCCCCCATTCCTCCTCGTTCATCTATCTGCAAACCTCGCTCATGGCCGTGCACACCGGCGGCCTGGCCTTGGTGCATGGCATGACCATGGTGTCCGGAGTGGCCGAGGTGGGGCTGGCCTGGCTGGTGCGCCGGCTCCGCGCCCTGTTCCCGGCCGAGGTATCGGGCCTGGTGGTGGCCTCGGTGGGCTTCACCCTGGCCCCCTATGCCATGAAGTCCTTGTTGGGCTGCGGCGGCTTGGACTGCATCAGCGAGCCCCGGGAGATCTGGGTGGGGGTTTCCACCCTGGCCCTGGTGGTGGCGCTCAGCGTCTGGGGCAAGGGCTGGCTCCGGCTCTATTCCATCGGCTTCGGGGTGGCCTTTGGCTATGTGGCCGGCTGGCTGGCCGGGCTCATCCCGCCCCAAAGCCTGCAAAAGCTGGCCGAGATGCCCTTGGTGGACTTTCCCGTGCTGGATCACGCCGGGTTCAGCTTCGACGCCACCCTTCTGGGCCCCTTCCTCTTGGCCGCCCTGTGCGCCAGCCTGAAGGCGGTGGGCGACGTGATCACCTGCCAGAAGATCAACGACGCTGATTGGCTGCGGCCGGATATGAAAAACGTGGGCCGCGGTCTGGCCGCCGAGGGTCTGGGCACCGTGGCCGCGGGGCTCTTGGGCGGCACCGGGCTCTCCTCGTCCTCCTCCAACATCGGCCTCTCCCTGGCCACCGGCGCCACCAGCCGGCGCCTGGGCCTGGCCACCGGCGGGCTGTTCATGGCCCTGGCCTTTCTGCCCCAGTTCGCCACCTTGCTCACCATGATGCCCTCGCCGGTGACCGGGGCCATCATCATGTACGCGGCTTGCTTCATGCTGGTCACCGGCTGGCGCATCATCATGACCCGCATGATCGACGCCCGGAAGACCTTTGTCATCGGCCTCTCCCTCCTGGCCGGCATCACCGTGCAGACCTCGCCGGAACTGTTCCTGCAGCTCAACCACTGGATGCAGCCCATCTTCACTTCTTCTTTGACCATTTCCGCCCTTTTCGCGGTGATCCTGAATCTGATCTTCCGCCTGGGCATCCGTTCCCGGATTCTCTTGACCCTGGCGCCCGGCCAGGCCACCGGCCGGGACATACAGGATTTCTTCGAGCGGGCCGGCGCCACCTGGGGCGCCCGGCGGGACGTGGTTTACCGGGCCCTGGCTTCGGTGACCGAGTTCTGGGAGGCGGCCGAGGCCCACGCCCTGGCCAGCGGGGACATCGCGGTGCGGGTGAAGTTCGACGAGCTCAGCCTGGACGTGGAGATCAGCTACCGGGGCCGGGAGATCTGCCTGCCTCTGGAACGCCCCACCCAGGAAGAGATGCTGGAGCTGGACGACGGTTTCCTCCGCTTGGCCGGTTTCCTGATCATGCAGATGGGCGACCGGGTGAAGAGCGAGACCAAGGACGGGGCTTGCCGCCTGCTCATTCACTTCGATCACTGAGCCCCCCCGGGGCGCCGGCCCAAGCAAGTTGATCCGCGGGGAGTAAAACTGGCTCTCCGGTGGTAAAGTATGGCTTGCCGGGTAGTTAGGATGCCGCGGGTGCGTGATGAAAAAGGGCGCTTCCGGCCGGGCCGGCCACACCGGCCAGGGTCCGGCCGCAATTTTTGCCCCTTTTGTTGCCTGAAATTGCTACAGTGGGCTATTCCACCGCCGAGTATATGGTTAAAGCCGCTCGGACCGCCGCCTTGGGAGAAGATCATGATCATGCGTAGTTTTCGTTTCCTGGCGCTCCTCGCGACGATTCTATGCCTGACCGCCGGCTGGGGTCTGGCCGAGGAGTCTGCGTCGGAGAGTCCGCCGAAACCGCAGAACAAGACCACCCTGATCATCGCCACGGCCAACACCGGGGGGACCTACTACCCCATGGGTGTGTCCATGGCCACCCTGTGGTCCCTCAACCTGGGCCAGGATCCCGGCATCAAGTGCCAGGCCATCCCCTCGGCGGGCAGCGGCGAGAACGTGAACCTTCTGCGGCACGGGGAAGCCGACTTGGCCATCATGGACACCCGTTTCGGGCTCATGGCCTGGAAGGGACTGGGTGACTTCCAGGACGCCCCCTATCCGGGCCTCCGCACCATCACCGCCTTGTGGCCCGATGTGGAGCACTTCGTGGTGCTGTCCCAGTTCGTCAAGACTGGCACCCCGATGGACGTGCAGGAGTTGCGCTTTTCCATTGGCAAGGCCGGCAGCGGGACGGAGGCGGCCACCAAGACCATCCTGAAAGGGCTCGGGTTGAACCCGGCGGAGCTGAACCTGAAGCTCATGGGCTATTTCGAGGCTTCCCGGGCCATCAAGGAGGGGGAGCTGCAAGGGGCCAACCTGCCCGGCGGGCCACCGGTGGCCGCGGTGACCGACTTGTTCTCGGACACCAAGATCAAGCCGGTGATCCTGCATTTCACCGACGAGCAAATCAAACAGATCAACGACAACACCACCTACGCTGGGTTCAAGTACACCATCGCGCCGGGCACTTATCCCCATCAGACCGAGGCGGTGAACACCATCGCCCAGAACAATATCCTCTACTGCCGCGCCGATCTGCCCGAGGAAACGGTTTATTTGCTCACCCGCGCCTTGTTTGAAAACGCGCCTTACTCCCTGGACGCCCGCCTGAAGACCGGGACCTTCATCAACCTGGAAAAGGCGCTCACCGGCCTGCCCGCGCCGCTGCATCCCGGCGCCTTGCGTTATTACCGGGAAAACAAGGTGAAAGTGCCGGAAGCGCTGCTCCCGCCGCAGGCCGGCAAATCGGAGGCCGCGGGCGCGGCACAGCCCGCCGCCGAGGCTGCGGGCCAGTCGGCTCCCACGCCGAACGCCAAATGAGTCCGCACCGGTCACCGGTTTAAGATCAACCAGCAGAAGACGAGAAAGGGGCGGCAAGTGACGGTTGGGGGTTTCATCGGCAGAAGCGTGGCGCTGTTCGCAGTGTCGGCTCTGTCCGCTTTTTTGTTCAACTGGCTCATGCCCCAAGGCGTTGGGTTCATGCCCGCGGAGGTTTCCCACGCCCAGTGGAAACCAGTCACCCTGGCGGAAGCCCGCAGCTTGTTCGACCAGGGCGCGCGTTTTCTGGACGCCCGCTCCGAGGAGGACTACAACAAGCTGCATGTCTGGTGGGCCATGCACTACACGCCGGCCATGGACGATTCCCTGCGGGAAATGCTCAAACTGGCCATGGTCACCCACCAGAAGATCGTGGTTTACGGCCGGGAGACCAGTTTTTGGCCCGCGGCGATCATCGCCCAGAGACTGCGCAACATGGGTTTCCAGGACGTTTACGTCATGGATGCCTCTTTCCAGGATTGGGTGGACGCGGGATATCCCACCACCCAACAGCCGTTTACACCATGAGCGAAAAAATTAAGGAAATAGTGTCGCTGGCCTGCCGGGCCTTCCTGGTGGCAGTGCTGCTCCGGGCCTGCATCGGCAAGATCTGGGACCCCACCGCCTTTTCCCAGTCCATGGCCGTGTACAACATCATGCCCATGTGGGCGGTTAACGCCGCCAGTGCGATGCTGGCCTGGTTCGAGTTGTGGTTAGCCCTCTCGTTGCTCCTCGGGTTCTGGCTCCGCGTGGGGGCGGGGTGGACCGCCTGGACAATGGCCTTTTTCACCGGCCTGATGATCTACGTGGGCGTGGTGGGCTTGGTCATCCACGACTGCGGCTGCTTTCCGGGGGTGGAGAGCGAGGCGGGCTACGCCGACGCCTTGCGGGACTTCATTTTCTTCGTGCCCGCCCTGTGGCTCACCATCTACCCCGGCACCTGGCTGACCCTGGATGCCTGGCTGGCCAAGCGCCGGCCGCCCAAGCCTCCGGCCTCTGACACCTGCGTGACCGCCTGATCCCGGGGCCGCTGGCCGGGAGGGTTAAGTTGACGCTCAGGTAGGCCTGGATACCGGACCGCCGCGGGGGCGGAGCAGAGCCGTAGGACAGGCTTGCTTCCCCCGCCAGCGGCCCCGGCCATCGGGGCGGCGGGGGGGGAGGAGCAGAGGCCCGGCCGTACCCCGGGGGGGCGAAATTCTCCCCGGCGGAGGGTTCTCCCGCCGCGAGGGACGCGATCCGCGGGCTCCGCCTGGAGCCCGCGGTGCTTTCCTTACAACCTCCAGGCTGGACTGAGGGGTGAACGCCGTGTCCGCGCCGCTGGTCAGCGTGATCATACCCGTGTACAACGGAGCCGCCTTCCTGGCCCGGGCGGTGGAATCCGTGCTGGCCCAGACCTTGGACGACCTGGAAGTGATCGTGGTGGACGATGGCTCCCAGGACGCTTCCGGCGACGTGGCCGCCCGCCTGGCCGCGGCCCACGCCTCGGTGCGGCTCCTTCGCCAAGTCAACCAGGGCCCCGGCGCCGCCCGTAACGCCGGCGCGGCCGTGGCCCAGGGCCGCTTCGTGGCCTACTGCGACGCTGACGACCTGTGGCTGCCCGGGAAATTGTCCCGCCAAATGCCTCTCTTCGAGGACCCCGCCGTGGCCCTGGTCTACAGCGGGCTCTATCACCAGGCCCAGACGCAACGGACCGATATCACCCCGCGCAAACGCTTTTGCCGGGGCCGCTGCTTTCTGCCGCTGTTGACCTACAACTGCATTCCCTGCTCCACGGTGGTGCTCCGGCGCGAGGTCCTGGCCCAGACCGGAGGGTTCCCCCCGGAGCGGCGCTTCATCGGGGTGGAAGACAAGGTCCTGTGGCTCAAGGTGACCCGGCACCAGGTCATCGACTACGTGGCCGAGCCCCTGGTGGCCTACAACGTGGAGCCCAACCGCCTTTCCACCAACGTGGCCCGCATGCTGGCTGCCGACCTGGCGGTCTTGGACGAGGTGGCGCGCTTCAACCCGCCGCTCTCCCCGGCGGAGCAGGACGCCCTGGACCGCGCCCGGCCGGAGATAGAGCGGCACCACGGCGACAGCTTCTTCCAACTGGGGGAAATGGCCGCGGCCCGGCGCTGCTTTGGCCGCTACCTGGCCCAAGGCGGGCGCGACCTCCGCACCGCGGGGCTGTTCCTGCTCTCCTGCCTGCCCGGGCCGCTGGTGGAGGCCCTCCGGCGCACCAAACGCGCCCTGGCCGGCTGAGCCCGGGCCGGCGGTGGGAAACCCCTGGCCATGATCCTGAAGAACACCATGGTGGGCTGGGCCTCCCGGCTGCTGAATTTCCTGGTGGCCATGGTCTCCACCCCCCTTCTGGTGCACTACCTGGGCGAGGCCAGCTTCGGGATCTGGCTCCTTTTGATGAACCTCTGGAATTTCCTGAGCCTTTTGGACCTGGGGCTCTACCAGGCCTTTGTGCGGCGGGCGGCCGACGACTTGGCTGCCGAGGACCAGGAGGGCCTGGCCGCCACGGTGCGGACCGGGCTCAGCCTCTACCTCCTGGTCTCCCTGTTGACCCTGGGCCTTTATGCCCTGGTGATCCCCTGCCTGGGCTGCTTGTTCAATATCCCGGCCGAACTCTTGACCACGGTGCAGTGGGCGGCCGTGCCCTTGGCCGTGGTGTCAGCCTTGTACTTCCCCTCCCGCATTTACGAGGGCCTCTTGTTCGCCCGGGAGCGGATCCTGGTCTTCGATTCGGTGGGCATGTTTTTGGGGACCTTGCGCCTGGGGCTCCTCTGGCTGGCGCTGGCCGGGGGCTGGGGGCTGTGGGGGGTGGCCTTGGTCTTCTCCCTCACCACCCTGGGGGAGTACCTGATCGTGACCCTCTTGTGCCGCCGCCATATGGGCCGCGCCGCTACCTTCCAGGCCGGCTGGGACCGGGGGCGGGTGCGCATGATGGTGTCCTACGCGGCCGGGGCCATGCTGAACATCATCGGGCTCAAGGCCCGCCGCCAGGCCCCCTCCCTGATGTTGGGGGCCCTGGCCGACCCGGTGGCCCTGGCCCGCTTCGGGGTGTCCATGCGCCTGTTGACCTACTCCTCGGACTTGGTCACCGCGGGCTCCCTGGCCGTGCAGCCCCGCTTTTCGCTGCTGGAGGCTCAAGCACGGGGCGAAGAACTCAGCCGGCTGTTGATCCGGGCCAACCTCTACACCGGCTTTTTGGCCGGCTGGCTGGGGGTGGGGCTGTGGTTCCTGGCCGAACCGTTCATCGGGCTGTGGCTGGGCCCGGACTTCAACCTGTCCGGGCAGATGGTCCGGCTCATGGTGTTGCCCCTGTGTCTGTCCATGGCCCTGGGGCCCTGCGAAGCCATCCTCTACAGCCTTAAGCGGCAGCGCTTCACCGGCTGGCTCAGCCTGGCCGAGGTGGCCCTGTTGGCCGGGTTGGCTCTGATGCTGATTCCCCGCTGGGGGGCCATGGGCGCGGCGGTGAGTCTGGGGGTTTGCCTGGTGCTGTTGCGCCCCTGGCTGTTGACCCTGTACGTCTGCCGCTCGCTGGGCCTCGGCTGGGGCCGGTTCTGGGTCAAAGGCCCCGGCCGCGCGGCCCTGTCCCTGGCCGTGGCCTGCCTGCCCCTGGCCTGGCTGTTCCGCGCCTGGCGGGTGACCGGCTGGGTCGAACTGATGGCGGCCGGAGTGGTGGTCAGCCTGGCCTGCGGCCTCGCCTTTGCCCTCCTGGGCCTGGGCTGGGAGGAGCGCCGCTTTTGGCGGGAGAAGCTGACCGGCTTCATGGCCCGGCGCTCCCGTGGCGCCTAGGCCGCCGAGCCCGGATCGTCGTTTCCCCGGTCAGGGGGGCGGTGCCAGTTCATGCGCTCGGCCAGTTCCCGGGAGGACAAGGGCTGGCTATAGAGAAACCCCTGGACGTACTGGCATTCCAGGTTGCACAGCTCGGTCTCCTGCTCGCTTTCCTCCACCCCTTCCGCCACCACGTCCAAGCCCAGGGTGCGGGCCAGGGAGATGACCGTGCGCACGATCTCGCGGTTGTCCTGGTCGTCCTTCATGTTGCTCACAAAGCTGCGGTCCACCTTCAGGGTGTCGATGGGCAGGCGGTGCAAATAGGACAGCGAGGAGTAGCCGGTGCCGAAGTCGTCCACCGCCACCATGACTCCCAGGGCCTTCAAACGGTGCAGGGTGTCGATGGCCTCGGACGCATTGTTCATCAGCACGCTCTCGGTGATCTCCAGCTTGAGGCAGTTGGGCTCCAGCTCGGTCTCCTGCAAGACGTCGCGCACCTGCTCCACCAGATCCGGCTGATCCAACTGGCGGGCCGAGAGGTTCACGCACACCACCAGCTCGGCCAGTTCGGGCCGGCGGCTCTGCCAGTGCTTCAGCTCCCGGCAGGCCTCGGACATCACCCACTGGCCAATGGGCACGATGAGTCCGGTCTCCTCGGCCAGGGGAATGAAGTCCTCGGGCAACACCAGGCCCCGGGCCGGGTGCTCCCAGCGGAGTAGCGCTTCCACGGCGCAAAGCTCGTGGGACTGCAGGCAGTAGATGGGCTGGTACACCACCACGAACTCCCGGCGCTCCAGGGCCCGGCGCAGGTCGTTCTCCATCTGCAACAGCTTCAGGGCTTGGCGGTGCATGCGGGAATCAAAGACCTCGTAGCGGGAGCGGCCCTGGTTCTTGGCCCGGTACATGGCGATGTCCGAGTCGCGCACCACGTCCTCGGCCTGCTCGTAGCCGTTCTGGCTCAGCACCACTCCGATGCTGGCCGAGGTGAAGACCTCGTGCCCTTCCAGATTGAAGGGCAGGTGCAGCTCGGCCTGGATGCGCTCGATCACCAGGTTGACCTCCCGGATCTCCTCCAGGCCCTCCAGGAGCAGCACGAACTCGTCACCCCCAAAACGGGCCACGGTGTCCGAGGAACGAAGACAGCCCGACAAACGGCGGCTTATCTCGATCAAAAGCTGATCGCCCACTTGATGGCCCAGGCTGTCGTTGACCAGCTTGAAACGGTCCAGGTCCAGGAACAGCACCGCGAAGAAGCGGCTGGGCTCCCGGCGGTAGCGCCCCAGGGCCGCCTGCAGGCGGTCCAGGAACAGGGCCCGGTTGGGCAGGCCGGTCAGGGGGTCGTGGAAGGCCTGGTGGGTGAGCTTGGCCTCGGCCTTTTTGCGGTCAGTGATGTCAATGGCCACCCCCAGGATGGCTGGCTGCCCCTGGTAGTCGATGGAGCTGAACTTGTCCTCCACCCAGCGGACCGCTCCATCCTTGGTGCGCAGGCGGAAGATCTCGGTGCGCTCGCGGGATTCTTCCCCCCCGCCACCCTCCTCGCGGCCACAGATGCGCTCACGGTCCTGTTCGTGCACCAGGTCCTCGGCCCGCATGCCGATCAATTCCCGGCGCTGGTAGCCGGTCAGCCGCAGGGTGGCCGGATTGATGTAGCGGATTTCGCCCTCCTGCATGATGTAGATGGCCGCGCCCGCGGTCTCGGCCAGGCTGCGGAAGATGGACTCGCTGCGCTCCAGGGCCTCCTGGGCCTGCTTGCGGTCCGTGATGTCCACCACGGTGCCTTCGTAGTAGAGAATCCGCCCCTGCCGGTCGGTGACCCGGCGGGCGTTTTCGCTGATCCAGATGACCTCGCCGCCCTTGCGGTAGATGGCCGACTCAAAGCACTGCACCCGGCCTTCCTCGCGCATGATGCGCTGGAACTCGGACCGGCGGGTGGGCTCCACATAGAGCATACGCTCGATGTCCTTGATGTTCTCCATCAGCTCGGCCGGCGACTTATAGCCGTAGATGCGGGCCAGGGCCGGATTGACATTCAGGTAGGCGCCGTCGGGCGTGGTCTGGAAAAAACCCTCCACCGCGTTCTCGAACATGCCCCGGTAGGCAGCTTCCCTCTGGCGCAGCACGGTGATTTCCGCCAAGAGCCCGTTGATATCCAGGAACTCGCCCTCGGGAGAGAGGGCGATTCTCCCCGGCAAGGGGTGATTGGCGGGGTTGTTGGACCGCTCGGTCAAGATGTGGCTTCCTTCCCCATAAGTAACAAAGCAGGGAGTGTCTACCTTTTTGTCGATTTCTTAGGGATGCAAGTAATGTGCCGTGGTTTGGCAAAGGTGTCTGCGGGCTAATCAGGGGCCTTTTGGGAATATTTTCCTAAGCTTTCGCACGGGCTGGCTGGCTGGCGGGTGGGCGGCTTCCTACCCCTTGGTGCCCGTAAGGGCCAATCCTACCTGGTGGTAGGACGCGTGGGTCGGCCAGAAAATACCCGGCCCGGCGCGGGGTTCCACGCCGGGCCGTATAAAAACCTGGGGATCAGGTTTGAGGTTGGCTACATCAAATCCGCCACCGAGGCCGTGCGCTGGCCCAGCATGTACACATAGCTGGCGAACTCGTTGTCATACCAGCCATAAATCACCGCCTGGGTCACCGGTACCTTCAGGGTCTTGTTTTCGATGGTGTCGGAAACCGCGATCTGGCAGGCGCCCATGGCCTCCAGGTCGATGGAGATGTCCGCGGTGCGGGTGTGGGTCTCGTGGGCCTCGATCACCGCGCCCACCTGGGGCATACCCACGATGTCCCGCGAGACGTTCTGCTCCTCGCTGTAGAGGAGGTAGCCGTCCGGGTCGTTCTCCGCCGCCTGGCGGTAGATGCCGTTGATGGTCTCTCGCCGGATCACCCCGCCTTCCCCCTCGTCCTGCAGGTTCACCACCAGGATGATCAGGGAGCCGCTGGCCGTGGGGATGCGCACGCTCTCGGCGATGAACCCGATCTGGCCCATCTCCGGGATGACCAGGACCAGGGCTTTGGCCGCGCCGGTGGAGGTGAGGATGATGTTGTTGAAGATGGAGCGGCTCTTGCGAAGATCCGTGGCCCCGGCGGCCGGCACCTTGTCCAACACCGCCTGGGAGCCGGTCACGGCGTGCACCGTGGCCATGGAAGCGGTGAGGATCTTCTTGACCCCGAAATTGTCCAGCAGGGGCTTGATCATGTGGGCCAGGCAGGTGGTGGTGCAGGAGGCGTTGGAAACCACGGTGTGCTTTTTGGGGTCGTAATCGTGGTGATTCACCCCCATCACCGTGGTCAGGGCATAGGGCGGCATGGCTTTGCCCTTGTCCTTGATCTTGAACGGGGCGGACACGATGACCTTGTCCGCGCCGGCTTCCAGGTGACCCAGGCAGGAGCCTCCCCGCGCGTCCACCGGCAGGGTGGGGTCCAGGAACTGGCCGGTGGCGTCCACCACCAGGCGCACCCCCTGGCCGGCCCAGTCGATGTCCTTGGGATTGCGGGCCTGGTCCAGGAATTTCACCTTGATGCCGTCCAGGAGCATGGTCTGCTCGGCCTCGTTCACCTCGCTGATGACCGAGCGGGCGTGGTGGCCGTGGAGAAAGCCGTGCAGATAGCCATAGGTGGAATCGCGCTCCACGTAATGGGCCAGATCATGGATACCGCTGCCCACTTTGCGGCCCACGTTCACCACGATCTCCCCGAAGTAGCGCTGGGAGATGTTTTGCCACAGGGTTAGCTTGCCGATGCGTCCCAGGCCGTTCAAGCCGAGCTTCATCTGGGGTCTTTTGATTGGGGCCGCCGCCATGGCTAAATCGCTTCCTTTCCCCCGGAGGCCTGGCCGCCGCCCAACTTGCCGCGGTAGACCTTGCCATCCAGGCCGTCTAAACTGATCCATTCACCCGGGCCCAACACCAGGGAGCCCAGGGTGCAGGTCTCTTGGGTTTCGTTGCAGATCATCTGGCTCACTCCCACCACGCAGGTCTTGTTCAAACGATGGGCCACAATGGCCGCGTGGGAGGTGGCGCCGCCGCGGGCGGTCAACAGACCGTCCGCCTGGAAAATCTCCTCGATGTCTTCGGGCACCGTGTCGCCCCGCACCAGGATGAGCGGGGTGTCCGGCTCGGCTTCCCGCCAATGGCGGATGTCCGCCAGGGTGAACACGATGCGCCCGGCCAGGGCGCCGCCGCTGACCCCGATGCCGTGACCCACCACCAGCTCCGGCGAGACCTGGCCGGGGTCGAAGCCCAGGCCCGAGCGGCGCTCCCGCAGCACCATGTCCCGGGTCTGCAAAATCCACAAGTCCCCGGGGTGGGAGCCCTCGAAGGTGAACTCCACCTCCTGGGGGTTGTAGCCGTGGCCGTAGATCAGGGTCCGGGCCAGCTCCCGCAGGCGGCCGTACACCGCGGGGAAGGCCGCCTCCAGGCTCTGTTCCGGCTCGCGGTTCTCGGCCTCGGCCTGCCGCCGGGTCAGGGCCCGGGTGGCCACCAGGCCGCCTACCACGTCCTCGCCCTGATTGCCGGCGGTATAGTCACCCCATAGGATAAGTTTGTCACCGGACCAGTCCGGATTGTGGGTGAAAAGCACCCCGGAGCCGGCCGCGGCGGACAAATTTCCAAATACCATCCTCTGCACGGTGGCGCTGGTGCCCCAATCATCGCTGATGGCCATGATTTTGCGGTAGGAAGCCGCCCGGGGCGAGAACCAGCTCTCAAACACCCCCATGACCGCTTGGTAGAGTTGCTCATAGGGGTCCTCCTCCACCCTCACCCCCCGCTCGGCCAGATGGCGGGCATAGGCCAGGGCCACCTCCCGCATCTGCTCCCCCTGGAAATCCCCCTTGAGGGGCAGGCCGTACTTCTGCTTGAAACTGGTCATGATGGCGTCGAACCCGTCCCGGGCCAGGCCGGCGCTCATGCCCAGGTTCTGCAGGAGGCGTCGGTAGGAATCCCAGGCAAACCATGGGCCGGTGTCCGGGCGCCCGGCCAGACCCTCCACAATGGACCGGTTGAGGCCCACGTCCAGGAAGGTGTTCAGCATGCCGGGCTGGGAGATGGAGGAGCCGCTCCGGACCGAGACCACCAGGGGGTTCTCGGGATCGCCGAAGATCCGGCCGCTTTTGCGCTCCAGGGCCTGGAGGTGGCTTTCCAAGAGCTGCCGGAAATGGCGGTTGGCCGGGGGATAATCCGCGATGACCTCCCGGGCCCGGAACACCTCGGTGCTGACCACGAAGCCCGGCGGCACGGGCAGGCCCAAGGCGGTGAGCCGGACCAGACCCAGGCCCTTGGCCCCCAGATAGATGGGGTCCTCGATCTCGGCGTGCACTGGGGACAGGGGGGTCACGGCGCGGTCGGGGTCATAGTTCAACAGCCGGCGCAGGCGCTCCGGCGGCAGCTCGTGGCCCTGCTGGGAGATGGTGCCCACGATGCGGGTGATCAAAAGGTCCAGGTGCTGCAAGCCCAGGGAGGTGGCGATGCGCTCCCGCAGGAAGATCTCGCTCACCCGGGAGCCCAGCTCCTGGGGCGAGAGGCTGCCCTTGGGCGGGCGGTAACGGGGGCTGAGCTGGGCCAGGTTCAGGGTGGCCAGGGCCTCGGCCATCTGCTGGTGGTGGGGATTGTCGAAATGGTCGTGCACCAGGTTTTTGACCGCCTGCTCCATGCCCCGGAAGATGTCCAGATACTGGGTAAAGGAGAAGCCCCGCACGGACAGGGACTGGGTCAACAGATCGGTCTGCCGGGAAAGCTCGTGGGTGTTCAACCCGTCCAGGCGCAGGCAGCGCCCCAACAGACGGAGGAGGTCGTGGATCTCCACCAGGGTGGTGCGGGTGATGAGCCGGAGGTCCAGGCCCTCCCGGATCTGCCCCAACAGCGAGTTGGCCAGGTTCTCCAGGCGGAAGCTCAGGGACAGGGCGTCGAACTTGGCCTCGTGGTAGGTGCCGTACATGGAAGGGATATCGGCCGCGATGTGGCGCTTGTGGAAGATGTCCTCCCGGGCCGGGAAGCTGTCCTCGGAAAGGATCACCTCCTGCAGCTCCTCCAGGTAGTCGAGGATGCCGGCCAGGCGGCGGCGGGGGTCCTCGCGGGTGAGCGCATATTTCAAGGGCATGCGGTCCGGCAGGTGGGCCGGGTCGGACTCGGCCAGCCAGCTCTCCACCCCGGACCAGGCGGTGTGGTATTTGGCGTGGAGGAGCTGATACAGCTCCCGGGCCAAAAGGAGCCGCTGGCGGTCCAGTTCGCTTACCCCGCCGCGCACCTCGGCCAACAGCCCGGCCAGGCGCTCCGGCGGCACGGTCAAGAGATCCGGGATCCTGGTGAGCAGACCCGCGTGGTAAAGCTCGGTCATGAGCCAGTGCAGCCCATCCACCAGGGGGCCGCTGGCCGGGATCTGGGCGAACACGTCGGCCGGCACCAATTCGGCCAAATGGCTCTTGTCCCGGGTGCGCCAGTATTCGAAAACCCCTTCCATCAGCTCCACGGTGCGGGGGCTGGATTCCACGTGGGACTGCTTCCGGAGGAAATGGATGAGCCGGTCCCGGCGGCCGGTCAGCTCATCCACCTCGGTGGAGATGTCCCGGAGCCGGCCCTCGGCCCCGATCTCGTTGAAGTAAACCGGAAACAGGCGGCAGAGCTGCTTGGCCAGGTAGTAGACCGGCTGCATCCCGGAGTTCAAAAAGCGGGTGAGGTCCCGGGGGAACAGGTCGGTGTCCCGCAGAAACACCCCGCTCAGGGCCAGGTTCACGATGAGCGCGCTCAACAGCCGTTTGGAGCGCCGGGGGCTCAGCTCCACCAGGGCCAGCCAAGCCCGCAGGTTGGCCAGGTGCAGGGCATTGGAGCGGGTTTGCCAGTCCGCGCCCACGCCGGCCAGCTGGGGCGTCTCGAACCCCAGGCGGATGACCAGGTTCTGGAACTGATCCACCAGGCGGCCGGGCCCGGCGGCATAGACCGCGGCTCCCATGCGCACGATGCTGTCCAGCACGGTGAGGGGGTGGCTGGCCCGCTGCGCCGCCAGGGTGGCGAAGGCGCGCTCCAAAAGGTCCTCCACCTCCACCGGCGGGCGGCTGGCCAGGACGCCGGCCAGGGCCCGGTTCACCCGCACCAGAAAGCGTTCGTGCAGCACGGCCAGGCCGGGCAAGGCCAGGAGGTGGAACAGGAGCAGGAGCTCCCAGAGGCCGCCCTGGCCCTCGGCCGCGCCGGCCGCGGCCACTTGCCCGGGCAGGCGGCCGAACTCCTCCACCAGGCCGGCCTGGCCGGGCAGGGCCAACAGAGCCTCCCGGGCCGCCTGGTCATCCTCGTCCTGGGCCAGGCGGGCGGCCAGCTCTCCGGCCTGGCGCCGCAGGGCCCAGAGGCGGCCATGGGCCAGGGGACGCCACAAGGGCGCCAGGCGGGCGGCCACGGCCGGGTCGGGAAAGGCTTCCCGGGCCCAAGCCGCCAAGTCCGGCTGGCCCAGCCAGTGGGTATAGGTCTGCTCCAAATAGCGGGCGATGAGGCGGTCCAGGCTGGGCCGGAGGCCGGCCGGCAGGTCCAAATCCCGCCACTGGCCGGCCAGGCCCTCCACCGAGGGCGAGCCCAACAGCACCGGGAGGAAATCCGCTTCCGGGAGGGCGGCCAAGCCGTCCAGGCCCAGGCTCAGCGGCCCGGCGAACTCGGCCAGGCGCGGGCCGGCCTGGCGGATGATCTCCTTGAGATAGAGCAGGATGACGTCCACCGCCTGGCCGCGCACGAGGGCGGAGGCCGCGGCGTCCGGGGGCTCGCCGAGCGGGGAGAGGAAGACCTCCAGAAACAGGGCCGCGCCCTGGGGGCCCAGGGGATGGTCGCGGAAAAGATGGAACTGGCCCGGGGCCAACTGGCGGCCCCGTTCCAGGATGAACGCCCAGTTTTTGTAGGGGTGGCAGACCTCGGTAAGAAACTCTTCCAGGGATTCGCGGAGGCCCTCCCGCCCGCCCATGATCGTGAGCAGGGGCTGAAAGGCCGGGTCCAGGGTCACCGGCAGCCGGCTGGCCAGGAGGTTGGCCTCCAGGGCCTTGGATTTGCTGAGCGCGGCCGGTTTTCCGTTTTGCGGCAAGGGCATGGTCTCCCGGCAAGGGCACGCGGGTCGGGGGCTGATAACTGGTTACATCTTAGCATGGGCCACGGCGTGGTTACCTGCCAAGTCCCTGGCAATTGTGTCACCGGCTCCGGGTTCCCCAGGCCCAGCCTGGCGGGCGGAGGTCAGCCCAGGCGCTGGTTCCCAGAATTCGGGCTGATTACTGAATAGGAATACAAGAACTGAAATTTACATTCCCTTGGTGGAGCCAGCGCGGTATATTGCAAGGGTCGGTGACTGGAGCCGGCCCCTACCCATTTCCTGCCTTCAAGGAAGAGCAAGGCGCGGAACGCCCTTGGTCAAGGTTCAGCCCCAACCATCACCTGGGCGCCGGCCGGAAAGGCGTGTCATGCAACCCTCCGGCAAACATTGGCGACGGCTTGGGGCCCTGGCGGCCCTGGTTGCCCTCTGCCTGGCCCTGTGGCCCGCGGCTTGGTCCGCGGCGGCCGGGGGCGGCTGGAAAGGCGCTCCGCCCGCCCCGCCCGCGGCGCTCTCCTGCGCTCTGTTCCCGGCGAACAACATCTGGAACACCCGGGTGGACAACCTTCCCCGCGACGCCAACTCCGACGCGTATGTGAACACCATCGGGGCCAGCACGGGCATGCACCCGGATTTCGGTTCCGGGGAGTGGCCGCCGGGCTCGGGCTCGCCCATCGGCATCCCTTTCGTGGAGGTGGCGGGCAGTCAGCCCAAGGTGGCCATCACCTTTGACTACCAGGATGAGAGCGATCCCGGCCCCTATCCCATCCCCCCGGACGCGCCCATCGAGGGCGGCGCGGCCAGCGACGGCGACCGGCACGTCCTGGTTTTGGACCGGGACAACTGCTTCCTCTATGAGGTGTACGACGCCCATCCCCAGGCGGACGGCTCCTGGACCGGGGGCTCCGGCGCGTTTTACGATCTGCAATCCCATGACCTGCGCCAGGCCGGCTGGACCTCGGCCGACGCGGCCGGCCTGCCCATCCTGCCGGGCCTGGTGCGTTACGACGAAGTGGCGGCCGGGGCCATCAACCATGCCTTACGCTTTACCGCGCCCCAAACCCAACGGGCCTATGTCTGGCCGGCCCGGCACTATGCCTCCAGCCTCACGGGCGCCCAGTACCCCCCCATGGGGCAGCGCTTCCGCCTGCGGGCCGATTTCGACATCTCCGGCTACGGACCCCAGGCCCAGGTCATCATGCAGGCGCTCAAGACCTACGGCATGCTGCTGGCCGACAACGGCTCGGCCTGGTACCTCTCCGGCGCGCCGGACGAGCGCTGGGACAACGACGACCTGCGCGATCTGAACAACCTCAAGGGCTCGGACTTCGAGGCGGTGGACGTGACCAGCCTCATGGTGGCCGAAGACTCGGGCCAGGCCGGGGCCACCTGCGAGTACCTGGTCTCCCCCACCCAGGCCACCTTCGGCGCCGCCGGCGGCAGCGGCAGCTTCGCCCTGGCCGCCACGGCCGGCTGCCCCTGGACCGCCAGCTCCCCGGACGCCTGGCTCAGCGGCTTCACCCCGGCCAGCGGCTCCGGCGGGGCCACGGTGGCGTACACGGTGGCCGTGAACCCGGCCATCACTCCCCGCCAGGGGGTCATCCAGGCGGCCGGCTGGAGCCTGACCGTGCTGCAGCAGGGCCAGCCGGCCCAGGCCGGTTTCACCCCCATGTACCGGGCCTACAACCCCACCCTGACCTATCATTTTTTCACCACCTCCTGGAACGAGTTCCAGAACGCGGTGGCCAACGGGTACAACGACGAGTCCAGCGGCAATCCCCGCCTGTTCCACGTGGCCACCTACGCGCTGGCCGGCACGTCCGAGCTGTTCAGGCTGTACAATCCCTATTCCGGCCGGCACTACTACACCAGGAAGGTTGTCGAGCGGGAAGGGTTGGTGAGTCTCGGCTGGGTCTACGAGCACGGCGAGGGCTACATCTACGCGGCGGCCGCGGCGGGCATGCAGGAGATTTACCACCTTTACCACACCGTGGCCGGCATCCACCTCTACACCGCGGACCATGGGGAGGTGGTGGCGGTGTTGACCAATATCCCGGGCTGGGAGCAACACCAGAGCCTGGGCTGGGCCCTGGTGCCGGGTGTTACACCGTGATGAGTCAATGATAACGCGATATTGATTGATTAAGTTAAGCCAAATTGTGAGATATCTCGGGCGGCTTGGCCTGGGGCCGGGGATGTGCTAATCTGGGCCGGGCTTGGCCCTGGGCCAGAGGAGGCGGCCGAGCCCTTTCCGCGCACTTGCCAGGGGTACAACATGCCCGAGCCGTCCCGCCCCCCGGAGCGGGGGAACCTTCCGGGCCGCCCATCGCTCAGCTTGGTGATGATCGCCAAGAACGAGGAGGCCAACCTGCCCCGGGCCCTGGCCTCCGCCCGGCCCTGGGTGGACGAGATCATCCTGGTGGACACCGGCTCCACCGACCGCACGGTGGAGATCGCCCGCGGCTTCGGGGCCTCCCTGTATTTCCATCCCTGGCAGAACAACTTCTCCCTGCACCGCAACCAGGCCTTGTCCTACGCCCGCGGGGACTGGTGTCTGCAATTGGACGCGGACGAGGAGCTGGACCAGGAGACCGCGGCCCTCATCCGGCCCTTGTTGGCCGACCCCCGCTACATCGCCTATCAGGTGGAGATGTGCAACGTGGCCCGCACGGGCCAGCGCAGCATGTTCCTGTGGCCCCGGCTGTTCCGCCGGGTGGCGGGGGTGGAGTATCTCCGCCGGGTGCACAACCAGATGCGCCTGCCCGGCCCGGTGGGGGTATGCGGGGTGCGCCTGTTCCACTATGGCTACGACCTGGACCCCCCGGCCATGGTGGCCAAGTTCCACCGCCAGGCCGGCATGCTGGACCAGTGGGTGGCCGAGGAGCCGGATAACTGGGAGGCCTATTTTTACCTGGCCAAGCTCCTGGTGGGCGCGCCCCCGACGGTGGCCAGCCCCCAACTCACGGCCAAGGGGGTGGAGGCCGGGCTCAACGCGCTCCGCCTGGCCCAAGCAGACCCCCGGGGCGACCGGCAGTATTTGAACGTGTTCCCGGCCCTTTTGCGGGGCTTGGATGACCTGGACCGGCGGGCCGAGTTCCACCATTACCTCCGCTCGTGGCAGGAGCTGGCTCCGGGCAACCCGGACGTGCACCACGCCCGGGGCATGTTCCTGTTCCGGCGCCGCCAGTGGGAGGAGTTCCGCCAGGCTGCGGCGGATTTCTGCCGGGCCTGCGCCGGGGCCCAGGCCTATCTCCAGAAAAACCCTTTTGTGGAGATCATCAACACCGGCCTCAAACCCGACGTCCTGGCCTGTTGGGTGCTGGCGGCCGGGCAGACCGGACACACCGCGGAGGCCCTGGAGGTTTTTGAGCAGCTTTTGCGGGAGCCTGACGCCCTGGTAGCCGCCCGCAAGGCGGTGCGCACCGTGCTGCAGCAGGGCCTCGGCGAGCTGGGCCAGCGGCTCTTGGAGGTGGTGGCGGCCCGGCACGGCGATTGGCCCTGGCTGGCCGAGTTCCGCGCCCGGCCCCCGGCTCCGCAGAGCCCCCCCGCCACTCCGCCGTCTCCCGGGCCGGCTGCCCCGCCCGCGCCGTCTACTACGCCCCCGGCCCCCCCGCCGCGGCCGGCCGGGCCTCCGGTGCGGCCCACGCCGCCGCCGCTGCCTCCCCCCCCTCCGCCCCGCCCAAAGGCCGTCCGGCCGGAGCTGCAGACGCTCATCCGGCAGGCCGGGGAGGCGGCCGCCGCGGGGCGTCTGGCCGAGGCCGAGGCGGGGTTCCGGGAAATCCTGCGCCGCACGCCCACGGCGGCGCGGCTCCGCTGCGAACTGGCTTTCGTGCTGGCCCAGGGGGAGCGCCTGGAGGAGGCGGCCCGCGAGTACGAGCGGGCCTTGGCGGACGACCCCGGCCTGGCCGGGGCCCGGTTCAACCTGGCGGTGCTCCGCCAGCGTCAGGGACGCCTGGCCGACGCGCGGCAGCACTTGACCCGGGCCCTGCAGGATGAGCCGGGCTTCCAGGCCGCCCGGGACCTCCTCTCCCGTTTAGAGGTGCAACACTAGGAGCCTTTTGGGAGAAATGAGAAGATGTGGGGGGAAACCCCCTTTTTTGAAAAAAAGGGGGTTTCCCCCCACACCCCCCTTCCTCCAAAAAACTTTATAGTTTTCAACAGCCTGAAAAATCATCATTTTCAAGCCGTAGATTCCGCCGAAAGTGGGGAAGGGACTAATAACAGCCCTGGCCGGAATACTCCGCAAAGCTCCTAACTCAGCCGTATCCCCACTCCTCTTCTTTTACTCCCCCGCCTCCATCTGCTTGTGATTCAAAGCATAGTAGGTGACGGGGACGACGAGGAGGGTGAAGGCGGTGGAGGCGCCGAGGCCAAAGATGAGGGCCCAGGCCAGGCCGGAGAAGATGGGGTCCAGGGTGATGGGCCAGGCGCCGAGGGCGGTGGTCATGGCGGTGAGGATGATGGGTCGGAAGCGCACGGCGCCGCTTTCGAGGATGGCTTCCTTGAAGCTGAGGCCTTCTTTGAGGGAGGTCTGGATGAAGTCGATGAGCACCACGGAGTTCCGGATGACGATACCGCCCAGGGCGATCATACCGATCATGCTGGTGGCGGTGAAGAAGATGGGCACGGGGTAGCCGTCCACGTTGAGGCTTTTGGCCAGGTTCAGGAGCCAGAAGCCGGGGAGGATGCCCAGGAGGGTGAGGGGGATGGCCACCATGAGCAGCAGCGGCAGGGAGAAGGAGCCGGTCTGGATGACCAGGAGCACGAAGATGCCCACCAGGGCGGCGCCGAAGGCCAGGCCCAGGTCGCGGAACACCCGGAGGGTGATCTGCCACTCGCCTTCGCCGTCCCAGACCGCGTGCACGCCCTTGGCCAGGGGTTTTTCCTGGAGCAGGTCTTCCAGGTCCAGCACGGCGGTGACCGGGGAGCGGCCGGCCACGTCGGCGTAGACAAAGACCACGGGTTTGAGGTCCTTGTGATAGATGGGCTGCTCCACCTGTTCGTGGTGGAAGGCGCCCAGTTCGGCCAGGGAGAGCTGGGAGCCATCGGCGGCGGCCACAGTTACCCGGGCCAGGTCGGGGAGGCTGGAGCGGCGGTCGCGGGGCAGGATCAGGCGGATGGGCAGGGCCTGGCGTTCCAGGGGGCGGTGCAGGGTGCCGATGACTTGGCCCGAGAGAGCCAGCTCCAGGGTGCGCACCACCTGGGCGGCGGAGATGCCGTGCAAGGCGGCCTTTTCCTTGTCCAGTACGAAATTGAACTGGCCGTGCTCGGCGATGGAGGAGTTGTCGATATCCACCACCAGGGATTCGGTGGCCATGAGGCGGCCCACCTGCCGGCCGCTGGCGATGAGCTGGCGGTAGGAGATGTCGGGTTCGCCGTAGATCTCGGCCACCAGGGTGGAGAGGACGGGGGGGCCGGGCGGGTTTTCCACCAGCTTGAGGTTCACTTTGTGGCGGTGGGCGATCTCCTTCAGGCCGTTGCGGAGCCGGAGGAGGATCTCGTGGCTCTGCATCTGGCGATCGTCCTTGCCCACCAGGTTCACCCGGATTTCGGCCACGTTGGGGCCCTGGCGCAGGTAGTAGTGCCGCACCATGCCGTTGAAGTCCATGGGCGAGGCCAAGCCGACATAGGAGGTGAAATCGGTTACTTCCGGCACCCCGGCCAGGAAGTTCTCAAAATCGGCCGTGGCCCGGTCGGTGGTTTCCAGGGTGGTCCCGGCGGGCAGGTCCAAAACCAGCTGGAACTCGTTTTTGTTGTCAAAGGGCAGCATCTTGAGCGGCACCTGGCGGAGCACCACCAGGGAGAGGGAGGCGGCCAACAGCACCAGAATCACCAGCAGGAAGAGCCAGCGGGCGGTGCGGGAGTTCAGGAAGGGGGTCAGGACCCGGCGGTAGAGCCGGCGCACCAGAGGCGAGGTCACGTCGCGCCCCTCGCCGCTTACCCCCTCCTTGGCCGGCCGGTCCTTCAGGAGCTTGTAGCACAGCCAGGGCACCACGGTCAGCGCCCAGAGGGTGGAGAAGGTCACGGTCAGGGGCACGTTGGCGGCCATGGGGGCCATGTAGGGGCCCATCATGCCGGTGATGAAGAACATGGGGGTGAAGGACACGATGATGGCCAGGGTGGACATGATCACCGGCGGCAGCACCTCGTTCACCGCGGCCAGGGTGGCTTCCTTGGGCTCGCGCCGGCCCAGGAAGATATGGCGCTGGATGTTGTCCACGTTGATGATGGGGTCGTCCACCACCAGGCCCAGGGAAAGGATCAGGGCGAACATGGTCACC
>JAHLLK010000044.1 GCA_020444165.1 Deltaproteobacteria bacterium | reverse complement strand
CTGCTCCACCGGCTGGTGGGTGGGGCCGTCCTCGCCCAGGCCGATGCTGTCGTGGGTGAACACCAGGATGATCCGGAGCCGGCTGAGAGCGGCCAGGCGCAGGGAAGGCCGCAGATAATCGCTGAAAATCAGGAAGGTGGCCCCGTAGGGGATCAAGCCCCCGTGCAGGGCCATGCCGTTCAACACCGCGGTCATGCCGTGCTCGCGCACCCCGAAATGCAGGTTGCGGCCCGCAGGGGTGTCCGGCTGGAAATCGCCCCCGCCGGCCAGGAGGGTGTTGGTGCTGGGGGCCAGATCCGCCGAGCCGCCCATGAGCTCGGGCAGCACCGGGGCCAGGGCGTTAAGCACCTTGCCGCTGGCCTTGCGGGTGGCCAGGGGCCCGTCCCCGGCTGAGAACACCGGCAGGCGCTCGGCCCAGCCCGGGGGCAGTTCACCGGCCAGGGTGCGGCGGAACTCCGCGGCCAGCTCGGGAAACTCGCGTGCATAGGCGGCCAGGGCCTCTTGCCAGTCCTTTTGCCAGGCGGCGCCCCGCGCTATGGCACGGCGCATGTACTCCCGCACTTCATCCGGGATGAAGAAGGCCGGCTCCAGGGGCCAGCCCAGGTTCTCCTTGGTGGCTTGCACCTCGTCCGCGCCCAGGGGGGAGCCGTGGGCGTCGGCGGAATCCTGCTTGTGGGGGCTGCCAAAGCCGATGTGGGTGCGCGCCCGGATAAAGGAGGGGCGGGTGGGGTCGCGGCGCGCCCCATCCAGGGCCGCGGCCACGGCCGCCAGGTCATTGCCGTCGTCCACTTCCAGCACCTGCCAGCCATAGGCGGCAAAGCGGGCCGCGCGGTCCTCGGTAAAGGCCAGGTCCGTGGAGCCCTCGATGGAAATGTGGTTGTCGTCGTACATGACGATGAGCTTGCCCAGGCCCAGGTGACCGGCCAGGGAGGCCGCCTCCGAGGACACTCCCTCCATGAGGTCGCCGTCGCTGGCGTCCACATAGGTGAAGTGGTCCACGATGGCGTGGCCGGGGCGATTGAAGCGGGCGGCCAGGGCCCGCTCGGCCAGGGCCAGGCCCACCGCGTTGCTGATGCCCTGGCCCAGGGGGCCGGTGGTGGCTTCCACCCCGGGGGTGTGGGGGTGCTCCGGGTGGCCCGGGGTCAGGCTTCCCCATTGGCGGAAACGTTTGATCTCCTCCAGGGGAAGCTCGTAGCCCGTGAGGTGCAAGAGGGCGTAGAGCAGCATGGAGCCGTGGCCGGCCGAGAGCACGTAGCGGTCGCGGTTGGGCCAGGCCGGGTCGCCCGGGTTGAACCGCAGGAAGCGGTCCCACAGGGTGAAGGTCTTGGCCGCGCTGCCCATGGGCAGGCCGGGGTGGCCGGAGTTGGCCCGCTCCACCGCGTCCACGGCCAGGAACCGGATGGTGTTGATACACAGCTGATCCAGGTCCGAAGCCGGGCGCAGGGGGGATTGAGATTCGCTGGTCATTTCGCTGATCATTTCGCTGATCATGGGGCTGCCGTCCCTTTTTGAGCGTGAGGGTAGATTTTCCCGGCGCGGGCCGCGCGGGCCAAACCGGCCCTACGGGGGGAAGGATGCGGGCAGAGCTGCGCGAGCGGTTGGTGAAGCTTCCGCCGGAACGCCCCGGCTGGGCTGACCTCGCGGCCACGCCGGGGCCTCCCGGCCTCCCGGGTGGGGGTGGGGAGCAGGCCCGTGGCGGCCGGTCGCAAGGGCGGGGGCAGGGCGGAGCTTGGCCAGCGCCCGCCTCCCCCTGTACTTCATTGAAGGCCCGTTGTCGGAGCCAAGCAAGCCGCACGAGCTGATAGGGCAAAAAACAGGCTTTTACCTAAGACGATACAGGAAATAATCGCATAAGTTGGCAAGAAATCCGCCCCTTTTGCCTCCAATCCCGCGTCGGGCGGCGGAAATCCGCTCCTGGCCCGGCCGGGGGAGCGTGCTACCCTGAATCAGGGCAGGGAGGCCCGGGCTCCCGCTGGCCCCGCACCCGCAAACCGGGGAGGAACATGAACCAGATATTTGCCGATTACGAAGCCTTGAGCCGTGGCGCGGCGGAATTTTTCGTGGCCGAGGCCCGGGAAGCCCTGGCCAGTCGCGGCGTTTTCCGGGTGGCCCTCTCCGGCGGCAACACCCCGGAGCGGATGTTTGCCATCCTGGCCGCGCCACCCCTCTCCGCCCAGGTGGCCTGGGACCGGGTGGCGGTGTTCTGGAGCGATGAGCGTTGCGTGCCGCCCACGGACGAGCGCCGCAACTCGCTCCACGCCCGCCGGGCCTGGCTGGATCGGGCGCCGGCGGCGGAAGCGCAGGTGCACCCCGTGGATTGCCAGGACGACCCCGGCCGGGCCGCCCGGGCCTATGAGCTGGCCATCACGGCCCGGTTCGCCGGGGAGGCTCCCCGGTTCGACCTGATCTTCCTGGGGCTGGGCGCGGACGGCCACACCGCCTCCCTGTTCCCGGGGCACGACCAGGCCGGGGACGCCGGCCGCCTGGTGCGGGAGATCCTGACCGGCCCGGGGGAGGTGGACCGGGTGACCTTCACCCCCGGGCTTTTGAACCAGGCCCGGGTGGTGGCCTTCCTGGTCAGCGGCCCGGAAAAGGCCCAAGTGGTGCGGGAGATTCAAGAGGGCCCCCGCGACCCCGGGCGCCGGCCGGCCCAACTGGTCCAGCCCAGCCCGGGCCGCCTGGTCTGGCTCTTGGACCGCGCCGCGGCCCGCGAGCTCCCCATCTGAGCGCAACCCACCTCGCCCTGGCCCGGGCAAATTGGGGGTTGCTTCGGTCCGGTGCCTGCTTGAGCATAACGGTTAACGAGGTAATTCCGGCACCGCAGGGGCGTTTCTCTGGTTGACAAGCCCGCGAAGCCGGTACTTACCATAACGGGTAGGGTGCCAACCAAAGCAGGTGAAGGGCAAAGTTGAGCCAAAGTTTCTTCAATCCCTGGGAGCCCGGCCTTTTGAGCTGGGTGCTCTACCTGGTCCTGGTGGGGGGGCTCCTGGCGGTGATGCTCTTCCTGGCCGGCTGGCTGGGGGAAAAGCGCTCCGCTCCGGACAAGGACCTGGCCTATGAGAGCGGCATCATCCCCAGCGGTGAGGCCCGCTTCGCCTTCCCGGCCGCCTTCTACCTGGTAGCCGTGTTCTTCCTGGTGTTCGATCTGGAAACCGCCTTCATCTACGCCTGGGCCGTGGCCGCCCGGGAGCTGGGCCTGGCCGGGTGGGGCCGCATGGTCTTCTTTGTGGTCGTGCTCCTGGCCGGCCTGGTCTACGTCTGGGCCCAGGGCGGCCTCTCCTGGCGCACGACGCCGCGGCGAGGGCCGACGGCATGAAAAACCCGTTTTTGCAGAGCGCGGACGCCCTGATCAACTGGGCGCGCGGCTACAGCCTGTGGCCCCTGTTCTTCGGGCTGAGTTGCTGCTTCGTGGAGGAGGCCGCAGCCTTCACCTCCCGCTACGACCTGGCCCGCTTTGGGGCCGAGGTGCTCAGGGGCTCGCCCCGGCAGGCCGACCTGCTCATCGTCTCGGGCACCGTGTTCAAGAAGGTGGCGCCCATCGTGCTCCGGCTATATGAGCAGATGCCCGAGCCCAAGTGGGTGATGTCCATGGGCTCCTGCTGCAACACTGGCGGCATGTACGACGTTTACAGTGTGGTGCAGGGGGTGGACCAGATCATCCCGGTCGACGTGTATGTGCCCGGCTGCCCCCCGCGGCCCGAGGCCCTTTTGCAGGGCCTGGTGATGTTGCAGGAGCGGATCAAGTCCGAGCGGCCCTTCAAGAGCATCTTCCACCTGCCCGGCGGCAGCCAGGGCGGCCGGCGGGACATCCTGGTGCCCGGCCGGGACAAGGACCGCGACCCCCGGGGACCGGGCTTCCAGACCGTACCGGTCCGGGGCAGCTCGGTGGAGCCCCCCTGGTTCCGGGAGAGCCGCTCCGAGCACATGTGGACCCCGCCGGCCCGGCGGGTGGAATTGTCCCCGGCCGACGACTCCCTGGTGGGGCAGCTCAAGGACCGCTTCGGGGAGAGCATCCAAGTCAGCCCCGCCACCAGCGACCACCTCACGGTGGAGATCGGCCCCAAGGACGCGCCGGCGGTGCTGGAGTTCTTGAAGCACCAGGCCTCGCCCCGGCACCAGCGCCTGGAGGACCTCACGGCTCTCGACGAGTCGGCCCGCCGCGACCCCGCGGCGCGGAGGGGCTTCACCCTGGTCTATCAGGTGCTCTCCTTTGACACCGCCACCCGGGTGCGGCTCAAGGCGCCGCTCGCGGCCGAAGACCCCCGGGCGCCCTCGGTCACCGGGGTGTGGCCCGCGGCCAACTGGTACGAACGCGAGGTGTACGACCTGTTCGGCATCAGCTTCGAGGGCCACCCGGACCTGCGCCGGCTTCTCATGCCCCACGACTGGGAGGGTCATCCGCTTAGGAAGGACTACCCCGGCCGGGCCAGCCAGATGCCGCCCTTCACCTCCGCGGACGCGCGCCAGCGCCAGCCCCTGGACGGCGCCGCCCTGGTGGGCGCCCGGGAGGGCGAGAGCTTCATCTTGAACCTGGGGCCCCATCACTACAGCACCCACGGCCTCCTCCGGGTGGTGGCTTCCCTGCACGGCGAGACCATCCGGGACCTGGCCCTGGACATCGGCTTTCACCACCGGGGAGTGGAAAAGATCGGCGAGCGCCAATCCTGGCACCAGTTCATCCCCTACACCGACCGGGTGGACTACCTCTCCGGCGCGGCCAACAACCTCTCCTACGTGATCGCGGTGGAGGCCCTGGCCGGCATCGAGGTGCCCCCGCGGGCCCAGTTCATCCGGGTGATCCTGTCCGAACTGTTCCGCATGAGCAACCACCTGGTGTTCTACGGCACCTTTGTCCAGGACCTGGGCGGCATGACCCCGGTGTTCTACCAGTTCCGGGAGCGGGAGATGCTCCTGGACATAGTGGAGATGATCACCGGCGGGCGGCTGCATCCCTCCTGGCTCCGGCTGGGCGGGGTGCCCCTGGACCTGCCCGAGGGCTGGCGGGAAAAGCTGGGCCAGTTTGTGGGCATTTTCGAGGAGCGCCTGGTCGAGTACGAGAAGATGGTGCGGCACAACCCCATCTTCCGGCGGCGGACCGAGGGGGTGGGCGCGCTGACCCTGGCCGAGGCCATGGACTGGGGCGTGAGCGGCCCCAATCTTCGGGCCTGCGGCCTGGCCTGGGACCTCCGGGTCAAGATGCCCTACGCGGGCTACGAGAATTTCGATTTCGCGGTGCCCACGGCCCCGGACGGCGATTGCTACAGCCGCTACCGGGTGCGGGTGGCCGAGATGCGCCAGAGCCTCTCCATCATCCGCCAGGCCATGGAGAAGATGCCCGAGGGCCGCATCATCAGCGGGGACTACCGCTACCACCTGCCGGACAAGCCCGACACCCTGGAGGACATCGAGAGCCTGATCCACCACTTCATCAACGCCACCCGGGGGCCCAAGATCCCGCCGGGCGAGGCGTACCACGCCACTGAGGCGCCCCGGGGCGAGCAGGGGTACTACGTGGTGAGCGACGGTGGCAACGCGGCCTATAGGCTCCGCATCCGCACCCCGGGCTTCGCCAATATCCAGGTGGTGCCCTTGTTGGCCCGGGGCCAGGCCTTGGCGGACTTCGTGGCCCTGTTGGGCTCGTGGGATTTCATTCTGCCGGACATCGACCGCTGACGGGGTCGGGCCCCCCGCCAGAACAGCGGACCGGAGGGGTAAGAAGTTGTTGCCCGAAGAGATGAAACAGGCGCTGGCCGCCGACGTGCGGGCCGCGGAGCACGCCCGGGAAAAGGCCGTGGACGTGATGTACGCCGTGCAGCACCACTATGGCTACCTGAGCGACGAGGGCCTGGCCGAGTCGGCCGAGCTGTTGGGCATGAGCCCCTTGGAGCTGGAGGAGCTGGCCACCTTTTACGATTTCATCTACCGGCAGCCGGTGGGCCGCTTTGTGCTGCACGTTTGCGACGGGGTGGTTTGCTGGATGTGCCACGAGGGCTGGAACTGCGTGGGCGAGGAGGAGACCCTGGTGGACTACATCGCCACCCGCCTGGGGATCGAGGTGGGCGGCACCACCCCGGACGGCCTGTTCACCGTGCTGCCCGCGGCCTGCATGGGCTTTTGCGACCACGCCCCGGCCATGCTGGTGAACGGCAAGCCCTACGGACCCCTGACCCCGGCCAAGCTGGACGAAATTTTGGACACCCTCCGGCAAGAGCCGGAAGGAATGGTGATAGACCGCTGATCATGCCTGAGCTGGTTTTAATGCAGAACCGCCGCGCGGACCGGCCCGCCACCCTGGAGGAGTACCAGGCCAGCGGCGGCTATCAGGCGCTTGAGAAAGCCCTGACCACCCTCCAGCCCCGGGAGTTGACCCAGCTCGTGATGGACTCGGGGCTCCGGGGCCGGGGCGGCGCGGGCTTCCCCGCCGGCCGCAAGTGGAGCTTCCTGCGGGAGAACGCGCCGCATCCCCGCTACGTGATCCCCAACACTGACGAGATGGAGCCAGGCACCTTCAAGGACCGCATTTTGGTGAGCGCCGACCCCCACCAGATCATCGAGGGCACCCTCCTGGCCGGCTACGCCAACCAGGCCGAGCGGTCGGTGATCTTCATTCGGCCTTCCTACGAGTTGGAGGCCGAGCTTTTCGAGCGGGAATTCGCCCGGGCCCGGGAGGCCGGCTTTCTGGGCCGGAATATCCTGGGCCGCGGTTTTGACTTTGAAATCACGGTGCACCGTAGCGCGGGGCGCTACATCTGCGGCGAGGCCTCGGCCCAGGTCACGGCCATCCAGGGCCAGCGGCCCCGGCCCGACAAGCTGAGCCACATGACCGACAACGGCCTGTGGGGCCAGCCCACCATCGTCAACAACGTGGAGACCCTGGCCTGCCTGCCCCACATCGTGCGCCACGGCGCGGCGTGGTTCCAGGGCCTGGCCGCCCACCCCGGCGGGGCCGGCACCAAGCTCTACGGGGTCAGCGGCATGGTGGAAAAGCCGGATTGCTATGAGCTGCCCATCGGCACGCCGCTGCGGGAGATCATCTTTGAGCACGCCGGGGGCATGAAGGGCGGCCGGAATTTCAAGGCCTGCCTCACCGGCGGAGCTTCCACCAAGTTCCTGCACCCCAAGGACCTGGACGTGGCCATGGACTTCGAGCCCCTGCACCAGATCGGCCACCGCCTGGGCACCGCGGCGGTGGTGGTGTTCGACGAGAACGCCTGCCTGGTCTCGGCCTGCCTGAACCTGTTGACCTTCTTTGCCCGGGAGTCCTGCGGCTGGTGCACCCCCTGCCGGGAGGGCCTGCCCTATATGCGTCAGCTCCTGTTGGAGATCGAGCTGGGCGAGGCCGACGAGAGCTGCATCACCGAGCTGCGGGAGTTGACCGCCAAGATGGATCTATCCTACTGCGCCTTTGCCCCGGGCGCGGCGGCGCCGGTGCAGGGCCTGTTGGAAGGCTTTGAAGACGAAATACGGGAGCACTTGTCCCAAAGGTGCTGCCCTTACAAGGGAGAGTGAGGCGACCGGATCCATGCCTCGGCTGACCATCGACAACCGGGCCATCGAAGTGCCCGCGGGGACCAAGGTGATCCAGGCGGCGGAGCGCCTGGGCATCTACATCCCCCGCTTCTGCTATCACGAGGCCCTGGGCGCGGTGGGCGCTTGCCGTCTGTGCGCGGTGATGTTCCTGGACGGGCCCAAGAAGGGCCTGGAGATGAGTTGCATGAGCGAGGCCAGGGACGGCATGGTGGTCTCCACCGACCATCCCGAGGCCCAGGAGTTCCGGCGCTACATCATCGAGTGGCTCATGGCCAACCACCCCCACGACTGCCCGGTGTGCGACGAGGGCGGCCAGTGCCTGTTGCAGGACATGACCGTGTCCGGGGGCCACGGCCGGCGGCGTTACCACGGCCTGAAGCGCACCTACCACGACCAGGACCTGGGGCCGTTTGTGGCCCACGAGATGAACCGCTGCATCCACTGCTGGCGCTGCCGCCGTTTCTACCAGGAATTCGCCGGGGGCCGTGACCTGGGGGCCCTGCAGATCGGCCGCCGCACCTGGTTCGGCCGCCAGGAGCCCGGCCGCCTGGCCAGCCCCTTTGCCGGCAACATCATCGATCTCTGCCCCACCGGGGTGTACACGGACAAGCCCTCCCGCTATCTGGGCCGGCTCTGGGACTTTGTGCGCGCGGAGTCGGTGTGCCCCCATTGCTCGTTGGGCTGCGCGATCACGGTGAACGCCCGCTACCGCCAGGTGGCCCGGCTGGAGGCCCGGCCCGAGCCAGCGGTGAACGGGTACTTCATCTGCGACCGGGGCCGCTATGGCTACGGCTTTGCCCAGCATCCCGCCCGCCCCCGGCAGGCCGCGGTGGACGGCCACGCGTCCGAGGTTTCCGCGGCCCTGGCCGCGGCCGCGGCGCGCCTGACCCAAGTCACGGAAGAACAGGGCCCCGGGGCGGTAGCCGGGCTGGGTTCCGGCCGCCTGAGCCTGGAGGCCCAGCTGGCCCTGGCCCGGCTCTGCCAGGAACAGGGCTGGCCCCCGCCCCGCTTCTTCGCCGAAGCCACCACGGCCCGGCAGGTGCACGAAGCGGCCCGGGGCCTCACCCCGGATTTGGCCGTGTCCCTGAGTGAGCTGGCCCAGGCTGATTTCATCGTCACCGTGGGCGTGAACCCCCTGGCCGAGGCTCCCATGCTGGCCCTCGCCCTGCGCCAGGCCTGGCGGGCCGGGGCCCGGGTGGCCTGCCTGGACCCCCGGCCCCTGGACCTGCCTTTCCCGGCCGCGCGCCTGCCCCTGGCCTGGGGCGAGCTGACCGCGGCCCTGGCCTGGCTGGCCGGCGGGGGCCAGGGCGACCCGCCCGGCGAGACGGGCGCTCAGCTCCAGGACTTGGCCACCGGCCTGGCCCAGAGCTCGAGGCCCGTGGTGGTCTGTGGCACGGATTTGGCCTGCCCGGGGCTCCCGGCCCAGGCCGCGGCCCTGGCCCTGGCCCGGCGGGCGGCCGGCCAAGCGGCGGGCCTGTTCTACGCTCTGCCCCGGGCCAACGCCCTGGGCGCGGTGTTGGCCGCGCCGGACGAGCCCGCGGCCGGCGATCTGCTGGCCGACCTGGAGGCGGGGCGGGTCAAGGCGCTCCTGGTGGTGGAGGCCGATCCCCTGCGGGAGCGGCCGGACCAGTACCGCTGGGCTCGGGCCGTGGCCCTGGTGCCGTTGCTGGTGGTATTGGACCATGTGCCCACCTCCCTGACGGCCGAGGCCTCGGTTTTCCTGCCCACCACCAACCTTTTCGAGGCGCCGGGGGCCAGCCTGGTGAACCAGGAGGGCCGGCTGCAATTCGCGGCCCCGGTCATGGCGCCGGGCGCCCCCCTGGCCCAAATGGGCGGCGGGTCCCACCCGGCCCACGTCTTCCCGGAGCGCACCCCGGGCGGCGAGCCCTGGCCCGCGGCTTCGCTCCTGGACGAACTGGCCGCCATCCTGGCCCCGGTGGGCGAGCGGGAGCCCCGGCCGGACGGCTGGGCCTGGCTGGCCTCCCGCCGGCCGAACGGCCTGCCCCTAGTCCCGGGGCAGCGGGTCCTGCCCCTGCCGGGCGGGGAATTGCCGCCCGCAGCGGCGGCCCCGCCCCCGCCGCCGGGCGAGGGCGAGCTGGACCTCATCCTGCAGCCCGGGTTCCTGCCTGGTGATGAATTGGCCGGCTACTCGCCGATCCTGGCCCCCGGGCCGGACCCGGCGGACGTGGCCCTGTGGCTTTCCCCCGGGCTGGTTGGGGAGCTGGGCCTGGCCCCGGACGACCGGGTGCGCCTGGACCTGGCCGGGGGCGAATTGGTGGTGCCGTGGCGCGTGGGCGGCGACATGCACCGCCGCACGGTGGTCCTGGCCAATCCGCCGACCACGGCCTGGCAGTTGTGCCCGGCCCGCTGCACGCGGCTGGCGCTGACCGCCCTGCAGCCCCAGAGGGAGGTGTAGCCATGGCCATGTGGCTCCTGGGCCTGGCGCTGCTCCTGGCGAAACTGGTGGCCAGCGTGGTGGGGCTTCTGCTCATCGCGGCCTATCTGGTCTTGGCCGAGCGCAAGCTCCTGGCCCGCCTGCAGATCCGCCTGGGGCCCAACCGGGCCGGCTGGCACGGGGTGCTGCAACCCCTGGCCGACATCGTCAAGCTCCTGACCAAGGAGGATCTCGTGCCCCGGGGGGCGGACCGGGTCCTGTTCCTCCTGGCCCCGGCGGTCACCGCGCTCACCGCCTTTGTCATCGCGGCGGTGGTGCCCTGGGGACCGCCCCTGGTCCTGTTCGGGCGGCCGGTGCCGCTGGTGGTGTTGGACCTCAACGTGGGCGCGCTGTACGTACTGGCCTTTTCCTCCCTGGGGGTCTACGGCGTGGCCTTGGGCGGTTGGGCCAGCAACTCCAAGTACAGCCTGTTGGGCGGGCTCCGCGCCGCGGCCCAGATGATCAGCTACGAGCTGCCGTTGGGGCTCGCCCTGGCCCCGGTGATCCTCCTGGCCGGTTCCTTCAATTTGCGGGAGATCGTGGACGCTCAGAGCGGGCTGCCCTTTGCCCTCACCCAGCCGGTGGCCTTTGTCATCTTCCTTTTGGCCGCCTTTGCCGAGGCCAAGCGCATACCCTTTGACCTGCCCGAGGCCGAGAATGAACTGATGGCCGGGTTCCACACCGAATACAGCGGCCTCCGCTTCGGCCTCTACTTCCTGGGAGAGTACGTGAACATGATCGTGCTGGGGGCCCTGGTCACCGTGTTCTTCCTGGGGGGCTGGCACGGCCCCTGGCTGCCGGCGCCGTTGTGGTTCCTGCTCAAGGTCTTCGCCGTGGTGTTCTTCATGATCTGGGTGCGGGGGACCCTGCCCCGGCTCCGCTGGGACCAGCTCATGGGCCTGTGCTGGAAGGTGCTGACCCCCCTGGCCCTGGTGAACCTGGTGATCACGGCCGGTTTCGTGGTGGTGGGATGATGGGCAGGCAGCCGGAAAAGCGGGAGCCGGGCTGGGCCCAGGAGGTCAAGGAGGGCTTCCGCCAGGCCTGGGGCATCGCCGAGGGCCTGCTGTTGACCCTGCGGCACCTGTTCCGCCGGCCCATGACCATCGAGTACCCCGAGGTCAAGCGCCAGCTGCCGGCCCGCAGCCGGGCCCGCATCGTGCTCACCCGGGACCCCGACGGCGAGGAGCGTTGCGTGGCCTGCTACCTCTGCTCGGCCGCCTGCCCGGTGGACTGCATCTCCATGCAGAGCGAGGAGCGGGCCGACGGCCGCCGCTGGGCCCGCTGGTTCCGCATCAACTTCGCCCGCTGCATCTTCTGCGGCCTGTGTGAGGAAGCCTGCCCCACCCTGGCCATCCAGCTCACCAGCGACTTCGAGCTGTGCTCCTACGAGTGGTTGTCCCTGGTGGTCGAGAAGGAGGATCTCTTGATCGAGGGCGGCGGCAAGCATCCGGACTACAACTTCTACCGCCACGCCGGGGTCACCACCGGCGGGGAAAAGGGCTCGCATCTGCACGAGGACGAGCCAGTGGACCTGTTGAGCAACCTTCCTTGAGGGGGAGGTCTAGCAGGCTGTTGGATAACAGCCTGCTAGGCGCGCCACGGACGGCGCGCCAAATAGCGCAGCTTTGAAAAAGCAAGCTATTTGCCAAACATGGCAAAACCACGCTTTTGCCATGTTTGGTTGAACAAGGCTAGGACAGCCTTTTTCAACATCACAATAGGGAGCACCTGAACCAATGACCATGCCAGGTCTCATATTCTACGGATTGGCCGCGGTGGTGCTCTTGGCCACCCTGTTGGCCGTGACCCGGCAGAACCTGGTGCACGCGGCGGTGCAATTGGCCATCTCCTTCGTGGGTACGGCGCTGTTGTTCTACCTCCTGGGCGCGCCCCTTTTGGCCGCTTTGGAGGTGATCATCTACGCCGGGGGCATCATGGTGCTCTTTGTGTTCATCGTGCTGACCCTGGCCGTGCCCGCGGCCCGCCGGCCGGCGGTGTGGCTGCCCGCCGCGGCCCTGGCCGGCGCCCTGTTCGTCCTGATGGCCGTGCTGCTCTACCTGGACCCCCTGGCCGGGAAGCCGCTGCCCCTGGCCATGAGTTCGCCGGCCGAGTTCGGGCGCTACGTGTTCGACAAGTACTGGCTGCCGGTGGAAGTGGTCTCCTTCTTGTTGTTCGCGGCCCTGGCCGGCGCCTGGTACCTGGGCCGGGCCGAGCGCGGCGAAGGCGGCGAAGGCGGCGGGGGAGAGGAGGGCGCCCGATGATCGTGCCTTTGGGACACGTGCTGCTCCTGGCCGCCCTGTTGTTCCTCACGGGCCTGGCCTGTGTGGCGGCCCGGCGCAATCTATTCATGATCATCATCGGGGTGGAGGTGATGCTCAACGCGGCGGGGCTGGCCCTGGTGGCCGGCTCCTTGTACTGGCAAAACCTGGAGGGTCAGGCCCTGGTGCTCTTTGTGCTGTCCGTGGCGGCGGCCGAGGTGGCGGTGGGGCTGGCCCTGGCGGTGCGGGCCCACCGGCGGCGGCGGAGCTTGGACCCCGATGACTTCCGGCTTTTGGGGAATTAGCCTCATGCGGACCCTGATCCTGGTCATGCTCCTGGCGCCCTTGGGCGGCGCGGCCTTCTCGGCCCTGGTGGGGCGTCTGGTGCCCCGGCGGGTGGTGGCCGGCGTGGCCTGTGGTGCGGTGCTGGTGGCCCTGGTGGCCGCGGCCGCGGCCTTGGCCACGGGGGGCGGCCGGGTGTTTGACTTCACCTACTGGTCCTGGATCCGGGCCGGCTCCTTCCACGCGGCCCTGGACGTGCACTACGACAGCCTGGCCGCGCTCATGGCCCTGATGGTCACCTTCGTGGCCAGCATCATCCATATCTATTCCGCGGGGTTCATGCGGGAAGACCCCGGCTTGGTGCGCTACTTCGCCTATTTGAACCTGTTCGTCTTCGCCATGCTGGTCATCGTGGTGGCGGACAACCTGGCCTTTGTCTACCTGGGCTGGGAAGGGGTGGGCTTCTGCTCCTATGCCCTCATCGGCTTCTGGTACACCAACCCGGTCTTTGCCGCGGCGGGCCGCAAGGCCTTCCTGGTCACCCGGCTGGGGGACATCGCCTTTGGGGTGTTCATCGCGCTCTGCTTCGTGTGGTTCGGCAGCTTCTCCCTGACCAAGATCGACGCCGCGGCGCCGACCTTGAGCCTGGGGGCGGCCACCCTGTTGGGGTTCCTGTTGTTCTGGACCGCGGCGGGCAAGTCGGCCCAGTTGCCGCTCAGTGTGTGGCTGCCCGACGCCATGGCCGGGCCTTCGCCGGTCTCGGCCCTGATCCACGCGGCCACCATGGTCACCGCCGGGGTGTACCTGCTCATCCGCCTCTTCCCGGTGTTGCAGGCCAGCCCCCCGATGCTCATGTTCCTGGCCGGGGTAGGCGCGGTGACCGCCCTGTGGGCCGCCCTGGCCGCCCTGGCCCAGGACGACCTGAAGCGCATCCTGGCCTACTCCACCATCAGCCAGGTGGGCTACATGTTCCTGGCCGTCGGGGCCGCGGACATCGTGTCCGCCATGTTCCACCTGTTCTCCCACGCCTTTTTCAAGTCGCTGCTCTTCTTGACCGCGGGGTACGTGATCCAGGCCCTGGAGGAGGAGCACAACATCTACAAGATGGGCAACCTCCACCGTCTCCTGCCCCAGGTGGGGACCCAGTTCCTCATCGGCGCCCTGGCCCTTTCCGCCTTCCCCATGGTGGGCGGCTATTTCAGCAAGGACCGCATCCTGCTGGCCGCGCTTACCGCCCCGGGCCTGGCCTATCACCTCTGCTGGGCCGCGGGCTTCGCGGCGGCGCTCTTGACCCCGGTCTACACCTTCCGCGCCTACCTCATCGCCTTTGGCTCGCGGGAGGAAGGCCGGGTGGCCGGTGATCTCAAGCCGCTGCCCCGGGTGATGGTGTGGGCCATGTGGCCCCTGGCTTTCCTGGCCCTGGTGGACGGAGTGTTGAACCTGCCCCTGGGGCCGGGCAAGAATTGGCTGGCCCGTTTCCTGGCCGCGGTTCCCGGAGCCAAGGTGGACCTGGGCGCGCCGGCCACCGTGGCCTGGCTCTTGGCCCTGGGCAGCGCGGCCGGGGTGCTGGCCGCCCTGTGGCTGGCCTTCCGCCTGTTCCGGCATTTCTCGGGCGGGCCGCGGGCCTCGGCCTGGCGCGAGACCCTGGCCCAGGCCTTTTACCTGGACCATTTCTACACCACCGTGGTGGCCCGCCCCTACCGGGCCGCGGCGGATTTCCTCTGGCGGCGTCTGGACGAGGGCATCCTGGACCGGGGATTCCTCTCCCTGGGGGAGGGCCTGGGCGGCCTCTCCCAGATTTTGGCCCAGGCGGCCAGCGGACGGATATCCCTGTACCTTCTGATGTTTCTGGCGGCCCTGGCGGCGCTCTTGGGCGTCATGACCTGGGGTTGGTTGGCCTTATGAGGAAGCCGTGACCATGCCGGGCCCCTTCTACTTGACCATTCTCACCCTCCTGCCCCTGGCGGGCGCTTTGGCCGTGGCCGCGGCCGGCCCCCGGCGGGGCGCCAGCCGGGCCGTGGCCCTGGTGACCGCCCTGGTGGAGTTGGGCCTCACCCTGTGGTGCCTGGGCCTGGGGAGCGGGGCCTCGACCGGGCCCGCCGGGTGGCTGTTGTGGGAGGACTGGCCTTGGGTGCCGGCCCTGGGCCTCAACTGGACCTTGGGCCTGGACGGCATCAGCCTGGTCCTCTTGCTCCTGACTGCTTTCTTGCAGATCTTGTGCGTGCTGGTCTCCTGGCACCGCCCCCTGGAGCGGCCCCAGCTCTACTACGGCGCGCTGCTGGTGCTGCAAGGCGGGGTCAACGGGGTGTTCCTGGCCCAGGATCTCTTCCTGTTCTATCTGTTCTGGGAATTGCAGATCATCCCCCTGTTCTTCCTGGTGGGCATCTGGGGTCACGAGAACCGGGTGCACGCCTCCTTCAAGCTGATCCTGTTCACCATGGCCGGCAGCGTGCTCCTCCTGGTGGGCTTTCTGGGGCTCTACGCCCTGCACGGGGCGGCCACCGGGACCTACACCTTCTCCCTGCCGGCTCTCTTGGCCCACCCCCCCGGCGAGACGGCCCAACTTTGGCTCATGGCCGCGCTTTTGGTGGGCTTCGCCGTGAAGGTGCCGGTGGTGCCCCTGCACACCTGGCTGCCCGAGGCCCACACCCAGGCCCCGGTGGCCGGCAGCGTGATGCTGGCCGGGGTGCTGCTCAAAACCGGAGCCTACGCCATCCTGCGGTTGGCCCTGCCGCTGTTGCCCCTGGCCGCCTCCCGGGCGGCGCCGCTGCTCCTGTTCCTGGCCCTGACCGGCCTGTTCTACGCCGCCTGGGTGGCCCGGGCCCAGGAGGACCTGAAGCGCCTGGTGGCCTATTCCAGCATCAGCCATCTGGCCCTGGTGATCCTGGGCCTGGCCGCCTGGAACCTGGTGAGCCTGTCGGGCGCGGTGCTGCAGATGATCAACCACGGGCTGTCCACCTCGGCCCTGTTCCTTTTGGCCGGCATGCTGGAGGAGCGCTTGCACTCCCGCCGCCTGGCCGACATGGGGGGGCTGTGGACCAGCATGCCGGTGTTTGCCGCCTTTTTCCTGTTCTTCGCCATGGCCTCCCTGGGCCTGCCCGGGCTCAACAACTTCCCGGGCGAACTGCTGGTCCTGGTGGGCACCTTCCAGAACCATCCCGCGGCCGCGGTGCTGGGTTTCACCGGGCTGTTGTGGGGGGTGGTCTACGTGCTCCGCATGATCCAAGCCACCATCTTCGGCCCGGCCAAGCCCGAGGCGGCGGTGTGGGACCTGAGCGGCCGGGAGGTGCTTATTTTGGGGAGCCTGGCCCTGGCGGTGTTGTTCATGGGCCTGGCGCCCGGCGTGGTGCTGGACCTGGTGCAACCGCCCCTGGCGGCTCTGGCCACCGCGGGCGGCCCCAGCCTGGCGGCGGCTTTTTAGGCAACAAAGGAGACCAGGCGTGAATTTGACCGATTCCATTGCTCAAACCTATGAAAACTATGAAGTTTTTTTGGGGAAGGGGGGTGTGGGGGGAAACCCCTTTTTGTTCACAAAAAGGGGTTTCCCCCCACGTCTTCCCCTTTCTCCGAAAGACTCCTAGGGCTTAGAACATGCCGGCTGCTTGGATCGTCATAGCGCCCCACGCCATCCTGGCCCTGGCCGGGGGGCTGGTGTTTTGCCTGGGGGCCGTGTGGCCCGGGCGCACCCGCTCGCTCTTGTGGTGGCTGTCCCTGGCCGCGGCCCTGGCCGCCGGTCTCGCCGCCCTGCACGGGCCGGCCCAGGGGCTGTACCAGGGCCTCTTGGACGTGGGGGCCTACGGGCGCTTCTTCACCGGCCTCACCGCCCTCCTGAGCCTGTTGACCCTGCTTTTGGCCCGGCGCTACGCCACGGAGCGCGGGTTTGTGGGCGACGTGCTCTATGGGCTGATCCTGCTGGGCGCTTTGGGCATGATCCTCACGGCCGGTGCGGCCTCCTGGTTGATGTTGTTCCTGGGCCTGGAGTTGTTGTCCCTGTGCCTGTACGTGCTCTTGGCCATCCGCCGCGACTCCGGGGCTTCCCTGGAGGCGGGGCTCAAGTACTTCGTGCTGGGCGCCGTGGCCGGGGGACTGTTGATCTTCGGCATCGCGCTGCTCTATGCCGCCGCAGGCACCCTGAAGATCGGCGCGCCGGCCCCGGGCGGCTGGGGCTTGTTGGGCCTGGGCCTGGTGCTGACCGGCCTGGCCTTCAAACTGTCCCTGGCTCCCCTGCACGTCTGGACCCCGGACGTGTACCAGGGCTCGCCGGCCCCGCTCACCGCCTTTTTGGCCGCCGGCTCCAAGACCGCGGCCGCCGCCCTGTTGATCCGCCTGGCCGCCGGCCTGGGAGGCGACGCGGCCGTCTTCGCTCTGCCGGCCCTGTGGCTCTTGGCCGCCCTGACCATGGTGGTCACCAACCTCTCGGCCCTGCGGGAGAACCGGGTCAAGCGGCTGTTGGCCTACTCCAGCGCGGCCCAGATGGGCTACCTGGTCATGGCCCTGACCGGGGCGGCCAGCGGGGGCCTGGGGGCGGCCTTCTTCTTCGTGGCGGTCTACGCGCTCATGGACCTGGGGGTGTTCGGCTTCCTGGCCGGGCTGGCGCCCCGGGCCTCCGACCTGGGACCCCTGTCCGACCTGGCCGGTCTCGGCCGGCACCGTCCCTGGCTGGCCGCCTTCCTGGTGCTCTGCCTCTTCTCCCTGGCCGGCCTGCCGCCCACGGGAGGGTTCGTGGGCAAGTGGTTCCTGTTCACCGCCACCCTCCGGGCCGGGCACGTGGGCCTGGCCGTGGTCGGCGCCCTGGCCGCGGCCGCGGCTTTCTACTACTACTTCAAGCTCACCGCGGTGGTCTTCCTGACCCCGGCGGAGGAGGGCGAGCCGGCCCCGGCCACGGCCCAGGCCCTGCACCCGGCCGAGGGCCTGGCCCTGGCCCTCATCGCGGCGGGGCTCCTGTGGCTGGGCCTGTTCCCGGCCTGGCTGTGGGACCTGGCCCAAAAGGCCACCGCGGGGTTGGTGGGCTGAGGCGGGAGTTGGTTGAGCGGCTCCCGCCCCACGTGCGACCGTTTCCCAAATCTCATGCCATAACATCTCCTTGGCCCGAACCCGTCTCCACCGGTTTCACCGGATTGCGCCTTGACTCGCCCTGGGCCGGGGCCTAGACTTTCGCTCGGCCGCAAGGCCGCTAAACCAGTTCTACAAGTTGGAGCATCACTGTGGACGACCCTGGGGGTTGTTGTTTGACAAGCGAACCGCGCCTTTCCCCTGGGCGGCCCTCCCGGGTTAGCTGACCTCCTGCCGGCTTTCCCCCTCCGGGCCGCCTGGCCGGGACCGGAGGTGGAACATGAAGAACGGACGCCTGTCCACCCGTCTTTTGTCTCTTTTGGCCTCTGACAACCCGGGCGAGCTGAAGCGGCTGGGTTCTTCCCTGAACCCGGTGCGCCTGGCCGAGGCCTTGGCCCAATTGCCCGCGGACCAGGCCTGGCGGGCCCTGGCCGCTTTGGCGCCCGCCAACAAATCCGCGGTCTTCGCCAATCTGGGCGAGGAGATGCAGAGCGACCTGGCCCAAACCCTGCCCCGGGCCGACTTTGCCGAGATCCTGACCCACATGCCGCCCGACGAGCGGGTGGACCTCCTGAAGCGCATCCCCGAGGATCGCCAGGAGACGGTGCTGCCGGCCCTGGCCCAGGCCGAGCGGGAGGACATCCGCCGCCTCACCGCTTACCCCGAGGGCACGGCCGGTGCGGTGATGACCTCGGACTACGCCGTGCTCCGGCCGGAGCTGACCGTGGCCGAGGCCCTGGCCCGCCTCAGGCGCGAGGCCCCGGACAAGGAGACCATCTACTACTGCTACGTGGTGGACCACGCCCGCCGGCTGGTGGGCTTCGTGTCCCTGAAGGACCTGATCCTGGCCCGGCCCGAGGTCACCGTGGATCAGGTGATGCACCGGGATTTGATCGCGGCCCGGGTGGACGAGGACCAGGAAGAGGCGGCCCGCAAGATCGCCAAGTACGACCTCCTCGCCCTGCCGGTGGTGGACCCCCGGGGCGTCTTGGTGGGCATCGTCACCCACGACGACGCCATCGACATCATCAACCAGGAGCACACCGAGGACCTGGAGAAGTTCATGGCCATCAGCGGCAGCCATGAACCCGGGGCCTATCTGCGCACCACGGCCTGGAAGCATTTCCTGAACCGGGTCTACTGGATCGTGGGCCTGGCCGCGGTGGGGCTGGTGTCGGGCCTGGTGATCCACCACTTTGAGGCCACCCTGGTCAACCTCCTGATCCTGGCCCTGTACATGCCCATGCTGGCCGACACGGGCGGCAACACCGGCAGCCAGGCGGCCACCGTGGTGGTGCGGGCCCTGGCCCTGCACGAGGTGCGTCCCAGGGATCTCTGGCGGATCATGTGGAAGGAACTCCGGGTGGCCGTGCTGTTGGCCGCCATCCTGGGGGTGCTTTCCTTTGGCAAGGTGCTGTTCCTCTCGGGCGGCACCCCCTTGCCGGCGGGGTTCTCCCTGCCCAAGGTGGGCCTGGTCATCTCCCTGGCCCTGGGCTTTCAGGTGGTCAGCGCCACCCTCATCGGCGCGGTGCTGCCCCTGTGCGCGGCCAAGCTGAAACTGGACCCGGCCGTGGTGGCCAGCCCGGCCCTGACCACCATCGTGGACATCACTGGGCTGTTGATCTACTTCGGCACGGCCAAGGTTATGTTGGGGGTGTAACGCGGTTAGTGGTCCGGCTTCGCCAGATGCCCGCCGGCTGCGCCCCGGGCCAGCGCTCCAACCTCGGCTTGGGGTTTGTCATTCATGACGGGGGCGGCTTCGCCAGATGCCCGCCGGCTGCGTTGCGGACATCGCTCCAACCTCGACGTAGCTAGGGCTACGCCTCCGGTTGTCGCTCGTCCGTCGCCTTGCCGGCGAACACCTGGCTGTGCCGGTCCGGGGAAGGCCATCAACTGAAAATTGGGAAGGCTTCCCCTGCAAATCCCACGCATAGCGGAGGCGGCCCAAGCGCCGGCCCTTCCTGGGTCAGTTGGGCCAAACCTGGAAAGACGTCCGGCCGCCGGGTCCGAAGACCGGCGGCCGGGAAGTTTATTGCTGCCGCGCACCCGCCATGGGGGAGGCGGTGGAAATCTCGGCTAGCCTTGGAACGGGGGCCGAGCGGCGGGGCCGGTGAACGGCGGCCGGGCAAAGCAGTCCTTGGCCGGGACCACCACCATCTGCCCCATCACCTTGAAGCCGAAGGTGGGGTCCGACTTGGTGAGCCCCCAGGGCACGTCGTACACGGCCTGGTGGTCTTCCTTGCGGAACACGCGGGTCCCGGCCGGGCACTTCAGGCTCATGCCCTCCAGGGCCTGGATCACCGCCTTGGTTTCCTTGGACCCGGCCGCTTCCACCGCCTTCTTGAAGGCGTACATGGCGGCGTAGGCCGCCTCGGACACGTCGGCCGGGTAATGACTCCAGCGCTTGAAGAACCTGGTCACGAAGTCCTGGTTGGCCGGGGTGGCGGGGTACTGGAGCCAGTAGCGGCTGGTGATCCACACGTTGTCAGGCATGACCTTGCCCAGGCCTTCCAACACGTCCATGCCCCCGCCGCCGGTCAGCATGACGTGCTTTACGTGGTCGAAAAGCCCGATCTTCTGGGCTTGGCGGACCATGTGGATGAGCCCGGCCGACACCGCGGAGCAGAAGATGCCCTCGGGTTCGGCGTTCATGAGGGTGTTGATGTGGGGCCGGTAGTCCGTGGTGTCCCAGGGCACCGCCACCGCGGCGGGGAATTTGACCTCCGGTTTCACCTTGGCCAGAGTCTCCTGGAACATGCTCCAACACGAGGTGCCGTAATCGTTCGCCAGGTTCAGGCCCCCCCAGGTCTTGGCCGGGATGTCCCGGGCCACCAAGGCGGCGGCGTAGGCGTCCTGATAGGTGGGGGTCGCGACGCGGAAAATCTGCTTGATGCCCTTTTGGAACACCTCTTCCTCGGTGAGCTTGGCCGCGGGGGCGTGGGTCACCATCAGCACCCGGTCCAGCTCGGCCACCACCGGGGCCAAGGCCAGGGCCTGTTCGGAGATATCCACCCCGGCCAGGAAATCGGCGCCCCATTTCTCCACGAATCGGCGCGCGTTGCGCACGGCTTGGTCGGGGTGCAGGGCCGTGTTGTGGAACTCTATCTCCAGCTTTTGCCCGGCGATGCCGCCGGCCGCGTTGATCTCCTCCATGGCCATGGTGGCGCCCATGATATGGAAGTCACCCCAAGCAGCCAGAAAGCCCGAAGTCTCCGACTGGTAGCCAACCTTGATGGGACCGGCCACTTTGGGCGTCGCGGCGTACAGCCCGGTGGGCTTCAGCGCCCCCACCCCCAGGCCGGCGCCAGCGGCGGTCAACAGGCCGGCTTTCACGAACTGCCTTCTGGTCATCTGCTTTTTGGCCATAGGAACACTCCTCGTTTTTCTAGGCTACCAGGGTTGCGCGGCCAGGGCGTTCAGCCGCGCGCCCCAGGATCATTTCTTTTTATTGTAGCAAGCCCACTCCAGGCCTGGAAAGCTCGGCAAACCAAGCGCCGGGGCGCCGTGGCCGGCTGTTTCCGCTCCCGGATGATCGCTTCGGGGCGCCGCCAGCCGGGTGAATCCCCGCAGGTGAAACCACACCTGCCCGGCCGTGGATACCGGGAGGGTGTTGGATCGCTTGGTCTCGTTTCTCAGGAAACCGGCCCGGGCCGGCACGCCGGGAGCGGGAGGATTCCACCTGTTGTTTCAATGGTAACTGATAAGACGGCGGGCTGGGTAATCAATCACCCCTGACAGGAAAAAGCGTAAGCAGGTTGTGGAAAAAAATCGAGGGAGCCCGGAGCGCCTCCGGCCGGGGAGCGAGCCGGCGGGAGGGGTGACCGCTCCCGGGCCCGGTGGGAGCCTGCCCTGGCCCGAGTCAGCAGGCCACCCGGATTTGATTGCGGCCATCCCGCTTGGCTCGGTACAGCGCCTCGTCCGCCCACCCGATACATTCTTCCCGCGAACATTTTCCGTCACAGACGCTGACCCCCGTGGCATCGGTGACCGTCACCGTGGACCACACCCGCTCCTCCGCCACCACCGGCCTCGCGGCCCTTGCCCCGATCTTCCGGGTGAGCAATCCCGAGTCCTACTACTGGTACTGGTCCGGCGCCACCTTACTGGAAGGGTCGAGCCGCGAGGCGGTGCAGGTGGCCTTTGGCCAGACCTTCGGGGTGTTCAACGGCCGCTTGGTCAACGTGCACGGCGCGGGCGCCCAAAGGGGCGACCCCAAGAGCGGCGACCCGGCCAGGTACGTCAACGGCCCGGGCCCCAGAACGACGACGTGCGCATCTACAACCATGTGCGGCTGGTGCGCTAACGGGAAGGAGCGGAGGGCGCAAATCTCCCGGCTCCAGCCGGATCTAACGCCAACCGGGCGCGGGGTTCGCGCCCACGCCCGGTTGGTTTTCTCATAGGAAGATGCGGTTTTTCCGGCGGTTCCGCCTAGTTCCCGATAATCGGGCCGGGGGGGTTGGTAAAGGGGTCCTGGGCGAACACGATGGCGTAGTCCGGTTGCCGGGGCATGGCTTCCCGCGGCGCAAAAAAGGCATGGGTCTCCAAGGTGTCCAGGTCCATGACGATGGACTGCACCGAGGGGAAGCCGTCCCGGGAGCGGAAGATGGCCCCGGTGCGGCCCAGGCCCTGGCCGTCCGGCCCGGGGTAGCCGGAGATCTGCATCATCTCGTCCATATCCACCGCGGCGCCGCCCGTCAGGTATGCGTCATACAGGCTCTGGAAGCTCTGGAAGCGCTCCACGTTGCTGGGCGCGTCGAAATGGGTGGGGTAGTTGCCCGGCAGGAGGAAACTGTTGACCGTGGCGATGGCGTCGGGGTGGTTCCAGGTGACCCCGGGGATCAGCTCGGATGTGGAGGTGCGCAAGCCGCGGGAGGGGCTGCCCACATTGTTCTCCAGCACCTGGGCCGTGTCCCGGTCGGCCAAGGCCACCAGGTGCCAATGGGCGTAATCATAGGTGGTCAGGTAGTCCGCGGCGCCTTGCAGAGTGGTCTCGTTCTCCAGGGCGTAGCGCAGGTCCAGGGTGTAGGAGTGCTTGTCCTTGGTGTCGGGATAGTCCAGGCCGGTGTCGATGTCCAGCACCGAGGCGAAGACATGATCGTCACTCACCGCGCTGACCACGCTGAGGGAACCCAGGAAGCCGAAGTTGGCAAAGGATTTTTCGCCATTGCGGAAGATGGACACCGCGTGAAGCTGGTTCATCTCCTGGCCCGGCAGATCATACCAATCCAAATTGCGGCCGATGATGGTGTGCCCCGTGGTCGAGGCGTCGCCGAACACGGCGGAAGCCGAGCAGAGCGAGGGCCGGAAGACGTCGGCAAAGAGCTGGAACACCAGCATCTCGTTCCGCGAAAGCCGCCCGTCGCCCAACTGGTCGCGGTCATATGAGAAAACGTCCTGCATGCCCGCGATCTCGTCCACGTAGTCCACGGGCACATTGGTGACGATGTCCTGGGCCCGGCTCCGCAGGGTGGCGAAGTTCAGGTCCGGGGCCTCCTGCCGGGTCACGTCCAGCATGCCCTTGAGGAACGAGTCCACCAGGCTCTCGAACTCCGGTTGGGCGGTGATGATGGCCCTGGCGTAATCCCGCCCGAAATCCCGGTGGGACAAACCGGAGAGGTCCAGGTCCACCTGGTAGCAGGAGTCCATGATCCGGTCAATTTGCACGGGGCCCGCCAAGGCCGGGGGAGGCGCGTAGCAAATTCCCAGCAGACACCAGCCCCCCAACAATCCCGCGATAATTCCCATGCGTTTGGTTGGCGCCATACAGCTCTCCTGCTCAGCGAAGGGGCTTCCCTCGAGTTGGTAAAGCGGGCAGGCTGCTGAAACCAATCGGCAGGCAGGCGGCTGGAGTTGAATGCAAGTGTGCGGCGGCAGGCCAGGGGTCGGCCCGGGCAGGCTAAACCTGGGGCCGGGGCAGGAGGCCGGCCCGCTCCGCGATCTCGGGCACCCGGTGCTCCCACTCGATGGCCATCAAGTGGATGCCGGCCACTCCGGGCATCTCGCGCAGTTCCGCGATCTGCTCGCAGGCCAGGCGGATGCCCTCCGCGGCTTGTTCAGCCTTGGGCGCTCCGGCCACGCGCTTGACGATGTCCGGCGGCACCTCCATGCCCGGCACCTTGTCGGCCATGTAGCGGGCCATGCCGGCGGATTTCAGGGGCGTCACCCCGGCCAGGATAAAGGTTTTCTCCGTGAGGCCCCGCTCCCGGGCCAGGCGCACGTACTCCCGGAACTTGGCCATATTATAGATGCTCTGGGTCTGGATAAAGTCCGCCCCGGCGGCCACCTTCTTGCCCAGGCGCAGCACCCGGAGTTCAAAGGGATCGCCAAAGGGGTTGGCCGCCGCGCCCAGGAACATGCGGGGCGCCACGGTCAAGGGCGCGCCGCCCAGGAATTGGCCCTGATCCCGCATCTTCTTGACCATGCCCAAGAGCTGGATGGAGTCCAGGTCGTGCACGTTGGCCGCCTGGGGGTGGTCGCCGAACCGGGGGTGGTCCCCCGAGAGGCAGAGCATGGTGTTGAGGCCCAGGGCCGCCGCCCCCAGGATATCCGACTGCATGGCCAGGCGGTTGCGATCGCGGCACACCATCTGGTAGTTGGGCTCCAGGCCCAGCTCCTTCACCACCAGGCTGGTGGCCCAGGAAGCCATGCGCACCACCGCGGTCTGGTTGTCGGTGATGTTCACCGCGTCCACCAGGCCCACCAGGTGCCGGGCCTTTTCCCGCACCGCCGCGGCATCGGCCCCCCGGGGCGGGCCCAGCTCGCCGGTGAAGGCGAAGTGCCCGGCTTTGAGCACCTTTTCCAGTTGGCTGTCGCTCTTGCAGGCCGCATCTTCGCCCATCACAACTCCTCCCGCACGAGTTTCCGGGGGCCGCCGCCCCGGGCCGTCCGCCAGTCCTTGGGTTCCATGATGGCTTCATAGAGATCCGTGCGGCCCAAGGCTTGCAACCGGTCCCAGATGAGCTGCCAGGCGCAGTCCACCTCGGGGGATATCTCGCATTTGCCGCCGGAGGAGCCGCCGCAGGGGCCGTTGAAGATGCGCTTGGCGCAGCGGGCCACCGGGCAGATGCCGCCGGTGTAGGCCAACACGCAATCGCCGCAGCCCTGGCAGCGCTCGGCCCAGACCCCGGAGCGCTCGCTGGCCCCCAGGAAGGTGGTGTTCACCAGGGGATATACCGGGAGACCCGGAAAGCGCGCGGCCAGGGTCTGCACCCCGCAGCCGCAGGCCAGGGAGGCCAGGGCGTCGTGCGCCGCGGCCAAGTCGGCGATCTTCTCCGCGTACTCGGGGTCGCACTGGCGCTCCAGGGTGAACTCGGAGATTTGCCCCGGCTCGCCGCCTTCGGCCGGAGCCAGGCGCAGGGCCGCGGCCAACACCGCGGTCTCCTTGCTGCCCCCGGTTTGGCACACGGTGACGCATTCGTTGCACCCCAACAAGAGCACCCGGCGGTGGGGGGCCAGGTAGCGCCGTATCTCGGCCAAGGGTTTCAAATGGGCGACGATCATGGCGGCCTCCTAGGCTGGTGGTCTCCCCCGGGGAATACTCGATTTTAACACGGCAAGGGGGAGCGGAGGGCAAACTCACCACCTCGCTCCACCCTTTCACCTAAGGTATACTGACCTTTAGCAGGTTAAACCGCCCGCCGGAACCGGCCGGCGGGGACCAAAATACGGGAGTCAGGGCATGGAGTTGATTAGTTACGGTTGGATCCGGCCGGTGATGTTCGTGGGGGGGCTGTTGTTCTTCCTGTTCTGGGAGCTGGTCCGGCCCTACCGCCCGACCACGGTCTCCAAGGGCAAGCGCTGGTTCATCAATCTGGCCCTGACCGGCTTCAACAGCCTGATCCTGAACGTTGTGTTCGGCGCGGCCGCCGTGGTCACCGCGGTCTACGCCCGGGACCACGGCCAGGGGGTGCTGAATATCCTGGCCGTGCCCCGCTGGGCCAACTTCCTGATCACCATCGTGTTCATGGACTTCATGCTGTATGTCTGGCACCTTTTGAACCATGTGGTGCCCTTGTTCTGGCGCTTCCACCGGGTGCACCACACCGACCTGAACATGGACGTGTCCACGGCCACCCGTTTCCACCTGGGCGAGTTGTCCATCTCCATGGTCATCAAGATCGCCCTGGTCTACCTACTGGGCGCAGACCCCGTGGGGGTGGTGGTTTTTGAGGCCCTCCTGGTCCTATGCGCCCAGTTCCAGCACAGCTGCCTGGCGGTGTCGGCCTCGCTGGAGAAGATCGTCTGGGTGGCCGGGGTGCCGCCTTCCATGCACCGCATCCACCATTCGGTGAAGATCAAGGAACGCAACTCCAACTACGGCACCATCTTTTCCTTGTGGGACCGTTCCTTGGGCACCCTGGTCAAGGAGGTGGACCAGGACACCATCAAGATCGGGGTGGGCGGGCATTTCGACGAGTCCAAGCTGGGCTGGGGCCATCTCCTGGTCCAGCCCTTCACCCCCAGCGTACACTGAACCGGCGGCCGGGCGGGCCCCCCGCCGATCTCACTCACAGGGGAGGCAGGCATGTTTTGGAAAAAGCTGCTGCATAAGGCCCCCGTCCTCACGGCGGAGGAGGTGCGGGATTATATGGCGGATCATCCGGCCGAGAGCTATCAGCTCCTGGACGTGCGGCAGCCCGGGGAGTACCAGGAAAAGCACCTGCCCGGGGCCAAGCTGGTGCCGGTGGGCGAGCTGGAGGGACGGCTGGACGAGTTGGACCCCGGCAAACCGGTGATCACCTACTGCGCCGTGGGCGGACGCAGCCGGGCCGCGGCCCAGCTCCTGGCGGGCCGGGGTTTTGCCGAGGTCTACAACCTCGCCGGCGGCATCAAGGCCTGGCAGGAACGCACGGCAGCCGGCCCCCAGGAGTGGGGCCTGGACCTGGCCCCCACGGGCCAGGGCCCGGCCGCGGTGCTCCGGGTGGCGGCCCGGCTGGAACGTGGTCTACAGGAGTTTTACGGCGAGGTGTCCCGCCGCACCGAGGACGAGGGCTTACGCAAGCTGAGCCAACGCCTGGGAGCCTGGGAACATAAGCATCTGGAAAGGCTGCGCGGTCTGTTCGAGGCCCTGCCGGCCGCGGAGCGGGGTTCGGCGCCCCTGTGGGAGGAGGACCGGCCGGTGTTGATGGAGGGCGGTTACCGCCTGGCCGATTTCCTGGAAGCCTCGGGCACGGCCGCCGGGGAGGAGGGGCCCCACTGGCTCCTGGACCTGGCCCTGGCCCTGGAGACCCAGTCCCTGGACCTTTACCTCCGCTTGGCCGACCACACCGACCGCGCCGACGAGAAAGAGGTCTTCCAGGGCGTGGCGGCCGAGGAGCGCCAACACCTGACCGCCTTGAGTGAGCTGTACGACCAGCTGAGCGCTTGACCGGAGCCGGCCTCGGACCGGCCAGGACTTGGGGTCAGGGTCGGTCGGGCCAACTGGCTGCCCGGCGCTCCGGGCGGGAGGGGCCGGGTCGACGATTCGGAAGCTAGTATTGCACCATGGTGCGCTGGCCGTTTTCGTTGATCTCCCAGACCTGGGAGCGCCAGTCCACCAGGGTGTTTTGGTTGTCGAACCAGCAGGAAATTTCCTCCAGGTATTCCTGGTCGAAGTTGCGCTCCCACACCGCGGCCTTGAGCTGGTCGCCCTTCTCCACGCGGAGCGGCGGCCCCCACATGCGCAAGGCCTCGTCATAAGTCATGCGCCCCACCTGATCGGTGAGGGTGACCCCGCGGGGCGGGGAGCTGCAACCGGCCAGGCCGGCCAACAGCGCGACCAATAAGAGCAATCCAGCGAATCGCACTAGCTTGGGCAAGGATACCTCCTGGTCAAAGCCCCGGGGGGAGAACCGCCCGGGGCGGGAGTTCGAGGGTCGCGGCCGCGGCCGGCGGGCCGCGGCCGCCGGGAAGCCTCCCCGGGGGCGCGGGCCCGGGAGAGCGTTCCCCTGGTCACGGGCCAACTTAGCTGGAAGCGCGCCCCGGGTCAAGCCGCCAAAAAGGGCGGGGGGCGGCATGGAGGCTGCAGGTCAGGGACCGGCAGGACCTGTGGTCCGGAAAAAAACCGCCCCAGGCTGGGGAACCCTAGCCCGGGGCGGTGATCGTTCTGGAGTGGGGTGGCTAGAGGGACTTGAACCCTCGGCCTCCAGGGCCACAACCTGGCGCTCTAACCAAACTGAGCTATAGCCACCACCTGGGCCCAAGGGCCCCAACTCAGGCACCGTTTTATAACAGAGCCCCGAAACCGCTGCAACAAGTTTTACACCAAGCCGCCAGCCCCGCCACCCGGACCGGCGAATCATTTGGCGGCCCCGGCCGGCCTGGCCAGACCCGGAGTTTTCGGCTCGGTGAAAACCTAGGCCGCAGCCGGGGTTGACACCCCTACCCCCCTGCCATACCATTACCCGGTCAAACGCCAGGACGCCAGCCGCGCCGTCCTTCCAGCTCCCGTCTCCAACGGAGTATCTCCTTGAAACTCATAGATTTGTTAAAGACCCGCACCCGCCACCCCTTCCGTCCGCGATCCACCGACATAATCCAAAGGATTTTCGCGGACTTCCGTAACTATCAGGTGCCGAGCGACAACTTGGTCATGGGCGAAGGGCATCTGGGCGAGCGCCGGGTCTACGTGGTGGCCCAACAGAAACCCAAGCCCGAGCAGTTCCGCTCGACCGAGGACGTGGGTCGGAACAACTGGGGCATGTTGAACGCCGACGACCACTCCCGGGTGCTCGGCTTCCTCCGGCATCTGTCGGACACCGGCCCCCACGAGGACGCCTATCTCCTGAGCCTGATCGACACCTACGGCGCGGACATCTCCATGTACTCGGCCCGCCGGCTGCAAGCCTTTTTCATCGCCCACCTCATTCGGGCCTACCTCACGGTGCCCATCCGCACCGTGAGCCTGGTGTTGGGGGAGGGCGGCTCGGGCGGGGCCCTGGCCCTGCAGGTGGCCGACCGCCGGGCCGCGGTGGAGGACGCCATGTACGCCACCGCGCCGCCCGAGTCCCTGGCGGCCATCATCTTCCGCGATGCCGGGCGCATCGAGGAGGCCCTGGCCATCAGCAAATCCACGGCCAAGGACCTGCGCCATTTCCGGGTGGTGGACCAGGTGGTGCCCCAGACCAAGCGGGTGGACGACAAGGCCGGCCTGGCCGCCGGCATCAGCGAGTTCCTGGACAAGACCGCCAAGGAGCTTTTCCGCCGCAAGCTGGACAAACTCCTGGAGCGCCGCATCGAGCTGGCCTGGGAGATGGGGGTCATCCAGCCGGGCACCTTCTACGAAATCAAGCGCTTCATCGAGCGCCCCCTCAAGACCTTCTACAAGGTGCCGGCCGATATCCAGGTCGTCTCCGAGCCCAGCGGTTCGGGCATCAACGTGGAAGACAACTACGGCGACGGCACCCTGATGGAGCCGGGCCAGGCCTTTGTGCGCTGCGGCCACGAGAAGGCCGGGGCCGAGGGCGAGGGCTGCGGGGCCATGATTCCCCTCATCGATTATCTGGAGAACTTCCAGACCTGCCCCGCCTGCGGCAAGCGCCACGTCCTGGACGCCCAGGGCTGGATCAGCGCCCTGACCGACCCCGGCACCTTCCATGAGCTGTTCCGCAACCTGTCCGTGTCCGACCTCCTGCCCGAAGACGACATCCATTCCTATTACCGGGCTTTCCTGGAAAAGCAGAAAAAACGCAGCAGCTTCAACGAGTCCCTGGTCACGGCCCACGCCAACATCCTGGGCTACCAGGCCGTGTTGGCCATCAGCGAGTTCGCCTTTGCCGGCGGCTCCATGGGGGTGGTGTTCGGGGAGAAGTTTCGCCTGGCCGTGGAGTACGCCATCCGGCGGCGCTGGCCCCTGGTGAGCGTGTGCTGCTCCGGCGGCGCACGGCTCTACGAGGGCATCGTCTCCCTCATGCAGATGTACAAGACCGTGGCCTCGGTGGAAAAGCTGAAGCAAGCCGGCGTGCCCTACATCTCCATCCTGGCCGACCCCAGCACCGGCGGGGCCATCGCCTCCTATGCCGCCTTGGGCGACATCTGCTTGAGCGAGCCCGAGGCCATGGTGATCTTCACCGGCCCCCGGGTCATGAAGGCCCGGGGCTTTGAGGTGGACGAGAACCTGGTGCGCTCGGACGCCCTGCTGGAGGTTTCGGCCGAGACCTATCTGAAACCTGAGTATTACGGCGAAATTCGTGGTATCCAGGAGGTGGTGCCCCGGGCGGCCATGCGCCGGACCGTGGCCAAGTATCTGGAGTTGTACGCCCGCACCCGGACGGGCGAGCCCAAGAAAAAGGGCGTGCGTCCCTACGTCCGCCGCCTAACCCCCCGGGAGCACTGGCAGGATTAAGCCATGGCCGCCGAGCCCCTTACCCTCGAGGACAATCGCCTTTTCCGCTGGGCCGACCAGATGCCCGCGGCCCTGTGGGACGACCTGGACCGCCGCGACCCGGCGGAAGCGGCCCGGGCGGCCGGGGGGGAGTGGCTGCCCGCGGCGGCCCCGGGCGGCGCGGTGAGCCTCTCCATGCTGAACCGGGAGTATCTGATTATGCCCCAGGCCCGGCAGGTGCGGCTGGCCGCCCGGCCGGATTACCGGGTCAGCTACCAATCCGCCCTGGTCTTGGTGAGCACCCTGGCCCGGGCCGTGGAGGCCCCCCCCTCCGGGCGCATGGTCACCGCCCGGGAGCTGCCCGGGGGCGATCTGTTTTTCCAGGGGCCCCACGCCATCCCCATCCGCCCCCTGGAAAAACGTTTCGGCGCGCGGCCGGCGGAGCTTCTGGAGCGGGCTGCCGCCCTGGGCGGCGAGCCCTGGGAAGGCGGGGACGCGGCGGTGAAACTCCACGGCCTGCCGCGCCTGCCCTTGTACGTGCTCGTGTGGGGGGACGACGGCGAGTTCGCCGCCCGGGCGGTGGTGGGCTTCGACTCCCGGGCGCCGTTCCACTTGGCCCTGGACGGGATCTGGGCCCTGGCCAACCTCATGGTGCATCGCTTGAGCGGGGAGTGACATGCAAGGCCAAGGCACCGGCGCCTGCGGCATCAACTGCTTGACCTGCGGCCTGTTCCGCCAGGGCGTGTGCAGCCCCTGCGGCAGCGGGACCGAGGAGCAGGGGCAGCTCAAGCTGGCGGCGCAACTGAAGCTCTTGGGGGGAACCTGCGCCATCCTGCAATGCGCCACCAACCGGAAGCTTGGCTACTGCTCGGCCGACTGCGCCAAGTATCCCTGCGTGCTGCTGTTGGAGGGGGGGTATCCCCTGAGCCGGGGCTATCTGGAGATGCAACTCCGCCGCCGGGGCCGGGGCAATGCGCCGCCGCCCACCCCGCCGGGCAAAAAAAGCCTGCACTGAGCCCCCGCCGGGCTCTGCCTGCCTAACCCCCCGCCGCGCGGCGGCTGTCCTGCCACAGGCTCATGATCAGGGCCGGCATGCGGTCCAGCGGCACCACCCGTTCCACCGCCTCCAGGGCCACCGCTGCCTTGGGCATGCCGTAAACCGTGCAGCTTTCCTCGCTCTGGGCTACGGTAAAGGCCTTGGCCTCGCGCAGGTCCTTCATGCCCCGGGCCCCGTCGTCGCCCATGCCGGTCATCAAAATGGCCAGGCAGTTGGCTCCCGCGCTGTTCACCCCCGAGCGGAATAACACGTCCACCGAAGGCTTGTGCCGGTTCACCGGCGGCCCGTCCTTCACCCGCACCCTATAGCCCAGGCTGTTGTGCTCCAAGAGCAGATGGCGGCCGCCCGGAGCGATGATGGCCTCGCCCGGCGGCAGGCTCTGCCCGTCCTGGCCCTCGCTGACCCGGATCTGGCAGAGCTGGTCCAGGCGCTGGGCAAAGGCCAGGGTGAAATTCTCGGGCATGTGCTGCACGATGGCAATGGGCGGACTGTCGGCCGGCAGCCGGGTGAGCACTTGCTCCAGGGCCACGGTGCCGCCGGTGGAGGCCCCCAGGAGCACCACCAGGGGCCCGCCGCTGGGCGGGCGGTGCCGGGTGAGGGCCACCACCTGGTCGATCTCCACCTTCTGGGGCACCTTCAGCTCATCCACCGGGGCGCGGTAGCGGCGCACCCTGGCCCCGGCCGCGGCGCGTACCTTTTCCACCAACTCCTCCCGCAGGGCTGGCAAGGTTTCGCTCAGGTTGTGGGTGGGCTTGGCCAGGAAGTCCACGGCCCCCAGTCTGAGGGCCCGGAGGGTGGCCTGGGTCCCCTCCTGGGTGTGGGTGGAAAACATCACCACCGGAGTGGGATGGGCCGCCATGAGCCTCTGCAAAAAGGTGAGACCATTCATCTTGGGCATCTCGATGTCCAAGGTGATCACATCGGGGTGGTGTTTCAGGAATTTGTCACGCGCCATGAAAGGATCGCCCGCCACGTCCACCACCTGGATGTCCGGCTCTTGGTCCAGGGTGGTGCGCAGGAAATTGCGGATCATGGCCGAATCGTCCACGACGAGCACTTTGATCGGGCCTGCCGCCATGTTGCAAGGTACTCCTGTTAAAGCTGCCCGTCCCCTGGGGCCTGGCGCGGCGGCGCCGGAGGGGACGGGCGGGTTGGGGCGGGGGTAGGGCGAGGCCGTGGGGCATCCCCCGAATCTGTAATCCCATTTTACGGGCCTGGCAGAAAAAAATGAATTTTTTTGTTTACCTGCCGGCTGGCTCCGCCGCGGCTTCCCGGGGCGGCCCGCGCCTTTGGGGGGCCAATCCCGGGTTGCATTTGGCCCCGGGCCAATTACAATGGATGCACCGAACCCCCGGCCGCCCGCGGCGGAAGATGGCCCCAGGCCGGGAGGGACGGCAACCCCAAGCCCAGGGAGCCACGGTTGGCGGTCAAGTATAGCCCAAAGCTGAGCCAGGCGGAAGGCGGCAGGCCGGCCCTGACCCTGACCTTGGCCCTGGCCCTGGTCGCGATCCTGGTTTTGGCCTCGGCCGGCTGCGTGTCGGTGTATTTGCGCACCCCTTTGGAACCCTTGAAGGAAAAGACCCTGTCGGGCGAGGGCCGCGACAAGGTGCTGTTGTTGGACATCAGCGGGCCCATGCTCTTTGGCGGCGGCAACAGCCAGGCCGCTTCGCCGCCCCTGGCCGGGCTGTTCGGCCAGGAGATGTCCCTGCCGGCCCGGGTGGCCGAGGAGCTGGACAAGGCGGCCGAGGATGAGCACATCAAGGCCGTGGTCCTGAAGATCGACTCGCCCGGCGGGGCCATCGCGGTGTGCGATCTCCTGTACCACCAGATCATGGCCTACAAGGCCAAGACCGGGGTCAAGGTGGTGGCCTCGCTCATGGGCGTGGCGGCCTCGGGCGGCTACTACGTGGCCCTGGCCGGCGACCGCATCCTGGCCCTGCCCACCACCCTCACCGGCAGCGTGGGGGTGATCCTGGTGCGCCTGAACCTGAGCGGTCTCCTGGAAAAGGTGGGGGTGTCGGCCCAGGCCACCAAGTCCGGGCGCTTGAAGGACATGTGGTCCCTGTTCCGGCCGGCCAGCCGCGAGGAGGACCAGATCACCCAGGCCCTGGTGGACAACTTTTTCGCCCGCTTCCAGGGCCTGGTGCGCGAGCGGCGGCCCGGGGTGACCCCGGAGCAGCTGGCCCAGGTGTCCACGGGGCGGGTGTTCAGCGCCCAGGAGGCCCTGGCCCTCCATCTGGTGGACGAGATCGGCTATCCCGAGGACGCCCTGGGCCAGGCCAAGTCCCTGGCCGGCTTGGAGGAAGCCCGCCTGGTGGTCTATCACCGGCCCCGGGAGTACCGCCCCAACCTCTACGCCGGGGGCGAGGCCGCGGCTCCGGCCCCGGGCCTCAGCCAGGCCGATCTGGCCGCCCTGGCCGTGTCGCCTCGCTTCATGTACCTGTGGCTGCCGGGCTTATGAGGGCCGGAGAGGGCAGGGCGGCGTGAGCGGGCCGGCTCAGCCTCCGCCGGGAACCCGGCCCGGCCTCAGCCTGGCCATGATCGTCAAGGACGAGGAGCGGCTTTTGCCCCGGGCCCTGGCCAGCGCCCGGCCCTGGGTGGATGAGATCGTGGTGGTGGACACCGGCTCCACGGACCGCACTCCGGAGATCGCCCGGGAGTTTGGGGCCCGGGTCTACTCTCATCCCTGGCAGCAGGACTTTGCCCTGCACCGCAACCAATCCTTTTCCTACGCCACAGAGCCCTGGATCTTTTACCTGGACGCTGACGAGGAGCTGGACCAGGCCTCGGGCCCTTTGCTGCACCGGGTCATCAGCCAGGCGGCGGCCGAGATCAATTGCGTCCTGGTGGACCTCTACAACCTCCTGCCCGGGGGAGGGCAGGAGCTGGTTCGCCTGCCCCGGGTCTTCCGCCGCACCCCGGACTTGCACTTCGTGGGCCGGGTGCACAACCAGCCGGTGTACCAGGGGCAGCCCTTGTTGGCCCCCATCCGGCTGTACCACTATGGCTACGGCCTGGATGAGGCCACCATGGCCGCCAAGCACCGCCGCCGGTTGGAGATGATCAGCCGCTGGGTGGCTGCCGAGCCGGAAAACTGGCGCGCCCGCTATCACTGGGCCCAGACCCTGGTGAGCCGCCCGGAGAGCACGTCGGAGGCCATAGAGGCCGGGGAGCAGGCCCTGGAACTGGCCCTGGCCGCCGAAGCCAATTCCCGCGACGTTTCCTACCTCTACCTGGTGCTTTTGCAGGCCCTGGAGCGGGACCCGGCCCGGCATGCGGAGACCTGCCGCTATGCCGAGGCCTGGCAACGCTTGACCCCCTTCCATCCCGACCCCTGGTTCTATCTGGCCTGGAGCTGGTTCCGGCAGCGGGATTGGCCCCGGGTGAGCCAGGCCGCGGCGGTGTACTGCCGCCTTTTGGCGGAGGCTCCGACCCGGGAGGAGATGGTCAACTTCAATCTCTTCACCGCGGAGCAGCTCTTCCGGGTGCTGAGCTTGTGGACCCTGGCCGAGGCGGCCCAGGAGCGGGAGCCGGAAGCCCTGGCCGTGTTCGAGCGCACCTTCCGGCTGCCCCGGGCCGAAGAGATCGGCTGGGGCCTGGTGCTTTCGGCCCGGGAGTTGGGTCTGGCCCGGCTGCCGGCGCTTTTGGCCCGGCGGGCGGCCCGGGCGCATCCCTCCTGGGCCTGGCCGCAGAGCGTCTTGGCGGGGGGGCCGGGGCCCGGGCCGGCCTGAGCCACGGCCCGGGGCTCAGCGCCGGTTGGGCCGCAGCCGCCGCCACTCCCAGGGCGGCAACTGGGGGGCAGGGTCGCCCCACAGCCCGGTCCGGGTCTGCAAGGCCTGCCACCAATCCCGGGCCAGAGGCTTCTCCGCCGCGGCGTAGCGCACGAACCACCAGGCCAGGCCCCGCTGCAAAAGCTCCCGGTTCAGGCTCCGGCCGTCCGGCAGGCTGACCCAGGCCACCACCCGGCCATGGGTATCCACGTCCACCGGCTTAACCCCGATCTCCCGGCCCAGAAAACCCTCGGTGAACTCACGGGCCCGCTCGCCCCAGGGCTGGTCCCGCTCCGGGCAATCCAGGCCAAAGAGCCGCACCTCCACCCGGCGTTGCCCGGTCTGCACCCAGAAGCTGTCACCGTCCGCCACCCGCACCAGGACGCCCTGGAAGGGCGGGGGCGGGGCCTGCTTGGCCCAGGCCGGTGCCGGGGCGAGCAGCCACAGGGCCAGGGTCAGGGCCACGGCCAGGCGGCCTGGGGAGGGGCGGCGGGTCTGGGGCCCTGATTGCCGGGAAGGGATCATGCGCGCCTCCTTGGCTGGGGAGCTGGGGCCGGGCCCGGCCGGCCGCCAGATAGCGGCCGGCTGTCGACTCCCATCTTGCGATCTTTCCCGCCGGTTGTCCAAGGCGAGCGCGAAAAAATGTCGGGAGAGTTGAGCTAGGAGCCGGCGGAGGGGTCCCCCTCGGGCAGCAGGTTGCCCAACACCTCCAAAAGTTCCTGGATGGTAAAGGGCTTGCGCAGGACGCACCAGGCCTCGGCATCCTGGCCGGGCGCCGGGACCAGCTCTTGGGGCGACCCGGTGCACAGCACCACCGGCAAGCCGGGCCGGCAACCACGGGCCCGGGCGGCCAGTTCCGAGCCGGCCAGGCCCGGCATGTGGTGATCGGTGATCAAGGCCGCGAAGCGCGCGGGTTGTCGCCGGAAAAGCTCCTCGGCCGCCAAGGGGGAAGTGCAGGCGGTGACCTGGAAACCGCAGCTCTCCAGGGCTTCCTGAAGGGCCCCGGCGTAGGCCGCTTCGTCGTCCACCACCAACAGGTGACCGGCGACCGCCCGGGGCGCGGGCCGGACCGGGGCGGGGGCGGGCGCGGCCTCGCAAATAGGCAAAAGCACGCTGACCGTGGTGCCTTGCCCAGGCTGGCTGGCCAGCTCCACCCGCCCGCCCAGGCTGGTGACCACCCGCTGCACCGTGGCCAGGCCCAGGCCGGTGCCTTGCCCCTGGCCCTTGGTGGTGAAGAACGGGTCAAAGGCCCGCGCCTGGGTGGCCTCGTCCATGCCGCAGCCATTGTCCCGCACCATGAGCCGGGCCCAGGCCGGAGAAAGCGGCGCGCCGTCCCCCGGGCTGGCCGGGCCGGGCTCCTCCGGGGTGTCCAAAATCACGGTCAGCCGGCCGTCTGCCCCGGGCATGGCGTGCACCGCGTTGAGGCATAGGTTGGTGACCACTTGCTGGATGTCGCTCCCCGCGGCGCAGACCAGGGGACCCGGCTCGGGCAGTTGGCTCGCCATTTGGATATGCGGGGGTATGGAGGCGGAAAGGAGCTGCAGGACTTCGGCCAGCGCCTGGCCCAAGGGGATGGCCGTGCGGGGCTGCTCCTCGGGCTGGTAGATGTTCATGATTTGCCGCACCAAGTCCCGGCCGCGATGCCCGGCCAGGAGAATCTGCTCCAGCCGCGGGCGGCAGGGAGCATCGGAGGTGTCCTGGCGCAGGCACAGCTCGGTGTTGGTGAGCACGATGCCCAGGAGGTTGTTGAAGTCGTGGGCCACCCCGCTGGCCAAGGTGCCGATGGCTTCCAGCTTCAGGGCCCGGCGCAGCTCCCCCTCCATGACCTCTTTTTCGCGGGCCAGCTCCTTGGCCCGGGTGATGTCCTGCAAATGGGCCACGCTGTGCAGGGGCCGGCCGGCCTGGTCGGTGGCCAGAGACAGGCTGAGCAGGCCATAGCGAGTTTGGCCGTCCGTGGTAACGAGGGGTACTTCCGCCCAAAGGCTGGGAATTTTTCCGGAGAGGAGATGCTCGAAGCGGGCCAGCAAGCGCCGGAAGTCCTGGGGGGGGAGGAACCTCCCCACGCTTTGGCCCACCAAGCCCTCCTCCTGGGCGCCCAGCCAGCGCACCAGATACTGATTGGCTTCCAGGATCCGCCCCTTCAGGGACACCACCGCGATGCCCACCGCGGAGTTCTCAAAGGCGGTGCGGATGCGGAAACGCTCCTGGGCCAGCCGCCGGTTGGTCTGCCGTTCCAGGCGGCGCCGCCAAACCCCGGCGGCCAGCCAGCAGGCTATGCCCAAGGTCAGGCTGGCCGCCAGGTAGGAGGGCAAGAGGCGGCGCAGCGCGCGGCCCAACAGCTCCGATGCCGCGGGGCCCACCCGCCGCACCAGCCAGGTCCAGCGCTCCTCCCCGGCCAGGCGCGCGGCCAGGGCACTGGTGAGGGTGGCTTCACCTCCGCCGGTGCTGAACTTCAAGGCCTCCCGCAGGGGGAAGAAGGCCTCGGCTTGGGAGAACCGGCCGTTTTCGGCGGGGCGGCCGCCGGCGCCCAGCACCGGCGGGGCCGGGGACCGGGCGGTCTGGCCGGCCTCGCCCAGCGCCAGGTGAAACAGGGCTTGGCCCCGGCGGTCCAAGAGCCAAAGCTCCCCCGGGCCGGACACTCCCCGGCTGACGCTCCGGACAAACTCGGCTCCGGAAAACTCCACCAGGATCACGCTACGCCCCCGGCCGTTGACGCCCCGGAGGGGCAGGGCGAGGAACAAAAGCCAGTCCCGCTGCCCGGGCGGCGGGGGCAGGGCGGCCAGCACCAGCTCATGGGGAGCCAGGGAGGCGGCTTGGGCGGCCAGGGCCGCGGCCTGGGGCGAGGCAGGCGCGCCCTGAGGGTACAGGGCGATGCTTTCCTTCCAGCAGTCCACGGCCAACCATTGCTGGCCCGGGGGGGCCAGCAAGCTGAGGCGCAAAAACCCGGGTTTACTGCGGCCAAAGGCGCGATAGGCCTGGCCCAGAAGTTCCAAGGTGCGGTAATCCCAGGGCTCCTTGAACAATCCCAACTCGGGGTGGAAGCCCAGGAGCTTGGTGTCGGACACCAGATTGCCCAGTTCGGCCTCGGCCTGGCGGGTCACTTGCCGCACCTGGCGGGTCACCCCCTCGGCCTCCGCCTGGCGCGTCGTATGGATGTCCCAGGCCACCCAAGCGCTGCCGGCCGCGGTGAGCAGGATCCACAGGGGGGCGAAGATCAACAGGAACAGCCTGCGGTGGCGACTGCTGCCGTGCACGCGCCGTTCCCTTCTCAGGCCTGGGGAGGCCCGGGCGGCTCAGTCTTGGATGAACCGGGAGAAACGAGGAAACCCGATGGTGCGGTACATGCTGCGAACATAGTCGTAATCGGAATCCTTGACGGTGGTGAGGAATTTCATACCCCGGTACTTGCGGTTGTCCTCGCCCAGGAGGAGCGCGGCGATGAGGGAGGCCTCGTGTCCCGTGAAGGCCTGGCTGAGCCGGGCCTTCACGGCCGGGGGCACGTGCCCGCCCACCAGGAGCACGTCGCTGGGCAGGTCCGGTCCCCGGGCCAAAAAGCGGAAGGCTCCGGGCTCCAGGTCCGGGTCCGAGTGCTGCAGCCGCCACAGGGTGGTGTAGTTCATGCCCAGGGCGTCCACCTGGCCCTCTTTCAGGGCCCGCCAAGCCCCGGCCAGGTCATGGCGGCTGAGGTGCAGGGAGCGGATGTCCCGCAGGGGGTTCAGGCCGTGGTCGGCCAGGATCTGCATGGGGGCCAAATGAAAGGAGGTGGACCCCACGTCCCCGAACAGCACGGTCTTGCCCTTGAGGTCACCGATGGTGTGGGGCTCCCGTTCGGCCAGCACCAAAATCCCCGCGAAGTAGTCCGGCCGGGAAAAAGCCACCAGGGGCCGGGCGTTGGTGAGCTGGTGGAACACCACATACTCCGCCGGACCGGTGAGGACCAGATCCACCTGGCGCTCGGTGAGGGCTTCCACGGCCGAGGTGCGGCTCTGCACCGGCACCAGCTCCACCCGGCACCCCGCCAGCTCCCCCAGGCGCCGGGCAAAGGCGCCGAACTCGCTATCGAGCCGCGGATAACCCTCGAGATCGGTCACCGCCAGGCGCACCACGGGGGGCAGGGGCCGGGCCGGGCCGGCCGGGGCCGCTCCCGGCGTCCCCAGGACAAGGCCCCAAAGCATCAGGGCGGCGGCGATGAAGGCGGCGCGCGACATGGGCCATGGTTTAGAGGACTTTGGGGGCCGCGGGGTTACATGGATATGACAACTCTGCGAAGAATGATCCGCCGTCCAGAGGGCCGCTGCCCGGGGCCGGAGGCTGGTTGGTGGCTCGCGCAAACTTAAGCCTGCTTGTCATGAAAACAAGCTAACTTCGCTACAATAAAAACTAAAAAAATATTTGCTACGCTCGTGAATTTTGGGCTTGCTTCTAGATCGATCGTTCGATTAACCTACGGCTGATGCTGATTAGAACGACCGATTGGCGCTCTCCCGCTGGCATCTCTCGCGCTCTCTCCGCCATCAAACCCGACCCGGGCTACGGACCGGAACCCAGGCACTTTCTCCCCCCAGGAGCAGAGCCATGGCGGAAGCCAACAGCAATAAGGAGATACTGGCCGAGCGGGCCATGGAGCTTTTCGCCGAGCGGGGTTTCGCCGGCACCTCCATCCGCGACATCGCCAACTCCACCGGCCTGTCCATCTCCAACATCTATCATCACTTCGGCAACAAGGAAGGCCTCCTCCTGTCCATCCTGGAAGAGGCCTCCCGGATGCTGCTGACCCGCCTGCGGGAGCCGGCCCAAACCGATGCCGACCCGTTGGAGCGCTTCAAGGCCCTCATCCGCATCCAATTGGAACTCTCCAGCCTCATGAAAAAAGAGGCCAAGATATTTTTTCTGGACGAAGAGCATCTCTCCCCCGAAGGCAGAGAAAAGAACCGGACCTATCAGGAGGAAATCCTGGAGATCTATCGCCAGTGCTTGCAGGACCTCCAGGAGGCCGGCCTGGCGAATATCAAAAGCGCCACCATCGCGGCGTTCAACGTCCTGGGTGTCTTGAACTGGCATCTCCGCTGGTACCGGCCCCAGGGACGGCTCAGCCGGGAGGAGGTTTGCCAGGAGGTTACGTCCTTCATCTTGCACGGCATCGCGGGATGCCCAGAGGCAGGAGGAGTTCCCCCCGGCAGGGGAGGGCCGGGGGCGCGGGTCAGTCAGGAAGGAGGGGTTAAGTAATGGGTTTCAGTGTGGATATTGACACGGGAGGCACCTTCACCGACGGGTTCTTCCTGTCGGACGGACGGGCGGCGGCGGTGAAAGTACCCACCACGCCGCACGATCTGACCGTGTGCTTCCTGAAATGCCTGGAAGCGGGGGCCGGCCGGCTCGGTTTGGCCGTGGAGGACCTGCTCTATCAAACCGACGTCATCCGCTTTTCCAACACCATCGGCACCAACACCATCATCCAGCGGGACGGGGCCAAAGTGGGGCTGTTGGTGAGCCAGGGGCAGACCGGCTTGGCCCCTTGCCGGGCCGAGGACGGCAAGGCGCCCTTGGTCCAGCCCTTCATGGTGCGGGAGTTGTCGGGCGACGGGGCGCCGGAGGCTGACCAGGTGTTGGCCCAGGCCCAGGCGCTCATCGACGCCGGCGCGCGCTCCCTGGTCCTGGCCCTGGCCGGCTCGGATCAGGACCCCACGGCCGAGCGCGAGGCTCGCGCCATCATCAAGGAACTCTATCCCCGGGATTACCTGGGCTCGGTGCCGGTTTTCCTGTCCTCGGACATCTCGCGGCGGGCCGGCGACGCCGCCCGGGTGAACGCGGCGGTGCTGAACGCCTACATCCACGCCAAGCTGACCCGGCTCTTGTATAAGGCCGGTGAGGAGCTTCGGAAGCGCCTGTACGCCAAGAACCTGTTCATCGTGCACAACAACGGCGCCGTGGCCCGGGTGGCCAAAACCCGAGCCATCAACACCTACAACTCCGGTCCGGCCGCCGGCCTGTTGGGCGCCCGGCTGGTGGGGAACCTCTACGGCGCGGGCGACGTGATCTCCGCCGACATGGGCGGCACTTCCTTTGACCTGGGCTACGTGCGCCAGGGACAGCCCAGCTATGCCTTGGCCCCGGACGTGGAAGGCTTTCAGGTGAACCTGCCCATGCTGGCCATCCGGGCCCTGGGCGCGGGCGGCGGCTCCATCGCCACGGTCAAGGACCAGGTGCTCCGGGTGGGCCCCCAGTCGGCCGGCGCCCTGCCCGGGCCGGCCTGCTTCGATCTGGGCGGCGCCGAGCCCACGGTCACCGACGCCGACGTGGTGCTGGGCCTGTTGGACCCGGGCTACTTCCTGGGCGGGGAGATGAAGCTGAACGCGGCCAAGGCCCATGAGGTCATAAGCCAGAAGGTGGCCCTGCCCCTGGGCCTCGGCGTGGAGGAGGCCGCCCTGGCCGTGAAGCGGGACATCGATGCGGCCATGGCCGCCGGCCTGGCCCAGGTCAAGGAAGACCTGGGACCCGCGGCTGATCCCCTGCTGGTGGTCTACGGCGGGGCCGGGCCGGCCCACATCTGTGACATCGCCGCCACCGCCGGCCTCAAGAAGATCGTGCTGACGCCTTATTCCGCGGTGTTCTCGGCCTTCTCGTCCTTGAGTATGGATGTGGGCCACATCTACTACCGCCGGGTGGAGCGGGAGTTCGGCGACCCCGGGTTGGGCGAAGCCCTGGCCGCGGCCCAGGCCGGCATGGAAAAGGAAGCGCTCCGGGACATGCGGGGCGAAGGCTTCGGCCCGGAACAGGTGAGCTACGGGGCCGAGCTTTTGGTGCGGCCGGCGGCCGGCGGCCCCGAGATCAAGGTGGCCGCGCCGGCCGGTCTGGCCTCGGCCGCCGCGGCCTGGACCGCCGCCCAGGAGCAGGCCGCGACTGATCTCAAAGCCTTGGGCTGGGACGGCGCCGGCGCCCTGGTGCTCACCACCTTCTGCCTCACGGCGAAAGCGGCCATGCCCCACTACGAGTTCCCCGCCGCGGCCCCGGCCGCGACCCCGGTGGCCACGGCCCAGAAGGGCGAACGCACCGTATTCACCGTGCCCGGCGGCCAAAAGGCGCCGGTGTATGACCGAGCCAAGCTGGGCCACGGCCACCAACTGGCCGGGCCGGCCCTGGTGGAGTCGGAGCACACCACGGTGTACCTGCCCGCGGGCTGGCGGCTCACGGTGGACCAATACGACAACTCGCTCCTGGAGGAGGTGGGGTCATGAAGGTGCGGATCACCGAATACCTGGAAATAGACCTGGACACGGAGATGTGGTGCTGCCAGCGCTGCGGCCGGCCCCTGGTCGACGCGCGGGAAAACTATAAGAAGGGCTGCCTGGTGGCGGAGAAGGACCTGGCCCAGGTGCATCCCCCCCTGGTGGAGGGCCAGGCCTACAGCTTCACCCCGGACCCCGGCTATTGCCGCCTGTTGGAGTTCTATTGCCCGGGCTGCGGCATCATGGTGGAGAACGAGTACCTGCCGCCGGGGCACCCCATTACCCATGACATTGAACTCGACCTGGACCAGCTCAAACAAAGGCGCGGAGCCTGACCATGGCCACGGGTAGGGAGCTTTTTCAATGCTTCCTGCGGGGGGCGCCCCTGGTCCGGCCGGCCTTTGTGCCCCTGGTGCGGGGCCTGGCCGCCCGGGTGGGCGGGGTGAAGGCCGAGGCCTTCACCCAGGACCCCACGGCCTGGGCCAACGTGTTGGTCAAGACCGCGGAGTTGTTCAAGCTGGACGGCGTGGTGGCCGGCCTGGACTGGACGCTGTTGGCCGAGGCCTGCGGCTGCCCGGTGGTGTGGCAGGACGACCGGCCCGAGCTGGCCGGCCCGGCCGGGCAGCTCTGTGCGGCGCCGGAAGAGACCGGACGGCTCAAGGTGGCCCTGGAAAAGGCGCGGCGGATGTTCGACATCTCCCGGGCCAACCGGGCCTGCGTGGCGGTGATGACCGGGCCGGTGAACCTGGCCGGCCAGGTTTTCGGCCCGGAGGTGGACGACAAGGCCCTGGCCGCGATCAAACCCCTGGCGGTGCGGGTGGCCGAAGCCTTCTGCGCCACCCGGCCCGACGTGCTCATCTTTTTGGAGGGCCGGGCCCTGGCGGAGCGCGGGGTGACCATGGGCGCCCGCAAGGTCTACAACACGCTGGGGAACCTGGCCGCCCACTACGACGTGCCCACCGGCCTGTTCCTCCGGAACTACGGGCCCGAGCTGCCCCAGGGGCTCGCGCTGCTCAAGCTGGATTTCCACGTGCTGGGCACCTCCCACACCGGGGAACTGCCCTCCCGACGGGTGTTGGAGGGCTTGGCCGGCCAGGGCCTGGGCCTGGGCATCGGGCTGCCCCTGGACGACCTGGACGCGGCCCGGGAGGTGATGGCCCAGGGCGCGGAACTGTACCGGGCCCAAGCGGGCCGCGGCTTCTTTTTCACCAGCCTGGGGCCGGCCACCCGCGACACCAATCTGGAGGTCATGCACCAGTTGGTCGCTGAGATTTCCCGGGTTCAGCTTTGAACCCGTCAGTAAGGAGACCTGACATGGGATTTACGGTCAATGTCGATATCGGGGGGACCTTTACGGATTTTTTCGCCACCTCCGCGGGGTCGGGTGAGCGGGCGGCCAAATCCCCCACCACCCACTACGACCTCTCGGTGGGCTTCATGAAAGGGGTCCGCGGCCTGGCCCGCGAGTACGGCCTGACCCTCACGGATTTCCTGGGCCGGGCCAGCGCGGTGCGCTACAGCACCACCTTGGGCACCAACGCCCTCATCGAGCGCAACGGCCCCAAGCTGGGGCTCATCACAACGGCGGGCCACGAGGACGCCATCTTCCTGGGCCGGGCCCGCAGTTGGGCCGACGGCGGCAACAGCCAGGAGAACAAGGACCTGGCCCGCATCAACAAGGCCACGCCCTTGATCTCCCGGGATATGGTGGTGGGGGTGCGGGAGCGGATGGACTCCTTTGGCCATGCCGTGTGCCCGCTCTCGCGGGAGGACATCCTGGCCGCCCTGCAGGAGTTGGTGGACAAGGGGGCCATGGGCTTCGTGGTCTGCCTGTTGTGGTCCTTTGCCAATCCGGCCCACGAGCGGCAGATCAAGCAGGTGATCGAAGAGGAGTATCCCGAAGACTACCTGGGCTCCTTGCCGGTGTTCCTCTCCAGCGACGTTTCGCCCAAGTCCGGGGAATACACCCGCTTCATCACCACCATCGTCAACGCCTATATCCACGGGGTCATGGCCGACGAACTGACCAAGCTGGGCAACGAGCTGCAGGACGGCGGCTACCGGCGGCCCCTGATGCTGGTGCACAACACCGGGGGCATGAAGAAGGTGTCGCGCACCCGGGCGGTGCTTACCCACAACGCCGGCCCGGTGGCCGGCCTGCACGGGGCCCTCACCCTGGGCCGGGCCTATGGGCACAGCGAGATCATCTTTACCGACATGGGCGGCACTTCCTTTGATATCGGGGTGATCACCGGCGGCCGGCTCTCCACCTTTGACTTCATTCCGGTGATCGACCGCTGGCGCACCAACATCCCGGCCATCGAGGTGAAGTCCATCGGGGCCGGCGGCGGCTCCATCGCCTGGGTGAACAGCCTTTTGGGCCAATCCCTGGAAGTGGGGCCCCAATCGGCCGGCTCCCTGCCGGGCCCGGCCTGCTACGACCTGGGTGGCACCGAGCCCACGGTCACCGACGCGGACCTGGTCCTCGGCTACCTGAACCCCGAGAACTACCTGGGGGGCGACATGCTCCTGGACCCGGACCTCTCGGCCCAGGCCATCAAGGGCAAGATCGCCGACCCCCTGGGCATCGAGGTGGTGGAGGCGGCCCGGCGCATCCGCGCCATGGTGGACGCCCGCATGGGCCAGGAGGTGTTCAACGAGGTGGCCTTGAAGGGCCACGACTCCCGGGACTTCGTGCTCTTCGCCTGCGGCGGAGCCGGGGCCACCCACGCTACCGGCTTTGCTCCCTATCTCCAGGTGGACAAGGTCATCGTCTCGGCCAATTCCCCGGTGTTCGGGGCCTATGGGGCCAGCACGGTGAACATCCAGCAGGTGTGGGACAAATCCCGCACCATGAAGATCTTCCAGTGGGACGACCAGAACTATTCCGGAGACCTGGAGGGCTTCAACGCCGTGGTGGCCGAGCTGCAAGCCCTGGCCGTGGATGACTTGAAGCTGGAGGGGTTCCAGCCCGGGCAAATCGGCTTCCGGCTGGAGTTGGACATGCGCTACGGCATGCAATACAACCTCACCAAGATCGTGAGCCCTCATCTTACCTTGGAAAACCCCACGGACTTGCGGGACATCTGCGAGCGCTTCACCCAGGACTACTCGGCCATCTACACCCCCGAGGCCACCTTCCCCATGGGCGGCATCAACGTGGAGTGCTTCTACCTCACCGCCTATGTGCAGGCCGCGGAAGAGAAACTGGAGCCCGTGCCCCTGGGCGGGGAGATCCCGCCCGCGGCCGCGGTGCGCGAGCCGCGCCAGGCCTTTTGGGCGGCTCTGGGCGGCTTCACCGAGACCCCGGTGTACGGCTTCGAGGAGTTGGAGCCGGGCAACCGCCTGGCCGGGCCGGCCCTGATCGAGGCCCGGGACACCACCTACGTGCTGGAACCGGGCTGGAGCTTCCTGAAGGACGGTTTTGGCAACGGCGTGCTGCGGCGGGAATAGGCGGGGGTTGGCAGGCTGTTGAAAAACAGCCCGCCAGGCGCGCCAGGGACCACCCCAAACAAGCTACGGCTAGTTTGGGGACCCCGGGGAGGGCGCGCCAAATTGCGCGGCTTTTTAAAAGCAGGCAATTTGCCAAACTTGGCAAAACCACGCTTTGGCCAAGTTTGGTTGAAAAAGGCCATGGATGGACTTTTTCAATATTCTGTTAGGGACCGGCGGCCGAATTCCCCCGGAAAAGGGGAGAGGCCGCCGGCGGCAAAGATCGATTACGCCGAGCCCCCGGGCCCGGCGGGAGGGAGATAAGCCATGTGCGCGATGGTCTACGCCAGGGACCTGGAAATAGTGCAGCGGATGAAGCCCGAGCCCATGACGGCGCGGGAGACCCAGGCCCAGGAGGGAATCGACCAGGTTGATTACGACATCTTCGTCCACAAGATGAACATGGTGGCCCAGGAGGGCAAGGAGACCACCATGAAACTGGGCGCGTCCTCGGGCATGCGCTGGGGCGACGTGGCCTTTGGCATCTACACCGCCCAGGGCGACCTGGCCGTGGTAGCCACCGGCATCTGGTTCCACGCCGTGTTGGGCCAGCTGCCGGTGAAGTACATTGTTAAACACTGGGTCAACGACCCCTCGGTGGGGGTGAAGGAGGGCGACTCCTTCTTCTTCAACGACCCCTTCTACGGCGGGGTGCACCCGGCGGACATGGGCCTGT
>JAHLLK010000043.1 GCA_020444165.1 Deltaproteobacteria bacterium | reverse complement strand
CAGGGGTTCATGGCCGCCACCAGCATGAAGCGGGCCGGGAAGTCCACGGTGGCCGCGGCCCGGGTGATGGTCACCCGGCCGGACTCCAGGGGCTGCCGCAGCACCTCCAGCACGCTTTTCTTGAACTCGGGCAGTTCGTCCAGGAACAGCACCCCGTGGTGGGCCAGGCTCACCTCACCGGGGCGGGGCACCGAGCCGCCGCCGATGAGCCCGGCGTCGGACACGGTGTGGTGGGGGTCGCGGAAGGGCCGGTGGGTGACCAGGGGATGGCCCGGCGGCAAGAGCCCGGCCACGGAATGCACCTGGGTGACCCCCAGGGCTTCGGGAAAGGTCAGGGGCGGCATGATGGAGGGCAGGCGGCGGGCCAGCATGGTCTTGCCGCTGCCCGGCGGGCCCAGCATCAGGAGGTTGTGCCCCCCGGCCGCCGCGATGGTCAGGGCCCGCTTGGCGTGCTCCTGGCCCCGCACCTCGTTCAGGTCCACCGTTCCGCCGGGGCGCTCCTCCCACAGGCTGGCGGGGTCCAGGCTGGCCCGGGTCAGCTCTTCCTGGCCACGCAGATGCTCCACCACCTGGCCCAGATGGTCTGCGCCCAGGACAGTGAGGCCTTCCACCACGGCTGCCTCAGGGCCGTTGGCCGCGGGCACGATGATGGCCCGCAGCCCTTCCTCCCGGGCCCGCACCGCCATGGGCAAGAGGCCGCGCACCGGGCGGATGGTCCCATCCAGGGCCAATTCGCCCACGATGCCCAAGCCCAACAGCGCCTCGGCCGGGAACCCGCCAGCCGCGGCCAGGATGCCCAGCGAGATGGGCAGGTCAAAGGCCGCGCCCTCCTTCTTGATATCGGCCGGGGCCAGGTTCACGGTGATGCGGGAGACCGGCAGGTAGAAGCCGGCGTTGGTCAGCGCCGAGCGCACCCGCTCCTTGGACTCCCGCACCGCGCCGTCGGGCAGGCCCACGGTGGTGAACATGGGGAGCCCCGGGGCCAGGTCCACCTCCACCTCCACGGGGTAGGCGCTGACTCCCAGCACGGCTAACGAAGTGACTTTGGCCAGCATGTTCCCCCCCACGGCGCGCGAGTGACCCGGCAGCGGCGGGCGGCGGATCGCCCGGCCTTGTAGGGTGTAGCAAATCGGGGGCCCAGGCACAACCCCCATGCCGCGCGGGGGCTGGTTTGCGCTTGACGAGCCCCGGGCCGTTGGGTATAAAGTGCGAGATCGTCCGGCAAGGCAAGCCGAGGTAGCTCAGTTGGTAGAGCAGGGGACTGAAAATCCCCGTGTCGGCGGTTCAACTCCGTCCCTCGGCACCAAGGATAACAAGGGGTTAGCCACTTTCGGCTAGCCCCTTTTTTCGTTTGTGTGCCCGGGAGTGTGCCCGTCCTTTTCCTTCAAAAACCTGCAAACCTGCCCTGATGCCCTTCTGAGGTCCTCGTCGTTGACGATGTTGTAGCGGTCAAACACCGACCTGGTCTTATGGCCGGATATGGTCATGGCCACGCGTTCATTGACCCCGGCCCTCACCATGTTCCTGACGGCTGTTCGCCTCAGGTCGTGGAAGATTCTACCTTCCACCCCGGCGTCCATACAGGCCCTGCGCCATGATTTGTCAAAGCGCCCGATCTTCACGCCCTGACGATGAAACACATAGAGGCAGCCCAACTGACGGCTGCTGAACTGTTCCCTAAATACCGCCATAAGCTCTTCATCAAGGTACACGGTCCTGCCTTCGCCATTCTTTGTTGTTCCGGTCTCTAATCTGACCACCCCCTGCTTGAGATCGACCTGGTCCCAAGTCAGGCCGGTTATCTCACCCACCCTCCAGCCGGATTTATAAGCGAAGGTCACCATGCCCTTCAGGTGTTGCGGCAAGGCGTCCCGCAGGGCCAAAAAATCGTCGTGCTCGAAGAACCCCCGCCTGGTGTTGCGTTCAGCCAGCATTGGGATATACGGCACCTGCGCCACCTTGGGCGGGGTGCAGCGGCTAGCCAGATTGAATGCGCGTTTGATGGCGCTCAACTCTCGGTTGATGGTGCCCTCGCTCGCGCCCTGGTCCAGGCGATGGGCGATGTATCTTTTAACTAGTGGGGTGGTGACGTTGGACGCGGGAGAATTGCCGAAGAAAGGCAGCAGGTGCAGCCTGACAATGCGTTCCGCCTTGACCAACGTCTTCTTGCCATTGACCTTATAGTCCAAGATATAGTCTTCGGTCAGTTCCTTGAATTTGATGCGGTCAAAGTAGAGGCCAGGTATACGTCCCTCCGCGATTTCCCCCTCGCGCTTGCGGAGCAGCCTACGCGCATCGGTCTCACGGTTGCTTTTGGATGACTCCCTATACGGCTTGCCGTCGCGGTAGTATTTTATCCAGTATGTGTTGCCTCGTTTGTAGATAGAGCCCATACCGTTACCTCAACTCGCCTTACCCGTCCACCGCCGCCTCACCGCCTCGGAAGATCGCATAAACCTTGGAGAGCGCTCAGGAGCGCCGATCATACCCGGCGCGGGGAACCGGGGGCCGGGAAGTAAGCGACCCCCTGAGAGGTCCTGAGAGCCGTGGAGCGAAAACCGGTCAGGTATGGGAATGCCCATCATTCTCCCCGCTCTCTACCGTCGACGGCATCGAAGCCGCGCTCTATGATCTTCTGGCCGTAGGGCTTGCCCACCAATACTCCGATGCCAATGCAGGCCAGGGCCACCAAGGCAGGTCCATGACTCCCGCCTTCCAACATAGCCAAAGCTTGCTGGACATCAGCATAGATGGACTCGTATTCATATTGCTGCTCCTTGCAGATAGCCTCGAACTGCTTCAGTAGCTCCTTGGAGCTGGGTTCTTGTGGCATCGGATGCTCCTCGTGCTGGCGTAGGCCGCTACATTTTGCCGTTGTCTTGGCCGGATCGCAGCCACGCCCTACGCATTGCCTCGACCTCATCCGGCAGCGGGATGCGCGGCGCATGAACAACCATGGGCGGGACTGCGGCCATGGCGTTCTCAAACATGCGCTTCAGGGTCAGCAGTTCCCCATCAACCTGATCAGCACCAGCCCCTTGCTGGATGCGGTTGAGGACGTAGGCGCATATCACCTCGTAGGAGATATGCAGCACCGGCCTGCCGTTGAAGTATGGCTCCAAGTGCTCGGCTGCGATCTGGTCCGCAAGGAACACTTCGGCCAACCCCTCAAAGCTGACCTTCTCAAACATGGCCTCGCTGCCTGCGTCTTTCGTGGTTATGGTTGGTGCCCATTTCCCTGTCCAACTTTGGCGGTTCATGATGGCTTCTACGGCTAACATATCGAAATCACTTTATATTTTATTATAAAACATAACTTGCCATCATAAAAGCTAATAATTTTCATTAGTTAGTGGTGGTGGCCCGTGCCTCCCTTGATGATTTAGGAGGCACGGGCTGGGATATTCACGATCAGGGCTCACTAGAACCTCCAGCAGCCTGCTCCTTGCTTAGGTGCTCAGCCACAGCGTTCACGGCCTGTTGCAGACCCTCAAAACTTGATGTGTGGAAACAGACCCCGCTCGACGTGGGGTACCATTTGTCTTCCCGGCCTACCGTCCACATGCGGATGTCAAGGTAAATGCTCCCTTCAATTTCACCGAGGCTAACCCTGATATCGCTGTTCCTGTTCTTTTTGAATGTCCCATAGAAGATTTGGTTTTCCATTTTCATCTTCATACTCCTATCGATCAGTCGGTTATGAGCTTGTTGTTCTGGATCAACTTTTCTAGGTCGCGTACATCTAGCAGTTGCTTGCGGCAGCCGGGGAAGCGCACGAAGGCGATGTCTCCGGCCCATATGCGCGCTCTCATGGTCCATATGGATATGCCCAGGTACTCGGCTGCCTCCCGCACTCCGAGCAATCTCCCTCGTTCTGTGGTTTGGAGAGCCTTGCTCCTCGCTTTGGTGTGTGAAGTCATGATCTTTCTCCTCAGAAACCCGCCGCCAGCCCTTAAAAAGCAAAAAGAAGGCTTGACGGCGGCTTTTGTTAGTAGTTCCAGTATCTTTGCACCGTCCTCAGGCTGAAGCCCAGCTCCTTGGCCGCCTCATGCTGCTTCAGACCGCGCTGACGGGCCTTCCTCACCGTCTGTGCGGTCTTGGCCTTGCCGCGCTCGCGCTTGGTGGCAAGACCATAGAAGTCCCTGGCCTCGGCCAGCCCCAGGAACTCATGGTCATAGGGCAAGGCCGGGTGAGCGTCGCACTGGAAGGTGACGACCTCGCGGGGCTTGGTGAAGGGACGCACCCTGCCCACAGCTTGGATCACCGTGTCCAACTCCTGCTGGCGCAAGGCCAGGGGAGCAAGTTGGTGAACATTGGTGAAGCGGTACTTATGGTCCACAACCCCTGCCGTACGGCGAAGCGGCTTGCCCATAGTTGTGATGCGGATGGGGACCGCGATGTCTGAGGCGAGCACGTCTTGCAGGATCGAGTTCACCACCTCCTCATAGACGTAGTAGCCGGTCAGGCAGAAGGCGCAGTCGAACTCCTCGAAGCTGTTGACGCCGATGACGCCGTAATGGATCAGGGGCACCACCTCAGGGTCTTGGAGGACAACCTCATTCATGTCCTCGTAGAGCACCCGGCAGCGGCTATGACCCATGGCCCGCAAACGGCGCTGCATCGCGGCTGCGCAGAACTCAGCGAACCGCTTTTTAGCGATCAGCAGGCACCTCTTGCCTTCGCTCATGCGGCTGGCCACCAGGCAAGCGAACAAATCCAAGATTTGCTCTGAGTTCTTGAGGAAGTACATCCCCATGCCGATCCGGCTGTTGATGTTGACCCAGGTCGTGCCCTTGTGGCGGAAAACATATCCGTCGAAGGGAGAGACCAGATCAACGCCCAGGCGGTACTTGGCAAACTCCGGGTGGGTGGTGGCGCTGAAGATGATGGTGTCCATGCCGAGCTTGACCGGGGAGGCCGCAAAGGCGATATCGCCGCTCTTGGCTCGTTCCCTGGAGGCCGGGTCAGACTTGCCGAACTGCTCCAGCATGGGGGCCAGGAAGTAGAACTGGTCGCCATATAACCGGTATCCTATTTGTTGGACCTTCAGGGCCAGGCCGGGCTCCATGGGAGGGAAATCCCAGCCCGGCTCCCGAAGGTCAGCGGTCGGGGCCTGGAGAAGCAAGTTCACCAGATACCGGTGGCGACGTAATATGTCGCTAGAATTGGCCATCTACCCCATCCAGAACCCGCTGGTAGCGGATCAAGTCATCTTTTTGAACGACCGCCTTACGGCTCTTGGCGATGAAGCTGGCTTCATCAAGAAGAACCAAAGGCTTCTTGGCTCCGGTCCATCCCAGGAGTCGAATGCAGAACATTGGGTCGCGCTCAAGATGGGCCTGTGTGCCGTAGATAACCCTCGCGTCCTCCATGGCCTTCTTGCCGTATTGGTCGTGCCAGAAGCAGATAGACCGATTTTGGCATATCTGGTTGCATATCATCGTCTTGCCGTAGAGGGTCATTCCTCGCTGCTCGAAGCCGCTCAACCTGGCATCTAGGCTTTGGCCGCAAAGGTGAGCGGGCCGGGGTTTCAGGTTGATCACCTTGATTCCAGGCGGCGGATTGATGATCCACCGCCGTTCTTCCAGCACCTTTCTGGTTGGGACCATGACGAAAACCACGTCGTGGCTGCCCTCAAAAACGGCCTGTTCTATCAAGTCATCCATGAGGTGGCTCTTGCCCACCCCCACCGGCCAGTTCACGAACAGCAGGGAGTAGCGCTCCAACAAGTCCTGGATAGCTGGCGCTCTCCATTCAGAGCGGAAGGCATCCAGACCCTTTTGGTCATTAATCGTAGGCATGGGTACCCTCCAACAGTTCAAGCACTCTCCCGATTTCCGGTACTTGGGCCAGAGCGGCGTTGTCGATTTTGGATACCGCCGGAACAAGGATTTCAGGGTCCGACCCGTATTCATCCAAAAAGGCATTAATGATGGGATTTTTGGAGAAATCGACACCATCCTTCGGATTTTCGAGGGCGACCGAAAACTCGTAGTCTCCCACTTTGACCAGGGCGAGCATGAAAGGTATTTGAATGTGTGATGAGGCAAAAAGGTTCAATAGCTTAGGTAGCAATGCACCCGGTGTCGTGGCCTGACTTACAGCCAGGACTTCAACCGCTGCATGTGCCGGAACATAAAGAGGTATCAGGAACATCGTTTTAACCTCCTTTCCGCTGCGGCATAGAGCGCAGCCCTCACCGTTGCAGCGGACGTACCCGAACAGCTCCGGTCCCTTGCAGTAGTGAACCTGGACTTCGGTGCCCGCCATGGTGAAGGCAACCGCGATCAAGCGATCTCGGCTTAAGCGAATCAGGGGCAATTTCTCCTCAGGCGGTGCGCTACCTCCATCGCCGTTTCCGTCAGCGGCGTCCGCTTGAGGTGCGAATTGGAAAATGGATGTCGCCGGGGTCCGACTTTCATTCGGCACTGACGGCTTGACATCTTCCGGGGAGTTGATGAAATCGACGCGTTCCATAAGAAATCTCCTTCGCTATGGGTTTTGCCGCCCTTTCCAAATTTGTGCGGCGTGTATGTGTCACACCGTAGCCAGCAGGAGATGTTTGGTCAGTCGTTTTCTTCCACACGCTATTTTTGCCATTTGACAGCATTTAGCGTATCGAGTAATATTGCGCAAATATCACCTCGCGAGGAGAAGGAAGATCATCAGATTTACGAAGGAACATCGTGCGGTATTTTTGGCCATGGAAGCTGTACTTCAGCTATTCAATGATTTTGATGCGCTAAAAGAGCACAAGAGCATTCCTACGCAATCCCTTGTGAAGGCATGCCTTGATTTTCTGGGAAAGTTTGGTGCGGATGCCTTTTTTGATGAAACAAAGGACCAAGTTAGAATTCATAGGAAATTTTGCATTGCCAGTATCATTGAGAAGATGAATCATAACTCAGTCCACGAACAAATACATAAAGAATATAAAGAGTTGAGCTTCTCTATTAGAATGGCGTTGGACAGACATCAAATATCAGTATTGCGTTTCATATCCCATTTGTTGCGAGATAGTATTAACAAACCACCAGTCCCTCTCTTTGGCATTATAGACATTAACGAACAGCGAAAAATTACTGGCATTGTTGGAGATAAAAATGACGAGGTATTTATGCTATCTTCAGAGAATGAAGGAGTGGCATGGGCAGATCAGGAAAGCTTTTATGCGGATATTAAAAAAGTAATTGAACCAGAAGACATACCCCGCCTTCAAGAATTTATCGCCCAGGAAAATGTTAAATTTATGAACGCTTCGAGATATGGAGCCAGTGTTGGCGGGGCTCAGGGCAAACCTGCTAAAATAGGTGAACAATTAACCAGATACGGTCACCTTAGTAGCATTAATAGGGATTTTGAGGTTCGCCCATATACAAAATTGGCTGAACGTGTTTTGAGTAGTGACCCAATAGAAAAAGACTTATTTTTCGTACCTGGTATTCATTTTAGTGACTGGTTGGCCTTTAACCAGATTATAAGATCGATTATGGTCAATTATTGTGTCTATTTTGGAGGAACTGAGCGCGTCAAGCAATGCCTACAATGCAAATCATTTGTTCTTGAGAAGAGGCAAAACATGAAGAAGTTCTGTAGTGCTTCTTGCCGGTTTGCCTATTCTCGCGAAGAAGAAAATCCCAATAGACGGAAATGTCGAAATCGTCAAAACAAATATATTGACAATCTATCATCCTTGCCAGAGGGAAAAATTGGCTATCACATTTATAAAGATGAATGTGTTGAATGTACTCATTTTGTTAAGAGTGGACAATGCCAAAAACTGATAGAGCGCAACAATGAGCTCATTAATCAGCCGTAGAAAACATTGTAGAATCTAATTCGCAGTAGTTTGCTAAATCAGTTTAGTCGCAAAAAAGCGCAGAAACCCGCCGCTAACCCTTAAAAACAAAAAGAAGGCTTGGCGACGGCTTTCTACGCTATGGGTGGCACCTAAGGCGAAACAGGCGAGGACCGCCGAGGCTCGTGTGCCTTCGCGCCCGGCCCCTTCCCCGGCCGGAGCAAGATCGGCGCTCCTCGGGCGTCTGAGGGCCTCACAGAATCGTGATGTTTGGTTGGGCGGGACCCTAGCGGGTGAGGATGCGGTGAATCTGGACGGGACGCCACAGCAAGCCGTCCCTGGTTCTGATGCCTTCAGCGTTGAGCCGGTCGGCAATGGATTGCAAGGTCATGCCCTTCAGGCCGTTCCTGCGCTTCCGTCTCATGGCACGAATCCGGCGGATGACGGCTTGCTCCTCAGCGGTATCGCCATAGGGCCGACGTCCTTCACAGCGCCCGGTAAGCTCACGGGTCTTGTCGCGGCCCTTCTTTAGCCTACGGACCAACTGGTTTTTCTCCAGCTCAGCGAAAACGCCCTGAACCTGGACAAGCGCCTTCTTCAACGGATCGGCCTGGACCGCGACGGTTATGTTCTCCGCAGTCCTAGCCGAGATCAAGCTGACGCCCTTGCTGGCCAGGTAGACAAGCAGGGCCTCTTGAATCCTGAGCTCCCTGGCCAAACGGTCCATGCTCTCGACTATGATGGTGCGGACCCCATTGCCGAGAACAGCCGCCATAAGTTCCTGGAAGGCTGGACGTTGGGTTTCGTCGGTGGTGCCCGAGATACCTTCCTCTTTGAAGACCTGGATAATCTCAATCCCGGCTTCCCGGGCATAGGCTTGGATGGTGTCAAGTTGCCGGTCGAAGCCGTGGCCCTGGACCTGCCCGACCGTGCTGACTCGAAGGTAAGCAAAGGCTTGTGACATGGTATATCTCCTTGAAATAACTTGCCTTTAAACAAAGTATACCCTGTTCCAGCGCAGTCCGAAAGCGGAATAATTTTCGATAACTTCAAAAAAAGAAAAATAAATCAACTAGATAGCCTCCTATGGCCTCCTAGATGAGCCCCTTTCTCTAGTGCCCGCATAGAACTTGTATTTCTAGGGTTAAGCGTCTAGCAGCCGGGCTTTAATCGACAAAGGGGCTCCTAGCCCCAAGATGCCTAATCAGCCATTAATGCTTTGTTATTAGCCTGTTTGGCTGAACATGGTTCGACTCAAGCCGCACTATCGGCCTGAGGACAACATAGGCTAGTGGCGATTGATTAGAGGAAATGGAGGTGGTCTTGTCAGATGAGATTGTGCGGCTCTATTGGCATTGGGCCTCTGAGCGGCAAAACATCTTTTTCGCTAGGTTGGCCGGACGGCCTGAGCCCTACACGGATGATCCAATCCTGAAAGAGTACAAGTTCACAAATGCCTATCGCGCATCGGATCGGGTTAGCCAATACCTGATACGCAATGTGATCTATCCCCAGGATGGAACAGAATACACGCCTGAAGACACGGTATTCCGTATCCTACTGTTCAAGCGGTTCAACCTCATAAGCACCTGGCAGTGGGTGGAGAAGCACTTCTTCCCGGTCACGCTGGCTAACTTCAACTTGGACCGCTATGTTCAGGTTTTCGACCAGTTGAGACAGCAAGAAAGGTCAATCTATAACACTTGTTACAATGCGGGCCGAGTGCAGGGACCGTACCCGGACAAACACGGTAATCACCTGCTGGCCTTGAAGCAGGCCGAGCAATCCGGCCTGTTCCAGCGCGTTCTTGAAGCTAAGAGCCTTCGGCGGGTCGCCAACCTCATCCAGGATATACCCGGCGTGGGCTCTTGGCTGGCCTACCAGTTCGCCATCGACCTTAATTACTCCCCTCATATTAACTTCAGCGAGAACGATTTTGTGATCTGCGGGCCGGGTGCCAAGAGCGGCATCACCAAATGCTATGGTGACATACCCACCAGCGGCTATGAGGACGCAGTCCGGCATATGGTTGACTCTCAGGACTGGCTGCCCGCCCAATACGGCTATAACTTCAAGAACCTGTTCGGAAGACCGCTTCACTTGATCGACTGCCAGAACATATTCTGCGAAATATCTAAATATACTAGGGTTTCTCACCCCCAACTGAGCGGCAAGCACAAGACCATCCGCTTCCGCTTCGCCTACGACCCCGGCAAACCTAAGATCGAACCGTTCTATCCGCCCAAGTGGGGCCTGGATACGTCCAAGCTGCCCCAAGCGTAGCCATTTGCTGGAAAGGAGTGTAGACATGCCGTTGAAGCCGCAGTCACTTGAGGAGTTTTTCGAGCAGCAGGAGAGCCTTACCCGGGAGCAGTCCTTCGAGCCTGGTGAAATTCACCGGTACGTCCGCAAGGCTCTAGCCTTGGTAGATGGCAACGCTGAGCCCTTGGTGTTGGCCTTGGTCTGTATCGCCATCGGCATGATGGTGGGAGAGCAAACTGGCCGGGCTATCATCCAGGATGGGTATAGAGCGGCTAAGTCAATGAAGTCCAAACTACCTTAAGTTCTATTTGCAGCCCGCCTTTCTTTCCAAGCGTTATCGACCAAGGTTTTATCGTTATCAATCATATTCTTTAGAACAGCAAGGGCCTTTGGCGAATATCTTTTGAATCTTGTACTGCCCACCCTGATTTCCTTGAAATAATCGTCATTACTTTGTATGTTAACATGTTGGACTAAAGCATGTGCTTTTGGCTGAGTGATACCCAGCTTTTCTGCTAATTTTTGAAGGCCAAGACTATAGTAATCTAATTCATTTACTCTCTTGACTCCAACCACATAAGCATCAGGAGTCCCCTCCGGTACAAGATGAACAGGGATACCCTCGTTCTTGGTGATGCGTAGGTCCAAAGATGGGCCATGACCCGTCTGAGTCATGTTGATTGATGCCACACCCGGAAATAGTAATTCCCAACTTACAGATTGTGAGATCTGATCACGTATTTTATTGATTTCTCCTTGGCTAGGTTGATTTTTCTCACCATTTATTGCCCTTTCCATAATCGCTAATGCCCGAATTTTTGCGGAAGCCTCAACCCCACGCCGCTTGCCAGGCTCTAAGAGTCTTTTTACTTCTCCCACCTCGGTAGAAAAGAGACCATGTAAATCCGTTGGTGGGGTAGTTGAAAGCGGCAATACTCTCTTCGGTAGTCGAGAGTATATCTCAATATTAAAAACTTCTTTTAAGACGTCTTTAAATAAAGTCAATCCAGCCTGAGCTTGTAAATAAAGATGCTGTTCTGAAATGTCCAACAAATAATGCTGTGCAGCATCGCGATATCCATTTATTGCTTGAAGTGTCAAAACTTGTTCATCAGTAAGAAACTGTACGCTTGCGTCGCTATAACATTTCCTTACACACTTATCAAAGCCAATGGTTTCAGCAGCTCCTTTCTCATGTATCTTGCCGCCTCTTTCGATAATTGCAGCTTTTAGTAACATCTCAAAAGAATGATCAAGAAAGATCAAAACAGCATGGGTGCGGCCATCATCCCATGGCCTATTAAAATGATCGGTACATAATATCAGCGATTCTATTGCCTTGGACAAAAGGAGCCGAGCCTTTTTCTTCATGGTCCACCCCCGTTACCAAGGAATCAAACAACCATTTAGGTGTGAATAAGCACTACAACTTGTTCTATAGCTCTGTTTGGTCTAAATTATTCCTCATGACCACCCCAACCATTAGCCTGCGCCGCTGCCATAAGGGCTTCCATAATTTTTATTGAAGGTATGCGGGCCTGCCCTCTGGCTGCTTGTAAATGACCATTCGGCCGCTTCCAAATAAACCTGTAGCCATCTTCTTTTGATCCGTCATCGTAGTTGTAGGTACAGTATTGAAAACATAAATTCCATCCGTCAGCAGGATAAGAATCCATAATCTGGTCTGTACTAATGCTATTATGAACCGTTACATATGCCATTGATTCCTCCAATAGTGATCGCAAGGCGGTATTTAAGCCGCAACCCAATCCCTACAAATAACTTCTGCTTGTTCCAGTACAGTCTGCGTTGCCTTTTCTTGTTTGTCTGGTGGGTAGCCGTAACGCCGCAGAATTCTCTTGATCATAACTCTCATTTGCGCTCTGACATTTTCGCGTACTGTCCAGTCAATGGTAACATTATTCCTGACCGCTTTGAGCAGCTCTTGCGCAATAATTATTAGGGTCTCATCGCCAAGTACTTTTACTGCGCTATCGTTAACTTCAAGAGCATCATAAAAAGCAACTTCTTCTTCCGTAAGGCCAAGATTTTCACCGCGTCGGTCGGCCTCTTTTAAATCTTTAGCTAGTTCGATTAATTCCTCAATAACCTGTGCGGTTTCTATAGCCCTATTATGATAACGACGAATAGAATTCTCGAGCATCTCAGAAAACGAGCGAGCCTGAACAATATTCTTTTTGCGACGAGTTCTAATCTCACTTTCTAGCAATTTTCTAAGCATCTCAACGGCCAGGTTCCGTTGAGGCATCCCCTTGACTTCGGCAAGGAATTCCTCCGATAGTATGGATACGTCAGGCTTCTTTAGCCCAGCAGCCGCAAAAATATCTATAACCTCATCGGAGGATACGGCTCTAGAAACTATTTGACGGATGGCATGGTTGATTTCTTCTGGGCTCTTACCAGTAGTGTCAGCACCTTTGCTTAAGACAGATTTTACAGCCTGGAAAAATGCCACATCATCCCTAATATCAAGAGCTTTTTCATGGGGCACAGACAAGGCAAATGCCCTGGACAATTCTGTCACAGCTTTGACGAGGCGGTTTTTCCCATCATCAAGCTGGAGCACATGCTCTTGCGCAGAGGGCAGTAGTGCCAGCCGCTGCCTTGGGTCTTTGGCAAGCCAATCAGACCAATCAAATCCATGGAAGATGTCGCAGCAAATCTCATATTTTTCCAACATTACAGCCACGGCTTCTTCTTGATCTACAGCGGTTCGCCCTTTACCTCCGCTCTCTGTGTAGGTCGCAAGGGCTAATTTCAGCTCGTGAGCCAGGCCAAGGTAGTCAACCACCAACCCGCCGGGCTTGTCCTTGAATACTCGATTCACGCGGGCAATAGCCTGCATCAGGCCATGTCCTCGCATGGGTTTATCCATATACATGGTGTGGAGACAGGGCGCATCGAAGCCCGTGAGCCACATGTCACGGACAATTACAACTCGGAAATGGTCCTTAGGGTCCTTGAATCTGTTGGCTAGTTCTTCCCGGCGGGATTTACTGCGTATGTGTTGCTGCCACGACTCAGGATCAGAGGCCGAACCGGTCATGACAACTTTGATGCTACCCTTATCGTCATCATCGTTATGCCAATCAGGCCGTATTGCCTTAATGGCCTCGTAAAGGTCAACACAGATTCGGCGGCTCATGCATACAATCATGGCCTTGCCATCCATGGCTTCAAGCCGCTGTTCGAAGTGATCTACCAAATCCTGGGCGATCAGGTTCAGGCGTTTATCAGAGCCGACAAGGGCCTCTAGCTGAGCCCACTTGGTTTTCAGGCGCTCCTTGCGCTCAACTTCTTCACCTTCGGTGGCTTCTTCAAATTCCTGGTCTAGCTTCGGTCTTTCGCTGTCGTCGAGTTCAAGTTTGGCCAAACGGCTTTCATAGTAAATCGGGACAGTGGCACCGTCCTTCACCGCCCGCTCAATGTCATAGACGCTGACATAATCGCCAAAAACAGCCCTGGTGTTTTTGTCCGCCAACTCGAGGGGCGTGCCGGTGAAACCGATAAAAGAAGCATTAGGCAGAGCTTCGCGCATATGCCTGGCAAATCCGTCAATAAAGTCATACTGGCTTCGGTGCGCTTCATCGGCAATCACCACGATATTACGGCGGTCCGATAGCAGCGGATGTTGGTCCTCCCCTTCGGTCGGGAAGAACTTGTGGACCGTGGTGAAAACCACCCCTCCCGAGCCGGTGTGCAACAAGTCCCTCAAGTTGGCGCGGCTCTGGGCCTGTATGGGCGGCTGGCGCAAGAGCTCGTGGCAGCGCGAGAAGGTGCCGAAAAGTTGGTCGTCAAGGTCGTTTCGGTCGGTAATGACCACCAAGGTAGGGTTCTCCATGGCGGGGTGTAGCACCACACGACCAGCGTAGAACGCCATGGTAAGGCTTTTTCCTGCTCCCTGTGTGTGCCACACCACGCCGACACGTTTGTTGCCGCCCTGAGCGGCTGCTCTGGCCGTTGAATTCAGGGCCAAGTTGACGGCATGGTATTGATGGTATCCTGCCATCTTCTTGCTGAGAACCCCTCCGCCCTCATCTTCAAACACAATGAAGTGACGAATCAGGTCCAAAAATCTCTGTTTCTCAAACACACCTTCCAATAGAACCTGAAGCTGGGGCAGTCGCGTATCAGCCAGTTCCTCGCCTTCTATGGTCCGCCAGGGCATGAACCACTCACGGTTGGCAGTGAGAGTGCCGATTCTCGCCTGCACGCCGTCGGAAACCACCATGGCTTCGTTGTAGGTGAACAAAGAAGGGATTTGCTGCTTGTAGGTCTGGAGCTGATTAAAAGCTGACCAAATGGTGGCATTTTCAGCGGCGGCGTTCTTCAGTTCCATCACCGCTAGTGGCAAGCCGTTGACAAATAGAACCAAGTCCGGGCGTCGCTCGCGCTGATCCTCAACTACGGTGAACTGGTTAACCACCAGGAAATCGTTGTTATCGGGTGTTTCGTAGTCGAATACATTAATCAGGCGTGCTCCTTCGGAGCCGTCGTCCTGCTGGTACTCAACAGGCACACCCTCAACAAAATATTTGTGGATGATGTGGTTGTTCCCCACCAGCGAAGGAGAGTCCGGCAGGGTCAACTTGCGGACAGCCTCTTCTAGGAGATCGGCTGATTCTTGAGGATTTAGCCGCTGAAGGGCCTGGCGCAGGCGACGTTCCAGCACTACTTGGTTGTAGGTGTCCCGCTCGGCTCCGGGTTCGCCAGGTGCGATATCCGCCCCATGTATGATCGTGTAGCCTAGGCTCTCCAGCCAGGCGAGGGCGGCTTGCTCTATGACCGATTCAGAAAAAGATTCCATTGTCATGCGGCCAATTCCAATAAGACCGAATCGCGCTGTGTCCATGCGATCGGCTGCACATTATAATTTCTCAAGGCATCTGTCACGGCAGGTGAAATCACCTGCTCGGAATCATTAATGATAGCGTAAGCTTTGGAATCAGGCGGGCGCACCTCTTTGGTGTCGATCCAAGAAAAAGCCACCGCCTGGGCCGTATCCCGGTTCGGGCGGTTTATTGTTTGTAGGATGCGCTCCGGTTGCTGGCGAGACTTGGGGATTACAAAATCGAACAGATGGTCATAGCCGGTTTTGCCAGTAAATTTCACCTTCGGTGTATAGCGGATGTCGTTAAGGTCCAGCCATGACACCACATCTTCGTAAAATAGGCTGGCCACTACGGGAACTGCTAGATAGAACAAATCGTTTACAGCGAGAATTGCTTGAACAAGATTATGCTTACGCAAAGCAAAATTGTCGCTTGAAGCGTGGACCTCCAAGCGTTGGTCCACAAGCTGAACCCCGAAGCCGTTCAAAGACATCCTTAGCAAATCTTGTCGCTTTGGGCTATTGAGCTTGCAGCCGCTCTGCTCCAACTCCCCTATGGTGTAACCGTCGTCAGTGAGGATGTATCCGCCGTTGGATTTCCGAGCATAAATCTGGATGTAATCATTATGACGATCTAAGTATGGCGTGGTGATCTCGACCCATTGGTCGATTTGACGAAACTGAGTTTTATCCTTCAGCCAAGCCAGATAATCATCCAGTAATTTTTGAATGTCCTGGATCATGTGAACAATCCTCGTTCAATAATTGGCGGCTGAGTGATGTTGCAGTAACTCATAAATTCTTCCAGCGTGATCCACTTATCACCGGGATTGGTAAAATGTTCCGCTGGTATGGGCATTGCCCACTTATGACCGTACCCCTCGCGGTACAGGTGCAAATGCGGACATGGTATTTCTTCATCATCCGGGTTGCGGTGCGGCGGTCCGCCAAAGTCCAGCCGCACCAGAACTACCACCTGTCTGGCGCGATTCTGGTAGTTTCCTCGCAACAGGTCGATTCGGCCACGGTATATGTCCAACAAAAACTGTTCGCGCTTATCCACAGAGTGCAGCGGCAAAGTTACCTTTTGCCCATTCATGGGGAAATCATGTCGTTCAGTGTTGACTCGGTGTTTCTCCATGGAGATTAGAGTGTCGGCTTCCCCTTGGGTGAGATTTATTTCAGCCATCAGCCCCCCTTTCAAACTCAACTAACCTGGCTGCCCATCCGCGTGTTCATCTGCCTTGTAGTCGGTCAGCAAGTCGCGGTAGGCTTCTCCATCCACGTTGAACAGCACCTCACTTGGCCTATATGGTGGCAGCGAGAGAATGCGCACGGGATCGTTGTTATCGTCAAGCCAGTCGTTAAACTCCTGATTATCTGCATACTCAAGCGTCACCCGCTCAGGCCGGGCAAGGTCCTGTCGGTGAACCCTGTAGAGAAAGCCGATAATGGCGTCGGCGGCCTGAGCGGCAAGCAAGGCCTGGATTCCCTCCATCAGTGGGCGAGGTCCGTCACTGCCATGAGAGGCGAACCCGTAGGCATTACGCAGCTCGCATATGCCCAGGAGTGCGGTGTTCAGGCCGCTGAGGGTCTGTTGCAGACTTTTTCTGGCGCCAGCTTCCCCGGCTATCTCCACAGGCAGAAATGGAATCGTATTGGTAACCGTCTTGAAAACCTTGGGCAGGTCGTCATCCTTGCTGAAGGCCCCGCCGCGCTCGGTGATGATAGTTTTGCAGGCGCTTTCGACCAGGGTTCTTGCAAGATCAAAGACAAGGCCGGTATTACCCAGTACGGCGGACTCCAGGGCCTTAACCTGCTCCTCAATGTGAAGCAGCCCGCCCGCAATGGCGGCCCTGGCATTGTACATAACGAATACGTCTTGTTGTGCGGTGGCCACCGCCATTAGACGCATCTCCCCACGATCCGTTCAGCATCTGGCACCGGCAAATCTCCGGATACTAGTTTGGGTAGAAGCGTATCGCGTAAGCCAGAAAGAGTACGTGATTCCTTTTCGTTTTGTGCGATTTTATTAAGCAATAATCCTACGATAGTAGAAAAAGTATTAACTAATTCTGAACCTGGTAGAACAACATAGGTATCGGCAACTATGTTTGGTCGTACCGCAGGATATGCCGCACCATCTGCTAAGTTCGAAAGTCGTTCAATGTTGGGCGGAGCTGTAGCCGCAAGGTAAATTAGCTCCTCGTATTCTGGCTCTTGCGGCCGTAATACCGCAAAACCAGTGCTCCCGGTAAGACCCTCTTCATTAATCAATGAATAGGAGCCATTACCTGGCCTGACTGTTCCAACAATAGTATCTTTGGGACGAAGAACTCTTTGAGCACGGCTTGGGGCATCATTTTGTTCATAAGTAGCGATATTTTCAATACGGCCCCATTTTGTATTTGAAAGGTCAACATAGTTTATGACTGGCGGCCTAGTATTCTTATTCCAACTTTCTGGATTAAGAACTGCAATATCAGCAAGCGTTCCAACTCTCCATCCCTTCGGCACCTGCCCTAACTCAGAATCATCAAAAGAGTCCGGGAAAAGTGCGGCTATTTCCGGCTTGAGACCGGGAGGCTGCCGTCCTTCGGCCTTGGCGCGTACCGGGTCGAAATCCACAAACCAGCTCTTGAAGATAGCCTGGGCCATGCCCTCCAGGGTTTGGTTCATGCGCCGGTTAAGCTCGATTTTGTCGTCCAGCGCGCCCAGTATGCAGGCAATGGCTTGTTGCTCATCCAGAGGGGGCACGCTTACAGGAAGGTGATAGAAAGCATCGCGACTCGTCGATGGAATAGCAGAACCGCTGTCCATGCTATTTATATCGTAGGTGAGCAAACAATAATAAGCCCAACGTTGATCCATATCTTCTTTAGGTTCGAGGTAGAAAGCCGTATCAATGACATAAAATGGCTCTGTACAGTAATGAATCCCACGGTACGCGCCCTTGCGTCCAACGATAACGCCGGGGTGAGTACAGAGTGGCTCCTCATGCCATCCTATAGGCCCGTTTGTACCATAGACGCGATAATCTCCTTCAGCATCTTGATATCCACGTAGAGCCTTGCCATAAGCGAGTTCAGCAATATCTCCCCATTCACAGTCTCGCCACTCACCCGCCATAACCGATGTCCTCCAGGTTGGCCCAGATGAGATTATCCAACTTGGCGGCCTCGGCCTGTTGGTCACGGAGTTCTTCTGTCAGACGAGCCATTTTTTCTTCAAATGGCTCACCGTCGTCTTCCAGCTCAGCCGCACCCACATAGCGGCCAGGGGTGAGGATGTGGTTGTGCTGGCGGATTTCCTCCAGCGTGGCTGATTTGCAGAAGCCCGGCACGTCTTCATATTCGGCCTGGCATTTCTCGTCCCCGCGCCAGGCGTGGTAGGTGTCGGCTATGGTGCGTATGTCTTTTTCGGTCAGCTCCCGGTGTACCCGGTCAATCATGCTTCCCATGTTGCGGGCGTCGATAAACAGCACTTCTCCGCGCCGGTCACGGAAGCGTCCGTTATTCTTGTTTCGGGCTATAAACCACAGGCATACGGGAATTTGGGTGGAGTAGAATAACTGGCCCGGCATGGCCACCATGCAGTCCACCAAATCGGTCTCTATGATGTTCTTGCGAATTTCGCCTTCGCCCGACTGATTGGTGGACATGGAGCCATTGGCCAGCACGAAGCCCGCCAGCCCGGTGGGGGCCAAGTGATGGATGAAGTGCTGCACCCAGGCATAGTTGGCGTTGGAGGCTGGCGGAGTGCCGTACTTCCAGCGCTTGTCCTTTTTCAGCAGATCGCCCCGCCAATCGCTGTCGTTGAAGGGGGGATTGGCCAGAACATAATCAGCCTTGAGGTCCGGGTGCAGGTCCCGGTGGAAGCTGTCCGCGTGTTCCTTGCCCAGGTTGCCTTCTATACCGCGGATAGCCAGGTTCATCTTGGCCAGCCGCCAAGTAGTGTGGTTGGACTCTTGGCCGAAGATGCTGATGTCGGCCTTGGCTTTGCCGCCGTTGCCATTGCCGTTGGCGTGGGCCTTGACGAACGACACCGACTGGACGAACATCCCGCCCGAGCCGCAACAGGGGTCATAGACCCGCCCCTTGTATGGAGCCAGCATTTCCACCAGCACGCCGACTACGCAGCGAGGCGTATAAAATTGGCCTCCCTTTTTCCCCTCAGCACTGGCGAACTGAGAGAGGAAATATTCATAAACCCGGCCCAGTATGTCCTTGGAGCGGCTCTCCTTGTCGCCCAAGCCGATGTTGCCGATAAGGTCTATTAGCTGGCCGAGGCGCTGTTTATCCAGCCTTGGGTGTGCATATTCCTTGGGCAGCACGCCCTTGAGTGAGGGGTTGTCGCCTTCAATGGCCACCAGGGCCTTGTCTATGGTAATTCCGATGTCGGGTTGCTTGGCCTTGGCCTTTAGATTGGACCACCTGGCTTCCTTGGGGACCCAGAAGATGTTTTCCGCCCGATACTCATCAGGGTCTTCAGGGTCGGCCCCTTGCTCCCGCTCGCTCACTAGCTGTGCGTGATATTCCTCGAACGCGTCGGAGATGTACTTGAGGAAGATCAAGCCCAGCACTACATGCTTGTATTCTGCGGCATCCATGTTTGAGCGGAGTGCGTCGGCGGCTTGCCACAGCTCCCGTTCAAAACCTAGTGTGGCTCCGTTGTTGTTCTTGGCCAAGGCTATCCTCCATCCCCACAAGCAAACTAGGTTTGCCCGGTGAGATTGCGCTCTTAATGTTGTCGGGGCTAAAAATGAGCCGTCCCCCACCTGGCAAATCGTCTGATACTAACAAGCTGCGGACCTCTAGTCCAGCTTGTTTACCTTGGCGGTATGACTGCGCAAAAAGGCCCTGAGCGCCTTCAATCATGAAAGGGGCCAGGGCTTTTCGGCTTAACGCTTAGTTTGACTAGGTATTTGGCGAGGCAGGAGCGGGTGGAGCTATGAAATTTGTATGAAAGGCAACGGTCTTACTAGCATGCTTGGAAGGGTATCCCGGTATTAGGAGGGCCTTTTGTCCTAGTTGGGCAGCGCCCTCACCAACGCGTCTGAATATGGGAATCCCTCCACAATCCACTCGGCCAGCATGCGCTTGCGGACTTCGTAGGTATCTTTCCGGACTTCCTCGGTATATTTGAACCATTCCTCAACGGGGACTGAGACGCGGGTCCAGGTGTCTATCCGCTTGTTGCCGTACTTGTCCTCCATCTCGCCGTTGTATGTGAAGACCACGGTGTGGAGGGCGCGTAGGTCCGGGTTCTCCTCGACCACCTTCATGGCGGCCACTAGGTGCCGGGCGATCTGCCAAGACAAGATGTAGGTGGAGTCGTAGTCATCAAGGTGCTTTTCAACGTAGGCCACGTCATCGTAAACCTTGAAGTCATCATGGCTTACGTCCTCACACCCCGCATGTAAGACCAGCCCCGTCAACAGCAAGATTATCCCCAAGCCTATGGCATATCGCATATAACCATCCACCTTTCTGGATACCTATGATTCCTCTTTTTGTTGCTATAATGAGTAGTAAAGTACCTGTTTGCAAGCAAAAAATAAGCACTGTAGCTGGTTCTGGGAGACGGACATGGGAATTATAGTTCCTCATAAAAGGAACCAACATGTCAGGATTGGCGGGCCGACTGGGCCACAACATACGCGCTCTGCGCGATTCCCTTGGCTTGACCCAAGAGCAGCTAGCCGAAGGTGCCGATATCTCCCTCAAGCACTTGGGCGAGATAGAACGAGGACGCGGCAATCCCACCCTGGTCACCCTCACGGCCCTGGCCAAGGCCCTCCATGTCACCCTGGCCGAACTCATGAGCCTTGGCGATGAGCGGCAACCGCTGGACACTTCCGCTATAGAAATTCGTGCTCTGGTTGAAAAGCAGGACAAGGCAACTCGGCTGCGCATGCTCCGGGTGCTCAAGGCCATGCTTGCCGAGGAGTGATCCGTGCCGAGCCGAAAGCGGCCCCGCGCGCGTGTGAGGCCCGGCCCCAGCAGGAGTGTGCCCGTTTTTGTGCCCGGCACACCGGGTAACACCCAAGAAGGCACACCAAAAGCCAACAAGCAGGCGAAGCGTAAGATAAATAAAAATAAAGTTTTAAGGGGTTTAACAAGAAACAGGGGCGGGTCTGAAAATCCCCGTGTCGGCGGTTCAACTCCGTCCCTCGGCACCAGGAATATTGAAGGGGCTACGCGACAAAGCGCAGCCCCTTTTTTCGTGGAGGGGGACTCCACTACAATTTAGAGTAAACCCAAACCCCTGCTTGCCGTTGGGCGGCAGGGGTGCGACTATTCTTTAATATCCTGTTGTTATTGGTTAAGATACCCTTGAAATTTTTTTGGAGGGTGTCAATGGCCAATAGAGCCGACACGCGCCGGAGTGGTTTCGCGGACCTGGCGGTGGCCAGCTGCAAGCAACCCAAGACTTTTCTGGATGACTGGGAGCGGTGAGCCTATCCGCATGGAACATGGCAACCAAGCAATACACGGTATCTTCATTGCTCGGCTTCCAACAAAAATCCGCCGCTGAGCAGGCTTGCACAGAATATCTGGCCCTTTTGCGTTGACCAGAAGGCTACCGATGCGGCCAGTGCGGGCGCTGGGAGTCTTACCAGCTCAAGATACGTCCCAGGGTCTTCATATGCGCGGGCTGCAACTATTCAGACCCGGTCACCGCCGGCGCCCTCCTGCACCGCACCAAACTGCCCCCCCGTCATGGGGTTCTGGGCCGCCTGCTTGCTGATCCAGGACAAACGGGGCATCTCGGCCATGCATCTGTCCAGGCGGCCAACCTGCGCTACGCCACGGCCTGGCCCATATCCAGTTCGCCAATCTCAAGTTGAGGGTGATGCACGGTGCGTCCTGCACCGTGCATCTTAAGCTGGTTGGCAAAAGCGTGGTTTTACCAACCAGCACAAATCACTCGCCTTTAGGCTCGTGATTTGGCGGGCCATCCTTGGCCCGCTTGAGGCCGACGGCGCACAACTAACCGCGCAAATATGACATATAACGTTGTTTTAACTGCAATATATTTGTATTTGCCGTGCATCGGCCTCAAGTTGTGGATTTCCGATACTTTCCGCTGCGTCAGCCCCGAACACCTTCCCAGCTATTCGCAGGAGCGGAACTCTCGCTTCTACCGAATATGGATCGTCTCAAACCTGTTTCATTTTAAGACGGGCCATGGGCTCAGCCGCTGTCACTTACAATGAGATCGTGAAAGACCTCAATCTCATGAATCCTTTCGGTGCGCGATGCGATAGGCTCATGCAAGGAATGCATAAGGAGGCCATTGCATGGTGAAACACATAAAACTTGTTGATATTATGTCAAAAATGGCTGTGAAATATGATTACGGCAGGCATTGGCCGATGCGGGCCAAGGATGGCCCGCCAAATTGCAAGCTTAAAAAAGCTTGCAATTTGCGAGGCTTGGCAAAACCAGGGCCCCCGGCAAGCTCTGCTTGCTGGGGTGGAGTCACGTTTTTGCCAAGCCGACATTGCACGGGGCAGGACGCCCCGTGCAATGCTCTCATAAGAGGAATTAAATGTCGGTAGGGTCGATCTTATGGAAGCGCCTCGACAGGCCAGGGCATGATGCGTGTATTATCAATCGGATCGATAATGCTTGGAACCTGTGCGGAAGCGCTGTGTTCCAACATGACGGGCAGCCAGCCCAACTATCCTACGAGGTCGTTTGTGACGCGGCTTGGCGGACGCTTCATGGACAAGTGAAGGGTTGGCTCGGCGAACGGCAAGTATTTTTCCGCCTTGCCCGCAAAGAGACCCATGGTTGGCGGCTTAATGACCAGGAGGCGCCGCATTTACAAGAATGTGTCGATCTTGATCTTGGTTTCACCCCGGCAACCAATATTCTTCCAGTGCGCCGATTAAGACTGGCCGAGGGACAGGCGGCCAACGCTCCGGCAGCCTGGCTTGACGTCTCAACTGGAGCGCTCACGTTCTTGCCTCAGCGCTACGAGAGGCGGTCAAAAACAACCTACTGGTATGAAGCACCGACAGCCAACTATGCGGATTTGCTGATAGTGGATCATGTCGGCTTCGTGGTCCGGTATCCTGGCTTGTGGGAGATTGTACGTTAAGCAGGATGTAACCACTGCCCAACAATTGCACCCGATTGGAACCGCTCATCCCTCTCGGCCAGAGAACCACGACATCCCGGGGAGGAGCCCCGGGTAGTGGTCTTGATTGACGAGGTCAAGCCAGGGGTCCAGGCCCAGCCGGGCCCGGAGCGCCGCCGCCTCCCCGTCCGTGGCCGCCATCAGGGCTGCCAGCCCATCCGGCGGGTCGTCGGTGGGTTAGGGGCAATAGATGGCCAGGCGGGGACGGCTTATGGCGCCGGCCACCGGGCGAAGCAGGCCACAGGCCAGGCTCAGCAGCGCGCTCTAGCCCGTGCCGTTGGCCCCCACCACCCCGGTCCAGCCGGGCGCGAAGGTCAGGTCCAGTTGCTCGAACAGCAATATGGGGGAAGACTCGTAAGCGGAATCCACCGCGGCAAAACGCAGCATTTCTTTAGGCATACTGAGGCAGCACCTTCCAACAAAACAGCCGCCGGGGCGAAAAACCCTCGACGGCGGTGCTGCTCGGCGCGGAAAGAATTTTTCCGCCCGCTAGGATACCTATGCATGGAAACACCGCCGCTAAAGGGTTCCCCGCCTCCCGCCCGACCGTCTCCCGCCTACTGCCGCGGCAAACCGCGGGTGGGCGTAGAAAGTAAGGAGCAGGGGATGAAACCTGGTTTAGCGGTGGTTCCTCATGCGCCTCTGCTGCCTCCCTGGGGGATTAAGATGGGGTGGGGAGGCGAATAGTAGCGGCTAGAAGGCGAAAAGGCAAATGGCCTTGGGGGGGCCAGGGGAGAGGGAGAAGGCGGATGGGGCTGCAGGGCGGGTGCAGGGGCGGGTTGGGCCGTTGGGGACAAAAATCCGCACCTGCAATCCAGGATGAAGAAGCTGGACTCATCTTCCCCTGTTTTGCTGGGCGGCTACGCAGGCGACCCAGAAAAACCTACCGGAAGAGCGGTAGAAAATTTTATTCGGAATGAGTTGCGGATAATTGGGTACCGGGCAGGAAATTTCCGAAGCGTGCCCTCGATTGAGCTATTCTTGTGTTCAAGAAAATATTGTTGGTTTTCAAGTCACTTGAAAACCAACAATTAAGCATTCAAATTAATTTACAAATAGTAATGAGGTAAATTCTGTGGGAAAAAAAATAGGAACATATGGAAAGATAGCCGTAGCGGCAGCAAAAAGTTTCTCTAAGCACAACCAAGATGCGAGGACCAGCTGGCACAAAGCTAGACGCGAAACATATGACAAAAGTTGTCCCAAAACTGCCTTCCTGGGTTTGTGTAAAAAGCAAAAAATAAAGGGGTTCAAAAGCGGCCCTTTAGTTAAACTGCAGGGTAACGCAGTCAACGATCAGAAAGCATGCGATTTGGCCGATTGGGTGATAATCCAACTCCAGAACAAACCAAATAATACACTGACCAAACAGGACATAATGTCCGAGTGGGTTCGCCAACAAAAAGGGGCGTCAGATCAGGGTATTGTTGATGTGGTTTATGCTTTATACGTCAACGATTTGCTCTGTTGAAGAAGGCGTATTGGGACCGTGTTTCTCGTCTGGCGCTGTGTCCGGTTCCGCTATTTGCGGTTCCGCTATTTGCGGTTCATGTCCAGCTTCATCATCTTTCGGTTTGCCCGTGGGGAACGCGGACTGCTCCGTATTGCACCAGCCGGTCTTTACAAAACTTATCCTTCCTTCTCCACCTTTGGCCGGGACACCAGAAAAAAATCACCGTACCTCTAACCCGGAAATCCTAGGCCGGGCAGCGGCAGCTCCGCTTCGTACCCTGGCGTCGGAGCGCCGAGTTCCTGTTGTTTTGGGGGTGATAAATAAAGGTTGCCAGTTCAGCCGAGACCACCGCCGTGCGACAGCCACGACCGCCACCTCCGCCGCATCCCGCTGACCCACGCCGCACTGTCTGCCAGACCCCAGCAAAACGGCCGCCGGAGAGAATCCCCTCCGGCGGCCGCGGTGGTCTGGCCAGCGGCGGTTAAGCCGCCTTGCGCGCGATCACATAACCGAAGCTGACCCAACGGCCGCCATCCACCTGGATGGTCAGGGGGTCTTCCTCGGGCTTTTGTTGGCAAAAGGGATCATGGGCCGCGTATTCCCGCCACCAACGGTTGGCGTCTGGCGCATAATCCGCCTCTTCTATGGCGAATCCTGCCTGGGCAATCGCCGCCACGGTCTGGGAGAGGCTGCGAAAGCACTCCTTCCAGGGATACTCCGGCTGGCTCACATACGGCTCCAGATCGGCCGGCAGCGCCACCTCTCGGTGCATGGGTTCGCCCAGGCCGAAGATCCCGCCGGGCCGCAACACCCGCCGGATCTCCCGGAGGCAGTCCAGATACCCGGCTTCCCCGGTCATGACCCGCACCATCTCCAACGCGGTGGTGGAGTAGGCGTAGTCAAAGGATTCCGAGGCCAGCCGGGTGTCCGGCACGCCCAGGCCGAGGCCCAGCACGGCTTGCTCCACGCCCCACTTCTGGGCGTTCTTGCGCAGATGCTCCACCATGGGCTCCCCGCTGACCCGGTCCAGCCAGGGGTCCAGGGCCACCAGGCTGACCCCGAACTCTTTGGCCAGGAAGCAGCTCTGCCAGCCCCGGTTGCAACCCACGTCCAAGAGCCGGCCGCCGGGTTGCAGTCCCATTTTCCGGGCCAGGAACTCGGCCAGCTGCAGCCCGCCGGGGCCGCTGCACTCCGCATAGATGAGGCCCAAGTCAGAGTAGGGGGCGGATTTCTCATAATTGCTTGCAGGCAATTTTCTTCTCCTGTCTGTCTTGCGGTGCGCTTCCAGAACCATAGGGCTCGGGAAACAAAAGGTTCCGGGTTATACAGACAGAGGAGCAACCGACAAAAAACCACCCCCTTCCGCAAAACAGCTAGGGTTGTCTCATCCCGGCCCTTAAAGCGGCCCGGCCAACCTGCCAATATTGGGTGAACGGCTTGATTCTGTAAAGACCTGATGTTTGGCGTTCTTACTTTCCCCCGCAGGTTCCCTGGCCTCCCGGCCTGGTTGGGGGATTGACCGGAATACCGGAAAAAGATTACCATATCTTCAACTAGGAAATCCTGAGCTGGGTAGCGGCTGCTCTCCTCGTGCCACGGCGGCGGGCCACCTTAATTCCGTTGCCTTTCGCCCGCACCATGCGCCAGCGCCCCGGCCCGGCTTCCCGGGGGCGGCCGATCCTCATATCCCCACGCGGGGTGAGCCATGGCGGGTAAGGTGGACATAGGTTCCCAGGTAAGCCGCGGCCGGCGCTTGGCCGCCGGGGAGGCCTCCGGCCCCCTGCCCCAGAACCGCGCGGCCTGGGAGAACTGCCTGGCCGCCTGCCAGGTGGACGAGGTGCCGGCCGGGGTGGCCCTTTTGGACCGCGACTTCGTGCTCCGCCGCCAGAACCATCTCTATTCCCGCTACCTGGCCGAGTACTCCCCCCTGGGGCCCCAAAAAGCGATTGGATGCTGCTACTTCGACTACATGCCCGGCAGCCGGGCCCAGTTGGAGGGCATGTTCCGGGCCATCCGCGACCAGCAGGGCACCCGCACCCTCTACCAGTTCGAGCTGCGCCTGGGCCCCGAGGCCGGCAACCGCCGCACCCTGTGGGACGCCCAGTTGGCGCCGCTGACCGGGCCGGGCGGCCGGCGGGAGGGCATCCTGGTGTTCTGCCAGGACCGCACCCCGGACCTGGAGATCCGGCGGCAGGAGGAGCTGCACCGCGCCCGGCTCCGGCGTCTGGCCCAGCGTGAAAAGCAGCTGGAGGCCGCGCTCTCCATCCTGGACCGCTTCGGGGCGGCGCGGCCGGCGGCCGAGCCCGGCGCGGGCTGGCCCCTGTGGCTGGTGCTGCCTTTGGCCGGCCTGGCCCAGGATCTCTGCCAGGGCCGCGAGCGGGACCGGCTCCTGGCCCTCATGGAAGGGCTCCTCAGCCGCGCCGCCCTGCCGGCCGCCCGCCGCCTGGCCGAGCCGTCCCTGGGCCTCACCCCCCGGGAGGTGGAGGTGGCCGGCCTGGTCATGGCCGGCAAGACCAGCAAGGATATCGCGGCCATCCTGGGGGTGACCAAGGCCGCGGTGGACCTGCACCGCAACCACCTGCGGGCCAAACTGGGGCTCACCAAGAAATCCCAGAGCCTCCGGGACCACCTGCTCTCCGGCTGAGCGCCCCGATCCCCTGCCTTTTCCCCGCCTTGCCGCCGCCAGCGCGCCGCCCCGGCGAGGCTCCGGGGGTACCTACTATTTTTCTAATATTTACCCGGCAATCCCTACCTCTTTAAGGTGAAGAACAGGGGCGGCGGCCCGCCCTCCCGCCGGCGGCCGGAAGGCCGGGGCGCGGCGCAGTGCGCACCGCCCCCCGCGTACCTCCGGGAACCCGGCGGCAGTCATCCCGGGCGTCACGGTCACGGGGAAGGGAGCTAAAGTCATGGGTAAATATCTGGGTGTATCCGTGGTGCAGATGAACATCGTGCCGGGGGATACCGAAGCCAACGTAGCCAAGCTTTTGGCCCTGACCGAAGGCAACCAAGAGGACTTCCCCTGGGTGAACATGGTGGTGTGGAGCGAGCTGGCCATCCCCGGCTTCAACGCCGCCACCTGGTCCAGCCAGGCCGAGCCGATCCCCGGGCCCACGACCGAGCGCATCGGGCACGTGGCCAAGGAGCTGGGCATCTATATCGTGGCCGGCAGCATGTTCGAGATCGAGGACGGCAAGTACTACAACACCACCCCGGTGTTGGGGCCCGACGGCAGCCTGGTCACCAAGTACCGCAAGATGTTCCCCTGGCGGCCCCTGGAGCCCAGCACCCCGGGCAGCGATTTCTGCGTGTTCGACATCCCGGACTTCTGCCGGGTGGGGGTGTGCATCTGCTACGACTTCTGGTTCCCCGAGGTCTGCCGCCAGCTCACCTGGATGGGGGCCGAGGTGATCGCCCATCCCACCATGACCCCCACCCATTTGCAGCGGGCCGAGCAGGATGTGGCCCGGGTGCGCGCCCTGGAGAACGGGGTGTTCATGGTCAGTTCCAGCGGCTGCGGCCTGCACGGCGGCCTGGGCCTGGGCGGCGGCTCCATCATCGTGGACCCCGAGGGCCGCGCCCTGCAGACCCTGGACAACTCCGAGAACATCGTCAACGAGCTGTTGTCCCTGGAGCGGGCGGAGTTGTGCCAGGAGTACGGCTCCATGACCTGCTCCATCCCCACCCTGAAGCACCTGGGCGACTACGGGCACAAGTTCCCCGTGTACCAGGGCAACATCAAGGACGGGGAGTTCTTCAAGAAGCGGGGCGGCTGCATGAGCATCGAATCCTACGTGAAGACCAAGAACGTGTGCCTGCCCTTCAAGGGATGATTGCTTGCGGCTGAGGATACTCAGCTGAGGACGTGGCCAGCCAAACCGCTCTCCCGGTGGGCGCTCCCGGCTCGCCGGGAGAGCGGACCTCCCTCCCCGGACCGGCGGGGGGGCTGGCGCAAAATTTCCCCCGAGCCTGAACCCCCCGGCTGGGCGGCTCACTCCCCGATTGCTCCGCCGGGGGGAGTACCAGCGCCGGCGAGGCCGCCCACGCCGCCACGGTTGCCCATGGGTAGCCGTGGTGGCGGTTTTTTCAGGGTGTTGCTGTATGTAATTGACTTGTTTGGAATGTGGTTTAGCTTGAAGTCCCCCGCTTGATCGGGAGGCGTCCGCCCCGGAACCGGCACAGCCAGGTGTCTGCCGGCAAGGCGACGGACGAGCGACAACCGGAGGCGTAGCGGCAGCTACGGTGAGGTTGGAGCGATGTCCGTGGGCGCCGCCGGCGGGCAGCTGGCGCAGCCGCCCCCGTCATGCCTTAACCTTGGTCCAACACCTCGCGCACCCGCCCTAATAGCTCGGCCAGCCGGAAAGGCTTGTCCAGGAACCCCACCGCGCCGCCGGACAGGGCCTCGTCCCGCACCCCATCCATGCCGTACCCGCTGGCTATGAGCACCTTGGCCCCGGGGTCCAGGCCCAAAAGCTCCTTGAGGCAGCGGTGACCGCCCATGCCCGGCATGCCCAGGTCCAGGATCACCAGGTCCGGGCGCCGGGCCATCTTCTGATAGAGGGCCAGGGCTTCCTCGCCGCTGGCAGCGCTGGCCACCCGGTAGCCGTTGGCCTCCAGAACGTCGGCGGCCATTTCCCGGAGGGCGTCTTCGTCGTCCACCAGCAGGATGCTCTCCGAGCCGGAGAGCTCCCGGGGGGCCGTGTCCGTGTCGCCCTGGGGCGCGGCCGGCTCGCCTTGGTACACGGGCCAGAAGGTCCGTATGATGGTGCCGCGGCCCGGCGCGCTGGTGCAGGTGATGTGCCCCCGGTGGTCGGCCACGATGCCGTACACCGTGGAAAGCCCCAGACCGGTGCCCTTGCCCACCTCCTTGGTGGTGTAGAAGGGCTCGAAGATGTGCTGCATGGTGGCCTCGTCCATGCCGGCGCCGCTGTCGGCCACCTCCAGGAGCACGTAGGGCCCGGTTAAAACCTCGGGGTGCGGCCGGCAGTAGGTTTCGTCCAGCCAGGTGTTCCGGGTGGTGATGGTGAGCCGGCCGCCCTCGGGCATGGCGTCCACCGCGTTGTTGGCCAGGTTCAGGAGAACCAGCTCGATCTGGCTCTGGTCGCAGTTGATCAGCTCCAAATCGCGGCAGAGGCTGGTCTCGATGCTGACCATCTTGGGGATGGTCCGCCGCAGCATGCCCCGCACCTGTTCCACGGCCTGGTTGAGGTCGATGGGCCGCATCACGGTCTGGCCCCGGCGGCTGAAGGTGAGGATCTGCTGCACCAACTCGGCGGCGCGGCTGGCGGCGTTGACGATCTGGCTCATCTCGTGGTCGATTTTCCCGCGGCCGCGGCAATGCTCCCGCACCCGGTCGGCATAGCCCAGGATCACCCCCAGAAGGTTGTTGAAGTCGTGGGCGATGCCCCCGGCCAGAGTCCCCAGGGCTTCCATTTTCTGGGACTGGCGGAGCTGGGACTCCAACAGTTCGGTATGGGTCACATCGGTGAGGTTGACCACCATGCCGGTGACCTTGCCCGCGTCGTCCACCACCCCGGCGGCGCTGATCACGATGTTCAGCACCTTGCCCGCCTTGGTCAGGCGTTTGGTGCGGAAGCTCTCCGGCCCACCCCGGTCGTACAACTGGCGGATGACCCGGAAGGTCTCCTCCTTCTCCTCCTCGGGGACAAAGGGCAGCCGCTGGCCCAACACCTCCTCCGCCTGCCAACCGAAGACCCGGGTGAAGGCGGGATTGACAAAAGTGGCGATGCCCTGGGGATCGTAGACCACCACCGGGTCGGGCATGGCCTTGAGGATGGTCTCCAGCCGCTCCTCGGACTTCTTGAGGGCTTCCTCGGCTTCCTTCTGCCGCACGATGCGCCACATCCCCTGCATCAACAGGGTCAATTGAGTGCTGTCGCTTTCCTCGTAGGGCGCTTCCTTGTTGCCCACCCCGGCCACGATAACGATCTTGTCCCCGTCGAAAATCGGCACGTTCATGTGTCGCTGGATGGCCACGTGGCCTGGTGGCGTGCCTTTTTTCAGGGGGTTGGGGGCTTGGTAGTCATTGGTGATCACCGGCCGGCGCTGCCGCACGGCCTCGCCCCACAGGCCGGTGTCCCGGACGGGGTAGCGCAAGGGCTTGTCCTGGATGGCGCACCCGGTCATGGCGGCCCGGGACCAGGCGTACATGGTCAATACGCTTTCGTCCTCGTTGGCAAAGGCCACGTAGCCGATTTGGCTGCGGGTGAGCCGGACCGCCTCCTCCAGGCTGAAGGCGGCCAGCTCGTCCAGGGAGGCGCCCGGCATCTGGTTCAGGGCCAGGAGCGCTTCCAGGCGCTCGGTGTGCAGCCGCCGCACTTCCTCGGCCTGCTTGCGCTCGGTGGTGTCCATGAGCTGGGCCACGGTCTGCCGGCGGCCCCGGGAGTCCACCACGATGGAGGAGCTGGTCTCCACCCAGCGTTTCTCGCCGTCCGGGCGGAGGATCAGGAACTCATACCGGCTGGGAGGGGAATGGCCCGCCTGGCGCAGCTTATAGTGCTCGTCCACCAGGGCGCTGGTTTCCGGGGCCAGGATTTCCCGGAAATCCCGGCCTAAAAGGTCCTCCGGGGGGTAACCCACGATCTGACCGAACTGGTGGTTCACGTAAAGGAACTTGTGGTCGTCGTCCACGATGATGATGCCGTCGTGGGAGTTCTCGATCACCGAGCGGTAGCGCTCTTCGGCCTGGTGCAGGGCCTCCTCGGCCTGCACCCGCTCGGCGATGTCCCGGCAAACCTGGATGATGCCCACGGGATTGCCCTCGGCATCGCGCAGCACGTCGCCGTTGACCTCGAAAGGCGCCTGACGGCCGTCTTTCAAGATCAAGTGGTAGGTCTGGGGGCCCAGTTTTTCCTGGAACATGCGCAGGGTGTTCTGGAGGATCCGCTCCCGGTCCTGGGGCGCGATGAACTCCAGCATGCTCTTCCCCTGGAGGTCCGCCGGGGTATAGCCGCTGAACTCGAGCCCTGCTTCGTTGACTTCCAGCACGGTTCCGTGCAGGTCCAGGCGGACGATGATGTCGGGCAAGGCCGCCATGATGTTGTGGTACAAGGCGGCGTTGCCCTGGCTCAGCAAGGCTTCCAGGGCCTGTATGCGCTGTTGTAGCTCGGCATTGGTTGGCCTGTCCGGCATTGGGCACCACCGCTGAAAATTAAGCGAGTTGGCCAGATCCCATCACGGAAAAGGGGCAATAACCGGGCCCGGCAGGGGAGCGCGTGGCGGGCCTCTTCATAGCAGGGGGTGACCCGGGGCAGGCGGCGGAGGGTGGGGGCGCGCCGACCTTGCCGGGTCCTGGCCCTCGGGAAGAGCCCCGCGGAGGCGCCCCGGGACTTCTCATTTTTACCACCTTTGTGATTCTATAATGAAGCACCGGCAAAGTGCCAATTTTCATTGGCCTTCCGGATAGAGGCACCGTGATCAGCAGGCTAAACACGTTTCCGGGGCAGGGCTCAGGCCATCTCCGCCCTGGCCGCGGGCCGGGCCGGCAGGAAACAGGCCCGGTTCCCTTGTCCCCCGGGCGTGGTGAACCGGGCGGCGGCCGCGGGGCCCGGTTGGCTCAGCTAGGGCTGGAACACCGCCCGGGTGTCATGCCGGCCGGCCGGCGCGCCGGCCGGGGTCCAGGTGATAGCAGTTGTCCAGGTAACACCCCCCCGCCGGCGCCCAGGTTCTGGAACTCCGGGTCCACGATGAGCATGAAGCCAAAGGCCAGCTCCGGCTGGGCCGCGTAGAACGACAGGGTGAAGCCCACCAGCCGCTCCCCGGCAAAGGCCCCCAAGGCCAGGCCCACCCGGGGATAGGGCAGGGTCAGGGTCTTGAGGGTGATGGGCGAGGTCACGTGCCGCTCGGGCAGGCCGCCCACCAGCATCTGCAAGCGGACCACCTCCTCCAGCTCGGCCGGGGTGGTGAGTTCCCTGATTTCCAGGTCCATGCGTAGCCTTTCCGGCCCGGCTCGGCTCAGAGGCCGGGGCCCAGAAACCGGGCGATCTCCCGCCGCAGGTTGGCCGGGGGGATCACCGCGTCCAGGAGCCCCCGGGCCAGCAGTCCCTCCAGGGAACCGTCCTCGGCCATCTTCTGGCGCAGCGCGTTTTCCTTTTCCGGGGGCAGGTCCAATTTCTCCAGCAAACGGTCCACCGCTTCCGGGCCGTACACCCCGATGGAAGCGCCGGGCAGGGCCCACAGGGCCGCGGGCGCGAAGCCCGCCCCGCCCAGGGCGTAGAGCCCGGCCGTGTAGGCCCGCCGCAGCACCACCGCCAGCCGGGGGGAGGTGGCGCGGGCAATGGCCTCGAACAGCGCCGCCCCGGCCTCCACGCTGCCGGCCTGCTCCACCATGGCGCCGATCATGAAGCCGGGAGCGTCGGCCAGGAACACCAGGGGCAGGCGGCAAAGGTCCGCGAAGCCGATGAAGCGGGCCAATTTGCGGCAGGAAGCCGGAAACATCATGGCCCCGTTGATCCGGGGATTGCTGACCACCAGGGCGGCGGGCCGGCCCGCGAAACGGGCCAGGCCGGTGACCACTTCCCGGGCGTGGCCCGCGCCCAGCTCCAAAAAGCTGTCCTGGTCCACCAGGGCGGCCACCACCTCGTGCGCCGCGAAGGGCAGGTCCAGGCGCTCCGGGATGACCTCGGCCAAGGGGGCGGCCATGGGGTCCCGCCGGCCCGGGGCGGCCGGGGGCGGGGCCTGGCCCGCGGCCGGCAGGTAATCCAACAGGCGCCCCAGCCAGGCCAGGGCCGCCGGCTCGTCCGGGGCCAGGTAGTCGCACAGCCCGGTCTGCCGAAAATGCACCTTGGCTCCACCCATCTCCTGATAGGTGGTCTCCTCGCCCAACAGGGCCCGCACCGCGTCGGGCCGGGCCACGGTCAGCGACGCCTCGGGCAGCATGGCCAAGGCCCGGCACATGCCGGCCGGGAAGGCCTGGGCCTGGGCCAGGGCCCCGAACACCGCGCCCACCACCGGCACCCGCTGCCCCAGGCGGCCCAGTTCGTAGTACAGCCGGCCCACCCCCTCGCGGCCCAAAAGCAGCTCCGCCCCCGCCCCCTGGAAGGCGGTCTGCCCGGAATTGAACAGGGCCGGGGCGTCGAACAAAAAGACCACCGGACAGGCGGCCTCGCCGGCCTCGGCCAAAGCGTGGAGCACCCGGGACAAGGAGCCGGCCAGGTCCGGAGGCTCGGCCGGAGGCTCGGGGTCGCTGGCGATGACGATGAGGGGCCGGCCGTTCCGCGCGCCCCGGGCGCAGAGGAACACCGCGCCGGGATGAGGGTTAAGCTCCTGAAACACGCCGCCCTGGAACAAACCGGCCACCCGGCCGGCCGCGATTTGGTTCATGCTGGCCTCGTGCGGGGATGAAGGGGAGGCGGCTACAATCTAGCAAGCCCGGCGGCGGCCTGTCCACCCCCTGGCCCGGGGGCCAAGGTGCTGGGAAGCTTTCGAAGATATGGGAATGTGGGGGGAACCCCCTTTTTGTGAACAAAAAGGGGTTTCCCCCCACACCCCCCTCCTCCAAAAAAACTTGGTGGGTTTTAAGGGGATGGGGGGTGACAAGCGCCATCTTCAATCCGGAATTACCGTCTGAATTGGCCCAGGCGGGCGGCTGAACGGGACAGCCTGCTTGGGGGCAGGGCGGGTGGGGCGCGGCGCGCCCCGCTCCGGTCCCTGTCTCACCGGATGCCGGCCATGGTCTCGTCCAGCCAATCGAAGATGTGCTGATCCGAAACCGCCAGCGCGCCCATCTGGCAGTGGGGGGTGGCATGCTCCGCGTGGGTGAAGACCAGGAGGGTCTTGGGGCAGGTGAGCAGGTTGTAGAGCTTCTTTTGCTCGGCAAAGGAGTAGAAGTGGTCGCCGTCGCTGGCGATCACCAGGCTGGTGGCCTTGATGCGCGGAACCAGGTCGCCCAGGTTGTATTGGGAGAACTTTTCGAAGAACTCCAGGGGGCTCTTGGCGCCGGTGGTGAACATGCCGTTGTTCACCAGCCAACGGAAACCCAGGTCCTTGTTCATGCGCGCGCGCAGGGCCTGGTTGGTGCCGGCCGGGTCCTTTTTCATCTCGGCCCATTGTTTGGCCGAGATATCGTGCCCGGCCATCATGTCGTAAACCCCGGGGTTGGCGATCAAGCCGGCCAGGCGGTGCTCAAAGGCCGCCGCCCGGGGCGCCAGGCAGCCGCCCATGGACAGGCCCATCAGGGCCAGCCGCTGGGGGTCCACCTCCGGGCGGTGGAGAACGAAGTCCACCACCGGGGTGACCACCTTTTCCCAATCGGGCCGGAACACCAACTTCTGCTCGCGGATGACCCCGCCCTGGCCGGGCCCCTCGAAGATGAGCAAATTGTAGCCCCGCGCCAAGGCCGCCTTGCCGGGGCCGAAATACAGCTCCTCCGCCGTGCCGTCGAAACCGGTCTGCAAGAGCAGGGTCGGGCGCGGTTTGGCGGAGGAGTCCGGCCGCAGGAAATAGCCGGGCAGGGTGGTGTTCTCGTAGGGGATGGCCACCACCTCCACCGGGTGGTCCATGAGCTTGGCCGCCCGGCGGAAGCAGTCCCGGCTGATGCGCCAGGATTTCAGGATGCGCGGGTCCTGGGGATCGCCGTGCAGGAAGAAATCCGCGGCCCGGAAATAGTTGCAGGCCCGGAGCAACCCCTCCCGGGCCGAGACCCGGTGGCCGCGCTTCAGGGAGGCCTCGGCCATGGCGAGCACGCTTTGCCCCAGGGAGTGCCAGGCCCGGTACCAGGAATCGCCGTCGCCCGGGGTGATGGTCCGGGCGGCGGCCAGGCTCTCGTTGAGGTCCGCCCCGCCGGCAATGGCGGCGCCCACGATCCTTTTCAGCTCGTAATCATAGGTGACGTCGTCGAAATACACCTTGATCCGCTTGACGGGCGTTTCCGCCAGGGCGGACCAGGCCGAACCCAGGCCCAAAAGCAGACTCAGGGCTGCCAGGAGTATGGTCTTGCGCAAATTCACGGGGGTCTCCTTGGGGATTGGCGAGGAAAAATTGCTCATGGCCCAATAATTTTTCCATTAAAAGTGCAATCAACCCAAAAGTCTAGTGCTTTTCCGCCCGGGTTTGCGCCATGCCCGGCCATCTTCCTACGGCTGCTGGCTCTCCACGCCCGAGCCTTCCAGGGCCCGGGCCAGGTCCTCCAGGGCCTGGCCCGCCTCGGCGAACTTTTGCTTGCCCAGGGCGTCCAGATAGCGCTGGAAGGCCTCCCGGGCCTGGCGGAGCGCCTCGCCGGCCCCGGCCCCGGCCCCGCCCGCCGGAGTCCGTTCCGACGAGCCCGCCACCTTGGCGGGGGGCGGCGCGCCGGCCAACAGACCGGCCAGGGCCTCGCCGAAGCTGGGCGCGTAGGTGAGCCGGTCCCCGTGCATCAGCACCACCAGGCGCAACTCGGGGTAGGCCGCCGTCTCGGCCCGCAAATAAATGGGCTCCACATAGATCAGGGTGTTGCCCAGGGGGATGGCCAGCACGTTGCCCCGGATCACGTGGGAGCCCTGCTGGTTCCACAGGGTGAGCTGCCCCGAGAGGAAGCTGTCCTGATCGATCTTGGTCTCCACCTGCTGGGGCCCCAAAATGCGCTGGCCCTTGGGAAAGAGATAGGTCAGGAAGCGGCCGTAATTCTTCCCGTCGCACATGCCCGCGATCCAACCGATCAAGACCTGGCGGTTCTTGGGGGTGAAGGGCTGCATCAGCACGAACTCCACGTCGTTGGTGCCCGGCGCCCGCCACATCAGGTAGTAGGGGGCCACGGGCTGCTCGTGCTCGTAGTACTTCTCCGTGGCCCGCACCCACAGGTCCTCCTGGTTGTAGAACACCTCGGGGTCGGTCATGTGGTACTTGGCGTAGACCTGGCCCTGCATCAGGAGCAGGTCCACGGGGTAGCGCACGTGCTCCCGCAGCTCCGGGGCCATCTGGTCCGCCGCCTTGAAAAGCCCTGGGAAGACGTTCCGCCAGGTCCGGAGCACCGGGTCCTCGGGGTCGAACACGTAGAAGCTCACGCTGCCCTCGTAGGCGTCCACCACGGCCTTGACCGAGTTCCGGAGATAGTTGATCCGGATGCGCTGACTGGCCAGGGACTGGCCGGCCGCGCCGTGCTCCGGGGTCTTGTCCTCCAGGCCGGTCGCCTGGTAGGGCCGCTGGTGCTCGGCATAGGGGTAGGTGTCGCCGGTGGTGTAGGCGTCCACGATCCAGTAGAGCCGGCCCCCGGCCAGGACGATGTAGGGGTCGCGGTCCAGCTTCAAGAACGGGGCCAGATGGGCCACCCGCTCCACGATCTGGCGGTGGAACTGGATGCGGCTGCCCGGGTCGGCGTAGGAGCTGAAGAACAGGGTGGTGCCGTCGAAGTTCCAGCCAAAAAGGAACTTGCGCCACCAGCCGGTGATCTCCACCCCGCCGTGGCCGGGATAGCGGATATAGGCGTTGTCCTTGCCCAGGGGGTAGTCCAGCTCCGGCTGGGAGCTGTGCACGATCACGTACTGGTCGGTCAGCTCGCCGTAGTAGAGGCGGGGCTCTTGCACCGCCAGGGCGGGATAGCTGCTCACCGGCGGGATGTCCTTGAGTTGCAGCTTGGGCAGGCCCTCCGCGGTGAAGTCGCTGACCGTGGTCAGGGCGAGGCCGAAACCGTGGGTGTACTTGAAACGCCGGTTCACAAAGGTCCGGCTGTCCGGCGGCAGGTTGTTTTGCTGGATCTCCCGGGGGGACACCATCACCTGGTGGTACCCGCCGCCGAAGTGGTAGCGGTCCACGTCCACGTCCTGGAACTCATAGTAGAGGCGGATTTCCTGGAACTGCTTGAGCACCGCGTCCAGGGCCCGCCAATCCCAGAGGCGGATGTTGCGGAGGAGATCCTGGTTCTGGTCCAACAGGGCCTGGTCCAGGTGATTGTCGTAGGCGAACTCCCGCTCCTCCACCCGGTCCAGGCCAAAGGCCCGGCGGGTGAACTCTATGTTGTGGGCGATGAAGGGCCGCTCCAGGGTCAGCTCGTTGGGGCTCACCACCAGCCACTGGAACATCTGGGGCGCCACCCACAGGGCCAGGAGCCACACCACGGCCACGGCCCCGCTGGTGGCGGCCAGGCCCTTGAGGGAGGCCAGGGCCCCGCTTCCGCGCACCAGGCGCAACATGAGGCGGCGGAGCCACGGCAGGGCCAGGCAGGCGGCCGAGACCAGGGCCGCCCCGGCGGCCACCAGGTAGCCGGGCAGGAGGACGTGCACGTCCACCCAGCCGGGGCCGTTCACCACCCCGCCCTCGACGTACAGCAGGCGGTAGCGGGCCAAAAGGAGGCCTCCGGCCAGGACCAGGTCCAGGAAGGCGGCCGCGGCCCACAGGGCCCGCTCCCGGGCCGCCTGCTCGGCCGGCTCCAGGGTGGGGGGCACAAAGTTCAGCCGGTCGCCCTCCAGGCGGAAAAAGAGGCAGTACCCGGCCCAAGCCAGGAACCCGAGCGCCAGGAACAGGGCCAGATGATAGAGCTGGTCCCAGAAGGGGAGGCGGAACAGGTAAAAGCCCACGTCCCGGCCCAGGAGGGGGTCGGCCAGGCCGGCCGTTACCCCGTACCACCACAACAGCGCCTCCTCCCAGACCTGGGCCCCCCAGCCCGCGCCGATGACCAGGCCCAGGGTCTGCAACAGGCTGCGGGCGATGCGGCGCTCCGGGGTGAGTAGCCGGGCAAAGCCGCCAGCCAGGGCCAGGCCCAACAGCGCCCCGCCCAAGAGGGCCGCGGCCCGGGCCACCATCTCCACCTCGTAGCGCCGGAGATAGCCCACCGCCTCGAACCACAGCAACTCGGCCCAAAAGTCCAGGAACCAGAAAAAGACCACGGTGCAGGCGGCCAGGGCCACCCCGCCCAGGATCAGCCCCCGGGAGGAGCGCCGCCGGCCCAGGTAGAACAACCCCACCGCGGCCCCCAGCCCCACCAGCCAGATCAGAAGGTACAAAAAATCCTCGCTTTCCTGGGGCCAAACCAGCGGACGCGCCCACGCAGCGTCGCCCGCGCGGCCAACCGGGAACCATTGCCCCTTATCTTTACTATAAGCCCGGCCACCGCCGGGGCGGAGGCAATCAGCTCCGGCCCCCGGGTTGACTCCCCCTGCCCGGGCAAGGCATGATGCGGGTAAGCTTGCCCTTCCTTGCCGGGTCGGAGGCCCCTGGACCGGGACGGACACCACCCTCCAGGGGCCGCCCCGCGTCCGCGTGGGTAGGGAGGAAAGCCTCTTGTTGAATCCATTCACGGCCCGCCTGGGCGGGTATCTGGGCCTGGGGCTGGCCCTGGCCCTGGCTCTGCCGCCTTGGTTCCTGCCGCAAAACACGGGGAGGCTCGCCGAGCCGGAGGGGGTGGTCTACGCCCTGCCGGCCGGAGACCAGGCGGCTTGGCCGCCCGAGTGCCGCACGGGGGAACTGCCCTCTCTGGCGCCCGACCACCTGGAAGGCTTTCCCATGACCGTCCGGGCCCTGGCCGCCGCGGGCCGGAGGCCCGGCGTGGACGGGGGGACGTCGTTGCCGGGGGGCGAGGCCGAGGGCCTGGCCATCTACTTCGGCCGGCCGAACCAGGGCCAATTCTGTTTCCGGCAGGGGGAGGGCGTGTATCTGTTGCGCTTCGCGCCGGCCGAAGCGCCCGCCTCGGCCGGGGTGGATTGGCGCCTCCTGCGCACCGTGGCCGGCGGTATCTTCCTGCTTCTGGGCTTTTGGTTCATGTCCCGCGGCTACGGCCGGGCCCGGGGCCTGGCCGTGAACCCCCGGGCGGCGGTGATGGTGGGCGACGCCGTGTTCGCCGTGGCCCTGGCGGTGGGGATCAGCGGCCCCCTGGATTGGGTGGGGGAAAATCTCCTGGGCCAAAAGCCCCTGTGGGATGAGGCCCTCCAGTTCACCCTGTCGGTGATGTACCTGCCCTGCCTGTTCTTCATGGCCTGGTTCGCGGCCAACCTCTCGGGCCAGAGCCTGGAGGCCACGGCCCAGGGGGTCACCTGGCACGGCCCGCTGGGCAGCCAATTCCTGCCCTGGGACCAGATCATGGGCTTGGAACTGCGGGACTCCCACGTGATGGTGAGCCGGGTAGGGCTGCTCACGGCCCGCCGCTTGCAAACCAGATTGGTGTTCCGCCTGGCCGGGGACCGGGAAGTCGCCCTGTTCGAGCCCGGCACCAAACGGCGCAAACGCCTGATCCTGGAGGCCTTGGGCGCCTACGCCCCGCCGCGCCTGGCTCGGGACCTCCATGCAGTGGCGCAGGGGTGGTGAGGGGGGCGGCCCCGCCGCGACGCCGCGGCCGGGCTTGGCCGGGGCGCCTCGCTCTGGGCCTGAGCCTGCTCCTCGGCCTGGCCGTTGCGTTGCCCGGGGTGGCCAAGGGGCCGCCGGAGGCTCCGGCCGGGCCGGCCTACAGCCGGCTCTATGACCAGGCCCTGGCCCGGGCCCAGGCGGGGGATTGGCAGGGCGCCTTGCGAGGCCTGAGCCGGGTCTACGCCGAGGAAGTGCCGGTGCAGGCCTTTTACGACACCTTGGACCGCCAGAAGGCGGCCCTCCTGGCCGGGCTGGGCCCGGAGGCCCTTTTCCGGGCCGGGAAAACCGCGTTCCCCCTGGCCCAGCTCCGCGACCATTACCTGAGCGTGCTCCTGCCCCAGCCCGACCCCCTGTACCAGGACCTGGACCTGGCCGCGGACCTGCCCCTGCCCCGGCTCTTGCACCTCTACGCGGTGCTGGGCCGCGAGCCGCCCCGGCCGCCGGCCGGGTGCCTCACCACGCCGGCCACGCCCCGGGTGGACCTGGCTGCGGCCCTGGCCAGCCCGGACCCCTGGCTGGTGGCGGCGGCCCTGTTCCTGGCCCGCAAGGGCCAGGGCCGGTTGACCCCGGCGGCGATGCTGGACCGCTGGCAGGCGCGGCCGGACCTCTGGGACGAGGTCTGCACGGCCCAGGCCCGCCTTTTCCTGGCGGGGCAGCAGGCCCTGGCAGTGCGGGAGCTGGCCCGGCAAAATCCGGAGGCGGCGCCGTTGTGGGACGGCCTCAGGCCCTGGTCGGCCGGGGAGCCGCCCGGGGTGCGGGTGCTCCTGGGCCGGCCCGCGGCCGGGGAGCCGGGCCCGCGGGGTATCCTCCGCCCGGCCGCGGGCTTGGCCCTCCGCTTCCGGCCGGCGGACGCGCCGGGCGCGCCGGACGCGCCGGACGCGCCGGGCGCGCCGGGGCCGCCGCGGGCGGAGGCGGGCGGCCTCTGGCCGTTGCCCCCGGGACGCTGGGTGATCACCTACGCCCAAGGCCGCGAGCGGGGTCAAAGCCGGCCGGTGTACCTGGGGCCCACCCGGGGGGTGCGGGTGGTCCTGGTGGTGCGGGGGGAAGTCTGAGGCCGGGGCCCTTGCCGCGGAGACCCCGCAAGGGAAACGCAATTGTCTTTAGCGGTTGGGTTTGCCATAATTCATCTCTGCCCCAAGGTTTTTCGTCATCCAGCCGTAGGCAGGAGTTCTCATGTCCCCAAAATTGGCGGTCAGGGGTGGGATTTTCCTTGGCGCCCTGGCCCTCTTGGCGCTGGTGCTCGGCCCGGCCCCGGCCGGGGCCGCGCCCCCGGCGGGCGAGCCGGTGACCGTGCAGCTCCGCTGGCTGCACCAGTTCCAGTTTGCCGGCTACTACGCCGCCGTGGAAAAAGGTTTTTACCGCGAAGCCGGCCTGGCGGTCACCCTGCGGGAAGGCGGCCCCGGCCTGGACCCCATCGCGGAAGTGCTCTCCGGCCGGGCCCAGTTCGGCGCGGCCAGCAATGAACTCCTCCTGGCCCGTTTGAAGGGCCAGCCGGTCAAGGTGCTGGCGGTGATCTTCCAGCAGTCACCGTCCATCTTCCTGGCCCGCCGCACCCTGGGCGTCACCGGGCCCCAGGATATGCAGGACCGCCGGGTGATGATGCTGCCCGGCATGGGCGACGCCGAGCTGTTGGCCATGTTCCTCAAGGAAGGCGTGGGCCTGGACAAGATCCACCGCCTGCCCACCAGCTTCAACATCGACGACCTCCTCACCGGCAAGACCGACGTCTTCAACGCCTACCTGACCAACGAGCCCTACTACATGGAACAGAAGGGCATGCCGTACACCATCATCCGGCCCTCCACCTATGGCATCCACTTCTACGGCGACGCGCTGTTCACCTCGGAAGCGGAGGTGGCCGAGCATCCGGAGCTGGTCCGGGCTTTCCGCCAGGCCACCCTCCAGGGCTGGTCCTACGCCATGGAGCACCCCGAGGAGATCATCGAGGTGATCCTCACCAAGTACCCCACCAAGAAGACCCGCGATCATCTGCGCTACGAGGCCCTGGCCATGCGGGAGCTGTTGGAGCCCGAGATGATCGAGATGGGGCACATGAACCCCGGCCGCTGGCAGCACATGGCCGACACCTTTGCCGAGCTGGGCATGGTGCCCCGGAACTACGACCTCACGGGCTTCATGTACGATCCCCACCCCACCGTGAACCTGACCCCCTACCTCTGGGCCGGCGGCGTCACCGTGGGGGTGCTCCTCCTGGTGGGGGTGGCGGCGGTGTCCCTGGCCGGTTTCAACCGCCGGCTCAAGGCCGAGGTGAGCGAGCGCACCCGGGCCGAGGAGCGTTTCGCGGCCATGGTGGCCAACGTGCCCGGGGTGATCTTCCAGATGGGCCTCCACCTGGGCGGCTGGCAGGAGTACCGTTACCTGAGCCCCGGCACGGAAGAGTTTTTCGGAGCGCCGCCCGCCCGGGTGCTGGCGGACAAGCTCCGGCTGCCCTGGCACCCCGAGGACCGGGAAAGGGTGCAGGAGGAGTTCGCCAAGGTCCTGGAGCGCGGGGCCGATCTCAACCTGACCGGCCGGGTGGTGCTGCCCGACGGGGGGGTGAAATGGGTGCGGATCAAGGCCTCTTCCGGACCGGTGGAGGACGGCGTGCGCCTGGCCACCGGCTTCATCCTGGACGTCACGAGCCGCAAACTGGCCGAGATGGAGTACCTGGCCACCGAGCGCAAGATCAAGGCCATGAGCCAGGCGGTGGAGGACGCCCTGATCATGCTGGACAGCCAGGGCCGGGTCCGCTTCTGGAACCCCGCGGCGGAGCGGTTGTTCGGCTATCCCGCGGCCGAGGCCATGGGCCTGGACTTCCACGCCATGGCTGCCTCGGACGAGCTGCGGGAGCAGGCCCACCGGGGCCTGGCGGGCTTTGCCCGGCACGGCCGGGGCCCGGTCTTGGGCACCACCACCCAGATCGAGGCCCGGGACCGCCAGGGCCGGCGCTTCCCGGTGGAGGTGACGCTCTCCTCCTTTCAGCTGGACGAAGAGTGGTACGCCGTGGGCACGGTGCGGGACATCAGCGCCCGCAAAGAGGCCGAGGCCGCCTTGCAGGAGTCGGAGCGCCGCCTGGCCGACATTGTCGACTTTTTGCCCGACCCCACCCTGGTGGTGGACAACGAGGGCCGGGTGCTCTCCTGGAACCGGGCCATGGAGCGGCTTACCGGGGTCAAGGCGGAAGACATGCTGGGTAAGGGAGATTATGAGTACGCCTTGCCCTTCTATGGCGAGCGCCGCCCTCTTTTAGTGGATCTGGTGCGGGGCTGGAATGATGAACAGGCCGAAAGATACCTGGAGGTCCGCCATGAGGGCGAGCAGTTGGTGGCCGAGGCCTATCACCCCCATTTGGGCTCGGGCGGCATGTACGTCTCCGGCACGGCCAGCCTGCTCTACGACGCCCAGGGCCAGGTCATGGGGGCCATCGAAACGCTCCGGGACATTACCGAGCGCAAGCGGGCCGAGGCGCTGATGGTGGAGAAGGAGGTGGCCGAGGAGGCGGCGGCCCAGGCCGAGCGGGCCCGGCGGGAGGCGGAAGCGGCCCGCCAGGAGGCCGAGGCGGCCCAGCGGGAAGTCACGGCCAAGCTGGCCGAGATCGAGCGCTTCAACCGGCTGGCCCTGGGGCGGGAGGAACGCATTTTGGAGCTGAAACGCCTGGTGAACGACCTGGCCGGTCAGGCCGGGGCGCCCGAGCCCTTTGCCGACCACGCCGAGGACGCCCTGCCGGCGCCGGAGGAGGCGGCCCCGGAGCCGGAGGCCGGCCTGCCCGGGGAGTTGGACCAGGAGCCCATGGCCGCTATCCTGGGCGGGGAGGACTTCCAGTCCCTCTTGCGGGATTTCTGCGAGGCGGCCGGCATCGCCGCGGCCATCATCGACCCCCGGGGCCAGGTCTTGGCCGCGGCCCGCTGGCAGCGGGCCTGCACGGATTTCCATCGCCAGAATCAGCTCACCTGCGCCCGCTGCGTGGAGAGCGACGTGGAACTGGCCTCCCGGCTGGGCCAGGGGGCGAGCTACACCATCTACCGCTGCAAGAACGGGCTCACCGACGCGGCCTCGCCCATCATCATCAACGGCCGGCACCTGGCCAACACCTTTGTGGGCCAGTTCTTCAGCCAACCGCCCGACCTGGAGTTCTTCCGGCAACAGGCCCGGGAAATGGGCTTCGACCCCGAGGCCTATTTGGAGGCCATTTCCGAGGTGCCGGTGGTGGCCGAGGACCGCCTGCCGGCCATCCTGGGGTTTTTGGTGGGCATCTCCCAGATGGTGGCCACGGCCTACACCGAGCGCCGCCGGGCCCTGGCCGCCGAAACGGCCCAGGCCCGGCGCACCGAGGAGACCCTGCGGGAGCGGGCCGCGGCCCTGAGCCTGGCCGAAGACGCGGACCTGGCCCGCTCGGAGATCGAACTCTACAAGGGCCGCCTGGAGTTGTTGGTGGAGGAGCGCACCCTGGAACTGCAGGCCAGCGAGGAGCGGAGCCGGCTGTTGTTGCACTCGGCCGGCGAGGGCATCTTCGGGGTGGACGCCCAGGGGCGGCTCTCCTTCATCAACCCCGCCGCCCTGGGGGTGCTGGGTTTCACCGAAGAGGAGATGCTGGGCCAGCCGGTGCACGCCCTGATCCACCACACCCTGCCCGACGGCAGCGACTATCCCCTGGCTGCCTGCCCCATGCACGCCACCTTCACCGACGGCACCACCCATCACGTGGACGACGAAGTGCTCTGGAAGAAGAACGGCCGTGCCGTGCCGGTGGAGTACGCCAGCACCCCCATCGTCAAGGACAACCGGGTGGTGGGCGCGGTGGTCACCTTCCGCGACATCTCCGAGCGGAAGCGGGTGGAAGAGGAGATGCGCGAATACATGCGCGATCTGGAGCGCTTCAACCGCCTGACCCTGGGGCGGGAAGAACGCATGATCCAGCTCAAGGAAGAGATCAACGCGCTGATGGAAGACCTGGGACGGGGCAAGAAATACAAGATCGTGGAAGCTTCTGACTTACCAGAGGGGGGAGAGGCGGCGGACCATGTTTAAGGAAGAAAGAGACGAATTGCAGTTTTCCTGGGACATGCTCGGAGATATCGCCGTGGGGCGGCCCAACCTGGGCACCTCCATGAACGTGTCGGTGTACCGCTTGATGCAGTTCACCCTGCGGGACGTGCTGATCCGGGAACTGGGGCCGGTGGCGGCTGACCGCATCTACTACGAGGCCGGCCGCTCGGCCGGACGCCAATTTTTCCAGAACCTGGTGACCGAGCGGCAGGATTTCCAGCAGTTCATCGTGGAGCTGCAAAAGCTCCTGGCCGATCTCAACATCGGCATCCTGCGGGTGGAAAAGGCCGATCTGGCCAACCTGGAGTTCGTGCTTACCGTGGCCGAGGACCTGGACTGCTCGGGCCTGCCCATCACCAACGAAAGCATCTGCACCTATGACGAGGGATTCATCAACGGCCTCTTCTTGGAGTTCACCGGCCGGGAGTTCGAGGTCAAGGAGGTGGACTGCTGGTGCACCGGCGACCGGGTCTGCCGCTTCGAGGCGAAGCTGAAGGCGTAAAGCGAGATGCTCGAGGTCCAGGAAGAGATCATAGACAAGATCAGCGAGGTCTTTTACCTGCTCTTGAAGGGTAAAAGGCCCTCGCCCATCGTGTTGTCCCCGGATTACCCGGCCAATGAGATCCACCAGGCGGTGGGTTATATTAACCGGTTCCTGGAGGAGTACGACGCGGTGGCCGGTCTGGTGGGCGCCCTGTCCCAGGGCGAGATCGACTACCCGGCCCCCCGGGGCAACAGCCTCCTGTTGGCCTCGCTCAAGCATTTGCAGGGCAGCCTCCGGCATCTCACCTGGACCACCCAGCAGATCGCCAAGGGCGACTTCAGCCACCAGGTCGGCTTCATGGGGGATTTCTCCAAAGCCTTCAACAGCATGGCCAGTCAGCTCCAGAAGGCCTTCCAGGAGAGCGAGGAGGCGGCCCAGGCCATGGCCGGTCGCATGGCCGATCTGGCCAAAGCCCGGCGGGCCATGCTGAACATCATGGAAGACCTGGAGGAGGCCAAGCAGGCCGCCGAGGCGGCCACCCGGGCCAAGAGCGACTTTCTGGCCAACATGAGCCATGAGATCCGCACCCCCATGAACGCCATCATCGGCATGAGCCATTTGGCCCTCAAAACCGAGCTGACCCCCAAGCAGCAGGACTACTTGGAGAAGATCCAGTCCAGCGCCAAGGCCCTGTTGGGCATCATCAACGACATCCTGGACTTCTCCAAGATCGAGGCCGGCAAGCTCTCCATGGAGACCATCGGCCTGGAGCTGGATCAGGTGCTGCAAGGGGTGGCCAACCTGGTGGCCACCAAGGTGCAGGAAAAGGGCCTGGACTTTCTCTTTGACGTGGACCGCCAGGTGCCCAACGAGCTACGGGGCGATCCGCTTCGCCTGGGCCAGGTGTTGACCAACCTCACCAACAACGCGGTGAAGTTCACGGAAAAAGGCGAGATCGTCATCTCGGTCCACCTGGAGGAAAGCCTGCCCGAGGCGGTGCGGCTCCGCTTCATGGTGCGGGACACCGGGGTGGGCATGACCCCGGAGCAGGTGGGCCGGCTGTTCCAGGCCTTTTCCCAGGCCGACACCTCCACCACCCGCAAGTACGGGGGCACCGGCCTGGGGCTGACCATCAGCAAGCGCCTGGTGGAGATGATGCATGGCGAGATCTGGGTGGAGAGCGAGGCCGGGAAGGGGAGCCGGTTCATCTTCACCGCGCTCTTGGGCCGCGGCGAGGCCAAGCCCCGGCGGGAACTCACCCCCCACCCGGACCTTCGGGGGCTCCGGGTCCTGGTGGTGGACGACAACGCCTGCGCCCGGACCATCCTGGGGAACCTCCTGGGGTCCATGTCCCTGGAGCCCCACCTGGTGGCCGGGGGGGCGGAGGCCCTGGCCGCGCTGCGGGCGGCCGACCGGGGGCGGCCCTTTGACCTAGTGCTCATGGACTGGCGCATGCCGGGCCTGGATGGGCTCACCACCTCCAAACGCATCAAACAGGAACTGGGCCTCGCCCACCCGCCGGCCATCATCATGGTCACCGCCTACGGCCGCGAGGAGATCATGCAGGGAGCGGAGAGACTGGGCTTGGAGGGCTTCCTGTTGAAGCCGGTGAGCCCCTCCACCCTGTTCGACGCCATCATGGCCGCCTTTGGCAAGGAGGTGGCCCGGCCGAACCGCCCGGCCGGGGCGGGCAGGGCCGGGGAGGAAGGCCTGGCCGAGATTCGGGGGGCCCGGGTGCTCCTGGTGGAGGACAACGAGATCAACCAGCAGGTGGCCCAGGAGATTTTGGAAGCGGCGGGGCTCTCGGTCACCATCGCGGCCGACGGCCGCCAAGCGGTGGATGCCGTGGCCGCCGGGGATTTCCACGCGGTGCTCATGGACGTGCAGATGCCGGTGATGGACGGCCACACGGCCAGCCGGACGCTGCGCCAGGACCCGGCCCTGGCCGATCTGCCCATCATCGCCATGACCGCCAACGCCATGGC
>JAHLLK010000150.1 GCA_020444165.1 Deltaproteobacteria bacterium | reverse complement strand
CGCGAGCCGGAGCGCCCCTACTGCTCCAAGGTCTGCTGCACCCACTCGGTGGAGAGTGCGCTGCACATCAAGGAGCACAACCCCGACGCTCAGGTGGTGATCCTCTACCGCGACATCCGCACCTTCGGCCAGCGGGAGCTTCTATATAAGAAGGCCCGCGAGATGGGGGTGTTGTTCATCCGCTTCGATGTGGACCGCAAGCCCAAGGTGGAGGTCAAGGGCGACGTGATGGAAATCACCACCCTGGACCCGATCCTGGGCCGCGAGGTCATCATCGAGGCCGACCTGGTGGGCTTGGCCACGGCCATCGTGAGCCACAAGCAGAACGACCTGGCCCAGATGTTCAAGGTGCCCTTGGACGACGACGGCTGGTTCCTGGAAGCCCACCAGAAACTCCGCCCCGTGGACTTCGCCACTGACGGCGTGTTCATGGCCGGTCTGGCCCACTACCCGAAGCCCATCGAAGAGGCCGTGGCCCAGGCCCAGGCGGCCGTGGCCCGGGCGGTGACCGTGTTGTCCAGCGCCGAGCTGAGTCTGCCGGGCACCGTGGCGGTGATCGATCTGAAGAAGTGCGTGGGCTGCGGGGTCTGCTGGACCGTGTGCCCCTACAAGGCCATCGACAAGAACGACGACGGCTTGGCGGTGGTCAACGAAGCCTTGTGCAAGGGTTGCGGCACCTGTGTGGCCTCCTGCCGCTCGGGGGCGCCCAACCTGCGGGGCTTCACGAACCAGGACTTGATGGCTCAGCTTATGGCCATACTCTAACGGACTGAAAACGGCGTCCCCGGCCCGCCGGGGGCGCCCGCCCAAGGGGCCGTGCCTGGTGCTGTGCAAGGTGCCGGGGATTGGCGGGCCCTTGAAGGGCGAGCGAATTCTGATGACCGGCCCGACCGCGTGGAACCCGGTCATCCTTGAAAAAGCCCGGCATGGACTTTTTCAGCAACCACTTTAGAAAACCAGGCGGGGAAAACCCATGAGTGAGCAAAACGAATTCAAGCCGACCATAGCGGCGTTCCTTTGCAACTGGTGCTCGTATGGTGGTGCGGATCTGGCCGGCGTCAGCCGTCTCCAGTATCCCCCGGATTTCCGGGTCATCCGCATCCCCTGCACCGGTCGCATGAGCCCCAAATTCATCCTACAGGCCTTCCGCCAGGGAGTGGACGGCGTCTGGGTCTCTGGCTGACACCCGGGCGACTGCCACTACATTGCTGGCAACATGTTCGCCCGGCGGCGGTTCGCCGTCTTGAGAAGTCTGTTGGAGTACGTGGGTATCGAAGAAGGCCGCTTGCATTTCTCCTGGATCTCCTCTGCCGAGGCCACCAAATTCCAGGAAACCGCCCGTGAGGTGGTGGAAGCGGTCAGAAAATTGGGACCGTCCCAGCACATGAAAAAGGACATACGGAAGGTGGCCTGATGGAAACCAGAGCCCAGAAAATTCGGGAGATCGCCAAGAAGCTCTTGGCCGAGGGCAAGGTGAAGTGCGTCATCGGGTTTAAAAAGGGCACCGTGCCCATGCGCGATGTGCCCTACTTCGCCTACACCCCCGAGGAGGCCGAGAACCTTACTTGGTCGAGCTTCTGCGCCAACAACTTGGCCAATTTCACCATCCGGCGGGAAGGCAATTTCGCCGTCTGCGCCCAGGGTTGCGCAAGCCGCAACCTGGTGGGATTGATCAAGGAAAACCAATATCCCCGCGAGTCCGTCTACGTGATCGGCGTGCCCTGTTTGGGCATGGTGGACCGCCGTAAGGTGGCCGAGGCCGTGGGTCAGAAGGAAATCACCGAGGTAACCGAAGCCGGCGAGGAAATCACGGTCAAGGGGCCTGGCTATGAGCAGAAATTGGTCCGAAAGGAACTCCTCCGGGCCAACTGCCTCACCTGCCAGCACAGGAATCCCGTGATCGCCGACGAGCTGGTGGCCGAGAAAGTGGACGAAACCATGGGCGGCAACATCGAGGAGATGGCCTCGCCCTGGGACAAGCTCTCCTCCGAGGAGCGCTGGGCCGCCTTCGAGGACACCATCAAGGACTGCATCCGCTGCAACGCCTGCCGCGATGCCTGCCCCCTGTGCTACTGCCACGTCTGCTTCGTGGACGAGGCCATGCCCCAGTGGTGCGGCAAAACCCAGGATGAAGCCGACGTGGCCACCTTCCATATCCTCCGGGCCTTCCACTGCGCCGGGCGCTGCACCGACTGTGGCGCCTGCGAGTCGGCCTGCCCGGTGGGGATAAAGATGCGGCGGCTCACCAGCAAGATCGAAAAGGATGTTCGCAGCCTGTACGGCTACGAACCGGGGATAGACCTTAAGGCGGAACCGCCGATGAACGTTTATCGCCCCAACGATCCCCAGGACTTCATCAAGTAGGACCGAACCATGGCAGATAAAATACTGGCCAAGGACAAGCTGGACGCCTTTGTGGGCAAGCTGGGCGAGGGACGCGAAGTCTTCGCCCCGGTGCTCCAGGACGGCAAGCTGGTCTGGGGTGCGGTGGAAAAGGCCGGGGATCTGGCCAGCGATTTCTCCAATACCGAGATGTCGCCCAAGCACTTCTTCTTCCCTCAGACCGAATGCATGATGCGCTTCAAAAACCAAAAGGACGACCCCGAGGGCTTCATCATGAAGGCCGAGCCTCTCCTGGAGACTCCCCGCGTCCTTTTGAACATTCGTCCCTGCGATGCCAAGGCCTTCCAGGTCTTGGACCTGATCTTCGTGCAGGACGCGATGACCGATGACCTCTATTGGCGCGACAAGCGGGAAAAGACCACTCTGGTGGGCCTGGCCTGCAACAACCCCTGCGCCACCTGCTTCTGCACCTCCGTGAACTGCGGACCCCACCACGAGGTGGGCCTGGACCTCCTGTTGGTGGATCTGGGCGACAAGTTCCTGGTGAAGGAGCTGACCGACAAGGGCGCGGCCCTGACCGGCGGCCTGCCCGCGGCTGAGGCGGCCGACACCCAAAAGGCCATGGAGCTGAAGACCGCGGCCGAAGGCGCCATCCAAAGCAAGGTGAGTATGGACAAGGTGAACTCCAGCGAGGTCATGGACCTCTACCAGCTCCCCTTGTGGGACCGGGTGCACGAAAGCTGCCTGAACTGCGGCACCTGCACCTATGTCTGCCCCACTTGCCACTGCTTCGACATTCAGGACGAAGTACAGGGCACCGAGGGCCGCCGGGTCCGCAACTGGGACTCCTGCATGAGCTGGCTGTTCACCATGCACGGCACGGGGCACAACCCCCGCGGCAAGAAAAAAGACCGGGTGCGGCAGCGCTTCCTGCACAAGTTCAAGTACATCCCGGTGAAACGGGACGGCGAGATCGGTTGCGTCGGCTGCGGCCGCTGCTCCCGGCTCTGCCCGGTGAACATCGACGTGCGCGAAGTGGTCAACGCCATGAACTCCTGAGGCTGGGGCCGTGACCGCCGGTTTGGCCGGCGGAGCGGCCGGCCGACTGACCCCCACGGGAAGCCCCGCAGGTTTCCCGTAACCGACTTTGCAAGGGGGTGCGGGGGCAAAAGGTTTCCAGGTGGGCCTCCCCCGCCATAGAAAGGCAAAAACATGAGAAACACCTACGTGCCATATCCGGTCCGCATCAAAGATGTGATTGTGGAATCGGAGGACAAGAGCCTCAGGTCCTATTGGCTGGAGTTTCTGAACGCCGCGGACGCCAAGGCCTTCGACTACCTGCCCGGTCAGTTCGCGGAGTTGTCGGTGGCCGGCCTGGGGGAAATCCCCATCGGCATCGCCTCCAGCCCCACCGAAGGCGACGACCTGTTGTTCACGGTCAACCGGGTGGGCTCGGTGACCACCAAGCTCCACACCATGGGGCCCGGCGACATCATGGGCGTGCGGGGGCCCTTGGGCAACTCCTATCCCCTGAAGGCCATGGAGGGCAAGAACATCGTCATCGTGGCCGGCGGCTTCGCGGTGACCAC
>JAHLLK010000161.1 GCA_020444165.1 Deltaproteobacteria bacterium | reverse complement strand
TCAGCCTGCCCATGCACCCCTACCTGACCGAGGAGGCGCAGGAGAGCATCGCGGCGGCGTTGGGCAAGGCGTTCTGAGGCGGCTCGGCCAGTAAAATCACCAGGCTGAAAAGAACAGCCGGCCGGGGCGCACGTCCCGGACGGCTGCTTGATTTTTGGAACTTACTGGATTAACTAACCAATATGTTTTAACGACTCCCAGGCGTAAGTGTTCTTCTTCACCGCCCGGTAGTTCGCATCCAACGCCGGGCCCAGGAGGACTATCGCCGCGATGCGGCGGGCCACCTCGGAGACGTAGTGCATTTCGCCAGGTTTCAGGTCCCGGCCCAGGAGCGGCCGTTCGCGGTAGGAGAGCCATTTCTTGATGACCTGGTAGCCGCCGATGGTGTAGGCCCAAACGTTCTCGGGCACGTTGCGCCAGAAGGCCCGGTCATTCAGGTACACGTCCAGGGTGGTGTGGCCCAACAGGTCCAGGGCCTCTTCCGGGGTGAGGCCCAGGGCCTCGGCCCCCTTTTGCAGGGCGGCCAGTTCCCCGGGGGTGTAGGCGCGTTCCACGGCGCGGCCCTTGCCGGGCATGGTCACCCCGCCCTGGCCGGCGTGCCCCCACCCGGCGGTCACGGCCAGGTCGCCCGCGCCGGGATCAAGCTGGCCTCCGCCGTCCCGGGATATGGCGGCCAGGGTTCTCAGCTCCGGGCGCACCGCGCCCGTGGTCACGCCAGGCACCGGGTTCTCAGGGTCCAGCAGCGCGGCCAACCGGCGGCCCAGGTCGGCCGAGGCAAGCAAGGCGTCTTTGGAGGCCGGAAGGGGGACGCGAGGCCAGTCCGCCTTGATCCCGTCGGCGTTCTCTGTCAGATAATAAGCTGAGTTATTAACGGCCAAAGCGTGAACCCAGACAAGGCTCGCCACTTGAGGGTCATCGTCTGGGTTAACGAAGCTTAGCGATTCTAGGTAGTCACGAGATATTGCAGATAAATTGGCTTTGCGTTTGATGGTTGTTACATCACTTGAAAGCGCCAAAGTTAATTGGTCGTTAGATGATCGTTTTTCGCTTTTCAAACTTTCATTGAACCAGATAGGTATAGCTACAATGTTTGGCCTAAGCAAATGATGATCTGGTAGATATTTTGTAATTGTAATTGGAATATTTTCATGGGGTCTTTCTTGTACCATGCGTGCCACGAAAAATATGTTTGTAGGGTGTAATTGAGCAAAAAGAGCGGGCCGTGGCTCGTTCCACAGCGGCCTGACCGGCGAATAATAACACCACGATAAATCAAAGGGACGCAAATGTATTCTTACGATGCAAGAGGGATCATACTTTTCAATACCAATAATTTTCTCCCGCGCTTGTTCAGGCTCAAAGCGTCCCGCTTTTTGTGTTAGTTTTGACCCTAGACTGACCAACTTTTCCCATTTAACATCCGGATCAAGGTATTGCATAATTCTAGAAGCTAGCGACTCAGTATCCCAATCAATGAGGGCTCCGCGACGCTTTTCACTTAGGCCATGAATGGGTGCATGATGACAAAACTCGACTACACTCGGCCACTTATCATACTCAGGATTGCTCACAGATGGTTCAAAAGATAACCGATTGTTTCTGGTTGGCACTATATTGATATAACTTTCCGGGCTTATTTGAGTTAAAGATGCCAGCAGTTCAGAAAGCTTGGAGGATCCCCAGAAATCGCGATATCGTACTTGTTGCATCGAATCTTTATTATGGTTTCTAAGTAATAGTCCTATGGTTGTGCCTACCCTAATCCCTTCTCTATTGTATTCTGTGGAGAACACACTTGGGTCCGGCTCGCCTTGGGGAGTAAGTTTTCCAGTCTCACGGCTGTCGCCATTTAGACAGTCGAACCAAAGGCGATTGAAGTTTTTCAAAAAACTTTGGCGCATAACAACAAATGAAGGATCACTAAGGTAAGAAAAATTAGAGATGAAGCAAACCACCCCACGTCCAGGATTAAGTTTCTCGGCTATCCGCCTTTCTGCCAGCCGAAAGAACCTAACGTATAGATCATCAAGATTGAATTTCTTGATGCCCCAACCGCCCTGCTCAACTGGTTTGTTCAGCCCCTCTTTATAGACATCGACCAGCCCTTGTTCTTCGGCCGGGCTGACACCAGCAAAGGCGTTGTACGGAGGGTTGCCCAGGACCACCAGGATAGGCCGCTCGCGCTTCACGGCGTCTGCCGCGTCCCTCTCCTCCTCGAACTCCCGGAAGGGCAGGCTCGCCTTGGGGCCGCTGGGCGGCTCCCAGCCGGTCAAGGCATTGGTCAGGTAAACGCCCACGCGCTCGGTTTCATCATCCCGGAGCGGCGCACCAAGATTGGAGAGCAGGAGGCCCAGTTGCAGATGGGCCACCACGAAGGGCGCGGTCAGTATCTCGAAGCCGATCACCCGCTCCAGGGCCGCCGTTTTGAGATCCTGGGCCAGGAGCGCGTCTGCGCCCTTGGCGCGCAGGGTAGCGGCAATGCGCTTCAGCACTTCCACCAGATAAGCGCCCGTGCCGCAACAGGGGTCCAACACGTACACCTGTTCATCGGCCAGGCCGTCGGGTATGCCCAGTTCCTCCCGCAACACGGTGTCCACCCGGGCCACCATGTATTGCACCACCTCGGGTGGGGTGTACCAAACCCCCAGATCCTTGCGCAGGGCCGGGTCAAAGGCCTCCAGGAAGGGCTCATAGAAATACTGCACGGCCTGGCCTTCCTCGAAGGCCGCGAAGAAGTTGGGCCGGTCCACCCGGTTCAAGACCTGCTCCGCCCAGCCCAGCACCTCGGTCAAGCCCAGGTCCTTCAGGGGGCCGGGGTTGGCCAACTGATAATAGAGCGCCCGCAGGAACGGCACGTGCAGGTACTCGGCGGTGTCTTTCCAGCGGTAACGGGCAGCCGGATCAACGCCGCCGGCCTGCTTGCTCCAGAGGACCCAGGCGGAAAACACGCCATAGAAAAGGGTCTGCACAAAGGTGGAACGGAAAAAATGTTCACCCTTTTCGCCACTGAAGCGGATGCCCAGGGCGTCCTCCAGGGCGGCGCGGATGGCAGGCAGGGGATCGAGCGCGGGCAGTTCCAGACGAGCACGGGCCTCGCGGGCGTAGGAGGCCAGGAACCAGGCCACGTCCTTGGGCTCGGCCAGGGGCGCGGCGTGCAGCATGACCCGGGTCAAGTATTCGGCCAGGCGTTCGCCGTGCCGGGCCACGGCATCCCTGGGCGCAGCGCACAGGCGCCAGAAGGATTCCACGCTGGCGGCCAGGCTGTAACCCTCCAGTGGTGCGGGTTGTCCGGACGCGGGGTCCATTATCACCAACTGGAACTCGCGCAGGTTGGTCACCAGGACTTGGCGGTAGGCTTTCAGATAGTCGGCCACCTGTTTGGAATCGACGATGGCCTGGATTTCCTCGCCTGGGCTTTTGACCTCGATGGCTCCCCGGCTGGGCTTCTGGCCGGGTCGGGGCTCCAAGTCGGCGGCGCGCTGAAACTGCTCTTGGGTGAACAGGCCGCCGTCGGGCAGACCAGCACCTTGGTTCGAGAGTTGCACGATGCAGCGGACCCGGGGTTTCAGCTTCTTACCCAGCTCGTTGAAAAGCGCCTCCAAAGCCCCGTAGAAGGAAGCCTCCTTGACACCGGCTCCGGTGCTATGAATGTCCCGCAGGTCTTTTATGTAGGTTTCAACAGGATTCATGATGAATTGAGAGTATCACGAAAGAGGGGTGGCCTCCAAGGTGGTGCGTATCGCCCAACGACAGTCAATCAGTGCAGGCCGATCCGCTTGCTTTGAGCGGGTCCCAGGCCATTATTTTTTACTGGAGTTGACACCCGGGGAAAAATCCATCTGATAAGGAATGATCCGAGCCAGATCCCACGAACCTGGCAAAGTGCTTGGGCCAGCAAGGATAACCAAAAAGTTTTTTGGGGGATGGGGGGTGTGGGGGGAAGGGCCCTTTTTTTCAAAAAAGGGCCCTTCCCCCCACATCTTCCTATTCCTCCAACAAATGCCTAGGCCGCCAAAGATTCCCCCTGGGACAGGCTCACCGACAGCACCTTGCTGACCCCCTTTTCCTCCATGGTCACGCCATAGAGCA
>JAHLLK010000162.1 GCA_020444165.1 Deltaproteobacteria bacterium | reverse complement strand
GTGATAACTAGGAATTATCAAATCGGAGCAATTTAATGACCAACTATAAGGAATATCCGATCACTGGATTTTCCAGTGTAGAACTGGCGCACGCCAAGACGATATTGAGACAGTTAGATCCGGAAACATTCGACGCTTTAGATTATTATGGTATACAGGCAAATGATCAACAATATGGGACAAATTTCAACGGATCAAAAATAAATAAATGCCACTTCAAAAAATGTATTTTTAAAGAGGTCGACTTTTTAGGAACTACTGGCGCATCATCTTCGTTTAAGAATTGTGTTTTCAAAAACTGTAATATCACAAATGCTTGTTTTGACTTTGCAGATTTCAGCGGTTCAGAATTTGTAGCCGAAGACAAGATAGGTGACATTTCGGCGAGTGGATTTGCACATGCAAACTTATCAAGGGTCAAACTCAATGGTATATCCATCAGTGCCTGTAGCTTTGAAAATTCATATTTTAAAAATGCAGTAATATGCGATTGCAGCCTGAAACATTGCAGTTTTGAAAACGCATCTTTTGAAGACACTAGTTTTAAGAGTCTAGATTTATCGCGCACATCCCTGGATTTTTCCACAATGAACAGAATAACATTCAGGAAAGTTACACTATCTCCCATCGGCATCCTTCATTCATTTGGCGGCCTTTATGAAGTGGAAAGGAATGCCGAAAATGTCACATTTAAATTTCCCTCAAGCAACGTCGAACTGACGTATGCAGATTTAATTTCGAAACTAGAAGGGATGCAAGCCTTTTTCTTTTATGTTAAAGATTTCTTTGCGCTTTCAGCTTTGAATATTTATTTTGGCAACCACGACCAGGCATATCAATATCTTGGAATGGGATTGGTACACAGCCTCAATTATCGAGACTTTCGTATGATTGGCTATTATTGTAAACTTGCATCCTTAAATCATTTCTTCACGAAAAGGCAGCTGATTAATTTATATAATAATTTGAGATCAAGCAGCATCAACGAAACAATGACAAGTCATGAGTACAATGTATACCTCTATGAAATGGACAGAATAAAACGCATGTTGATTGACAACCCCTTCGGGCTGCCACAAATGAAAATTTCACTTATAACCAATATTGATTCCAAGGAAATCACGTTAATTTCAGAGATCTTGGAATATCTTGACAAAACTATAGAAGAATATTTGCCTCAAGGCTCGAAACATATAACATTACAACACAATTCTCCTTTCCAGTTTGAAATATTTTTGAGTGACTCACTAGTAACTTTGTATGAATGTGCGCTAGCTCTTTCTACGGGCTTGTTCGGCTTGACTACATTCATCGCAAAGATACAAAAAATGGTTACAGAACATCATAAAATCAAAGGACTTAAGCTTGATAATAAATTGAAAGAACTTGATATAGAGAGGAGGAAAAGTCAATCTGTCAGAGACAATAACTACATTTTGGAGAGTCAAGAAAACAGCTTACCCTTTCCCCGTGCGAACACGACCAAGAGGATAGTGTCGATAAGTTTCTCGATTTATACAGATATTGAATTACCCGAAGAGCTTCGCGAGGTCACCATTAGCCAGCAATTTTTTTGCAAAATTGACAAAGGCAATTCCCTGGAGATATAGATTTCCCCAGGGAATTGTCACGGATGACAGTTAATTTTGCGCCCCGCCACCACCGCCACCACCGCCACCGCCGCCGCCACCACCGCCACCCGTACAAGCCGGGGAAGCGACAATAGCGTATGTGGAAGCATTATCCTTGTTGCTTAAGGCTATCGGAAAATCTTTTCTGTCTCCATCGAAAATTATAGCGATCCTTGCAAAGGACTCTTTCACGGTTTCTCTCCTTTCATATTATTTTCTTTGGATAACCACAACCACAACCACAACCACAACCTTAGAAATCCAAGCATTTACTGTCGCAGGATGATTGACGAGGATTTAATGTAAAAAGGGAATAAGCAGTTTAATACACAAAGAGCTACTATCCATTTGAGCAACGTCATAGGCCGGAGCGATGTTACATCTAATTGACATTATTAGAATTTTCTATAATAATAAAATGGCCATGCCATAACAACTTCCTTATTAAAACAAGCAAATCCTCCCCATCTATATTGGCGTTTGTGTTATGGCATAGATTTTGGATCCCGCGATTAATTTGTTTCGGCGTCCTCCATTCATTAAGTATGTGAAGCATCGTTTCGTCGCCCTCAATATAATGATGGGTGCTCCAATTATACGCTAAACATTCCCCATTAATTCGCTTGCAAATAACAATGCCAGGTGACAATTGTATTGATTTGTCAGAAGGCAAATCGCTATCTTCGAAGGCAGAGACGTCATTTTTCCAAGGAAGTGTATTACGAATGGTTTCGCTTAAGCGATAAAATGTCGTTGGGGCAATAAAAGAATTAGGTGGCATCCAATTATAAAGCTTTTCGCGCATGAAAGCGTTTCGCTCGTGGTTCAAGATGGATTCGTCCGTCTTCGTAGGATCATCCCATGTGATAATATTACCGATGTAATCGTAAGGAGAGCATGGAAAACTGATTGCAGAAATCGCATAGTTATCCCATGTCTTAAATAGTGGACTACAGATATCAAAATTAAATATATTGATGTTAAAGGTAAATGTTGAATATTTTTCTCGTAAGTTGGATAGGAGTTCGTAGGTTTTTTGTCGATCCGCAAGATCTTCACCAGGAAAGCCAATTATCATGGGGAAATGTATCGATACGCCATAATCGTAATAGGTTCTTACAATCTGATTGACGATGTTAAGTGTGAAACCCTCCTCGAATTTTTTCATTAATCGTAATATCTTTAATGATCCTGATTCCAATCCAAGGCGAAGTTCTTTCAACCCTGATTGAGCTAGTTTTTCTGGCAGGCCGTTGGCCAGTAGATCGCTATTAATGCGGCTTCGAGCCTGCCACACGAAATTGTAATTATTTAAAACAAGATGTTCTGCGATCAACCTAAGCTTTGACGGATGGATTGCTTCGTCAATGAACCATAGAAATGATTTTTTGGGCACTCGGCTGCACATATTATTAATTTTTTGTTCTATTTGCTCCTTTGTTTGTAAATAATCATCATAGGTATATTTCTTATTTATTCCGCAAAAAATACATTTATTCCAGTAACATTTTACCTGTGGTTCAAAATGAATATCGTAAAATTTATCAGGCGACAAGACCAATCCGGGGACTTGGGGGTTTCTTCCTGTGACTACTGAGGGATAAGCTTCTCTTGTGGCGTTTTTTAATAATTGGGGCTCCTTTTTAAACAAAAGAATATATGGCATATTGGAGAGATCAACATCTGCTTCCAAACCCTCCAAAAGCGCCTGCTCTATCTCGTCAAAATGTTCCAAAACAATACTGTCGATAACCGAGAACAATTTCGCGTTGTTCTTCAAATATTTTGCAATTTTATTTAAAGAAAAGTATTCTGAAGAATGGCGCGTAAAAGAAATGTGAACGTCCGAAAGTTTATTTTTAACCATTATGGCAAGTGCAATATGAAAATAACTTATTCTTCCTATGCAAAAAATAACTTCGGGAGAATAATCTAGGACTAGAGGGAGTATGACACTTTTAATGAAGACTAAATATGGATTATGGGATACGCACTGGCAATTATCAACTATTTCCCTCGCTGATACTTCGTCTAGAAGGAAAGCATTTTGAACGGTAAGCCTAAACGGATAAAACTCAAACCTCGAATACATTTCACACAGTATGGCTAGTGTTTCTAGTTTGCAAAAAAACTGTCTAGGGCCTTCACCTTGGTCGCATATACTTGTCCTATAATCTAGAATGTCAGAGATGAACTTGCTCTTATCCGCCATGACTCCCAAAAACTGGGGTATTTGATGTGTTGGATTGTGAATATTCTCTTCAAGCGCACTAACTACATTCATTATTCTTTCTGGTTGCAGCAACGAACTCCAAAATATTCTACCCGAATCCAATAAATTATTATCGATTATATTTGTTGCCGAAACCAGAGCATCTGTATCAGGCTGATAGAATTCCTGATATAAACCTGACACACCTCTAAGCCATAAAGGCTTCACAACTTACCTCCAACCTTTGATAATTCCTAGTTATCAC
>JAHLLK010000042.1 GCA_020444165.1 Deltaproteobacteria bacterium | reverse complement strand
TGTTTGGGGTGGTCCCTGGCGCGCCTAGCAGGCTGTTTTTCAACAGCCTGCTAGAGATCCCTGCCTGCACCCGGAACCGACGCAGGTGGAAATGGGGACCGGATAGAGGTCGTAGAGATGGTAAAGATGATCATCAGAAGCGAAAAGCCATCGGATATCGAGGCAATCGCCGAGGTAACCAAGAAGGCTTTTGAGGCTGATTGCTATAGTCAACAAACAGAGCCGTTTATCATTAGTGATCTCCGCGAGGCGGGCGCCCTGACCATATCGCTGGTGAGTGAGGTTGAGGGTCGGGTGGTGGGGCATATTGCCTTTTCACCCGTGACGATTTCCGATGGAACCACGAACTGGTATGGCCTCGGTCCGGTATCCGTGCGGCCGGAGTATCAGGTGCGTCGCATAGGCAAGGCTCTGGTGAATACCGGCTTGGCCTTGCTGAAGTCCCTGGGGGGCAAGGGTTGTGCGCTAGTAGGGTTGCCTTCCTACTTCCATCGGTATGGCTTCAAGAACCACTCGCAGCTGATCCATGAGGACATACCCCAAGAAATCTTTGTGGCAAAGTCACTGGTTGGGCGGGTGCCCAAGGGGACGGTTGAGTTTCATCAGGCATTCAAGCAGTTGTCATTAGTTGAAAAAGATGCCGTTGCCGAGGTCATTGTCGACTATGCCCTTGACGGTCTAAAGGTTGACCTTGGGGACCCGGCCATTGAAGGCCTCATAGAAAAAGGAATTTTGACTGAAACGCCGGATGGAAAGCTCGCGATGCGATTTGCCGCCCTGGCAGAGTATGATTCATACTTTGCCAAGGTTGGCCAATGGAGAGCCACGGAAATGAGCCGCGTACACAAAAATCCCATATTGGCGGCGATCAGGCATGGAAAAGGTGCCTAACGAATGGTTGGATGCGATATGGGAGGGCCCGGAACCGGGCCGGAAATGCGTATTTTAAAATATGGAAAACGGATGAGCGGCTTAGTAAAATAAACCATTGTAGTGTTATTTTTCGGAACTTTATTCCTCAACACCTCCCCATGGCCAATAGATAGGACCGCAGGTTAACCTTCTGGTTGTCCAACCTCAGTTTCTTCCGGATGTTCAGGCGGTGGAACTCCACGTTGGCCTTGGACACCCGGAGGAGGTGCGCGATGGTCTTGCTGGTTTTGCCATCGCGGATCAGGTCGGCGATCTCCAGCTCCCGGGGGGTGAGGCGGCTGTAGGTGGAGAAGGCGGCCGGGGGATCGGGGGAGAGGAGCTGGCTCAGGTTGCTCTCCAGGATTTGCAGATAGGTCTTCTGCTCCGGGTCCAGGCTGGTGGATTTCAGGCGCTCGATGTAGGGCAGCACCAGGCTGTTCATCCGGGACAGGAGCCGCTCCTGGGAGTCCTGCTTTTCCTCCTCCCGCAGGCGGAGCACGGTGCGGAGCGCGGCCTTCAGCTCCTCGGAGCCGGCCTCGCCGGCCTCGTCCCAGCCCTCGCCGGCCAGGCTCACCTGCCGGGCCAATTTACGGTGGGTCAGGTCCAGGCAGAACATCAACAGCCCCCGCAGGCTGCCTCGGGAGTCGGTGACCGGCGAGAGGTGCACGTCCCAGAAGCTGCCCTGGGGGGCCGGGCCCATGTCGATCTCCAGGTGGAAGTCATAGCAGGTGCGGGCGCTGCGGGCGTGGGTCACGAAACGGAACAGCTCCTCGGAGAACCCCTTGCTGCCCGGCTTCAGGTAGTAGTGGTTGAGCCCCACGTAGTGCTCGGCCTGCACGGGGGAGTAGACCCGCAGGAATTCGTGGTAGCTCTGGTTGTGCATGAGGAGGTTCAGGTCGTTGTCATAGAAGGCCAGCCCGGCGGGCAGGCTGTCCACCAGGGGGCGGTTGAAGACCTTCTCCCAGACGTGGTAGTCCTCGGCTCCCGAAGGTTGGAGCACGTTGTGCTCCAACTCGGTGATGCGTTGCAGCAGTTGCTCAAAGCCTGGTTCGCCGATCATGCCCGCCTTCCTTCCCGCCACGGTTTGCGGCGTGGCGTTGGCCCCCCTCCTTCGCGCTCTCTCCTATCTCCTGCTGAATGTTCCAGCCTAGAATACGCCATTCGCTAAAGTCAAGCGGACAATAGCGGCGGATCGCCTGATGGGATCGCCGCGCACGATGGCTGATGGTCTCCGGCCTATCTCTCCGAATCTTCCGGACCGGTATACGGTAAGGTCGCGGCCAACGGGGCTATCCAGCCGCAGCAATAAAACATCAAAGTTACATCTAACAACCTCCCTTAAAAAAGTATGGCCAGGGCCGCAAAGTCAGGGTAAATATGAATGCGCACCTCGCGCCACCGCTCTCGCACCGCGCCGTACCTTCCGCCAAGCAAGTTTATAACAAACAGATAAACCACAAAAAAGCCATGCCTACCTAGCACTTTCCTAGTACCTTGCCAGCACTCTTTGAGCGTTGACACTTGGGCGGGTTTGCCGCGATTATGACCGTAAATCACGCGGCATTTCCGCCTGGGATCAAGCCGGACATGCTTGATTGTCCCGATCATTTAGCGCCCGGAAAAACCAGCCGGACGCGACAGGGTTGCTACGCCTTGGGGCCGGCGCTGGGCCCGCCCGGCCCGCTCGGCAAAGCCGGACGTGAAAACTTAAACCCCTCAAGGAGCAACGCCGTGAAAAGCCAGTTAAAGGAGCCGATTTACATCCTGGGAGTGGGATGCACCAAATTCGGCAATCTCTTGGAAACCCCGGAGATCAAGGGGCTCAGCCTGCAGGAGCTGGCCGCCCGGGCCGCCCAGGAAGCCCTGGCCGACGCCGGGCTGGGGCCCCAGGACGTGGATGCCGTGTTCGTGGGCAACGTGACCATGCACACCAGCCAACTGCCGGCCACCTACAGCCAGCTCGCCAAGTGGCTGGGGACCAAATTCAAGGCCGGGGTGCACTTTGACGCGGCCTGCTCCACCACCAACGTGGGGGTGACCATGGCCGCCATGGGCATCGCCTCCGGGGTGTACGAGCGGGTATTGGTGGTGGGCCTGGAATCCACCCTGAGCCAGCCCCAGAACCTCTCGCCCTATGAGCGGGGGACAATCCCCACCGAGGAGATGTGGCTCTGGACCGACTACTGCGTGGGCCAGGCCTACAGCGTGCCCCAGGGCTATGACATCTTCCCCACCTACAACGGGTTCAACGCCCTGGGCTATTGCCGCAAATACGGCCTCAGCCTGGAGGAGCTGGACCGGGGGCTTTTGGGCGTGTGCCAGACCCGGCGGCTGCACGGCTCCCTGAACCCCAAGGCCATCCGCAACCAGACCCTGGAGGACGAGGCCAAGGGCCTGGGCTTCAACGAGGTGGGCGAGTTCTGGAGTTCCCGCTACAACCCCCACGTGGCCTGGCCCTCCCGGCTCTACAGCGTGGTCACCCCGGCCGACGGGGCCTCGGCCATCGTGCTGGGCGGCAAGGAGGCCATCAACGCGAAGGCCTCCGCGCCGGTGCGCCTGGCCGGCTTCGGCATCAGCGTCATGGATCTCCCCTGGTACACCGACGACCCCACCCTGATGCCCATTGACCGCGAGTCCTTCCAGAAGGCCTACGCCATGGCCGGCATCTCCCCCGGGGACATCAACTACCTGCACACCCACGACTGCTCCCACATCATGGGCGTCTGCGTGGCCGAGACCGCGGGCTATCTGCCGGCGGGCCAGGGCCTCAAGTACGCCGAGGAGGGCCGGCTGCGCTTTGACGGCGACCGCCCCATGAGCACCCACGGCGGGCGGCACGCCTTTGGCCACGCCTGGGCGGCCAGCGCCGGCTCGGACACCTACGAGGCGGTGAAGCAGATTCGGGGCCTGGCCGGGGCGCGGCAGATCAAACAGGCCCCGGAAGTCGCGGTGATCCACACCCACGGCTACGCCATGATCAGCACCGTCCTGGTGCTCAACGGAGGGAACTGACATGCCGGAATCCATCATCAAGCAGTATTACGACGCCCTGGGGCAAGGCAAGCTCCTGGGGAAAAAATGCCGCCAGTGCGGGGCGGTGACCTTCCCGCCCACCACGGCCTGCGAGGCCTGCGGCAGCCCGGACCAGGAATCGGCCGAGCTTTCCGGCCGGGGCAACCTCTTGTACGTGTCCCACGGCATGGCCCCGCCGCCCAACCCCCGCTTCGCGGAGATCGCCCCCTACGCCTACGGACACATCCGCCTCGAGGAAGGCGTGTACGTGCAGGCCATCATCACCGGGGTGGCGGTGGACCCGGCCACCCTCCAGGGCTTTTTCGAGCGGGGGCCCTGTGCGGTGGAGCCGGACATCCGGGACGTGGGCGGGCTCAACGTCCTGGCCTTCAAGGTGGCGTGACATGGCGGACAAGGAACAAGCGGCCGCCGTGGTGCAAGAGATCGTGGCCAGGATCGCCAAGCGGGAGCCCGGCGAACTGGGCCCCGACACCCGGCTGGCCGAGGACCTGGGCCTGAAATCGGTGAGCCGCATCGAGTTGGCCGCCCTGTTGGAAGACCGCCTGGGGGTGGAGATCAGCAACTTCGACATCCGCAAGCCGGGGACCGTGGGCGAGGTGGTGGCCCTGGTGCAAGCGAAGATGTGAGCCCGGCTGCGCGGGCAGCCGCAACCGGGGGGGCTCCGGCCCCCCCTTCCTCGGCCCCCCTTGGAGGCCGGGAGGGTGAAGACATGGATTTGCAGGCGTTTTTGGCCGCCAAGGCCCGGGAATCCGCGCGGGCCATCGTCTTTCCCGAGGGAGAGGACCCGGTGATCCTGGCCGCGGCCGGCGCCCTGGCCGCCGGGGGCCTGGCCCGGCCGCTCCTTCTGGGCGATCCCGCGGCGATGCGGGAGGCGGCCGGGCGGGTGGGCCTGGACTTGGCCCGTGACCTGGCCGGGGTGGAGATCATCCCGCCGGCTGACCCGCCCCGGGGGGCGGAGTACCTGGACGCCCTGTGCGCGGCCCGGGACCTGCCGGCCGGGGCGGCCCGGCGCATCCTGGCCCAGCCCTTGTGCCTGGCCGGCATGATGGTCCGGGCCGGCGACGCCCACGGCCTGGTGGCCGGCATCGCCTGCCCCACCGAGGAGGTCATCATGGCCAGCGAACTGTGCATCGGCCTCCGGCCCGGCCTCAGCCTGGCTTCCAGCTTCTTCGTCATGGAACTGGCCGGCTACCCCGGCGGCGAGGAGGGCCGGATCATCTTTGCCGACCCGGCCGTGAACCCGGACCCGGACCCGGCCCAGTTGGCGGACATCGCCGTGGCCACGGCCCAGAGCGCCCGGGAGCTTTTGGGCTGGGAGCCCCGGGTGGCGCTGCTGTCCTTTTCCACCCGGGGCAGCGCCGCCCATGCCCGGGTGGACAAGGTGGCCCGGGCCGTGGCCCTGGCCCGGGCCAAGGCCCCGGACCTGCTCCTTGACGGCGAGCTGCAAGCCGACGCGGCCCTGGTGCCGGCCGTGGCCCAGAAAAAGACCGGGGCGGTGGGCCCCGTGGCCGGGCGGGCCAACATCCTCATCTTCCCGGACCTGGATGCGGCCAACATCGCGGCCAAGCTGGTGCAGCGCCTGGCCGGGGCCAAGTCCTACGGCCCGGTGTTGCAGGGTTTCGCCCGGCCGGTGAGCGACCTCTCCCGGGGGGCCACGGCCGAGGACGTGACCGGGGCGGCGCTCCTGGTGGCGGCGCGGGATTGACATGAAACTCCTGGTCATCAACTGCGGCAGCTCCTCCATCAAGTTCAGCCTGTTCGAGGAGCGCCCCGGCGCGGAGCCCGCCCGGCTGGCCTGGGGCCTGGTGGCCGAGTTGGGCCAGCCCACCTCCGCGCTCAGCCTGTCCACCCCGGCCGGGGAGTGGCGGGAGCGCCTGGACCGGCCGGACCATCCCGCCGGCCTGGCCGCCATCATGGCCGCCCTGGTGCGCCCGGAGGCCGGGGTGCTGGCCAGCCTGGCCGAGGTGGGCGCGGTGGGCCACCGCACGGTGCACGCCGGGGACAAGTTCACGGGCTCGGTGCTCATCGACGAGGAGGTCATCGCCAAGCTCACGGCCTGCATCCCCCTGGCCCCCCTGCACAACCCGGCCAACCTGGCCGGCATCGCCGCGGCGCGGGAACTTTTGCCCGGGGCGGCTCAGGTAGGGGTGTTCGACACCACCTTTCACCAGACCATGCCCCCCCGGGCCTTCCTGTACGCTCTGCCCTATGAGCTTTACCAGCGCCACGGCCTCCGCAAGTACGGCTTCCACGGGACCTCCTGCGCCTATGTGGCCGGGCGGGCGGCTCGCTGGGGGGGCGGGCCGCCGCCCCGGCGCATGGTCATCTGCCATCTGGGCAATGGCTGCACCGTGGCCGCGGTGCAGGACGGCCAGAGCGTGGACACCAGCCTGGGCTTCACTCCCCTGGAAGGGGTGATGATGGGCACCCGCTGCGGCGACCTGGACCCGGGGGTGGTGCTGTATCTCCAGCGGGAGTTGGGGATGGGCCTGGCCGAGGTGGACCGGATGTTGAACCAGGAAGCCGGGCTCCGGGGGGTGTCGGGGGTGACCAACGACGTGCGGTGCATCTCCGACCTGGCCTCCAACGGGCATGCCCAGTGCGCCTTGGCCCTGGACATGTTCACCTACCGGGTGCGGAAATACCTCGGGGCTTATGCCGCCGTGCTGGGCGGGCTGGACCTGGTGGTCTTCACCGGGGGCATCGGCGAGAACTCGCCCCTGGTGCGGCGGCGCTGCCTGGAGAGGCTGGAGTTCGCCGGGGTGGCCCTGGACCCGGCCCTGAACGAGGCCCCGGCCACGGGCGAGCGGGCCATCAGCCCGGCCGGCGCGCCGGTCACGGTGCTGGTGATCCCCACGGACGAAGAGCTGATGATCGCCCGGGAAACGGCCCGCCTGGCCGCGGGCTGGGCCGGGGAGGCGGGCCTGGCCGCCGGGGCGGAGGCCGCATGCCGGGGGTAGGGGTGGATGTGCTCTTGCTCAGCCGGGTGCGGGAGGCCGTGGCCCGCTCGGGGGAGGTGTTCCTGGCGCGGGTGTTCACCCCGGCGGAGAGGGACCGGGCCGCGGCCAGCCGCGACCCGGCGCGGCATTACGCCACGGCGTTCGCGGTGAAGGAGGCGGTGTTCAAGGCCCTGGACTCGGCCTGGCAGGAAGGCGCCGACTTCCGGGATCTGGAGGTGGGCCGGGGCGCGCGGGGCGAACCCACCGTGGCCTGGCGAGGCTCCCGGGCGGCCGGGGCCGGCGGCCCGGCGCTCCAGGTGAGCCTCTCCTACGATGGCGACACGGTGGTGGCGCTCGCCCTCCGCTGGGATTAGGCTGGTAATTTCAGACCGGGGGCGGCTTCGCCAGATGCCCGCCGGCTGCGTCCCAGGCCTTCGCTCCAACCTCGTTTTAGGGTTGTCATTTCAGGACGGGGGCGGCTTCGCCAGATGCCCGCCGGCGGCGTTGCGGACGTCGCTCCAACCTCGACGTAGCTTCAGCTACGCCTCCGGTTGTCGCTCGTCCGTCGCCTTGCCGGCGAACATCTGGCTGTGCCGGTCCGGGGGCAAAGGTAAGTTCAAGAAATGGGGAGGCAGCAACCTAAGCCCCCACCCTTCAGAAAAAAGATGAGTAGCCAATCCCTCAAGAAATGGGGAGGCAGCAACCGATGACGAACCAACCAAGCTAAAACACTAAAGTTTTTTGGGGGAAGGGGGGTGTGGGGGGAAACCCCTTTTTGTTCACAAAAAGGGGTTTCCCCCCACATCTTCTTCTTCCTCCGAAATAATCTTAGGCTTTCTCTTTGCCCTCCGTCAGCAGGGCCCGGGGCGGGGGCGGGTCCTCGTCCTCTGGGGGGCGGATGCGGAAGCGGTCCATTTGGCTCAGCAGGTCGCCGGCCGAGTCGGCCAGGGAGGCGCTGGCGGCGGCGGCCTGTTCCACCAGGGCGGCGTTTTGTTGGACGCCGTCGTCCATCATGGCCACGGCCCGGTTGATCTCGTCGATGCCCAGGGCCTGCTCTTGGCTGGCCGCGCTGATTTCGTTGACGGTTTGGGTCACTTCCCGCACCCCGGACACGATCTCCCGGAGGAGCCGGCCGCTCTCGGCCACCATCTGGTTGCCCAGGCCGACCTTGGCCACGCTGTCGGTGATGAGCCCCTGAATCTCCTTGGCGGCCGAGGCGCTGCGGCCGGCCAGCTTGCGCACTTCCTGGGCCACCACGGCGAAGCCGCGGCCGGCTTCGCCGGCCCGGGCCGCCTCCACCGCGGCGTTCAAGGCCAGGAGGTTGGTCTGGAAGGCGATCTCGTTCACCACGCTGATGATGTCGGCGATTTTCTTGCTGGACTCGGTCACTTGGGCCATGGCCTGCTCGGTGCGCTCCACCGCCTGGCCGCCCTGGGTGGCCAAGTCGGCGGCCTTGCCGGCCAGATCGTTGGCATAGGAGCTGTTGGCCGCGTTCTGCTTCACCGAGCCGGTGAGTTCCTCCAGGGCGCTGGCGGTCTGCTCGATGGCGCTGGCCTGGCTCTGGGTGCGTTGGGCCAGGTCCTGGTTGCCCACGCTGATCTCCTCCGCGCCCTGGGTCACGGTCTGTGCGGCTTCGGAGACCGCGGCCACGGTGCGGCTCAGCGAGGAGTTCATGTGTTCCAGGTGGCGGGTCATTTCACCGAGTTCGTCTCCCCGGGTCAGGTGGGCCGGCAGGGGCCGGGCGGTGAAGTCGCCTTCCGCGGCCTGGCCCAGGAACTGGGTGGCTTGGCGGATGGGCCGGCTGAGGCCCCGGGCGGTGACCAGGCTCACCAAAAAGCCCAGGGCCACCACGGCCAGGGCGACCCCGGCCGCGGCCAGGAGGTTCCGCCGGAGGGCGGCGTGGGCCGGGGCCAAGGACTGGATCACCTCGAAAGCGCCGTGCATGGAGCCGTCTTCCCAGCCTTCCATGCGGGTGCCGGTGATGTCCAGGCCCTGGTCATTGCCCCACAGGGCTTTACTGGTGGCCGGGTCGCCGTGGCAGACCAGGCAGGTGCGGCTCAGACGCACCGCCCGGAAGTAGTGCACGCTGTCGCCGGCCGGGTCCAGCACGTAATACTCGTCCAGGCCCTTGGCCTTCATCTCCCGCAGGGCGGCGGCGGCCAGGGGGGTGGGCTGGTTGGCCGGATTGCGGGGGGAGAACTTGGCCACGCGGAAGGTGTAGTGGCCCTCGTGGGCCTTGCGCATGGCCGTCTGCCAGGCCGTGACCACCGGCACGGTGGCCAGGAGCTTGTCGGTCTGGCCGGTGTTCCCGTAGCGGCGCATCTGCTCCAAGGTGAACAGGCCCAGGGCCCATTTGGCGTCCATCTCTTCGCGGGCGCTCTCGGCCGCCAGGGTCAGGGTGCGGGCCTTGTCCACGTACTGCGCCAGGGAATCCTGGCGGGATTTCCAGGCGTAAAGCACAAAGAAGATGGCGATGAGCCCCAGGGCGATTAACAATTGGGCCGCCACGATCTTGCTGCCGATGGACCAGCCGCGGATTTCGTTCGTCTTTGCCATATGCTGCCTTCCCAAGCTGGGGTAGGGACTGGTTGGGTCTCGGTTGGAGCCACTTGGCCCCTCGCAAGGCGGGCGAGGTCGGAGGCCAGGGGATAGGGCAGGGAGAAAGGGCGCGCCAGGCTGGCGGCCGGCCTTCCGCCAGGGAGACGCAGCCCACGCCGCCTCCGGGCCCGACCTCCGGCGCGGGAGAGCCCGGGGGAAACAAAGCGTTCCCCGGCTCCGCCGGGCGGCCGCCGCCTCTCCCCGCGGCGCCGCGGCAGGCCGGGCGGGTCATTCATCTTATCGCGGGATTGATTACCAGGTCAATCGTCGGTCACCACCAGGGGTGGAGGGGCCGGGGGAGACCCGCGCCCAGAGGGTTGGAAAACCGGCGTAAACAAGGAGCCCAGCCGGGCCCCTGGCCGCGACCGGGCCTGGCTCCGGGAGGGCCGGAGCCCCGATTCCCGAAGCAGACCGGCCCCGCGTCGCGGGCAGCAGTCGGTGGTTCCGGCTCAGGCCCGGCCCCGCGCCTCCCGGCCGGGCCGGGGGAGGGCGGGGCGGAGCCTCAGCACAGCGCCATCCGCACCCCCACCACAATGGTGCCGGCCTGCTGTTCGGTGGCCGAGGGGAAGATCGTCTCCTTCAGATATTGGTCGCCCGGCGGGGCGGGCACCGCGATGCTGAGGGAGAGGATGGCCGCCAGCCGGTCCGCGGCCTCGCACCATTCCGGGGTCATCTCCGGAATCTCGAAGTGGCAGATCTTTTTCATGATGTCGCCCGGAAAATCTATGCGGTCCTTGAATACCACGAAGTTGCGGTGCAGGAACCAGGTGTTGTCCTGCCGGTGATAGTGGGCCAACAGCTCCGGATCGCGGGTCTCCATGCCCACCACCTCGTCGCCTTTCTTGAGCACCAGGCTGGAGCCGCACCAAGCGAATTCCGGGGTGGTCACCGCGGCGTAGAGACGATTTTGGGCCAGCACCCGGCGCATGCCGGCGTTGACCACCTTGCCCAGCCCCATGAGGGAGCGCTTCTCCGCTTCCTCCTCGATTTCCAACAGGGTCCGGCCGTCCTCGGGCGAGAGCCGCTCCGCCAGGCGCAGTCCCTTCACCTTTTCCAAAAGCTGGAGTACGTACTCATCGATAAAGTCCTCGGGCGCCATGGCCACATTCCTTTCAGAACTCCCGCTTGGCCGCCCCTCCCGTGAACAGGGCCACCAAGTCGAAGCCCTTTTCCGGGCAGATGCGCTCGCAACGCCGGCAGGCGATGCCGTTGCACAGGGAGGTGTCCAGGGACACCCGCCAGGTTTCGCCGTCCTCGGCCAGGAGGATGGCCTTTTCGGGGCATTCCTCCACGCAGGAGCCGCAGCCGGTGCAGCCCTCGAAATGCCAGTCCTTGCGGATGCCGATATCCCGGATGATCCGGAGCCCGCCAGGGCCGAAATCGGGGATGTCCCGCTCCACGGTCTTGATGACCTCCGGCGGCTCGCCCAGGGTGGGCTTGGGCGGGAAACCGTACTTTTTGAGGAACTTGTCATACTGGGCGTCGGGCATGCCCTCGGTCCAGTAGGCCAGCTCCAGGATGTAGACCTTCTCAAAGACCTTGGAGGCGGCGAACATGCAGTGGTGCTGGCGCAAATGGTCGGCCACGTCCTGCAACATCCACAGCTTGTCCGGATCGGCGGCCATGTCCCGGGCCATGGCCAGGGAGGTGTTGCCCACCTGGTAGATGCGCTCCACCAGGGGTGGCACCATGCCCAACTCCCGGGCCTTCAGGGCGTCCACATAGGTGCCCGAGGCGCCGGACATGTAGGCCGTGACCACCTCTTTCATCTCGATGCCGGCTTCCAGGCACAGGGTCAGGTGCCCGGCCCGGATGGAGCCGATGGCCTTGCCCGCTTCCTTGAGGTCGGTCTCGGTGAACTTCAGGTCCTGGGGCAGGTGGATCTCGGCGTCGGTGGTGTTTATGCGGGGCAGGGTGACGAGCTGGCCCCGGATGCCCTGGCTCAAGAGAGCCACCACCCCGGTGCCGGTGATGCCCACTGCTTCCAGCTCGCCTTCCACGGACACCCGGCCGGTCACCGGGTCCACCTGATCCCCCGGGCGGCCTCGCATCTCCTCGTCCAGCACCGTGGTGGCGAACTCGCCCGGCAGAGGCCGGTCGGAGCGCACCGGGCCGGCGGAGCGGGCGGAGGAAGGCAGGAACTCCACGTCGGAGATGGCCCCGGGCAGGGCCAGGATGCCGTCCTCGATGTGCTGGCCTTCCAGGGCCGGGCCGGCGGCGGTGGAACCGGTGTACACCACGCCCTTGTGGATCAGGGCCATCTCGGCGTTGGTGCCGTAGTCGGTGACCAGGGCGGTTTCTTCCTTGTGCAGCATGCCGGTCTGCAACATCATGGCCAGGGCGTCGGCCCCGATCTCATGGCGGACCGCCGGCGGCACCAGCACCTCGGCGTGGGGCGGCAGTTTCAGGCCCGGAAAGCGGTCCACGTTGGCCACGTGGGCGTCCCGTTTGGGCGGCACCACCCCCAGGGAATCCAGCTTGCGCTGGCCGGCAAAGGCCAAATCGCGGATCTCGATGCCCTGGAACAGGGAAAGCTGGATGGGGTTGCCGCAGATGGCCAGGCGCTCCACGCCGGTCAGGTCGATGCCCAGCTGCTCCAGCACCAGGTTCACCGCCCCGATCATGATCTCCTGGGCCGTCTCCGAGCCGACTTCCAGGGTGAAATGAATATGGTCCATCACATTGGCCCCCGGCAGGGGGTGGCGGCTGGTCACCGCCGTGGCGAGAATGGCTCCGTCCTGTTGCAGGTCCAGGGCCTGGCCGCGGAATCCGCTGGTGCCCAGGTCCAGGGCCACGCCGTAGCGTTTCATGTTTGGCTCACCTCCCCCAACGGAGCCTGGTGGCCCCGTCGGGCAAACGCGGGGGTAAAAAATGGGACGGCCGCTGTGCCGGCCAATAAAAGTATTTTCACAACGGGCGCCCGCAGGTGGCGCACACGTACCAGCCCGCGGGGTTGGTCACCGGTTGGGCCCGGTGGCCGTAGGATTCGTAGTGTTTTCTTTTCACCGCGGCCCAATGCTTCTTCACTTGGTCGCAAGATAACCGATGCCCGGCGACCTTTTCGGCCTGCAGGTGCCAGTTGCCGCATTTTTGGCAGGCTTTCACGCCCGGGGCTCCCGCCACGGGCCGGAGGGTTCGGCGGTGAAGGCCGCCGGGCAGAGCCGGAGCGGGGGCCGGGGAAGCAGGATCATGAGCTAGCCTCGTATTTGGTTCGTCGCCGCGCCTCGGGGGAACAAAAAAACCTGGCGTCGGATTTTCGCCCTGGACCGGGGCCTAAAAAAAGCCTAGCACCGGATCACCGCTGCGCCCAGGGGGGAAAAAGCCTGGCCCCGGATCGTCGCCGCGCCAGGGGCGACCAAAAAGCCTGGCCCGGAATCGTCGCCGCGCCCAGGGGCGACCAAAAAGCCTGGCCCGGAATCGTCGCCGCGCCCCGGGGCGACCAAAAAGCCTGGCCCCGGATCTTCGCCGCGCCCAGGGGCGACAAAAAAGCCTGGCCCCGGTTGGTTGGCCCCGGAGCAGGGCAATGAATATCCTTGCGCTGGGTTTTTTGCCTCGTACAAGGAGGGCGGGCGGGGGGAGCGGAACCCGTCCGCTCCGTCCCGCCCGCCCAATGGCCAGGGGATGTCAGGCTTGGCCTACAGCCCGTAGGACTTGGGATTGAAGCCCTTGACGTTCTTGTACTTGTTCAGGCAAAGGTCGATGAAGTCGCCTTCCGAGGCCGGCAGGCCTTCCAGGTCCTTCATGGCCTTGGTCAGGGCATCCTTCTCGGGGCCGGTCAGGGCCATCTTGGAGTCGCCCATGATGATCTGGCCGGCCATGACGGCGCCGGCCTTGGCGCTCTCGTAATTGCTCTTGTTGCGGTTGGACACGATGGCGTTGCCCACCTTCCAGGCATTGTCCGGGGCCAGGATCAGGCTGTGGGAGTCGCGGTACATGTCGGAGTTCACCAGGATCTCCTTCATTTGCTCCTGATAGCCCAGATCGATGGCCGAGTTCAGCATGGCGCAGTCGTAACCCAGGATCTCCGCGAAGACCGAGGTGGTGGAGGCGCCGAACATGTCGTGGTACTCCACGGCCTCGTTGCTCCAAAGGTCGCAGACCGCCATGATCAGGTTGCCCGCCAGGTCGGAGTGGGCGCAGGCGCTGGTCTTGCCCTCGGTGGAGATCGGTACGCCGGACATGGCCTTGATGATCGGGTCCTCGTAGGCGCAGTCCTTGGAGGGGCCGGTGGCGCCGCACTCATAGGCCACCAGGGTACGGGAGGCCGCGATGGCCCGGCACAGGGCCGCGATGACGTGGGGCACATCCTTGGAGGTCATGCCGCCGGCCATGAACATGGCGGTGTTGGCCTCGGAGCAGTTGGTGTCACCACCGGGGATACAGCCGGCCTTGGTGGCGATATCCACGATCTGGTCCCACATCCACTCCATGTCGATGGCGCCCAGGACGCCGATGCCGAAGAGCATGCCCGCGATGTCGTTGCGGATGACGGCGTGGTCAAAGATTTCCTTGCCGCCCATGGACTCGATGGACACGATGTCCGCGTGCTTGGCGCACTCCTTGAACGACTCCAGGATCTCCATGGTGTAGTCGCTCTGGCGCATGTCCACCATGTCCGGCTTGCGGAGGTCGGCGATGGTGGCGCGGTAGGCGCACTGCAGGCCGTACTTGGCCAGGTAGTCATCCATCTGCCGGGCGGTCTGGGCCGCGATTTCCCCGCCCCACTTGGGGTTGTGGGTCATCTGGAAGATGTGCTCGTTCTCGATCTGGAGGGTGGGGTGGCCCACGATGACCATCCTCTCCAGGGCGTCGCCATTGGCCCGCTCATACTCCCGGAGCAGGGTCTTCATGGTTTTCTCGCTGCCGGGACGGGGGTGGGGCACCACCTCCGGGTTCACATAGCCGCCGCCGATCACCATGCCACGCTTGGTGCTGACGGGGTACTTCGCGGTACCGAAAATCATGTCCGCGCCACTGCCATAAGCCATCTTGGTTATCTTCTTACGAGCCATGAATAGTCTCCTCTCCCCAAAAAATATAGCGGTCTGAAAAAATGATGCGGTGTGGTGACGAGCCCTCACCTTTGGGCGGCTATAGGAGCAAGACCCGTGCCAGGCGGTTGGAGCGCTCGGCGGTCAAGGGGCTGATTTGATTGCCAAAGAATAAAAGATACTCCCGGGATTGGCCGGAGGGTGGGACGTATGTAACCCAGGGTGACAGAGAAGAAATAAGTGTAACCGGAGGTTACGGCGGGTGTTCAGGGCCGGATATCTCAAGGGGGCCGGGTGGCAATTGGCGCAGCCGGACGCCCGGTCTTCCTGAAATATCCGGCTCAAGCGGCGTATTCGGCCAGGCGGAGATAGAGGAAGCGGCGGGTGACCCCCAGCATGCGCGCGGCGGCGGCCTTGTTGCCCCCGGCCTTTTCCAGGGTCTTGAGGATCAGCTCTTTTTCCAGCTGCCGGAGACTGACCCCACCGGTGGGCAGCTCGCCCAGCACCCGGCCGGCGTCCGGCGCGTCGGCCGCGGTCGCCACCTCCGGCGGCAGGTCGGCCAGGCTCACCGCCCCGGAGGGGCAGGAGACGGTGATCCGCTCGGCCAGGTTCCGGAGTTCCCGCACGTTGCCGGGGTAGTTGTGGTTCAGGAGCGCCCGCCAGGCTTCGTCCTCGATGGCCGGCAGCGGGCGGCCGAATTCCGTCGCGGCCAGGCCCAGGAAATGCTCCAGCAAGAGGCCCAGGTCCTCCCCGCGGTCCCGGAGGGGCGGCACTTCCAGGGGGATCACGTTGAGACGGTAGTACAGATCCTCCCGGAACTGCCCGATCTCCACGGCTTCCTTGAGGTCACGGTTGGTGGCGGCCAAAACCCGGACCTCGGCCTTCTGGGTGCGCTCGCCGCCCACCCGGCAGAACTCCTTTTCCTGCAGCACCCGGAGAAGCTTCACTTGCAGGGAAGGGTCCAACTCGCCCACCTCGTCCAGGAACAGGGTGCCCCCGGCCGCGGTCTCGAACTTGCCCCGGCGTTGGGCCACGGCGCCGGTAAAGGAGCCCCGCTCATGGCCGAACAGTTCGCTCTCCATGAGCCCGGCCGGGATGGCCCCGCAGTTCACGGCCACGAAGGGCTTCGTGGCCCGGCCCGAAAGTTGGTGGATGGTCTGGGCCACCAGCTCCTTGCCGGTGCCGCTTTCGCCGGAGATCAGCACGGTGGCGTTGGTGGGGGCCAGGTTCTCTACCAGCTCGTAGAGGCGGTTCATGGCCCCGCTCTGGCCCAGGATTTCCCCCAGGCCCCGGCGCGGGGGGCGGCGGGGCGGCAGGGACTTGCCGTTGCCGTCGGGCCGGGCCAGGACCCCCCACAGCACCTCGTTGATGGTGTTCTTCAGGCTGGGGCCCGTGAACTCGAAGAATTCGCCGCCCTTCAGGAGAAAGGGGCCCAGGGGGCCGGTGACCAGGAAGGAGGCTTGCGGAGCCAGGCCCCGGGCCGCCTGTAAAAAGCCGCCGCCGCCCAGGCCGGCCGACTTCTGGTCCACGATGACCACGGCGGCGCGGCCGGGATGGGCCGCCAGATAGGCCAGACCCTCGGTGTCCCCGCACTTCCACACCGGGGCAAAGGACTCCGGGGAGATGACCCGGGAGAGGCCCAGGAGGCAGCGCTCCGGATCGTCCACGATGAGGACCACCGGCTTTTTGGCTTCCTGCTTCAAAGCAAGGCTCCCTTGACCGCGCGGAAGATCTGGTCCTTGAGCCGGCTGGTGTCCAGGTCGCGGCCGATGATGCTCACCAGGCTCTCGGCTTGGGGGGCCACGGTCTCGTGGCTCAGGTTCCCCGAGGCCAGCTCCCACAGGAGCCAGTCCTCCCCGGTCCGGAAGATGCCCTTGGCCCGCACCACCTCGCCCAGGCTACCCGCGGCCAAGTCCTGGAAAAAGCTCTCCAGGGCCGGCGGCAGGAACTCCAGGCCGGGGAAACGCTGGCCAAAGGAGCTGTAGCCCAGGGCGTCTTCCTCGTGGTGGTGCTCGGGGCCGGGCGCGTGGTCATGCTCGGGTTCGTCCTCGTGCTCCGCGCCCAGGGCGTGCTGGTCGGCCTGGGCCCGGGCCGCCAACAGCCCGTGATACTCCCGCCAGTCCAGGCGGCCGAACTCGGTCTTGAGGATGGGGGAGGCCGGGCTCAGGGAGACCAGGGAGGCCTCGATGAGGCCTGCCCGCTTGGGGGTTACCAGGTCGCATTTGTTCAAGAGGATGAGGTCGGAGTTGGAGACCTGGGACTCCACGAAGTGGCGGTTGGCCGCATAGAGGTTCAAGAACCCGGCGGCGTCGGCCACCAGGATATAGTTGATCCGCGAAACCCGGGGCTCGAACAGCTCGGAGGTGAAGATGTGCCGGATCTGGCCGATGGTGGCCACTCCGGTGGGCTCCACCACCAGACGGGCCGGGTGGAAGGTGTCGTGGATCTCCACCACCTGGCTGCGGAAGTCCGACTGGATGGTGCAACAGATGCACCCGCTGGCCATCTCCACCACCTCGCCGCCCAGCCCGGACAGGAGTTGGCCGTCGATGCCGACCTCACCAAACTCGTTGACCAGGACCGCCAGCTTTTCCCGGGGGGCCAGATGCTCGATCAGGCGCTTGATGAAGGTGGTCTTGCCAGCGCCCAAGAAGCCGAAAATAATATCGATGACCATAACTTGACGGAACCTCTCTAGGAGGCTGCCGAAAGAGGCCAGGGAGGGCCTTTTTCAACCTCCTGCCAGGGGAAGGCCGCGCGGGCCCCGGGGCCGGTCTGTGCTTCCCGTCAGTGAGTGGGAGCGCCGGAGCGGCCCGGGGCCGCGGCCGGGGACCCTGTCACAGAGAGTTTAACATCCGGAGGGAAGCTGGGTTAAGTTCGGTTTCGGGCCCCGTGGCCAACCCGCGGGGGATAGGAAAATTGGGCGGTGGGGGCAAGCCAACGGGGCTCACCCCCCTCCGCCCGGAATCCGGTTAGTGCCTTCGCCAGTCCGCAAAACTACGGAGACCTTGGAAAAAGAGCCTTAATGGCCCTATTCCTGGGCGGCCATCCCTGGTCCGGTCCGCCCTAAACACGGGAGTTGCAAAAGACTTGCGATCCCGCTGGCCGTTTTACGGCCTGCCCGATGGCCCGCCCGCCAGGGGCGGGCCTCCGGGCAATAAACACCTGCCAGGTGCAGTTAGCCGTTCCACTTTCCACGCATGGAGTTCCAGCTTTCGCCGGCCAGAGCGTCTTCCGCCATGTCCGGTGCCTGCGCGGCTTCCTTGCCCCAGACGCCCAAATCATAGCCAGTCACGTACTCTTCGCTGACGGCCCCACCCCCGCAAATGAAGGGGATTTCCAGGCCGGCAGCCTTGAGCTGATGCGCAATCTTGGGGAAGGCGGTCATGGTGGTGGTCATCAGCGCGGTGCCGGTGACCATGACGGGACGGTGCTCCTTGCAAGCCGCCACTACCTTGTCCACCGGAACGTCGGCGCCCAGGTTGATCACGTCGAAACCGTTGGCGTTCAACAGGGCGTTCACAATGACTTGACCGATGTCGTGAATGTCGCCTTCAGCGGTATGGGTCACCACCTTGGCCTTGCGGTCCATGGACTTGCCCATGGCCACCTCACAAAGCTCGATGCCCTTATTCATGGCATCAGAGGCCAGGATGACCTGGGGAAGGAAATAGATGCCTTCGTCCCACAGGCGGCTGACCTCGTTCATGCCCGCGATCAAGGAATCGTTGATGACGTCCAAGGGGGATTTGCTCTTCAAAGCCTTTTCGACCACGGGAGCGATACCCTCTTCGTCGCCATCCACGACAAATTGGGCGATCTCCTGCATCACAGGGTCGGCCGAGACCTTTTTGGCCTCACCAGACTTTTCGAGGTGCAGGTCGTAGCGTTTGAATATATTGGTGAAATCGTTCAGAACCTTCATTGGCCCCTCCCCTTCTCGCCCCGGAGAATCCGGGAATCTAATGGTTTGACTGGTTACGGCAAAAACCTTCTCTCACCTCAATCAGAGCCTGCCAAATAAAATTTTGTAAATTCCGAGCCGCTAATGGTGACCCGCCGCAAAAATCCCTTGCCACGCGGCGGATCCGTGGACCCTCTCCCCCCTCCGCCAGGAGCGGGGAGAGGGGAACCGACTTAATGAGCCCTGGCCACTGCGACCATGGCCAAAAGGTTTTCGGTGGGGGTGCCGGGCGCAACCGCGCAACCAGGCGCCAGCATCTGAATACCTTCCTGAATACTCTCTTCGCAGCCCTCCTTTACGGTTTGCGGATCCTTCATGAACAGAACCGTGGCGGTGTCCACCCCGCCCATCAGGACCACCTTGGGTCCGCATTTGCGGCGGGCCAGGCCCGCATCGGCCTTGGGCTCCAGGGACAGGATCTCCGCCCCGGTCTGGCCCATGTATTCCACGATATTGTCCACGTTGCCGCAGATGTGCAGGATGCGGGGCACGCCCAGGTCCTCGATCTGCCGGCGCTGGTAATCCATCTCGAAATCACGGTAGGTGGTGGGAGCGATCAGGTCCGGAGAGGCGGTCATGTCCTCCACGGAGATGATGTCCGCGCCGGCGTCCACCAGAGCCTTGGCCAACTCGCGGCCGGCCCGCATGCCGAGTTCCAGGAAGGGATGCATCTTGTCGGGTTTTTTGAAGGTGGCCTTCAAGAGCGGCACGGTGTCCACCAGGGAGCCGGCAATGGTGAAGGGTCCGATGATGCCGCCCACCACGGGCACTTCATCGCCCAGTTCCTTCTTCAAGATCTTGACCGCCTTCAACAGCTCGGGGATGCGGCCCCGGGACAGGAAGTCGGAAGGGAACGAGGGGGTGTCGTCCAGGGTATAAGGGGTGGGGTGCGCGATGCCGGGGATACCCTCGGTGCCGCCGGACTTGATCTGGCAGCCCAGGGCCTCGGCTTCGAAGGTCTGGCAAAAGGGCACCCGCACCGCGTCGAAACCCAGCATGGTATAGGCTGCCAGGGCCTGCTTGGCCATGGCCTCGCCCTTCTCGTGCCCCTCGGGCCAGAAGGCCCCAACCTTTTCCATCTGAGCGTAGGTGACGGTGGAATTGGCCCCAAACACAGGCATGTGGTCGGGTTTCTGTTGGTTAATAACGCTGAAAATACGTTCCTTGGGGGTCATTTATTCCTCTCCTAACTAACGGCGCCGGTAGCGGAAGCCATTCGGTTAATCGTTGTTTCTATTAATAAATGGTGTTCCGCGACCACCAATGACGATAGGAAATGTAATAACCAAAAGTACACCACATGGTCAAACCTGGAGGCTATGCACAGATGTTGTAGAAAGGAGCGCGCGAGCGGTCAGCAGAGAATTCAGAGCGCGAGACGTAATATGAATAAAGGATATCTAGGTTGTTAGTTCTTTCACCTCCCATTTATCAATGCATTATTAATTTGTAGGCTATGCGCTTTCTCATATTCAAGGCCCATGATCCCGGATTAAACACTAGTATAATACGAGGTGTCACCTAGTATTGGCTAAGCAACTGATATTGCATTGGTAATTTTTGTGTCTGGTGCAAGGGAACAACCATGGTATACTTAGCTAACTCACGAAAATAAGGACAAAAAATACCTATGCCACCCCTCCCAACGCAGGGCGGGTGAGGAGGCTTGGACAGTTTGACACCTGGGGTTACACCCGACTCGCGGACCCGGGGTGGAAGGTGCGGGAGCCGCGACTACGGGTATAAAACTATCTGCTATAGGCCAAAAGATAGGCCCGTAGATTGTCCCGACGGCTTTTCAAACCCAATTTGTGACGGAGATGTGCCCGGTGGAACTCCACCGTGCGTACAGAGATACCCATGATCGAGGCAATCTCCTTATTTGCGTAGCCGTCCTTAATGAACTCCGCTACTCGTATTTCTGTGGAGGTCAATCCGCGATAATGGGAAAAGAGGCGATGCGCTAGAGGGGAAACAATGTTTTCCAGATAAGCTTCAGCCAACTCCAGCCAGCTTAATTGATCCGCAGTCAAATGACCACGCCGAACCTTTTTGAGAAAAGGTAATACGAGTTCCTTCACGTTGGCTTCAATCTTTTCCTCCACCTCGTTGTTTTTCTTTTCTTGCTCTTTTAAAAGCACCCGCAAAGTGATACCCATTTCGTTGAAGCTTTGCCGTATTTCTTTTAGCTCCGCCTCCCGGGCCTTCACGTTGATCTGCGCCTTGACCACCTCGGTGCAATCTTCGTGATAGATCATCAGGAGATTGGAGGCGGGGCCGCTCATGCGGCTGACTTTCATGCGGAACCAGCGCTCGGCCACTGGTGAATGGCATTCATAAATCTGAGTGAACTCCGGAACTTGGTGCACGGCCACCGCCCGGATGCCTTCGGCGGCCTCGTAGGCCGGCATGGCGTGGGGCCCGCCGGAGCGCTCACAGATGTTCAGGTAGTTCATGCCCAACATGTCAAAGGGAACCCGGGCCCGGTTTTCTCCGGCGAAGCGCCGCCAGGCCTGGTTGGTGGCCACGATGCGGCCTTCCGGGTCCAGGATCGCCACATGCTGACTCAGGGCGTCTATCACCTCCTGATAAGTCAAATATTCGTGATAAGGCTGAGTCCGCAGCTCCGTATAGTCTTGGCAAACTATTTCCTGGTACATAAAAAGTCTCCTGCCAGGACTTGAACCGTCTTTCCAAAGGCCCTGGTCTCCCGGCTGTCCGGGTGACCTTGGCGCCCAGGTTGGACGCTTTATCTAGGCCACAACCGTGTCAGGCACGGCCGCGGCCTTTGGACTGTTTTCCTCCCACCCCAAGCGACAGTCATAGCAGTTTCCGGCCTCTCCAATTCTCCGCTCCCGGCGACTCGGGCCGGAAAAAATCCCCGGGCAAATCGTTTGCCAGGGCTTCTGATCCGGCGGAAAAAAATCTACAGCAGTGGTGGGAAAATCCGGCGATGAAGGGAGGTGGGGAGCCTGGTAAGGGATGGCGAGGACGTCGCAGGGAAGCGGCACTCCGCGGGCGTTGATCGCCTTTAGCCAAGAAATCCCATAGGCTGCGGCCACGGGAGAGGCCAAGGCTGGCCGCGGGGCCGGACCAATGCGGTATGGCCGGAACCTGGCGGTCCGGACCGGCGCTACCCCGCCGCGGCCCGGGGGGCCTTGGAGGGGCGGGGTGGGGAACTGTCCGAAACCATATGAAATTGTGGGGCATGGCAATTTCATCCATTGAAGCTTGTGAAAACCCGGATTATGTACCGCCGGGTCTGCCTCGGCGATGCTGCGTGGCTTACACTCATGGGCCCGCGTAAAATGCGGCGCCTCCGCCCCCCCCTGCCAGGTTTTCGCCATTAGGTAATATTTTTTCAGAACTTCCACGCACAAATCAACACCTAATTCCTAAGAATGAAACTTAATTATGTGAAGCAAAATAAATCTCAGAAAAGAACCGCCTCGCCAACGGCGACGGGAGGGGGCCCGGGGGACCCGGGAGGCGCAGGGGCCGCGGCGTGGTGGAGCTGCCCCGCGCGGCCGGAGGACGGCTCTGGGGCGCAGGTCTGGCCAAGGGGAGCGGGAAGGTGGGGAAGCGGGGCTGGCCCGCATATTTCATGAGGACCGGGCGGCTGGTTGCGCCAGATGCCCCCGGCGGCGCTTCGCATATCATTCCAACCGCAACCTGGCCACCCAGCCCCCATGAAGTAACCGGGCTGGCCTGGCGGCGGGTGGCTCAAGCGGCCGGCGGGAGTGGCGGAAGCGGCGCGGTCTGGTCCAGGACCTGCCGCACTTTTTTCAGCAGGTCGGCCCGGCCGTAGGGCTTGGCCACGAAATCCCGGGCGCCTTCCCGCAGGGAGGTCTTCACCTGCCCGTCCACGGAATAGCCGCTGGCGATGAGCACCTTGGCTCCGGGGTCCAGGTTGAGCAGCTCCCGCAGGCAGCGGTTGCCGCCCATGCCGGGCATGCCCAGATCCAAAATCACCAGGTCAAAGGGCGCGACCGCGTTCCGGTACATCTCCAGGGCCTCCTCGCCGTTGGCGGCGGTCGCCACCTGGTAGCCCATGTCCCGGAGCATGCTGCTCCCCAGCTCCCGGAGCGCCTCCTCGTCATCCACCAGAAGGATGTTCTCCGGTCCACCCAGGATTTCCCGGGAAACCTCGGCCACGGGCGGCGCGGGCGGGGTCCCGGCTCCGGCGGCCGGCAGATACAGCAGAAAGGTGGTGCCCCGGCCCGGTTCGCTCTGGCACGAGATGTGGCCGCCGTGGCTCTTCACGATGCCGTAGACCGTGGAAAGCCCCAGGCCGGTGCCCCGGCCCACCTCCTTGGTGGTGAAGAAGGGGTTGAAGATTTGGTCGCGGGTGGCCGCGTCCATGCCCTGGCCGAAATCGGTCACCGCAAGGAGCAGGTAGCGGCCGGGGTTCATGTCCGGCGCCGGGGCGGCCTCGCCCTCGCTCACCTCCACGTTCCGGGTTTCCACCACCACCCGGCCCCCCTCGGGCATGGCGTCGCTGGCGTTGCTGGCCAGGTTCAGGAGCACCTGCTGCATCTGCCCCAGGTCGGCGTTCACCAGCCAGGGCTCTCCAGCCAGTTGCAGCTCCAGGCGGATCATCTTGGGCAGGGTGGGCACCAGGATCTGCACGGCCTGACGCACCGCCTCGTTGAGGTTCAGGGGCCGGAGATCCTGCTCTACCTTGCGGCTGAAGGTGAGGATCTGGCGCACGAGGCGGCGGGCCCGCTCGGCCGCGGCCAACACGTGGGCCAAGTGGGTGAAAACCTTTTCCTCGGGGGAGACCTGGCTCTGGGCCAGCTCGGCATAGCCCAGGATGGCTCCCAGGATGTTGTTGAAATCATGGGCGATGCCCCCGGCCAGGGTGCCGATGGCTTCCATTTTTTGAGCCTGGCGGAGCTGGGCCTCCATCTTGCTCCGCTCCTCCTCCAGTTCGCGCCAGTCGGAGATGTCCCGGATGGATTCGATGGCTCCAATCACCTCCCCCTGGGTGCCCAGGAGCCGGGAGGCGGTGTTCCAGAGGTGCACCCGCGACCGGCCCCGGAAGCTCTCCAGGAAGGTCTCGGAGAACAAGTGGCCGCCCTGGTCGCTGAAGCTCCGGTAGCGGCCGGCGAACTCCTGGTCGGGCCGGAGCACCAGGTCGATGAGCACCGGGCGGCGGGCGCCGTAGAAGGGCAGGGCGTAAGCGTAATCGCCCTGGCCCAGGATGTCCGCGGCCGGAATGCCGGTCAGCTCCTCCATGGCCCGGTTCCACATCAGCACCTTGCCGGCGGTGTCGATGACAAAGGTGGCGTCGGGCAGGAACTCGATGACCTGGGCCAGGCGCATGCGGGAGTCCCGGATGGCCAGCTCGGTGGTCTTGCGCGCGGTGATGTCGCTGTAAATGGCAAAGGAACCCCGGAAGGCGCCGTCCGGCGCGAACTTGGGCGCGGCCGACACCAGGGTCCAGATTTCCCGGCCGTCCGGGGCGAGGAGCCGGCGCTCGTAGCCCTCCCGCACCCCCTGGCGCCGCGTGTGGAGGCGCTCCCGGGTGTCCTCGCGCTCCTCGGGGTGCACGAACTCGTCCACCTCCCGGCCCAGCATCTCGCCGGGAGTGACGCCCAACATTTCGGCCATGCGGTCGTTGACGAACACGGTCCGCAGGTTTTCATCGATCTCCCACACCCCGTCGTGGGAGGTCTCCACGATGCGCCGGAAACGCTGTTGGCTCTCCCACAGCGCCTCGGCCATCTGTTTGCGCTCGGTGATGTCCCGGGCGGCGGCGTAGATCACCCCGTCCAGGGCCTGGGAGTTCCACTCGATCCAGCGGTAGGAGCCGTCCCTGGCCCGGTAACGGTTCACGAAGCTCAGGACCTTCTTGTGCCGGGCCAGGTCGTTCACGGCCTTCTGGGTGGCCGCCACGTCGTCGGGGTGGACCAGCTCCATGAACTGGCGGCCCGTGAGCTCCGCCAGGGGATAGCCCAACACCCGCTCCCACTGGGTGTTCAACCGCCGAAAATAGCCGTCCAGGTCGGCGATGCACAACAGGTCCAGGCTGTTGGCAAAGAAGCTGTCCAGCTCCGCCGTCCGGGCGGAGAGGCCTTCCTCGGCCGCCAGGCGGGACTCCTGGTCCAGGAACAACAGGCCGAGGGCCACGGTGGCCAGGGGGTAGATGGTGAGCACGGGCAGGGCGATGAGCCGGAAGGTGGGCTCGATGGAAGCAGCGGGCAGCAAACCCATGAAGATCAGCATCACCACGTGTACGGCAAACCCCAGGCCCAAGAGCCCGCCGGCGCTGACCACCCGGGGGTTGTGTTGGCGATAGTGGTGGAAAACCACGCCGAACCCCACGGCCTCGCAAATCACCGCCACGCCCATGAAGGCCCCGGTCCCGCCCAGCCAGATGCGGTAGCCCGCGGCGATGGCTCCGGCAATGGTTCCGGCCGCGGGGCCGCCGAACAGCCCGGCGATGCACAGGACAATGGAGCGGCCGTCGAAGATGACCCCTTCCTCGATCACCACCGGGCTCAGCATGCCGATGACCGAGACCACCCCGAACAAAAGCCCGGTGATGAGCCGATAGGCCGCGTGATTCCGCCGCCACCGCCGCATGATCAGGCTGTGGATGATGGTCAGTGAGACCAGGAGAGCCACGTTGTGAATCAGGTTGAGAAAAATCACAGGAGCCTCCCACACCGCTTACGGGCGGCGCGCCCATAACTACATCATACCCGGATCGGAAGGCGGACAGCGGTGGGAGAAGAGCGGGGTGGCCGGCCGGCCCGAAGACGCGGCCCGCCGGTAAATGGTCAGCTCCCCGGATTCCGGGTGCTCCGGGGGTAGAGGTATTGGCCCGCCGCGGCGGAGGCGGGCGTGCCCCGGGAATCCTCGCCCCGGAACTTCCCCCCCCTGGCTGCGTCGGTTCCCGGCAGGCCCCGGCCGGCACCGCGGCCGCCCCTTCCCCGTGGCCCCGGGGAGGGACTCGCCCGCCCTTGGCGGGCCCGGTCAGCCGGGAGGGCCGGGTTTTGCCGGCGCCCCGGCCCGGAACGACCGGCCCTGGGCGTCGGATCTGGGGCCGCGGGCTCCGGGGTTCAGGCCCCCGGGCCGCCGCGCCAGGCCTGGAGCGGCGGGCAGGCGGTTTTTCAACAGCCTGCTAGTGGCTGAACAGCACCTGGCCCACTTCGAAATTGCCCGGCTTCTCCTCGCCCTCGGGCGGAGCCGGGGTGGCCCAACTGGTGCGGGCCATCAGCTCGCCGATCACCAGCCAGCCCACGGGGCTGTTGGCCACGTGCACGGTCTGGCCCGAACCGGTCTTGATGGCCTGGCCGGGCGTGTAGGCCCGCACTTTGGAACCGGTGGGCAGGCCGGTGTCGCGGCCCACGGTGATCAGGTACTGATTGTCCTTTTTTTCCAGGATGTAACCCGCCCAGCGCTGGGCCGCGAGGTTCTCCGTCACCCAGTCGGTGGCCGGCTCCAGCAGCTTGGCCGTGACGGCGTCGACCAGCTCGGTCGGCGGCGGAGTGCCCTGGTTGATGTTGGTGGCCTGGATGGAGGTCAGCTCCACCTGCTCGCGGAAGGCCTTCTCGGTGAGGATGACCCCGCTGGCCACGTCCACCAGGGTCAGGTCCAGTTCCATGTTCAGGAAGGGGGTGTTTTCCCGGAAGCCGTAAACGCCGGTCAGGTCTTGCTGCATGGAGAGGTCGGTGATGGTGGCCGAGAGGATGGCGTTCAGCCCCAGTTTGCGGGCAGCCACCAGCATGGCTTCCCGGGGGTCGCCCTTGACCGGCGGCTCGGCCTGGGACATGTCGATGAGCTGGTTGTAGTCGATCAGGATCAGGCTGCCCTTTTGGGCCAGCTCGCCCATGACCGACTTGCCCAGGGCGCTGGCCCGGGGCTGCCCCACCTGGGGCAGGGGGGTCTGGAACGGCGCCACGGCCAGGCGTTTACGGATGCCGCTGTCCCGGCTGTCCCAAAAATCCCGGAAGGTGCTGGTCACCGCGTTGGTTACGCTGGCGGTGTAGGAGCAGCCTCCCCAAAAAAGAGCCAAAACCAGCAGCGGACAAAGCAGCCAAGGCGGCCGGACGGGGCCAAGCTTGTGTGAGCCAGATAACCAAGACATAGATTTCATCTCCGGGGGCGGTTGGCGGCCAAAGTAAAAAATTATGTCCCGCCCGGACTAAAAAGTAAAGGCGAGAGCCTGGGTTAGTATCTTATCTCGAAGCTGTCAAATTCGCCGGTGGGGTCTTGCCAGCTCACGTGAACCTCGCTGACCTCGGCCTGGGCCGGGCCCTGCTGGCACCAGGCCAGGGCCTGCTCCACCAAATCCCGGGGTCCCTCGAACACGGCCTCCACCCGCCGGAGCGGCAGATTCCTCACAAATCCCTTGAGGCCCAGCTCGTCGGCCATCTCCTTGGTGCTGGCCCGGAACCAAACCCCCTGCACCCGGCCGCTGATCACGGCCGCGGCTCTTACGGTCTCCATGTGCCTCCTCGTGCTTTCCGCGTCCTCAAAACAGCTTCCGCTGCGCCGGAGCGCCGCCGGCCGCATCGCCGCCGGCCGAAGCGCCGCCGGCCGAATCTCCTCCGGCTTGGACCCGCCGGAGGAACTCGTCTTCATCAATGACCTCCACCCCCAACTCCCGGGCCTTGGCCGCCTTGGTCCCGGCCCCGGGGCCGGCCACCACCAGGCTGGTGCGGGCCGACACGCTGGCCGCGGCCTTGCCCCCCAGCCGGCGCACCAGCTCCTCGGCCTCGGGCCGGGTGAAGCGGGTGAGGGCGCCGGTGAACACCACGGTCTGGCCGGCCAGGGGGCCGGGGGCCGCGTCTGCGGCCTGGGCCGGCGGGGTGGGTTGGACTTCCTCGTACAGGGCCTGGGCCGCGGCCGCGGTTTCGGGCCGGTCGAAAAACTCCCGCACCCCGGCCGCCACCACCGGCCCCACGCCCGGCACCCGGGCCAATTCCTCGGGACGGGCCTTTTGCAGGGCAGCGATATCCGGGAAGTAGCGGGCCAGGTCCCGGGCCGTGGCCTGGCCCACCCCGGGCATGCCGAGCGCCAAAAGGAAGCGTTCCAGGGGCTTGCCGCGGGTGGACTCGATGGAGGCCAGGAGGTTGTCCGCCGACAACTCGCCCCAGCCTTCCAGACTGGTGAGCTTCGCGCGCTGGGATTCCAGGCGATAAAGGCTGGGCAGGTCGGAGAGGAGCCCCGCCTCCATGAGCTGGGCCACCCGTTTGGGGCCCAGCGTCTCGATGTCCATGGCCTCGCGCCCGGCGTAGTGCCGGAGCGCGGCCTGAATCTGGGCCGGGCAGCCCAGGGTGTTGGGGCAGAGGTGATAGGCCCCGGCCGCCTCCACCCGGGTCCCGCACACCGGGCAGCGCTCCGGCGGCAACACCTCGGGCCCCCGGGGCTGGCCCTCCGTGGCCACCTCCACCACCCGGGGGATCACGTCGCCGGCCCGCTCCACCCGCACCCGGTCGCCCACCCGGACCCCCAGGCGGGCCACCTCGCCGAAATTGTGCAGGGTGGCCCGGCTCACGGTGACCCCGCCCACGTCCACCGGCTCCAAGAGGGCCACCGGGGTGATCTTGCCGGTGCGGCCCACCTGGTTCACCACCCCCTGCACCAGGGTCAGCTCCTGGCGGGGAGGGAACTTCCAGGCCACGGCCCAACGGGGGGTGCGGGTGCGGGCCCCCAGTTGGTCCCGCTCGTCCAGGCGGTCCAGCTTGAACACCACCCCGTCGATCTCAAAGGGCAGCTCGTCGCGGGATTGCTGGTAGCGGGCGTGCATCTCCTGGGCGAAATCCGGGCCCCGGCCCCAGTGGTTGTGGTCTTCCCGCAGGGGGAAGCCCCATTCCCCCAGGCGGGCCATGGCCTCCTGGTCGCTGGCCAGGCCCAGGTCCCGGGCGGTGACCAGCTCAAAGGGAAAGAACTTCAGGGGCCGGGTGGCGGTGACGGCCGGGTCCTGCTGGCGGAGGCTGCCGGCCGCGGCGTTCCGGGGGTTGGCAAAGCCCTCCTGGCCCTCTTGCACCAGGCCGCGGTTCAGCTCCAGAAAGCCCTGGCGGTCCAAAAAGGCCTCGCCCCGCACCACCACCAGAGGAGCTTCCACGCCGGGCAGCCAGGCCGGCACCTCGTCCATGGTGCGCACGTTGGGGGTGATGTCCTCGCCCGTGACCCCGTCGCCCCGGGTGGCGGCCACGGCCAGCATGCCCGAGCGGTACACCAGCTCCAGGCTGAGGCCGTCGATCTTGGGCTGGGCCAACAGAAGGGCATCCCCCAGGCCGGCCTCATGCAGGCGGCGCAGGAAATCGGTGACCACCGCGAACTCGCCCTTGGACTCCAGGGAGAGCATGGGCTCGTGGTGGGTCACCGGCCGGAAGCTGGTCTTCACCGGCGCGCCCACGGTCTGGGTGGGGGAGTCGGGCTGGACCAGTTGCGGCCAGGCCGCCTCCAGGTCCTCCAGCTCGTGGAACAGCGCGTCGTAGGCCGTGTCGGAGATCGCCGGCTGGTCCAGGCTGTAATAAAGTTGGGAGTGCCGCCGCAGCTGGGCGCTCAATTCGGCGATGCGCCGCCGGGCGGTTTCGAGCTCATGGGGAATCATGCCAAAAGATACAATGCACGGGCCTTGTGGTAAAAGCTTTTTCCGCGGGGGGCCGAGGTTGACCAGAGCGCCCTGGCGGCCGTATTCTTAAAAATTGTCGGGAGCCCCCGGGCGAGCGCCAGAAGCGCCCCCGGGACGGTCCCGGCGCCGGGCGCAAGCGGCCGGAGCAGGGGGCCCGAGGCCCCGAGGCCGGCCGGGAAAGGACGACGTGCCATGATCCTGGAAATCAGCGCCGAGTATCCCCAACCGCGCAAGGTGCGGCGGGTGGTGGAGGTGCTCCTGGAGGGCGGGGTGGTGGCCTATCCCACCGACACCGCCTACGGCCTGGGCTGCGACATCATGAACAAGAAGGCCATCCGCCGCTTGCACCAGATCACCCGCCAGCCCGAGTCCAAGCCCTTTTCCTTCATCTGCCCGGACCTGAAGGAGCTGTCCCGCTACGCCCGGGTGACCAACTACGCCTACAAGACCTTGAAGCGCTGCCTGCCCGGGCCCTACACCTTCATTCTGGAGGGCAGCCGCGAGGTGCCCAACATGATGCTCACCCGCCGCAAGACCGCGGGCATCCGGGTGCCGAATCATCCGGTGTGCGTGGCCATTGCCGCGGAATTGGGCCGCCCGGTGGTGAACGCCACCGCGGCCGACGAGGACGGCCGTCTCTTGTTGAGCCCTTGGGAGATCGAGGACCTCTACGGCCACCAGCTGGATCTGGTGGTGGACGGCGGGCCGGTGCCCGGCGAGGAGTCCAGCGTGGTGAGCCTGGTGGGCGACGAGCCCGAGGTGCTCCGGGAAGGGGCGGGCTCGGTGGAGGAGTTCCTGGCGGAGTGAGGGAGGCCCCGGCCGGCCCAAACCGGCGCGGGACCTCCCGATAGGCTCAGGAGGCGCGCTGCCGCCGCTGCCAGGCCAGGATGAAAAACGCGGCCACCAGGTAGATCCACACCGCCACCAAGGGCAGCTCCCGGGTGTCGTGGGTTATGGTGATGGCGTGGGTCAGACCCAGCGGCACGGCCAGGTACATGAGGTAGTGCACGGGTTTCCAGGTGCTGCGCGGGAGCTTCTTTATCCAGCCCAGGAAGGCCGCGGTCCCGCCCACCAACAAGAGAATAACCGCCGACTCGCCCAGGACCAGCTGCCAGACGGTCCAGGAATGGAGCACCACCGCCAGCAGGGGGCGCCCGCTTTCCAGGGAGTGGCCCAGGGTGTGGATGAAGCCGTGCGTCAGAAAGGCCAGGATGATGATCACCCCGGCCCGGCGGTGGTAGTTCAACAGGGCCGCGGCGCCGAAAGCCTCCTTGAACCAGCGGTTCAGGCTGCCGGTGGCCACCTGGAGGATCAGGAAGGTGATACCGGTAAGGGAGAGGAAGTTGGCGGTGGCCTCCAGCTTCTCAGTGCCTTCGGCCGCCTCCCCGCCGCCCAGATAGAGCCCGGCCCAGCCTCCCAGGGCTCCGGCCAGGGGCAACAGGATCAAGATCAGCAAAAGGGGCTTGCGTCCCAGGGGCCACCTCCTTTGGAGCGGGCCGGCCGGGCGTCTTGGCCCCGCCAGCGGTTAAATATCTTTCCCCGAGGTGAGGCCGCCCAACCAGGCGGCCACCACTTCCTTTTCGGCGTCGTTGAGCTTGGCGCCGTGCTTCTGCATGCGGCCCAGGTAGCTCAACCATTCGTCTTGCGACAACACGCCCACGTGAGCCCGCACCCGCTTCAGCGTATGGCAGACCGTGCAGTGCAGGCGCACCAGTTGCCGGGGTTCCGGGCCCTGGTCCGCCGGGGCTGGGGTCAGCCACAGGGCCGCCAAGGCCGCCGTGGCCAGGGTTCCCGTGGCCAACCATCTTCTATTCATGGGAACACAACTCCGGTGCGAGGTAAAGCCCCCGCTCCCTTGCGGGAGTGGGGACGCGTGATTTTCATACTTTTCCTGACGAAAGGGCTGGAGCTTAGCCAGGGTGTTTCAGGGGGACGGGGGGCTGGTTCGGCAACAATCTGCATTTGGTATGGGTTTTTACCTGCTTTCGGGTGCCGCCGGTCACGTTTCGTGACCCGGACCGGCCCAGCCAGGATTTCAGGTTCCGCCGGTCACGATTCGTGCCCCGGACCGGCCCAGCCAGGATTTCAGGTTCTGCCGGTCACGTTTCGTGCCCCGGACCGGCCCAGCCGGGATTTCAGGTTCCGCCGGTCACGTTTCGTGCCCCGGACCGGCCCAGCCAGGTGGCTGCCGGCAAGGCGACGGACGAGCGACAACCGGAGGCGTAGCCAAAGCCACGTCGAGGTTGGAGCGAAGTCCGCAACGAAGCCGGCGGGCATCTGGCGCAGCCGGCCCCCCGTCTTCCAGAAATGTTCCGGCCTAGCCCCAGGCCGCCAAGCCCAGGGCGTACTTGCTGGAGAGCCGGGGGTGATAGGGCACCACCCGGACCTTGACCCCCAGCCGGCCGGTGACCTGGCACTTGATGGTCACCGAAAACTCATAGACGCCGTCCTTGCCGCCCACCGGCTGCATGGCCTCGGTGGCCCGGTCCAGGAAGGTGTTCTGGGGGTCTACCCGGCCGAAGTACAGATCGCAGGCCACGTCCTCCGGGGCCAGGGCTCCCAGGCGCGCCCGGGCCCGCACGGTCAGCTCCTGGCCCCAGGTGAGGGTCTCGGCCGACTGGCTGGTCACCTCCTGCACCTCCACCTGGGTCCAGTTCTCCATGATCTTGCGGACCCAGGCTCCCAGGCCCCGGGCCGGGGCGTAGTCCTCGGCCGTGAGGTTCTGGAACCAGTGGCTGGCCGGCAAATAGGCCAGGTCGGCGTAGTCCTCCACCTGACGATGGGTGTTGAACTGGGGGCAGCACACCGACATGGACTGCTTCATATACCCGATCCAATGCCGGGGCAGCTTCTGGGCGTCGCGGTCATAGAACAGCTCGGCCACCTCGCGCTCCAGGATGCGGTAAAGCTCCCGGGCCTCGATCTGGTCCTGCAGGCTCTCGTCGCCGTATTCCTCGCCCCGGCCGATGGGCCAGCCCAGACCCGGCTCGAACACCTCGTCCCACCAGCCGTCCAACACGCTGAGGTTCAAGGCCCCGTTGGCCGCGGCTTTCATGCCGCTGGTGCCGCAGGCCTCCAGGGGCCGGCGGGGGTTGTTCAGCCACACGTCAGCGCCCTGGACCAGGTGGCGGGCCAGGTTCATGTCATAGTCCTCCAGGAAGACCAAGCGGTGGCGGAAGCGGGGATCCTGGCAGACCTGGACGATGCGGCGGATAAACTCCTTGCCCTCGTTGTCCCGGGGGTGGGCCTTGCCCGCGAAGATGAACTGCATGGGCCGGTTGGGGTCGTTGACCAGGGCGGCCAGCCGGTCCAGGTCCGACAAGAGCAGCACGGCCCGCTTGTAGGTGGCGAAGCGGCGGGCGAAGACCACGGTGAGCACCTCGGAGGAGAGCACCTCGCTGGCGTCGCGGATGGCCTGGGCGCTGGCGCCCCGACTCTTGAGCTGGCCCGAGAGCTTGCCCCTCACGTAGGAGATCATCTGGGTGCGGCGGTGCTCGTGCACCCGCCACAACTCCCCGTCCGGCACCGCCTCCAGGCCCTTCCACACCGAGGCGCTGTCCGGGTCCTCCATCCAGGCCGGGCCCAGGTAGCGCAGGTGCAGATAGGCCATCTCCCGGCTGATCCAGGAGGGGATGTGCACTCCGTTGGTAATGTGGGTGATGGGCACGTCCTCCAGGGGGAAGTGGGGCCACACGTCCTTCCACATGCTCCGGCTCACCTGGCCGTGCAGGCGGCTGACCCCGTTGGAAAAGGCCGAGAGCCGCAGCGCCAGCACGGTCATGCAGAACAACTCGTCCTGGTTGTGGGGATGCACCCGGCCGTAGCCCATCAACACCGGCAAACTGATGCCCAGCTCGCCCATGTAGCCCGCGAAATGGCGGGCCATGAGGGAATGGTCAAAGTAGTCGTTGCCCGCCGGCACGGGGGTGTGGGTGGTGAACACGTTGCTGGCCCGCACCACTTCCCGGGCCTCGTCAAAGGAGAGCCCCTTCTCGGCCCTGAGGAGGCGGATGCGCTCCAGGGAGGCAAAGGCGCTGTGCCCCTCGTTCATGTGGAACACGCTGGCTTCGATGCCCAGGGCCTTCAGCATGCGCACCCCGCCAATGCCCAGGAGGATCTCCTGACGGATGCGCATCTCGCTGTCGCCGCCGTAGAGGCGGTGGGTGATGGCCCGGAGGTCCGGGGGGTTGGCGTCCACCCCGGCGTCCATCAGGTACAAGGGCACCCGGCCCACCCGGACCAGCCAGACCCGGGCCACCAGGGGCCGGTTCTCGATGTCCACCTTGATCTGGAGTTCCTTGCCGCCCGCGTCGCGCACCAGCTCCATGGGGAGGTCGTAGAAATCGTTGGTGCGGTACTCTTCCTGCTGCCAGCCGTCGGGGTTGAGGTACTGGGTGAAGTAGCCCTGCCGGTAGGCCAGGCCCACCCCCACCAGGGGCAGGTTCAGGTCGCTGGCCGATTTCAGGTGGTCGCCGGACAGCATGCCCAGGCCGCCGGAGTAGATGGGCAGGCACTCGGCCAAGCCGTACTCGGCGGAGAAGTAGGCTACGTTGAAGAGCTGGGGGGCGCGGTCGCCCAAATAGGAGCAGCCCTCGGTTTTGAGGTAGTCCTGCAGGTTGTCGTAGACCCGCTCCAACTGGGCCAGGAAGCCGGCGTCGGAGGCCATGGCCTCCAGCCGGTCCTGGCTGACACTGTTCAACAGGGCCACGGGGTTGTGTTTGAATTGAGACCAGGCTTGGTGGTCAATGCGCTGCAACATTTCGGCGGCTTCGGGATGCCAGGCGTACCACAGGTTGCCCGCCAGCTCGGCCAGGGGCTTCAAGGCTGGCGGCAAAGCCGGTTTGACTTGGAAACTCAACGTGGGTTGCAACGTAGTCCTCCGAGGGATTTACCCGCTGGAATTAGGGAATTATCCGGGGCCGTGTCTGATTTTGTCCTTTATGGCGGCCTATTGCAAGACCTGAGTGCGCCTCAAACCCAGGCCGCCCAGCCTGGCGCTGGTGGCTTCCGGAAGCGAGATTCCCGGCTTGGTTTGAGCAAGCCATGCTAATCACATATTTTTCCGGCGACGAGCCGGGCGGGCGCCTCCGGGCTGTCTGGTGAGGCCGCCGGGATTGTGATATCTTGTGATATCTTGGCGACACTCTAACAGAGACCATTGCACGGCATTTACTGACTAACAATAATTATAACAACCGCTTATCTAATTTTTTGACAGTTTTTGGTTGCAATGGTCTCGTGCGGGCCACGGATTCACCCCAAACAAGCTTCGCTTGTTTGGGGACCCCGTGGATGGCCCGCCGAATAACAAACCTGAAAGGTTTGTTATTCGTGAGGCTTGGCAAAACCCGGGCCCCCGGCAAGCAAAGCTTGGCCAATTGCTTGCTTTTTCAAAGCAGCGCAATTTGGCGCGCCCTCCCCGGGGCCCCCAACCAGCCGTAGCTTGTTTGGGCTGGTCCCTGGCGCGCCTGGCAGGCTGTTTTCCCACAGCCTGCCAAAACCCCGGGCCGGAGCCGGCCGGCCCTCCGGAGAATAGTGTGCAGGACACGGAACACACCCTGGCGGTTTTCATCGATTTCGAGAACCTGGCCCTGGGATTCAAAAAAAGCGACAGCTTCGACATCAAGCTGATCCTGGAACGGCTGGTGGAGAAGGGCAAGGTGGTGGTGAAGCGGGCCTATGCCGATTGGGGCCGGTTCGCCAAATTCAAAAACGAGATGCACGAAGAGGCCATCGAGCTGATCGAGATCCCCCGCCGTTCGCTCACCGGCAAAAACTCCGCCGACATCCGCCTGGTGGTGGACGCCATGGACTTCTGCTACAACAAGGTTCATGTGGACACCTTTGTCATCGTCAGCGGCGACAGCGATTTCTCGCCCTTGGTGAGCAAGCTCAAGGAAAATGGCAAAACGGTGATCGGGGTGGGCGTCAAGGCTTCCACCAGCGATCTCTTGCGGGACAACTGCGACGAGTTCGTGTATTACGAGGACCTGGAGCGCCGGACCCTGGAGCCGCCCAAACTGCCCAGCAGCCTGGGCAAGGAGAAACGGGAGGCCTTTGACCTGCTTTTGCAGTCGGTGGCCGCCCTGCAGCGGGAGAACAAGCCGGTGATCTACTCCTCCATGGTCAAAGACACCATGAAACGCAAGAAACCCTCCTTCGACGAGTCGTACCACGGCTACCGGAGCTTCTCCGACATGCTCCTGGACGTGGAGCGGCACGGGCTCATCACCCTGAACAAGGATGCCCGGAGCGGCACCTACACCGTGGCGGGGTTCGCGGCATGAGGTCCCTGACGCTGTTGAGCTGGGCCCTGGCCTTAGTGACCGCCTGGGGCCTGGTGGCGGCCGGGACCCTGCCGGCCCGGGCGGCCAGCGATATGCCGCTGGTCAAGGTGCTCCTGGCCGGCCAGGAGCTTTTGGCCGAGGCCCCCCGCACCAATCCGGAGCGCTACCGCGGGCTGTCGGGCCGTCCCTCCCTGGCGCCGGGACGGGCCATGATCTTCACCTTCCTGCCGGCCCAAAAGGCCCACATGCACATGACCGGCATGCAGTTCGGCATCGACTTCATCTGGGCCCGGGAAGGCCGGGTTTTGGGCGTGACCCCCAAGGTTTACCCCACCCCGCCCCGCCTGCAGAGCATCGTGGCCCCGGCCCCGGTGGACGTGGTGTTGGAGGTGCCGGCCGGCTGGGCCGCGGCCCACGGGGTGAAAGCGGGCATGCCCCTGGAATTGGCCAGCGCCCAGGCCCAGGGCAAGTCCTCGGCCAAGCGAAAGCAGAACCCATGAGCCTGCCCTTGCCCCCCCGTCCCCCCGCCGCCGCCCCGGGGCCCGGCTCCCGCCCTGCGGTGAACCAGGCCGCCTGGCAGGAGGCCCATGCCCGCCTGCAAGACCTGCGGGCCCGGGCCGACGCCGCCTTTGCCGAGGTGGCCGGGCAGTTCCCCCGGGAGGTGGCCTGCCGCCCGGGCTGCGACGACTGCTGCCACGCCCTGTTCGACCTGACCCCGGTGGAGGCCCTGGACCTGGCCCGGGCCTATGCCCGGCTGCCCCGGGAGGAGCGCCGCGCCGCGGCCCGCCGGGGCTCCAAGGCCTCCCGGGCCTATGACCGGGTGGTGGCCGAGGCCCTGGCCGCCCCGCCCGCCGAACGCCTGACCGTGTTCAGCCGGGCCCGGGTGACCTGCCCGCTTTTGACCGCGGGCCGCTGCCTGCTTTACGCCTCCCGCCCCCTCACCTGCCGGCTCTACGGCATCCCGGTGGCGGTGGAGGGGCACAGCCGCACCTGCGGCCGGGCCGGCTTCGCCCAGGGGCAGGTATACCCCAGCGTGGACTTCGGGCGGATCAACGCCTTGTTGGAGGAAGCCAGCCGCCTGGCCCTGGAGGCCGTGCCCGAGCTGCCCCGCAGCCGGCTGGATCTGGGGCGGGTGCTGGCCTGGGCCGACAACCATACCTTGACCCTCAAAGGCGATCTGCCCTAATATCGGAGTGTCTTGCCGTTTCCGCCCCCGGGCCGGTGGTTCTGGTGACCCGGGGCCGGTGGTTCTGGTGACCCGGGGCCGGTGGTTCTGGTGACCCGGGGCCGGTGGGTCCAGTGATGCCGGGCCGGTGGCTCTGGTGACCCGGGGCCGGTGGGTCCAGTGATGCGGGGCCAGCGGGTCTGACGCCCCGGGCCGGTGGGTCCAGTGATGCGGGGTCGCGGGGGCAATGGCAGCAGGCAGCCGGCCGAGGCGAAGGCGCCCTGGGCGGCAAACCACACGAGAGAGAAGCGCCTTCCCGCCAGGGGCGGGGCCGCTACGGGATAACGGTTTTTAGCCAAGGAGAAGGGTATGAAACGGATGAGATTCGTGGCGGCCTTTGTGGCCCTGCTGCTGGTTTTGGTGGCCGTGCCGGTGTGGGCTTCGGGCAACAGCGCCACCTTGAAGGAAGGCGAGGACCATTACTTCGAGGTGAGCAAGGACAAGATGATCACGGTCAAGGGCGAGCTGGTGGGCGACGGCGAGTGCATGTTCCTGGTCAAGGGCTTCCGCAAGCTCTCCGAGGAATGGACCTCCTACGGCAAGGTGCCGCCGGATTGGACCAAGCAGTTCCCGTCCGGGGTGGATCAGGTCTACATCTGGACCGTCAAGGGCAGCGTGAAGATCACCATAGAACAATAGACCGCGATCCGGCGGCCGGGCCTTGATCCGGCCCGGCGCGGCCGGCAGGTATTGAAACGGCCCGGACCCCCAGGGGGTTCGGGCCGTGGTTTTTGTGCGAGCCGAAGGACCCCGGGCCGACGCTGGCCAGGGACGGCCCGCCGGGCGCGCAGCGCCCGGGAGGGAGGGCAAAACCACGGCTTATGCCCGACCGAGGGCCGGGCAGGCCGAGGACGGCCTGGCCGGCATATTCGATAGCTACGGCCCGGCCCCCCTTGGGTTCGGGCCGTTGTTGTCCGTGGGGCCCGGGGGGCGCGGGCGCCTCGCCCGCGATGAACCGGTCAGGCAGACCGGCCGCGGCCCCCGCGGGCCTGGTCGGCCTGGGCGAGCCCCCGGAACCCCGCCCGGCCCTTTCCCGAACTCCTACTCCACCTCCTTTATCAGGAAGGTGTCCTCCCCGGTCATGAGCCACAGGGCCAGCCGGCCGTCCCCATGCCGCCAGCAGAGGTCCACGCGGCCGTCGCCGTTGTAGTCGCCCAGCTCCACCAGCCGCCAGGCCGGGTCGGCCGGGGCGCCCAGGTCCACGGCCCGGACCAGACGGGTGTGGTCCATGACCCACAGGGTCACCAGGCCGCCGGCCCCGGCCTGCCACACGATGTCCGCCTGGCCGTCCCCGGTGAGATCCGCGCTGCCGGCCGGGAAGCTGCCCGCGCCGGGTTGGTGCCCCACGCTCACCCGGGTGGTCTCGCCCCCGGCCCCCAGGAGCCACAGCTCCACCCGGCCGTCCGCCGGGTCCCGCACCACCAGATCGTCCCGGCCGTCGCCGTTGAAGTCGGCCCGGGCCCGGGGGGACGCAGCGGCCTCCTCCCCGCCGGAGACCGCGCCGCCGGCGCCGGGGCTCCGCGAGGCTCCGGCCGGGGAGCTTCCGCCCGCGGCCGCGCCGGCGGCCCTCTGGCCCGCGCCGGAGAAATAAACGCCGCCGGAAACGATCGCGTCGTCCTGAACCCCCGCCGCCAGCTTGCCGGCTGCGGCGGACGCGTCGGCCGGCGCAGCCTCCCGGGCGGCCTCGGCATAGGCCCAACCCAGGCTCGAGTGCTGCTCCCACTGGGGCAGGTAGGTCAGGATGTAGTCCCGTTCGCCTGGCCGGATGGTGTAGAGGTGCACGCCGGTGAGGGTGTTGTAGAAGCGGAACACCTCCCGGCCGCCGGCCGGGGCGGGCAGGCCCATGGGATACACGTAGCCTTCGTCCCGCTCGTAGCGCCAGCCCAGGCTCCTCAGCACGTCACGCTCGGCCGGGTCGGCGGTGTAGTAGTGGCGATAGGTGTTGGGGTTGGCCAGGCGGTGGATGGCCCGGGCCCCGGTGGTGGGGTTGTTCAGCACGTAAAAGGGGATAGGGGTGGACTCGTCCTGGTAGCCCAGGGTCAGGGCGTTTTTCTTTTCGGCCAGGTTGGTGGTGAAGAAGTGGTACAGCAGACCGGGGTGATAGGCCCGGTACATGGGCACCCGCTCCGGCCCGGCCGCGGGCGGGTCCGGCAGGGGGCTCACCCCGGCGTTGATTATCTCCACGCTGTCCGGGGGCCCGCCGGGCACCGCGCCCATGGTCTGGAGCTGGGCCAGGGCCGCGGTGTCGCCCTTCAGGTAGGCGTCCAGGAACAACAAGGCCCAGGTCTGGGCGTCGTACAGGCCCTCGTCCGTGAACAGGTGCTCCTCCCCCTCCACGGTGACGTGATAGCCGGTGGTGGGCGAGGCGTTCAAGGTGGCCCGGGCCTGATCCACAGGCGCCACGGTGTCCAGGGTGCCGCTGGCGATGAACTGGGGCGCGGTGATATGCCCGGCTCCCGAGTAGCCCAGGCCGAACAGGGGCAGGATGGCGTTGCCGCAGAAAGACACCAGCCCGGCGGCCGCCTTCACCCGGGGGTCCGGAGTGGTGGGGAAGGTGCCCAAAAAGGTGTCCAGGTCCCACAGCTCGGCCCCGCTCCACAGGAGGAGCGTGGTGCCGCCATAGGAGCCGCCGATGCCGCCCACCCGGTCCCAGGCGATGCGCGGCCCGAAGTAGGGGTCGGCTTCCAGGGCGTCCAGGGCCTGCTTGCAGGACAGGGCCCGGAGCGCCATCTGGACGTAGGGGAAGGGCGGGTAGACCTGGGTTTCGGGAATGCGGCCGTCGGCGTGGAACAGGGCGGCCACGATGTAGCCGTGGCTGGCGTAGCGGAGCTGGGCCAGGATGGTGCCGTTGTCATCCACCGGGCTGCCCCCGTAACCATGCGAGGCCAGCAAGAGGGGGAACCTGGCCGTGACCCCGGGGAACAGGGGGGCCTCGCCCGGAGCCTGCATGTGGGGAAGGGTGCGGTTGGCCCCTGGGAAGTCGTAGCCGTCCCGGGGGTTGCTGTCGCCGGTGGGGTAGCTGATGAGCCCCACCATGGGCAGGGTGGCGCCGGCGTAGTCGCCGTAGAGGTTGGTGTCGTTCGGCACCACCAAATCGAAGTGGAAGGCCGCGGCGGGATGGGCCAGCACCTGATCCACGTAGAGCAGGCTGCCGCCGTCCACGTCGCCGGCCAGGTAATCCTCCAGGGCGTGGCCCGGGGCCACCAGAGCCTGGTCCACCACCAGGTTGGTGCAGCCCACGGCGTAGGGCCCGGGCTCGGGTCCGCTGTCGCCGGTGCGAGCCGCGGCCGGCCGGGGGACCAGGGCCAGGCACAAGCCGAGGGTCATCAGCCAGAAGGTCAGGCGAAGGGGAACGGCCTTGGACATGGGTCGATCCTTGTCAGGGTTGCCGGTCTGCCCCGGGGGCGGGCCTGGGAGTCTAGGGGAGGAAGAGGAGGAGGTGGGGGGAAACCCCTTTTTGCGGACAAAAAGGGGTTTCCCCCCCCACCCCCCTTCCCCAAAAAAACTTTAAAGTATTCAGCAGGTTGATAAATAGTCATCTTTAAGCCGCGGGTCCTGCCGAAAGCGGGGAAGGGACTGAAAACAATTGTGGCGCGCGTATTTCGACGCGTTCCTAGCTTCCCATAACCTATTTGTCGGGGCAATTGCAAGGAATTGCAAAGGATATGCACGGAAACGCGCGGTTTTCGGTCTTCTGCGTCCCCAGGGACCGGGGGGCTTGCCCGACCAGAGCCGGCGCCGGAGCCAACTCCCACCGCTCCGGGGCGAGCTGCCCCCGTCCCCCGGAGGCCCGGTTCAGGAGCGGGACCGCCGCCAGAGGCGGCCCAGCCCGCCGGCGCCCACGGCCCGCAGCGGCTCTCCGTTGCTGGCGGCGGCCAGGCGGGGCCGCTCCTCCAAGAGCACCCGGGCCGCGGCCCGGGCCGTGCGCCCGGTGATGCCGGCGCATTGCTCGAAATGGACCTTCTTGTCGTGCTTAACCTTGGAACTGAGCACCCGGCAGCAGGTGGAGCCCTCGGTTTCCTTGAAGGCCTGGTGCAAGCGGCGGGCGGCCCGCCGGGCTACGCGGCCGTGGTCCAAGGGACCGCCCGCCCCCAACAAAAGGCCGAGACCCATCACCCCCCCGGAGAGAGCGCCGCACAGGCAGCCGGCCTCCCCCAGGCCCATGGCAAAGCCCGCGGCCAGGCCGGAAATCTGCTCGGCGGGCAGTCCGCCGGCGAACTCCTGGTTCAGCGCCGTGAGCACTGCCTCGGCGCAGAGCATGCCGCCGCCGCGGTAAAGGGCCTCGGCCCGTTCCCCCACCCGCTCTATGATCCGGTCGGTTTCCAAGGTCATATCAAAACTCCCGAAGGGGGCGTGGAGCCCCCTTCGAGAAAAAGTAAGTTCCTTACTTGCCTTCCGCCACCGGGTACTTGGCGCCCTTCCAGGCGAAGATGCCGCCGGGGAAGCGGTACACGTTCTTGTAGCCCAGCTTCTTGGCCCAGATGGCCCCGTTGTGGCTGCGGGTGCACTTCACGAAGCCGCAGTAGATGACGATGGTGGCGTCCTTGTCCGGGCCCAACAGCGCCTCGTAATCGGCCTCGCTCTTGCCCGCAGTCTCCTTGGCGTCCCAGGTGGTCATGGGGGGAATGGGGAACAGGAACTGCTTGGCGCCGGGAACGTGCGCCTTCACGTAGCTGTCCTCATAGGGCATGGTGTCCACGATCACCAGGGGTTTTTTCTCGTCCATCCATTTTTTCAGTTCGGGGGCGGTGACGATGCCGTAGCCGCCCTCTTGGACCTCCCGGCACAGCTTCACGGCGCCGGTTTCCTTTTCCAACTCCTGCTCGAACTTGTCGTCGAACAACGCCCAGGCCGGCGCGGCCAGGGCCAGGGTCAGGGCCAGGGCGGCCAGCACGGTCAGCACTCGGGATTCACGCATTTCTTTTCTCCTTGCAACCAGGGTTGAGGCCGATGAACGGCTGTTACAGACATCTCGAAGTACGAACCACAAGTTAGGTCATCTTTCGACGGAGCGTTGGTTGCCATCGGCCTCATGCGGGCCATGGATGGCCCGCCAAATCGCGAGCCTAATAGGCGTGTGATTTGCGAGTTTTGGCAAAACGACGCTTTTGCCAAGACTCCCAGATGAACGGTGCAGGACGCACCGTTCATCGTCCTGATTTGACAGGCGTGACGGGGCGAGGCGCCCGCGCCGCGCCTTTAGCAGACGAAGCCAATAGAGGTATCCCGCGCCGGCCAGCATGCCCAAATCGCGGTACAGCGAAGTCCGGAGGCTGTGAAAGGCCTCGCCCTCGGGGTCGCCGGGCCCGTAGCAACCGCAGTCGATGTCCAGGCCCAGCCAGAGGGCGTACAAGAGCACCAGGAGAAACAGCACCAAAAAACCGCTGACCGCGGCCAGGCCCAGGGGCCGGTCCAGGGCCAGGGCCAGGGCGGCCACGATCTCCAGGGGAGGCAGGAGGAGCGCCGCCCAGGGCACCAAGAAGCCCGGCAAAAGCCCAAAGGCGGCGATGGTCTTGGCAAAGGCGTCCAAGTCCAGCAGCTTCAGCGCCCCGGCGGCCAGGAAAAGCCCGGCCAGGGCGAGGCGGACCACCAGATAGGACCACGCCGCCGGACCCCGGGCCAGCACCCTGGCTGCCGGCGGTGAGCCGGCGCTAAGAGATTTGGTAAGCTGCCACATACTCGCCGTAATTGGAGAACCGCAGTTCAGCCGGCCCCGCCACGCCGGCGGGTTCGGCCGCGGCCGGATCGCGGGGCAGGACAGTCCAACCCCCGGCCGGAGGGCGAGGCTGCCTGCTACCTAGCACGCGGTAATGGGATACACAAATAGGTAATATGGAAATGTATGAAGCTTGTATATCAGTTTCGCCGATGGGCTATGGCTTTGGGCCGCGGGGTTTTTTTGAGCGAGACCCCGGCCCGCACCACCTGGTCGCGCCCCGCCGTCTTGGCCCGGTACAAGGCCGCGTCGGCCGCGGCCAGCACCTCGCCGTAGGTGTCGCCGTTGGCAGGGTAGGCCGCCACGCCCATGGACACGGTGATGCCCAGGAGCACGCCCTGGTGCTCGATGCGCAGGTGCTCTCCGATGCGCCGGTGCAGGGCGTTGGCCCGGGCCAGGGTTTCGTCCAGGGCGGCGCCCGGCAGGATCAGGGTGAACTCCTCGCCGCCGTAACGGCAGGCCACGTCCTCGGCCCGCACCCCGTCCTGCAAAAACGATCCCAGGCGCATGAGGATCAGGTCGCCCAGCTCGTGGCCGTGGGTGTCGTTGAACAGCTTGAAATGGTCCACATCCACCATGATGACCCCCAGGGAGTGGGACAGGCGTTTGGCCCGGCGGATTTCCCGCTCCAGGGTCTCCTCCATGAAGCGCCGGTTGTACAGCCCGGTCAGGGGGTCGCGGATGGACTGCATCCGCAGGGTTTCTTGCAGGCGCAGGTTCACCAGGGCCAGGGAATAGTGCTCCACCACCCGCTCGGCCAGCAGGAGCTTGGCCTTGTCCGCGGCCCGCCGGTGCTCCGCGTCTTCCCCCTGGGCGGCCCGGGCCAGGGAGAGGTGGAACATGCCCAGCACCTCGCCCTGGGCGGCCAGGGGCAGACACAGGTGGGCGCCCCAGGCCGGGGCCGGGGTCACGTGGGGGCAGACCAAGCCGGTCTCCGGGTTGGCCACGTAATGGTCCTTGCCCCGCCGGAGCGCCCAGCAGTCCTCCAGGCGCAGCTCCGGGGCCGGTCCCGGGCCCGGGTGCGGCCCCCAGCTGGCGGCCAGCTCCAGGTGGGTGCGGGTGGGGTGCACCAGGTACATGGTGCCGGCGTCGGTGGGGAAAAGCTCGCTGCACAGGCTGGTCACCACCTGGTGGGTGTCCTTTTCGTGGCGGCAGGCCTGCAACAGGTCGCCCATGTTGTGCAAGAGGGTCAACTCCCGGGCCCGGCTCTCCTGCTCGGCCGCCACCAGGCCCAGCTTGCGGTTGGCCGCGGTCAGCTCCCGGGTGCGATCCTCCACCAGCTCTTCCAGCTGCTCCTTGTAGACCTCCAACTCGTCCTTGGCCCGGGTGAGGTCCCGGGTGCGCTCCTCCACCCGGAGTTCCAGCTCGTGGTGGGCCCGCTTCAGGTCCTCCTCGGCCTTTTTGCGGCTGGTGATGTCCTGATGGGTGACCAGGGTGCCCAGGTGCCCGCCGTCGGTGGTCCGCAGGAAGGAGGTCTGCAGGCGGATGTCCAACAGCCGCCTGTCCGCCGTGAGCCGCTGGGTCTCGCACACCACGTCCTCGCCGGCCGAGATGCGGGCGAGGATTTCGGCCAGCTTGGCCTTCTCGTGGGGGGGCACGAAGTCCAGCCTGGCCCCCAGCACCTCTTCCCGCCGCCAGCCATAGGTGCGCTCGAAAGCCGGGTTGACGTAGGTGACCAGGCCCTCGCTGTCGTAGACGATCACCGCGTCGGGCGCGGCCTCCAAGAGGTAACGGTAGCGCTCCTCGCTGTCCCGCAGGGCTTCCTCCATGCGCTTCTTTTCGGTCACGTCCCGCAGGATGACGATGGAGCCGGCCCTTTGCCCATCGGGGCCCAGGAAAACCGAGGAGCTGATCTGCATGTCCAGCACCCGGCCGTCCTTGGTCTGCCGCCGGGACTCGAACAGCCGGAGCTTCTCTCCGGCCAGCACCCGCCGCACCGCCTCCCGGGTCTCGGGCTCGTTCTCCACGGGCACGAAGTTGGGCAGCTGGCGGCCCGCGATGTCGGCGAGTTCCCAGCCGAACACCTGGGTGAAGGCCTGGTTGACAAAGGTCACCCGGGCTTCCAGGTCGAAGACGATGATGGCGTCGGGCGCGGCCTCCATCAGGGCGCGGTGCCGCTCCTCGCTGGCCTTCAGGGCCTCCTCGGCCCGCCGGCGCTCGCTGATCTCCCGGTCGCGTTCCTGGATGCGGTGGGTCAGCTCGACCGCCTCCCGCCGCAAAAAGGTTTCCCGCTCCTGGAAGTAGTCCAGCTTGCCCTTGATCTCCTGGGGGGGCACGTTCAGGTCGGCCAGCATCTGGGCGTAGACTTCCGAGAGCACCAGGGCCTCGGCCGGATCGAACACCTTCGCGGTGCGCATGGCCACATGGGCCGCCGCCGCTCCGATGGAGCCGGCCAGGGCCTTTTCCACTTCGGCGGTCAAGTCGGCCAAACCGGTGACCGAGACCACCTCGCGGTCGGTGAGCCCCAGGCGGTCCAGGGCCTCGACCACCACCCGCCGGGCCCCGAAGGCCGGGAAGTACTCGGTAAGGATGCCTTCCAGGCGGCGGAGTTTGCCGGCCAGGGGGATGTTCTCCGCGCCTCCCCGGAGCCGCTCCGAGTGCGCCATCGGCGAGAATAAACCAAAGAATTCCTGGGTGGCCCGCTCCTCCTCGGCATCCCTCCGGAGCAGAAGGCTCACCAGCACGTAAGAGCTTACGTTGGCCGCCAGGCTCCAGAACACGGTGTTGGACAAGGGGTCCAGCCCCCCGAGCCCCAGGAGCCGCTCCGGGGCCAGAAAGCCCAGGCCCCAGGGCCCGTGATGCAAAAGATCGGCCCCGACCCAGCCGCTCTTGATCATGGTGGGCAAAAGCATGGTGTAGAACCACACCGCAAAGCCGGCTCCCAGGCCGCACAGGGCCCCGGCCTTGGTGCCGTCGCGCCAGAACAGCCCCCCCAACAGCGGCGGGGCGAACTGCAGAACCGCGGCAAAGGAGATGAGCCCCATGCCGGCCAGGAGGTAGGTCTCCCGGAGAGCCTCCTCAAAGCCGTAGGCCGTGAGGATCACCCCGGCCACCACCGCCCAGCGGACCGAGAGCAGATGGCGCCGCACCCCGGCCAGGCCCGGCAAAACCTGGACCAGGGGCAGAATAAAGTGGTTGGTGACCATGGTGGCCAGGGTGGTGGTGCTCACCACCACCATGGCCGTGGCCGCCGAGACCCCGCCCAAAAAGGCCAACAAGGCCAGGAAATTAAGGCCCTGGGACAAGGGCAACAGGAGCACGAAGCTGTCGCCCTGGCTGGGGGGATAGCCGGCCAACAGCCCGGCCAGGGCCATGGGGAAAAGGAAGAGGTTGATGAGCACCAGGTACAACGGCAGCACCCAGGCCGCGGTGCGGATGTGGCGGCGGTCGAAGTTCTCCACCACCGCCACGTGGAACTGGCGGGGCAGCAGCAGGAAGGAGCACATGCCCAAGAGGAGGAAGGAGAGCCAGGCCGGCCAGCCGATGGTCTGGGAGGGGCCGGACCAGAGGTGAGGGAAGGTCTGGGCGAAGCGGGAGAACACGTCGCCAAAGCCGTTGAACAACCCGAAGGTCACCACCCCGCCCACCAAGGTGAGGATCAGGACCTTGCCCACCGCCTCCACGGCCACGGCCACCACCATGCCCTGGTGGCGCAGGGTGGGGTCCACCCGGCGGTTGCCCAGGGCGATGGTGCACAGGATCATCAGGGCCACGGCCAGGGGCCCGATGCCGATGCCCCCAAAGGCGCCCGAGACACTGGAGGTCTGGGTCAGCAGGCTGAATGAGGTGGTGACCGCCCGGATTTGCAGGCCGATATAAGGCGTGACCCCCACCAACGCGATGAGGGTGGCGGCCACGGCCACGGCCTGGGATTTGCCGTAACGCAGCGAAAGGAAGTCGGCCAGCGAGGTCACCCGGTGGGAGTTCTTCACCTGGACCATGCGCCCCAAAACCAGGGGCCAGGCCAGGGCGCCCAGGGTCACCCCCAGGTAGGGGGCCAGGAAATAGAGCCCCGCCGAAGCGGCCATGCCCACCGAGCCGTAATAGGTCCAGGCCGTGCAGAAGATGGCCATGGACAGGCTGTAGACCAGGGGATGGTTGCCGGGGTTCCGGCCTTGCCGCGCGGCGTGTTCCGCCCAAAGGGCGACGGCCATCAAAAAACCCAGGTAGACCAGGAGCGCGACGATGGCCACGGCCGGTGACATCAGGAGAGTTCCCTCTCCGCCACCGGCTCCTCCGGGGGCTCTCCCTCCCGGCGGGGCTGGTTGAGCGCCACCAACAGGCCGATGAGGGTCAGCCACCAGATCAAATAATAGTAGAAGGCTCCGCCCAAGCTGAAAAAGGCCCCCCCGGCCAGGAACGGCAGCAGAAATAGAAAGGCGTAGAATAAAAACACCCAACCCACGAACGCCGGACGCAGACTGAGGTCCCGCCGGAGCCGAATTTCCGGCCGACCCCCACCACTCTCCCCCAGCCCTTGGGCGCCAGGGACCGAGCGAGCGGCCTGGGGCGGCCTATGCTCCGGAGAAGCGGTCATGGGTCTCACATTGTGCGCGCCGGGAGGGCGGAGTGTCAACCACGGGGCAAAATCAATCCGGCGTCCTTATTCTACGATTTCTCCCCGGGGAGTTTTCAAGAAAAAGTAGTAATTAAGGTACGGCACAGTGAAATCTCTTCCGGGACGTCCGGCGGAGGGGCTCCCCCCGAGGGCCAAGGGGCCGGAGTATTTGATTGCGCGCTGGAAATTGGTTTGCCACCTTGCGGCGTGTATGCTAATAGTCTGGCGTTGAACTTCCCTAATTATCTTGGAATCCGGCCCCTAGCCCCCGGGGTCGGGCGAACTGCAACCTTGCCGGCCCCAGACGGCGGGCAGAGGTCCGACCTAAGAACAAGATGCGGGAAAAGACCATACAGGGCCTTTTTCAGACAAACTTGGCCAAAGCGTGGCGCCACCCCAGCAAGCAAAGCTTGCCGGAAGCCCGGGTTTTGCCAACTTTGTCCAATTGGTCTGCCGTCTAAAAACCACGCACTTTGGCGCGCCTCTCCCGGCGTGCTTAGCAGGCAGCCTTCCCATCGCCTGCTAACGGAGAACAGGCTGGTCATGAAAAAAGCAATCCGCTTCCTGGCAGTCTTGGCGCTGATGGTGGCTTGGGCGGGGGGCCCGGCTACGGCTGAAGCCGCCACCTACAAACTGAAAGTCATGTGCATAGGCGACAGCATCACCGCCGGTTACCCCTGGACCTACAGCTCCGTGAGCTACCCCTCCCAGATGGCCAGCCGGCTACAGTCCGACTACCCCGGCAGCCAGTTCACCGTGCTCAACTACGGCCTGGGCGGCTGGCGGACCGATTCGATCTACAACGCCCTGGTCTCCCAGGGCTGGCTCAACGACGATCCCAACATCGTCCTGGTCCAGGGCGGCACCAATGACATCAATCAGGGACGCTCCGGCGCCGCCATCGCCAGCAGCCTGCAAGCCATCGTCAACGCCTGCCGCAGCCATACCAATGCCGACGGCTCGCACCCCAACGTGGCGGTGTCCTACATCATCCCCACCACCGAGGTCTCCAGCACCGCCTCCATGGCCGCGGCCAACGGCTACATCGCGGGCATCAGCGGAGCGCTTATCCTGTCCAGCAACTGGAACTCGTTCTATAACGCCTCGGCCAAGATCGCCTACACCAGCCTCATGAACGACTGGCTGCATCCCAACCAGGTGGGCTACGGGGTCATGGCCGGCAACTACTACGCCGCGGTCAAGGCCTACCAGGGCTCCTGGCCCACCCTGTGCTCCTACGCGGTCAGCCCGGCCACGGCCAGCGGCCTGGCCCCGGCCGGCGACACCGGCTCCTTCACCGTCACCACCAACCAGAGCGGCTGCTCCTGGACCGCCAGCAGCAACTCCTCCTGGCTCACCATCACCAGCGGGGCCAGCGGCTCCACCACCGGCGCCGTGAACTACTCCGCCGCGGTCAACACCACCCGGCGCACCCGCACCGGGGTCATCTCCGTCGCCGGCCAGACCCACACCGTCACCCAGGTCGCCGCCCTGGGACGTGACTTCAACGCCGACGCCAAATCGGACATCCTGTTCTATCACTCCACCGCCGGCGCCATGTCCCAATGGCTCATGGACGGCCTCTCCCTGGTGCAGTCCGCCGTCACCGCCGTGGTGCCCGATACCGGCTGGCAGATCAAGGCCCGGGGCGATTTCGACGGCAACGGCACCAGCGACGTCCTGTGGCTCCACGAGCCCACGGGCTGGCTCTCCATGTGGTTCCTGAACGGCTTCTCCATCACCGGCGCCTACATCGTGGGCAACCTCGGCGACTCCACCTGGACCATCATCGGCACCGGCGACTTCGACCACAACGGCACCGATGACATCCTCTGGTACCATCCCCCCACCACCACCATCAGCATCTGGTACATGAACGGGGCCACTATCCAGCGCATGTCCAACGTGGGTTACCTGGGCGACACCTCCTGGACGGTGGTGGGAGCCGGCGACTTCAACGGCGACGGCTACGCCGATATCCTCTGGTTCCACCCGCCAACCCGCACCGCCTCCATCTGGCTCCTCAAGGATGGCGAGATCCTGCAAATGGCCAACGTGGGCCAGGCCGGCACCGGCTGGGCCCTCAAAGCCGGCCGCGACTTCAACCTGGACGGCATGGATGACCTCCTGTGGTACAACAGCTCCACCGGCGGCGTCGTCATCTGGTTCATGAACGGCGTCACCTCCTACCTCCAGTCCCCCGTGGGCACCATCGTGGGCTCCAACTGGCAAGTCGCCGATACCGGTGACTACAACGGCGACGGCTACGGCGATATCCTCTGGTGGAATGGCTCCTCCGGCGATGTCGGCGCCTGGCTCCTCTCCGGCGCCTCCATCCTCGACCAAGGCACCGTCGGCGCCGTGCCTGATACCAACTGGCGCGTGAAGTAAGATTTTGTAAGAGTTCGCGGGGGGGAACCTTTTTCTTTGGTGCCCAAAGAAAAAGGTTCCCCCCCGCACCCCCCTTCCAAAAAGAAAAGCTCCGGCAAACGGCTGACGCCGTTTGCCGTGGGGGGCGTGGGCCTTTTTTTCGGTGAGAGACGCCAAGGCAACTTCGGGAGCTGGCGAGGGTGAGGCGTTAGGCAACCTCCCCCGACACGTAACGCCAGCCGCGGCGACGCGGCCGTCTTTCTGGGATACCCCAGGCCAACTTCGGGAGCTGACAGCCTTGGTGCGGAGGTAAGCCTCCCCCGACACGTTACGCCAGCCGCGGCGACGCGGCCTGCTCTTCTGGGGTGACTTCAGGCCATCTTCGGGAGCGAACACGCCCCCGTGCGAAGGGCAACCTCGCCCGACACGTAACGCCAGCCGCGGCGACGCGGCCGCCTTTCTGGGATACCCCAGGCCATCTTCGGGAGTGAACACGCCCCTGTGCGAAGGGCGACCTCCCCCGACATAAGGTAATCGGTTTTTGAAAAAAGCGGCTGCTCTCCTTTATA
>JAHLLK010000149.1 GCA_020444165.1 Deltaproteobacteria bacterium | reverse complement strand
AGGGGGTGTGGGGGAAAACCCCTTTTTGTTCACAAAAAGGGGTTTTCCCCCACATTTTCTTCTTTATCCGCCAGCCTCTGAGCCCAGCCTCCCCCGCTTACCACGCGGCCAGGGCCGGGGCCAGGCGCGCGGCCAGGGGGTCGATGTAGCGCCGGGCGGTTTCGCGGCGGCTGAGGCAATAGTTGTGTTTGTTCCAGTAGTGGAACAGGCCGGCCAGGTGGCTGCGGGCGGTGCGGGAGAAGGGGTTTTTGTGGCTGGTCTGGCGGGTGTGGTGGAGCACCCGGAGGTGGGGGTACCAGACCACGGCCCGGCCGGCCCGCCACGAGCGCAGGCACCAGTCCACGTCTTCCGGGGCGTAGAAGATGTCCTCGTCCAGGGGGCCCACCAGATCGAACAGCTCCCGCCGGAAGAACCAGCAGCAGCTGATGGCGGTATGCACCGGCCGGGTGGTGGGAAAGGGGAAGTCCGGGTACCAGTCGCGGTTCACCGTGGGGGTCCGCAAGAGGATGCCCGGCACTTTCAGGAGCTTGTCGGTGAGGGTGGGCAGGAGCTTGGCCGAGTCGTAGGTGTGGCCGTCCGGCAGGAGGATGCGGGGGCCCACGATGCCCACCTCGGGGAAGCGGGTCAACAGCTCGTCCACCCGCCGCTGTCCCGCGTCCAACAGCTCGGCGTCGGAGTCCATCACGCAGACCAAGCGGCCCGAGGAGCGGGCCAGGGCCAGGTTGCGGGAGCGGGTGGTGCCCAGGTTGTGCTCCAGGCGGATCACGCGGAGCCGGGGGCCCAGGGCCTCCTCCAAGGCGGCCAGCACCTGGGGGGTGTGGTCCAGGGAGGCGTTGTCCACCACCCAGATCTCATAGGAGTAACCCGCGGCCTGGGCGGTGAGGGCGGCCGAAGCCACCGCCCGGGGCAGGCGGCCGGCGTCGTTGTAGTTGATGATCACGTAACTCAGCTCAGGCATGTTGTTCCCCCTGGGGGCCGGCCTCGGCGGCCTCCAGCCCAGCTCGCGCCACCTCGCCGCCCCGCGCCCGCCGCGGCCCCGTGGCCGGGTTACCCGCGGCCCCCGCCCGGTCGTCCCTGCCGACCTCCCGGTCCCGGCATGGGGATTGGCGCGTGGGCTGGGAGATCAGCGACGAGCCGCGGCCCGGCCGCCCCCGTGGCCCCGGGCCGCTACCGGCTCAGGGTTGGGCCCCGGTCCAACAGCTCCACGCGGTCCAAGAGCAGGAAGGCCTCCTGGCCCGGCGGCTTGGGGAGGCTGTGCCAGATGATGGTCAGGGTGTGGTTGCCGGCCTCCACCGGCCCCATGGCGGCCGTGGCCCGGCGGTCATCCTTGCTGAAGGGCACCTGGACCAGGCTGTGGCCGTCCACCAACACCTCGATCAGCCCGGACGCGTTGCTGTCGGCCCGGATCAGGAGACGGGCCTCGCCGCCGGGGAAGTAGAGCCGCCCCCGCACCTGGCTTTCCGGGGCCAGGCTGCGGCCCCGGAGCGACACCTGGTAGGCGTGATCCACCCACAGGGGAGCCTGGTTGGATTCCATCTGCTCGGCTTCCAGGAAGCGCGGCGGGAACAGGGCGCCGCCCCCCAGGACAAGGCTGGCCCCCAGGGCCAACAAGAGCCCCAGGCACAGGATCTCCAAGGGCAGCGTGCGGGTCCCGGCCTCCCGGGCCGGGCGCGTGGGCGGCCGCCAGGCCAGGGCCCCGTAAAAGCCCAACAGGCCCGCCACCGCCCCCAGCCAGGGCAGGAGCGCCGGGGAGTCGGAAAAGGTGGAAGGCAGCAGATGGTGCAGGTCCAGGCCCAGTTGCTCTTGCAGCTTGGCCACCACGTGATTCACGCCCACCGCCCGGCTGAAGCGCAAATGGGGCAGGAGGTTCAGGAGCCACACATAGAACAGGCCCAAAAACCCGGGCAACCAGGCCGCCAGCCGCCACCAGGGTCGGCCCAGGGCGGCCAGCACCGGGGCCAGGCCCAGGGCGGTGGCCGGCAGGAAGGCCACCAGGAAGCGGGCCGGCACCGCGAAGCCGCCGTACCACTTGGGCCAGCGCAACAGGCACAACACCAGGAGGAACAGCCCGGCCGGCACCAGGAAATGGGCCGTGCCCCGGGGGTCCTTGCGCAGGGCCGCCGGCACCCCGGCCAGGGCCAGGATGAACACCGGGGCGGCCAGGAACAGCCCGAATTGCTGGTCCAGGCTGAGGCCCAGGAAGAAGACCCAGAAGGGGTACCACCAGTCCCCGCGCATCTTCCAGATTTCGCTCACCGTGGCCTTCTGGTTGGCCACGAAACCGGGCAGCCAGCTCTCCGGAATGAGCCAGGCCCCGGCCACGGCCAAGAGGATCAGGCCCCCCACCGCCAACCAGGCCGTGCGCCGGCTCCAGCCGGCCTCCAGGGTCTGGTACACCGCGGTCAGGCCCAGGCCCACGGCCAACGGCGCCAAGCGGAACTTCAACAGGGCCAGGAACCCGGCCAGGAACAGGACCGCCACCAGGCCGGCCCAGATGCGGCGCTCCTGCCAGGTGAGGGCGCGGAGCCCCACCACGAAGATCAACGCCCCGGCCAGGTCGGGATAGGCCTGCTGGCTCAGAAGCAGCACCGGGGCCGCAGTCACGGTCAGGGCCGCCGCGGCCGCGGCCGGGCCCCTGGCCACCTGCCGGGAGCGGAGCCAGGCCAGCACCTGCACCAGGAGCAGCGCGGCCAGCCACCCCTGGAACACCAGCACCCCCAGCCGCCCGCCCAGGGCATAGAACGGCGCGATGAGATAGGGGTAGATCATGGTGCCCATGGTCTCGGAGCTCATGGCCAGGTGCTCGGACCAACGGCCCCAGTAGAAGGCCAGGTAGTCGCGGCGCTCCACGGCCTTGCCCACGTCCAGGCCCTCGCCCTGGGTGAGGCTGTCGGCCAGGAGCAGATAGCCCACTTCGTCGCTGGCGCTGGAGGCCGCCTGGGTGTACCAGGCCGCGGCCAGGGAAAAGACCAGGGCGGCCAGGAGGAACACCGCGAACTTCTGCCGGGCGCCGAAAGCGGGCTCGGGGTTCTCGGCGCTGGGCGCCAGGAAGCCCCGCCACACCAGACGGCCGATCACCGCGGCCTTGGCCGGCAGCAGCACGAAAAACAACAGCCCCAGGGCGAAGAAGCCGTTGCCCAGCCACGTCCAGAGGCTCACCGCCACCACCGCCACCGGCAGGACCAGATAGGTGGCCGCGTCCCAATAGAGCCCCGAGAGCACCAGGCGGCGGCGCGGTTCCTCCCGCCAGTCCGGCAAGAGCACGGTCAAGAGGGTCAGGACCAGGGTGCCTAGAAACTCGGTGCAGGGGAAGAGCAGGGTGAAGAACAGGGACAGGCCCCCGGGGCGCACCAACTCGGCCTGGGGGTGGCCGGAGGGCACCTGGGGCAGGCCCAGGTCCACCCAAAACTTGTGCAGCAACAAGCCGCCGGCCAGGGAAGCCAGGAGTCCCAGGGTGTTCAGCAGATAGAGGAAATGTGGCCTGACCGCGCGCAATACAGGGGTACCTCTTTTCCGAAGAGCGGCGCCGCCTTCGGCGGGCAGCCGCGCGAGGGAGCCGGGGATGGGGCGGAGCCAAGGCCTCGGCGCGCTTCCCGCCGCCGCCCGCCGGCGGGATATCCGGGCCGAGTTTGCTGACAGCATCGTACCTGGGTGGGCTACTTTTGGAAATAAAATATTACCCCGGCCACTTACCTCCCCGCGGCCGGCTGCGCCGGATGCCCGCCGGCCGCGCCCGGGCCTCGGCTCCAACCTCGCCGCAGGTTTGGCTACGCCTCCGGTTGCCGCTTGTCCCCGGCCTTGCCGGCCGCCAGCCGGCCATGCCGGCCCGGGGGGCAAAACGTAACCCGCAAAACCGAAAATCATCGGTTTAAAAATCAATCCAAATCGAGGCCATTGCATGGTGAAACACATATAACTTGTTGATTTTATGTCAAATATGGCTGTGAAACATGATCACGGCGGGCAATGGCCGATGCGGGCCAAGGATGGCCCGCCAAATTGCATGCTTAAAAAAGCTTGCAATTTGTGAGGCTTGGCAAAACCGCGTTTTTGCCAAGCCGACATTGCACGGGGCAGGACGCCCCGTGCAATGCTCTCATGAGCCTATCCGCATGGTGCAACGAGAGGTTTCATAAGGTTGACGCCTTTCACG
>JAHLLK010000041.1 GCA_020444165.1 Deltaproteobacteria bacterium | reverse complement strand
TCTGCAGCAGGTTGGGGTTCAGGGCCTCGACCATCCAGGCGGTCATGGCGCCGTCGACCTCGAGGTCGGCGGTGGTGATGGGCTTGCCGGTCTTGTCCTGGGCCACCACGATCTTGCCCATGCGCTCGCGCATGTCCTTCAGGTCCTTGGCCACGGCCAGGATGGCCATGACTTCGGAGGACACCGCGATGCCGAACTTGGACTGCATGGTGTAGCCGTCGCTACGGCCGCCCAAGCCGATGATGATGTTACGCAGGGACTGGGCGCAGAAGTCGATGATCCAGCCGAACTCCACCCGGGTGGGGTCGATGTCCAGGCGGCGCATGCCGGACAGGCGCTGCAGCTGCTCGTCGGTATAGTTCCGCTCGTGCTGCATGCGGCTGGTCAGGGCCACCATGGCCAGGTTGTGGGAGTTCATGATGGCGTTGATGTCGCCGGTGAGGCCCAGGGAGAAGGGGGTCAGCGGGATGCACTGGGACAGACCGCCGCCAGCCGCCGAACCCTTGATGTTCATGGTGGGGCCGCCGGAAGGCTGCCGGATGGCCGCAGTCACGTTCACGCCACGCTTGCCCAAACCTTGGGTCAGACCCATGGTGGAGGTGGATTTACCCTCGCCCAGGGGGGTGGGGGTAATGGCGGTCACGTCCACGTACTTGGCGTCAGGGCGGTCTTTCAACCGATCCAACACCTTCTTGAAGTCCACCTTGGCCACGTAGTGGCCGTGCGGCAGGAGTTCTTCGTCGGTCAGCCCCAGGCCTTCGGCGATCTCCCGGATGGGCTTCATGTACTCTTCGGCTGCCTCAGCAATTACGTAATCCGGATTTTTGGTCGGATCGGGCAGCTTGGGCATAATCTCTCCTCCTTAAAAAAGACGCTAAAGTTGCGTAAGGTCCCTACGGCCCCGGCGGGGGCTCGGGACCGAAACTAGCCGTCAGGCACACTCTGACGAAGCGCGGCGGGTCTCCGCCTTTTTCTTTAACCGCTCAATCATGTGGCGAATAGCACAACCCCAGAGGGTCGTCAAGCGAATTTGGCGTTATCCTGGCCGCCTCCATTTATGTGAATAAGAGAACTAAATTTGACGCGTGCAATATAAAATGGTATCAAGCTGAAACTCACAGGGTATCGACGGGGGCACTCAGCTTCCTATCCCCTGAAACCCCTGGCAAAATTAGGTTTTTTCAGTGCGAGCCTCAGTCTTGGGCCCCTCGCGGGGCTTTTCGAAACCATCAAAGGTGCCTCAGGGCACGGGTGGAGACGTCATGTTCCAAATTCTTTCCAAACAGGTGCTGGCCCAAGGCACGGTGGTGGCCAATGAGATTCACGCCCCCCGCATCGCCGCCAAGGCCAGACCCGGCCAATTCGTGATCCTTCGGGTGAACGAGACCGGCGAGCGCATCCCTCTTACCATGGCCGACACCGATCCCCAGCGGGGGACCATCACCATTATCTATCAAGTGGTGGGCAAGACGACCGCGCTCATGAAGAGCCTCAACGTGCAGGACTACCTCCAGGATGTGGTGGGCCCCCTGGGCCGGCCTACGCCTATCGAAAAGAAGGGCACCGTGATCTGCGTGGGCGGTGGCACCGGCGTGGCCGTGCTGCACCCCATCACCCGGGGCATGAAGGAAGCCGGCAACAAGGTCATCGCCATCATCGGCGCCCGGACCAAAGACCTCTTGATCATGGAAGACAAGATGAAAGCGGCCAGCGACGAGCTGTACGTCTGCACGGACGACGGCTCCTACGGGCACCACGGCTTTGTCACCGACGTGCTCCGCGAGCAGCTCACGATCCACGGCGCGGCGGTCAAGGAAGCGGTGTGCATCGGGCCCGTGCCCATGATGAAGTTCTGCTGCAAGACCACCAAGGAGTTCGGGGTTCCCACCATGGTGAGCCTCAACGCCATCATGGTTGACGGCACGGGCATGTGCGGCTGCTGCCGGGTGAAGGTGGGCGACGAGACCAAGTTCGCCTGCGTGGACGGCCCGGAATTTGACGGCCACAAGGTGGACTACGACGGCCTGGGACGGCGGCTGACCGCCTACCACTCCTATGAGAAGGAATCCCTGGGCATCTTCGAGCGCAAGTGCGCCTGCGAGGCCAAGTAGTCCGCCGGGTTGGCAACTTTCTAGATCTTGACCTTTCCCCCATGCTGGGAGTTCAGGAAATGAGCGATAAAAAGGAAAAAACTCCGCGCCAGAAAATGCCGGAGCAGGCCCCGGAGGTGCGGCGGCGGAACTTCGAGGAAGTTCCCCTGGGCTACACCGCCGAGCTGGCTACCACCGAAGCCAGCCGCTGCCTGCAATGCAAAAAACCCTCCTGCGTAGAGGGTTGCCCGGTCAGCGTGCCCATTCCCCAGTTCATCAAGGCCATCCACGAGGGCAACCTGGTGGAAGCCATCATGCAGCTTTGGTCCAAGAACGCCCTGCCCGCGGTGTGCGGCCGGGTCTGCCCCCAGGAAAACCAGTGCGAAGGCAACTGCATCCTGGGCAAGAAGGACGTTCCGGTGGCCATCGGCAACCTGGAGCGCTTCGCGTCCGACTGGGCCCGCCAGCAGCGGGACATCCCCCTGCCCCCCCTGGCCCCCAAGACCGGCAAGCGGGTGGCGGTGGTGGGCTCCGGCCCGGGCGGCCTGACCGTGGCCGGCGACATGATCCGCAAGGGCCACGAGGTGACCATCTTCGAGGCCTTCCACAAGCCCGGCGGCGTGTTGGTCTACGGCATCCCCGAGTTCCGGCTGCCCAAGGAGATCGTGGCCGCCGAGGTCAACTTCCTGGAGCGCCTGGGCGTGAAGGTGGAGTGCAACATGGTGGTGGGCACCACCATCACCGTGGACGAGCTCTTGGGGAAAGAGGGCTTTGACGCGGTGTACCTGGGCGTGGGCGCCGGCTTCCCCCGCTTCCTGAACGTGCCCGGCGAGGATCTCATCGGCGTGTTCTCGGCCAACGAGTACCTCACCCGCTCCAACCTCATGAAGGGCTACCTCTTCCCCGACTACGACACGCCCATGATCAAGGGCGACCATGTCTGCGTGTTCGGCGGCGGCAACGTGGCCATGGACTCCCTGCGGACGGCCATGCGCATGGGCTGCGACGACGTGAAGTGCGTCTACCGCCGCTCCAAGGACGAGCTGCCGGCCCGTGCCGAGGAAGCCCACCACGCCGACCAGGAGGGCATCCAGTTCTTCTTCCTGCACAACCCCATCCGCTTCATCGGCGACGATGAGCAGCGGCTGAAGGCCGTGGAGCTGCAGGAAATGAAGCTGGGCGAGCCCGACGCCAGCGGCCGCCGCCGGCCCGAGCCGGTGCCCGGCAGCACCAAGACCATCGATTGCGACCTGGCCATCATCGCGGTGGGCACCGCGGCCAACCCCATCGTGCCCAACACCACCCCCGGCCTGGCCACCAACAAATGGGGTTACATCGAGGCCGACGAGGAAGGCCGCACCAAGAAAGCCAAGGTCTGGGCCGGCGGCGACATCGTCACCGGCGCGGCCACGGTCATCCAGGCGGCCGGCGCCGGCCGCCTGGCGGCCGATTCCATGCACCGTTACCTCACTTGGGGTTGGTAGCGGCTTGCCAGGAAGCTGATTTGGAGTTAAATAGAGGGCGGGAAGTCAGACGGCTTTCCGCCCTTTTACTTTTTTTCTTGTCCGCCCACCCGGGCCGCCAGGGTCCGGCCCGGAGCATGGCCCGTGGAGCCAGAAAACACATTCCCCATGATCGACGTGCAAAACCAGCCGGACCATCGCAACCTGCCCATTGACAAAGTTGGGGTGAAAAACATCCGTTACCCCATCACCGTGTTGGACCGGGCCAACGGCACCCAGCAGACCGTGGCCTCCTTCAACATGTACGTGAACCTGCCCCACCAGTACAAGGGCACGCACATGAGCCGCTTCGTGGAGGTGCTCTCCGAGCATTCCAACAATATATATTTGCAGAACATGCCCCAGATCCTGGGCGAGATAAAGGAGCGGCTGGACGCCGAGAGCGCCCACATGGAGGTGGAGTTCCCCTACTTCCTCAAGAAGCAGGCGCCGGTGAGCGGCGCCGAGGGGCTCATGGAGTACAACGTGGCCTTCCGGGGCACCATGAACGGCGACGGCATGGACCTCATGGTCGAGATCGCGGTGCCCATCACCACCCTGTGCCCCTGCTCCAAGGAAATCTCCCGCCACGGCGCCCACAACCAACGGGGCATCGTGAAGCTGGCCGTACGCTTCCGCCGCTTCATCTGGATCGAGGATCTCATCACCCTGGTGGAGGAGTCAGCCTCCAGCGACGTGTACAGCCTCTTGAAAAGGGATGACGAGAAGTTCGTCACCGAGAAGGCTTTCGACAACCCCATGTTCGTGGAAGACGTGGTGCGGGAGATCAGCCTCCGGCTGGACCAGGATCCCAACATCGTCTGGTTCGCGGTGGACAGCGAGAACTTCGAATCCATCCACAACCACTCCGCCTACGCCTATATCGAGCGGGACAAGCGCCGTCCCAACCACGGGTCCTGATGGTTCCCGAGCCGCCCCCAGAACACGAGCTCTCCTGGGAGTTTTTCCGGGCCACCGGTCCGGGCGGCCAGCACCGCAACAAGACCGAGACCGGAGTGCGGCTCACCCACCTGCCCACCGGGGTGGTGGTGGTGGCCACGGAGCGGCGCAGCCAATGGCAAAACCGCCAGGTGGCCCTGGCCCGGCTGGTCAAGCGCCTGGCCGAGAGGGACCGGCCGGAGATTCCCCGCCGCCCCACCCGGCCCACCCGGGCCTCCCGGGAACGCCGCCTGGCCGACAAGCGCCTCACCGCCCGCCTGAAGCGCCAGCGCCGGCCACCGGGAGGGGACGACTAGGAGGCTGTTGAAAAACAGCCTGCTAGGCGCGCCAGGGACCACCCCAAACAAGCTACGGCTTGTTTGGGGACCCCGGGGATGGCGCGCCAAATTGCGCGGCTTTGAAAAAGCAAGCAATTTGGAAAACTTGACAAAACCACGCTTTTGTCAAGTTTGGTTGAAAAAGGCCATGGAGGGACTTTTTCAACATCCTGCTAGGAGGCTTTAGAAGAAATGGGAACGTGGGGGGAGACTCCCCTTCCCCCAAAAAACTTCATGGTTTTAGGTGGGTTGCGCCCACGTCGTTTACCATAGGTAATCCCCACCGGATGTGGGTTGGCAACCAACACCAACTATGGCCTGATTATTCCGGCAGACTCAGCCAAAACCGGCAGAGAGGGCCCACCATGTGCCGCCAATGCGACGCCCCACCCAACCGTTACTATTTGCGGGATCAGCAAACCGGGCTCATCGTGTGCGAGATCTGCGGTTTTGCCATCGAGGAATTCACCCTGGAGGCCGTGGCCCGGGGCTGCGCCATCTGGGAGGCCAACCCGGCCTGGCCGGAGTACCATTCCTTTGACGAGCTTGTGGCCCGGCTCACCGGCCCCGGAGCAGTGGACCTGCCGCCCTGCCGTCCCCTGCCCAATGTGCCGTCACGGTTGTTGACCTATATCTACGAACGGCTGGGGCAGAACCTTCCGGAAAAGCCGGATCCCGAACTGCCGGCCGGCTTGGCTTCCCTCTACCGGCATTGACCCCAAGGGAGATTGAGGGGCCTGGACAGGCCCGGGAAATGGCCGCCTGGCGGCGGTTTGCCCCCCTCTGACTTGCCAGAGCCGTCAAGGGGTGATATATCCAGTAAATTTCTAAGCGATCTATACTTGGAACCCACGTTTTGACAAAGGGTCGGCGGAAAATGAAATTCAACATTGCAGAACTAACCTCGGTGCAACGCCAGATCACGGTGGAAGTGCCGGCGGCAGAGGTTGATAAAACCCTGGACAATATTTACAAACAGCTCCAGCGCTCCAGCCGGCTGAAGGGCTTCCGCCCCGGCAAGGCTCCCCGCGCGGTGCTGGAGCGCTATTACGGTCCGCAGGCCCAGGCCGAGGCGGCGGAAAGCCTGCTCAAGGACACCTTCCCCAAGGTGATGGACGAGAGCGGCCTGGACCCCCTGGCCCAGCCGGAGTTCGATTTTGAGAATCTGGAGCCCGGCCAGGATTTCGTTTACAAGCTGACCTTCGACGTGGCGCCGCGTTTTGAACTGGCCAAGGAAGCCTACCAGGGCCTCTCCCTGAAGGAGCCCCGCCTGGAAGTGACCGGCGAGGAGGTGGACCGCCGCCTGGAGTTGATCCGCGAGCGGCAGGCCATCCTCTCCCCGGTGGAGGAGGAGCGTCCGGCGGCCATCGGCGACGTGGTGGTGGTCAATTACCAGTCCTTTGACGGCGACGCCCCGGTGGAAGGCGGCGAGGCCGAAAACGTGGATATCGAGTTGGGCAAGGGCCAAGTGCCCCAGGAGATCGAGGTGGCCCTGGTCAAGACCAAGCCTGGCGACATCGTGGAGGCCACGGTCAACTACGACGAAAACGCGGGCAATCCCAAGCTCCAAGGCAAGGCCATCCGCTTCAAGCTGTTTGTCAAGGAACTGAAGCAGAAGATCCTGCCCAGCCTGGACGACGACTTCGCCCGCTCCCTGAGCGCCGAGTTCGCGGACCTGGCCAGCCTGCGGGAGCGGCTGACCAAGGACTTGACCGAGATGTACGGCGAGCAGAAAAAGGGCGAGATGCGCAAGCAGATCGTTGATCATATCAGGGACTTGGGCGAGTTCGACATCCCCTCGAGCCTGGTGGAGTCCGAGCTGGACCAGATGGTGGACAATTTCAAGTCCCGCCTGAAGAACAGCGGCATGGACCCCGAGGCCGCGGGCCTGGACGACAGCAAGCTCCGGGAGGACTTCCGCGAGCAGGCCTCCAAGAAGATCCGGGCCGGCATCGTCCTGGGCCGCATCGCCGAGCTGGAAGAGGTGGAGGTGACCGAGGAGGACACCACGGCCGAACTGCAGAAGATCTCCGACAAGACCGGTCAACCCTTGGGGGCTATTCGGGACATTTACAATAAAAACAAAATGATGCCCGAACTGATCTCCAACATTCTGCAGGAAAAGACGTTGCAGGCCATCCAAGCGGGTGCTAACATTGAAGTGGTGGAACCCTCGGAACTTACAGGGGAAAATCCCGCATAACCTTGTAGTTAAGCTCCCCGGGCTCCGGCCCGGGGCAGTTCGCTTCCCCAGGTCAACAAAATTTCTTCAAGCCCGGTAATCCGGTTTGCCATAACGCTGGCCAGGCCTTAACTTTAAAATCGTGCATCCCGAAACCCTCTGCAGCCGAAGTGGAAAACAAATGACCAGCAGCAGTTTGATACCTTTTGTCATCGAGCAAACCAGCCGCGGTGAACGTTCCTACGACATCTATTCCCGTTTGTTGAAGGACCGCATCATCATCCTGGGGGAGACCATCGACGACCACGTGGCCAACGTGATCATCGCCCAGTTCCTGTTTCTGGAGGCGGAAGACCCCTCCAAGGACATCAACCTGTACATAAACTCCCCGGGCGGCCTGGTAACCGCGGGTCTGGCCATTTACGACACCATAGAGTACATCCGGGCGCCCGTCTCCACCCTGTGCCTGGGCCAGGCCAGCAGCATGGCCGCCCTCCTCTTGGCGGCGGGCGAACCAGGCCGGCGCTACTCCCTGCCCCACTCGCGGATTCTCATCCACCAGCCCATGGGCGGGTTCCAGGGACAGGCCACGGACATCGACATCCATGCCCGCGAAATCCTGCGCCTTCGCGCCGAGCTGAACGAAATTCTGGCCAAGCACACCGGCCAGTCCCTGGAGAAAATCTCCACGGACACGGAACGCGATTACTTTATGAACGGTGAAGAGGCCAAAAAATACGGTATTGTTGATGAAGTCATCACCCACCGCGAGGTGGAGGAAAGCTAGCTTCACGCGCAGGCAAACGAAAGTGAAGTTGTATGAGTAAGAAAACCAACGGCAAGGGTTCGGATCTGGTTTGCTCCTTCTGCGGCAAGAGCCAGGACGAAGTGAAAAAACTCATTGCCGGCCCTTCGGTGTACATCTGTGATGAGTGCATAGAACTGTGCAACGAAATCATAGAGGAGGAGTACCAGAAGGAGGAGGCCGCCACCAGGGTTTCCATCCCCAAGCCCAAGGAGATCAAGGCCATCATCGATGAGTACGTCATCGAGCAGGAGCGCGCCAAGCGCATCCTGGCCGTGGCCGTGCACAACCACTACAAGCGCATCGACGCCAAGGTGGACATGGGCGGGGTGGAGCTGCAGAAGTCCAACATACTTTTGACCGGTCCCACCGGGTGCGGCAAGACGCTGTTGGCCCAGACCCTGGCCCGCATCCTGAACGTGCCCTTTACCATAGCCGACGCCACCACCCTCACCGAGGCCGGCTATGTGGGCGAAGATGTGGAGAACATCATCCTGAACCTTTTGCAGGCCGCCGATTATGACGTGGAACGCGCCCAGCGCGGCATCGTCTACATCGACGAGATCGACAAGATCGCCCGCAAAAGCGAAAACCCCTCCATCACCCGGGACGTTTCCGGCGAGGGCGTGCAGCAGGCGCTCTTGAAAATCATCGAGGGCACCGTGGCCAGCGTGCCGCCCAAGGGCGGGCGCAAGCATCCGCAGCAGGAGTTCGTGAAGGTGGACACCACCAACATCCTGTTCGTGTGCGGCGGCGCCTTCGTGGGCCTGGACAAGATCATCAAGAACCGGGTCGGCGCCAAGACGCTGGGCTTCACCGCCAAGATGAACAAGAAGGAAGAAGACGAGCCCCTGGGCGAGGTGCTGGCCAAGGCCCAGCCCGAGGACCTCATCAAGTTCGGGCTCATCCCCGAGTTCGTGGGCCGTCTGCCCGTGGTGGCTGCCCTGGACGAACTGTCCGAGGATGCCCTCATCCGCATCCTGCGCGAGCCCAAAAACGCCCTCACCCGCCAGTACATGAAGCTTTTCGAGTTCGAGGGCGTGGCATTGAAATTCACCGACGAGGCCTTGAAGGCCGTGGCTCAGCAAGCCCTGGTCCGGAAAAGCGGCGCCCGCGGTCTGCGCTCCATCCTGGAGGCCGCCATGCTCGATATCATGTACGAGCTCCCTTCCCTGAAGGGCGTGCAGGAGTGCGTGATCGGCGAAGAGGTCATCGTCAACGGCGAACAGCCTATGCTTCTCTATTCCAACCAGGCCGAGTATGCCTGATAGCGGGTGGGATGTTGTGGGGGGTTCGCCCCCCAACATCTCCGCTGATCTGCCGACCTGCCCGCCCCTCTCTCGGCTGGTAGAGGTTCCCTCTTATGCGTGCACCATTATTGCCCCTTCGTGACATAGTCGTTTTCCCCCGCATGGTGGCGCCCCTGTTTGTGGGGCGCGACCGGTCCGTGGCTGCCCTGGAGCACGCCATGGAGCACGGCAAAAACATTTTCCTGGCCACCCAGCGGGACGCCCGCGTGGATGAGCCCGGCGAGAGCGATATCTACCGGGTGGGCACCCTTTCCACCGTGCTGCAGCTCCTCAGGCTGCCTGACGGCACGGTGAAAGCCCTGATCGAGGGCAAGCAGCGGGCCACGGTCCGCTCCTTCCTGCCCAACGATAGCTTCTTCCTGGTGGAGATCGATTCTCTGTCCGACGATCGGCCGGCGGACCTGGAGTCCGAAGCCCTGATCCGTTCGGTCAACACCTCCTTTGAGCAGTTCGCCAAACTGCACAAGAAGATTCCCCAGGAGGTCATCCTCAGCGTCTCCTCCATCAAGGACCCCGGGGTCCTGGCTGACAACGTGGTGGGGCATTTGCCCATCAAGCTGGAGGACAAGCAGGAGCTGTTGGAGATCATCGAGCCCAACCGCCGCCTGGAGCGGCTGTACGAGTTGATGCGGGCCGAGATCGAGATCCTGCAAATCGAGCAGCGCATCAAGAGCCGGGTCAAGCGCCAGATGGAGAAGACCCAGCGCGAGTACTATCTGAACGAGCAGATGCGCGCCATCCAGAAGGAGATGGGCGAGAAGACCGATTCGGCTACCGAGGTCAAGGAGCTGGAAGAAAAGCTGGCCAGGAAGCGGATGCCCCGCGACGCGGCCGCCAAGGTCCAGGCCGAGATCAAGAAGCTGAAGATGATGTCGCCCATGAGCGCCGAGGCCACCGTGGTCCGCAATTACGTCGACTGGCTCTTGGCCTTGCCCTGGTATGAGCGCACCCGCGACAAGCTGGACATCAAGGAAGCCGAGACCATCCTGGACGAGGACCACTACGGCCTCAAGAAGCCCAAGGAGCGCATCCTGGAGTTTTTGGCCGTGCAGGCCCTGACCCGCAAGATCAAGGGCCCCATCCTCTGCTTCGTGGGCCCTCCCGGCGTGGGCAAGACTTCGCTGGCCCGCTCCATCGCCCGGGCCATGGGCCGCAATTTCATCCGGCTCTCCCTGGGCGGCGTGCGGGACGAGGCCGAGATCCGCGGCCACCGCCGCACCTACATCGGCGCCCTGCCCGGCAAGATCATCCAGAGCCTCAAGCGGGCCCGCTCGGTTAACCCCGTATTCTGCCTGGACGAGGTGGACAAGATGTCCACCGACTTCCGGGGCGACCCCTCGGCCGCGCTGTTGGAGGTCTTGGACCCCGAGCAGAACTATGCCTTCAACGACCATTACCTGGACGTGGACTACAACCTCTCCGAGGTACTGTTCATCACCACGGCCAACACCCTGTACTCCATCCCGGCCCCCTTGCAGGACCGCATGGAGATCATCCGGCTGCCCGGCTACACCGAGCTGGAGAAGCAGTCCATCGCGCGGCAGTTCCTGTTGCCCAAGCAGGCCCGGGCCCACGGCCTGAAGCCCGAGCAGGTGCGGCTGTCCGACGCGGCGCTCCGGCACATCATCCAGCGCTACACCCGGGAGGCCGGGGTCAGGAACCTGGAGCGCGAGATCGCCGCGGTATGCCGCAAGGTGGCCAAGAAGCTGGTGAACAGCGGCAAGCTGGAAGAGGTGGTGCAGGTCTCCCAGAACGTGGTGGAGAACTACCTGGGCGTGCCCAAGTTCCGCCACGGCCTGCCCGAGGAGAAGGACCACGTGGGCCTGGCCAACGGCCTGGCCTGGACCGAGGTGGGCGGCGAGGTGCTGACCACCGAGACCATCATCATGCCCGGCAAGGGCAAGCTGACCATCACCGGCAAGCTGGGCGAGGTGATGCAGGAGTCGGCGCAGGCGGCGCTATCCTACGTGCGCTCCCGGGCCAAGCGCCTGGGTCTGCCCGAGAACTTCTACCAGCAGGTGGACATCCACCTGCACGTGCCCGAGGGAGCCATCCCCAAGGACGGGCCTTCGGCCGGCATCACCCTGACTACGGCCATGGTCAGCGCGCTGACCCGCATCCCGGTGCGGGCCGACGTGGCCATGACCGGCGAGATCACCCTGCGGGGCCGGGTGCTGCCCATCGGCGGGCTCCGAGAGAAGATCCTGGCCGCCCATCGGGTCAACATCCGCAAGGTCTTGATACCCAAGGACAATGCCAAGGATATCAAGGAAATCCCCCAGCGGGTGCTCAAAGCGGTGGAATTGGTCACCGTGGAGCATATGGACGAGGTTTTACGCCACGCCCTGGCGGTGGAAGACCCCGAAAGCCTGTTCCATCAGGCCGAGGAACCCTTCTGCCTGCCCTGTCCCGAGAGTGAAGAAAAGTCTTCGGAATTCGTGGCGCATTAGCCCCGAACTCCCTTGACAGAAACCGGCGCTGCTGATAAATAACACTCCGCCGCGAGGGCGCCTGTGGTCAGGTGAGCGCCGGAAACCATGGGGAGAAATCCTGGGGGCGGGTAGCTCAGCTGGGAGAGCATCGGCCTTACAAGCCGGGGGTCACAGGTTCAAGTCCTGTTCCGCCTACCACCAAAACTCGGGTGGCGCGGACCGAAAGCGGCAAGCGCCGAGATGAGGCAAACAAGGTGGACCCACCAGGGTCAGCCTGTAGAAATAGCGCGGGGGCGTAGCTCAGTTTGGTTAGAGCGCCGGCCTGTCACGCCGGAGGCCGCCGGTTCGAGCCCGGTCGTCCCCGCCACTTAAATGAAAGAGGCTAGCTCATTTGAGCTAGCCTCTTTTTTGGCCAAATTTTGGCCGTGACGTAGGGTTTGACGTGGGGAGTAGGCTTCCGGCGTAACTCGCCGGAGAGCGAAGGCTTCTGCCTTACGGAGAAAAATGGAAACCAAACTCGGGTTGCGAACGATACTAGAGCGATGCACGGGGCAGGACGCCCCGTGCAATGCTCTCAATATATTTGGATTTGCCGTGCATCGGCCTCGATACGCCCTTTCCGACCGTAACCAGACCCGGGAGCCATGGCAGGCGGGCATCTCGGGTGACTCCCGCGGCGCAGGCTGCTGGTCTGCATCCTGCTAGAAGTAGATGCCGCAGGCCATGAAGGCATTTTGGCCGGGCACAATCTCCAGATAGGTGCTCTTGAGGGAGGGCCGGCTCTCGCCCGGCTTGGGCCACCAATAGCTGACCCAGCCCGACCCCTTGCTCTTGGCGGTGGCCACGAACTCGTTGAAAAAGGCCTTGCCCTTGATGTCCTTCATCTGGCTCAGGTCCGGCCCCACCAAGGTATCGTGCGAGATGGGGTGGGCCAGCAACGTAATATGCTTTAGACCGCCCACAAACACGTACAGCTCTTCGCCCTTACTCAGAAGGCCGCCCTTTTGGGACGCGGCCCGCACCACCGCGGAAAGGCCCTGCTTGCCGGCCATGGCCACCGCCCGGCGCACCAAACGTATCGCCTGGTCGCGCTGATGGCTGCCCGCCAGCACGCTGGCCAAATCGGCCACCAACTGGCGCATCTCCATGACGTGTATCTCAATTTGCTGGGAGACCTCAGCCGTCTCTTTGGCCTGGGCAGCGGTGTTTTTGCTTACGCTGTCCATGTGGCCCATAGCCTGGTTTATATGAGCCAGGCTGGTGCGCTGCTCACTGGAGGCCTCGGCGATGCCCCGCACCAGGTCGGCGCCATTGGTGGCGGCCTGATCCATCTCTCGGAAATGCTTCTCGGTGCGCGCCACCAATTCTACCCCCATCTGCACCTTGCCCTTGGCGGTATCGATCAGACCCTGGGTAGTGTCGGCGGCCTCTGCCGCGCGCCCAGCCAGAGAGCGCACCTCCTCGGCCACCACCGAGAAGCCGGCGCCGGCATCGCCGGCCCGGGCCGCCTCCACCGCGGCGTTGAGCGCCAGCATGTTGGTCTGAAAGGATATTTCGTCAATAGTTTTTATGATGTTGGATATCTGTTGGCTGGCGTCGGCGATTTCACTGATGGCCGATGACATCTGGCGCATGGAGGCATCGGCTTGGTCGCCAAGGTTCTTGGCCTGCTCCATCAGGGTGCGGGCCTGACCGGCGTCCTCGGCGTTGCGGCTGGTCATGCTGGCCACCTGCTCCAGGCTGGAGGCGGTCTGGGCCACGCTCTCAGCCTGTTGCCCGGCAACCCCGGCCAACTCTTGGCTGGCGACGTAGGCTCTGGTGGAGGCGGTCTCCACGTGGTCCACTACTTGGTTGAGCGAGGACACAGTACGGCCCATGGCCCCGATTACCGAACGCAGCAGCAGCCAGAAGGCCATGCTAAGCAATATCGCACCGCTGGCGGCCGAGATAAGTAAGGCCTGGGCTGCTCCTTGCCAAAAGTAGCCACAGAGGGTGACCGCGGCCAGGCAGGCCAAGGCTAGCCCCACAAACGCAATTAACTTCCCGCGTACGCTCATTTTTAACATCTGAATATGCGGCAGGCGCCTCTCCTTACTTCGTTTTTAGTTTTTTGATGCCTCCTGCGTACATTGTCGCGCGGTTGGGCCTCACTTAAAGGCACTACACTCCACCAGCCACCGCGATTTCCACCTGAAACGACCACAAACCAAAACAACCTAAATTTGTGACATGGTAACTCCATGGCTTTTCACCAGTCAATGGGTTGTCTTTCGTCAGCCTATGCCAAGCACCGCCCTGAAGTGATGTGCCAGCCAATAAAGTGAGGCAACATGCGTCCGCCGGTGGCGTCTAGGATTCAATATTGGTTTCACCAAGAGAATACAAGAATTGCCTATCAGGACAGGGGGACGGTCAATGTTTTAATAAAGATCGTGAACTAGGCCTCATGGGTAGCCGGTTAACCTTGGATATACTGGGGTCTTTGGCCTTCAGCGTGACGCAAAATTTGACGTAGCGCGCCACGCATTATGCTGCGAGCATTGCACGGGGCGTCCTGCCCCCTGCAATGTCGGCTTGGCAAAAACGTGACTCCACCCCAGCAAGCAGAGCTTGCCGGGGGCCCGGGTTTTGCCAAGCCTCACAAATTGCAAGCTTTTTGAAGCTTGCAATTTGGCGGGCCATCCTTGGCCCGCATCGGCCATTGCCTGCCGTAATCATGTTTCACAGACCTTTTTGACAAAATATCAACATGTTTTATGTGTTTCACCATGCAATGGCCTCATGCTGCAAAACGGTGCGTATTGGCGCCCTGATATGCAGTCAAGGGCCTCAAAATATGAGGGGTGCGTAGCTTCAGGTGTCCTGTCACGCCGGAGGCCGCCGGTTTGCTCCCGTTCGTCCCCGCCCCAATTAAAACGAGGGGTTAGCAAGTTTGGCCACCCCCCCGAGCTCTTTCTTCCCCGGCCATTTTACGGAAATATACGGACGAGACACTGCTTACGAAAAACAACAACCTTATCGGCACTTCAGGTTAGCTTGGAAATTATTCAAAAATTGAGGAAGCCGGCCCATAAACCCAGCCGGTCCGCCCGCGCGTTGACTACGGCCCTGCCCTGCTAAGTTGGCAGACAGTGGTAATATACTGTCCAGGGTGAACTTGACCGGGTGGTGGCCAAGCTGCTTGCTCACCGCGGCCATATTGTCGCCTTGGGACATTCTTGGTGTGGCTTTGTCCTGGCGAAGATCATGAAACCAGCGGTGAGGCAACCCGCCCAAGGCGGAAGCCTTCTCCCAGGTCCTGCCCCGGAAATGGTTGGTGTCCGCCACGCCGCCGTCCCGTTCCAGAAATATAAAATCCGATTCCTGGTACTCCCCATTAGCCATTAGCTCCCGTTTCACGCCAGGCTGTGGTCTTTGAGAATTTCGGCCAGGCGGCCGCTGATATCCCCCCTGCGGGTATTTCCGCTTGGGCTGGGCCTAGCTTCATGCGGCTCAAACTGCGCCGGACCTGGATAGCCTGGTTGAGAAAATCCAGGTCCTGCCACCGCGGGGCAAGGGCTTCTCCAACTCGCCTACCAGCCATGGCCTCAGCCGCTCTGCCCTTTCCTCCGACGGGCTGTAGGCCAGACGGCTTGGATCTTCCCCGCAAACATGCAGGACCTCCCCTCAGCCAGATGGCGGCCGGCAAGGCGACGGACAAGCGACAACCGAGAGGCGTAGCCCAGGCTGTTGATAAACAACCTGGGGCGGGCCACGGACCCACCCCAAACAAGCCATGGCTTGTTTGGGGACCTCGGGGGACGGTCCGCCGATTTCAGGCGATTTACCAAAATCGCCTGAAATCGTGTCCTTGGGCAAAACCGCGCTTGTGCCCAAGGACAGCTGACCAAGGCCATGACGGCCCTTGTCAGCTATATGGTGTTAGCCACGCCCTGGTTGGAGCGAAGGCCGTAGGCGCTGCCGGCGGGCATCTGGCGCAGCCGGACGCTCGGTCTTCATGAAATATCCGGGTTAGCGGCCAGCCCCCTGATCCCGGGCCATGCCAAGGGTTTGAACCCCGCCTATGCGCACAAAACCTGGGGAAATCCCCGACTCTGGTGCTTTTAGGACACGGATTGACCCGCTACCACCTCACCCAGCAAAAGACGCAACAGTCCGGGCCGGGCGCCGCTGGGCCGGGATCCCCCTCCCGTGCCGTGGGTCATGAGCCGCATGCTGGGCACCTGGCCCCAGCCCTGGGCCAGAGTGGTGACCAGGGCCGCGCCGGTGGGAGTGACCGTCTCGCCGGGTTCGGGCCAGTCGGTGACGGGCGCCCCCTTCAACAGGTGCAGCACCGCCGGGGCGGGCAGGGGCAGTTCGCCGTGGGCCGCCCGCACGAAACCCCGGCCCAGGGGCAGGGGGGAAGAAATCAGACGGGGCCAACCCAGCCACGCCAGCCCCCCGCAAAAAGCGGTGACATCCACCAGGGCATCGGCTGCCCCCACCTCGTGGAAGTGCACCTCCTCCGGGGCGCAGCCGTGCACTTGGGCCTCGGCCTCGGCCAGGCGCTGGAACACCCGGAGGGCGGCGGCGGCCACCTCCGGCGGCAGGCCTTCCAGGGCCTCTTGCACCTGGGGCAGGCGGCGGTGGGGCTGGTCCGACTCCACGTGCACCAGAATGCGCCGGGCGCTGATGCAATGGTGCTGCACTCGGACCTCCTCGACCTTGACCCCAGCCAAGCCCAGGCGACCAGTCAGGTCCTGCAACTCGGCCAAGGGCCAGCCCAAATCCAACAAGGCCCCGGCCAGCATGTCACCGGCCACCCCTCCGACCGCGTCCACATAGAGCACGCGGGATGGGTGGGCCAGGGGCTGCCCGGGTTGCTCTGCCGCGGGCGCGGCTCCGTGGGTCGGATGGTGGTGAGGGTGCGTGACGGACGCCAAATGTACATGAGAAGGGTTCAAGGGACTCTCTCCCGTGGTCAAGGCTGGCCGGTCCGGGGGCCCTCCAGCCTGATCCTCAAAAAAGGCAACGAGGTGAAAAAACTCAGCCTGGCCTCCTTGGCCGGCTCGGGGACTTCCCGGGGCACGAAATACCCTGCCTGGGGAGCCAGCTCCCACCGGTAGTCGGCAAGATACTCCTCCAGACGGTCGGCCCAGGCCGCCGGGATGATGGGATCCCGGGCCCCCCAGAGGAACCTGGCCGGGGTCTCGATCTGGGGCCAACGGGGCGCGCCTTCTTTTATCAGACCACGGCGGGCTTGATCAATTCCCGCGTACCAGGCGAAGCCGCCTTCCCACGCCCCTGGCCGCGGGAAATTGTCCACCCACTCTTCGGTTGCAGCCTCCGAAAAAATCTCGGGCGACCCGGCCCAGTGACACAGAAAAGGGCTCAGGAACCTCCGGCAGGCCTCCCGGCTGGAGCCCACCAGCTTGGCCGCCCAGGGGAGTTGATTGAAATATTGGTGCCAGGTCTCGGACAGCATCGCGGACTCGGCCCAACGCCGGCCGATGCCGGGGTAAGGGCAGTCAAAGAAAAACAGCCCCGCGATGCGCTGGGGATGCCGGCGGGCCAAGACCTGGGCCACCTGGGCCCCCACATCGTGGGAGATCAAGCCCACCCGCTCCGGGCTGAGGTGGTCCAGCATGGCCCAAAGGTCCGCGGCCAGGGTTGCGGGGTTGCTGGGGAGCGGGGGGGATCCGGGGCGGGGCCTGGACTGGCCAAAACCCCGGAAGTCAGGGGCCAACACCCGGAAGCGACCGGCCAGGGCCGGCAGGTTGTGCCGCCAGATGCCGCAGAACTCGGGCCAGCCGTGCAGCAACACCAGGGGCGGCCCCGAGCCCTGGTCCAGGAAGTGAACACGTGAATCCGGCAACTCCAGGAACAACCGCACTACCCTCTTTCTTGGCTGGGCCAGACTTGGGCGGCGGTCAGGCCCGCGGCCTTGGTCCGGGTGCGGCTCTGCCGGCCGTGTGGGCTCTGGTCTTTGACCTGGCGGATGAGCTGCAAGATCTCCCCCCGCACGCGCACGCACTCCGGGTCCAGGCGGTCCCTGGGCCCGGCGTGGGAAAGGGAGAAGTGGGCCAGGATGCGGGCGGGGTTGCGGGAAAACACCAAGATTTCGTCGCTCAAGAACACCGCCTCTTCCACGTTGTGGGTGACAAAGACGATGCTGTCCCGCCGCTTCTCCCACACCGTGAGCAGAAACTCCTGCATGTCGTTGCGAGTCTGGCTGTCCAGGGAGCCGAAAGGCTCATCCATCAAGACCACCCGGGGCTCCATGATGAGCGTACGGGCGATGGCCACCCGCTGTTGCATGCCGCCGGACAGGGCCCGGGGGTAGTGGTCGGCAAAAGCCTCCAGGCCAAAGGCTGCCAGATAGGACAGGGCCATCTCCCGGCGGGTCTGGGACGGGACCCCTTTCAGCTCCAGGCCCATCTCCACGTTGCGCAGGGTGGTGCGCCAGGGGAAGAGAGCGTATTCCTGGAACACCAGCCCCAGCTTGCCCGAGGGCTTGGTCACCGGCTGGCCGTCCAAGAGCACCTGACCCTGGCTGGCCTTTTGCAGGCCGGCCAGAATGCGCAAGAGCGTGGTCTTGCCGCATCCGCTGGGGCCGATGAGGGAGATTATGCCCCCCTCGGGCACCTCGAAGGAGATGTCCCGCAGCACCTCGTGTTTCCGGCCGTCAGCCAGGGCGAAGCTCTGGCTTACCCTATCTACCGTTAGTCCCATGGTTCCGGTCCCAGGGAATCAGGAGGGCCTGCACCTTCCTGATGCCCAAATCTATGCCCAGGCCCACCAAGCCGATTACGACCATGCCGGCGATGACTTGGTCGGCCCGCGAGATATCCCGGGCAGTCATGATCATATAGCCCAGGCCGTAGCCTGACTTGACCCCGGTGAACTCCGCGGCCACCAGGGTCATCCAACCGATGCCCATGCCCACCCGGAGTCCCACGAAGATCGAGGGCAGGGCATAGGGCAACATGACCTTCAGCATGATCTCCCGGGAGTTGGCTCCCAGGGTTTTGGCCGCCTCCACCAAACGCAGGTTGGTGGAGGCCACCCCAGCGATGGTGTTCAGCAGAATGGGAAAAAAGGCGCCCAAGAAGATGATGAAGGCGGCCGAGCGTATGCCGATGCCGAACCACAGAATGGAGATGGGGATCCAGGCCAGGGGCGGGACAGGGCGCATGATCTCCACCAGGGGCGAGACCAGGTTGTGGAGCCTGGGGGACCAGCCCAAGATCACCCCCAGGGGCAGGCCGATAACCCCGGCAAGCAAGAAGCCCAGGCCCACCCGGTACAAGCTGTAGAAGAGATGCTCGGCCAGGCCATGGCCCGGGGGCAGGCCCCGGGTATAGAGGCCGAGCAAACCTTGCCCCACCTGGAGGGGGGAGGGCAGCTTGAAGGCCGGAATCAACCCGATCTGGCAGACCACCTGCCACAACAACAGCAAGCTCAGAGGCAACAGCCACCGCTGGAGCCTCATTTCCCCAGGACTTTATTCAAGTACGTCGGGTTCAGGAAGCTCTCCACGAATTTCGGCCCGTCGGGGAGCTTGATGTAGCCCATTTTGTTGAGCAGGGTCACGTATTCCTTTTCTCCCTGCACACTGATGGCATAGGTGTATTTGACGCTCTGCAGGGCCAGGCGCACCGTCGCGGCATCCATGCCGGTGTACTGCACGCCGATGGCCAGGGCCTCCCGGGGGTTTTTCTTGATGAAGTCGGTGGACTCGATATGGGCGGCCACCATGGCTGGCACCTGCCCGGGATGCTGGGCCTGAAAGGCCTTGTCCGCCACCAGCACGCAACAGGGATGGTCCGGCCAAATCTGGCCCGAGGCCAGCAGGACCCGACCCACGCCGAGGGTCTGAGCCTTGGCCGGGTAAGGCTCCCAGGCGATGAAGGCGTCGATCTGCTTGGTGCGCAAGGCCCCGATCATCTCTGGCGGCTTGACCACCATGATCTTCACCTGGCTGGGGTCCAACTGGGCCTGGGACAAAGCTTTTTGCAAAAGGAAGTCCTGCACCGTGGAGTGGCCGGGTATGGCCACGGTCTTGCCCGCCAGGTCGCCGACACTCCGGATAGCCGAATCCTGGCCCACCACAAGGGCCGAGCCCTCCGTGTTGACCTGGGCCACCACCTGGACCTGGGCGGCGCCGTTGGCCACCGCCGTGGTGGCCGGGGCCTCGCCCACATAGCCCATATCCAACTCGCCGGCGGAAAAGGCGCTCATTTCCTCGGGGCCAGCCTTGAAAATGCCCGCCACTTCCACCTGCAGCCCCTGCTCCTGGTAAAAGCCCTTTTCCAGGGCCACCCAACAGGCCAGTTGGTGAATGTCACCCTTCAGGTAGCCGATGCGCACCGGCCCAGGCTCGGCTGCGGCCGTGACGGTGGTTATGAGCCCTCCCAAGCCTAAGACCACGGATAGCAAACAAACCCAAAAGCGCCGCATGGTTATCCTCCTGTAATACTTGTGAGCGCCGAGGCGGAAACGCCGAGGCCTAATCACATTTTTTGCATGCCTGAGCTGGAGGCGGCCACGAGGGTATGGAAGCAAACGGCGTGCCAATAACATTTTATATATTATTACAGGTAATTAACATGAGGGGTGGATGGGCTGGGGCGGGCGACTGTTCGGAAAATAGTACAATAAAACTATTGTTGGTGTCCTGAAAGAAGACACATGTCCGGGAATCAGTACGCCTGGGCTAGCAGCCTAAGACCATTGGCGATTACTCCTGGGGCCGCCAGCCCTTACCCTGGGGGATCGCCCCGGGGACCAGCTCATGGCCGGGGAGTCGCCTGCCTCTGGGCCAGGGGGGGTGAAGGGCTTGCTCCTCGGAGCTGGGAGCCACCACCCTCGCGGGGCCGCCCCCAGACTCCCCGGCCAAGCGTTGATATTCCGCCTCGGCCCGGCGGAAAATCAGGGGGACCAAAAGGGGGGTGGAGAGGCAGGGACGCCCTTCCCGCCCGGGCAGGAGGGCCCCGCCCTTGGTAAAGTCGGACCCGGCCTCCGGGTAGAAGGCGCAAAGCTCCCGCCTGCGTGCGGCCCGGCACACCAGGCCGGGCTGCTCCTGCATGAGCCGGGCCACCTGGCGGTAATGCCGCATGATCTCACGGACGCGCGCGGCCCGGGGGTCCAAGTCCGAGTCCAAGTCCGGGGCCGAGTATTGGGCCGGGCCCAGGGCCGCCTGCACCGCCTGGACGGCTTGGCTATAAACTTTGAGATAGCCCCGCCGGGTGAGGCAGCACTGGGTTTCCGTGACCAAGCGGCCCAGGGGCACCAGGGCCTTTTGCCAAGGCTGGGCCGCATCAGCCCCTGGTGCGGCTGGGGGGCAGAGCAGAACTCCCAGCAGGAGGAAAGCCAGCCGCCAAGTGCGGGACGGTGGTGGCGTAGATCCTGAAAGCTTATCGCGCGGCACGGAACGGGACCCATTTCTGGGGGAGCCAGTTACGCTTAATCCAGGTGATCAATGAGCCCCGCCATGTAGCCGGCTCCAAAGCCGTTGTCGATGTTGACCACCGAAAGCCCCGGAGCGCAGGAGTTGAGCATGCCCAAAAGGGCGGCCAGGCCGCCAAAGGCGGTGCCATAACCCACGCTGGTGGGTACGGCCACCACCGGCTTGTCCACCATGCCGGCCACCACCGAGGGCAAGGCACCCTCCATGCCCGCCACCACCACCAGGCAGGAGGCCTGGGACATAAGTGGGAGCGAGCCGGTCAGGCGGTGCAGTCCGCTGACCCCCACATCATAGATCCGCTCCACCGTAGAGCCCATGAGGCTGGCCGTCAGCGCCGCCTCTTCGGCCACGGGCAGGTCCGAGGTGCCGGCCGCCACCACGGCCACATATCCCTTGCCGGGTCGGGGCCGCGCCGCCGGCAGGGCCAGGATCGCGGCCTCGGGGTGGTGCTCCAACTCGGGCACCTGCGTCAGGACGGCCGCCGCCTTGTCCACATCCACCCGGGTGACCAGCACCGCCGAGCCCTGCTTTTGGATGCTGCGGGCGATGCCGGCGATCTGTTCCGGGGTCTTGTTCTGGCCAAAAACCACTTCGGGAAACCCCTGGCGCAAGGCGCGATGATGGTCCACCCGGGCGAAGCCCAGGTCCTCGTAGGGCAGGTGTTTGAGGCGTCCCAGCGCCGCTTCGGGATCCACTTCGCCGCGGGCCACCTCCTCCAAGAGTTCTTTCAAGCTTTGCGGGTCCATGCTGGATCGGCTCCCTTTCTTTCGCTCCAACCGGATACGGCGGCTGGTAAAGGCGTGGTTGTTTGGCTGTTCAGGCTTCCAGGATCACCAGCCGGCGCGAGGATCAACATAAAAATTGGTCCCGCATCCAACAGCCTTTATCCTGATAAATATCCGAGCATATCAATTTTTATGGTAAAAACAAATCTTCGATCTTAGCTTTTGGAGGTGTCTTTTAAAAGACTCCCCACCGGAGAGTATCTCGCCTCGTGACAAAAAGAGGTTGAATAGTATCTATGCTATTGGCAGCTGTCAACCAGAGGGGTGGATAAGTTCTTGCGCCGCATCAGATTGAACCATCCCGGCTTGCATGATCCATATTTGTCGATGGTTGGGGGCTACGCCCACCGCGCTCGGAACTCCGTTCGTACCGGGGACCGACGGGGGACTCCGCATGAAACGCCTGGCCGTTTCTGGGCAAATATCCTGCCTACGAGACACTTATCTCGTAGCGGTTTATCTTGGCGTACAACATGGATCGGGAAATTTTCAAAAGTTTAGCCGCCCGGGATTTGTTCCCGTCGCAAAATTGCAAGGCCCTGATAATGGTTTCTCGCTCCTCTTCTTCCTTTATTCTTTTCAGGTGGAAATCCTTGGAAGAGACTCGGGCGGAATCCTGGTTCATATCCTCGGGCGTCATCAAGTCGAGGTGATGGGGCTCTATGTTTTCGGCCCCGTCCAACAGGGTCAGGGCTCGCTCCACCACCCCCCGGAGTTCCCGGATGTTTCCCGGCCAGCGATGGTTGATCAAAAGGGCGCAGGCCTCGTCGGTGATGCCAATGGGGCGCTGGGTGCTCTGCTTGATGAAATGCCGGACCAGGACGGCGAGGTCCTCGATACGCTCCCGCAGGGGGGGAAGTTTGATGATGGCGGTGGCCAGCCGGTAGAACAGGTCCTCGCGGAAAACTTTCTGCCGGATCAGCTCGCCCAGGTCCTGATTGGTGGCCGCGACCAGGCGGAAGTTGACCTCCACCGGATGCGTCCCGCCCACCCGGTCCACCTTGCGGTCCTCCAAGACCCTGAGAAGCTTGGCCTGTACCGGGATAGGCATGTCCCCCACCTCGTCCAAAAACAGGGTGCCCTCGTTGGCCAGGGTGATCTTGCCGGGCTTGCCCCGCTGGCTGGCGCCGGTGAAGGCGCCGGGGGCATAACCGAAAAGCTCGGACTCCAAGAGCTCGCCAGGGATGGAGGCGCAATTGATGCAAACAAAGGGCCCTTCATGCCGGGCGCTGGCGCTGTGGATGGCGTGGGCGATCAGTTCCTTGCCCGTGCCGGTCTCGCCCGTGACCAGCACCGGGGTGTCGGACTGGGCAAACAGCTGGGCCTGCCTTTTGAGATCACGCATGAGCTGGCCCGAGCCCAGGATGTCCATGAAGCAATACTTGGGCGAGAGCAGGGAACTGAGCTGGGATTTGAAGGAGGCCACCTTGTTCTCCAGCACATCCATCTTGGTGGCCATGTCCTTGAGTTCGGACAAATCCTTGAAGATGCACTGCACCAGGGCCCCGATTATCTTGGCCCCCGTCCTGATGGGGATGCGATGCACCACCAGGGTCTGCTGGTTATGATAGCGGTACTTCCACCCGATCTCCGGCACCCCGGTTTCGATGACCAAAGGCACCCGGGAGTCGGCAAAGTACTTGGTGATGTGCCGGCCGTAGGTTTCCTCCCGCCCCACGCCCAACAGTTCCTCATACATGCGGTTCATGTAGCGGATCTTGCCCTTGGCGTCGCAGAAGATCAGGCCCACGTAGGCGTTGTCCATGACAATTTTCAACAGGTTGGTCAGTTCGGTGATGTCCACCATCTCTCGGAGGGGGTCCTCCCAGCGGGAGCCCTCGATGAACTGGGCCATGGCGGCCACGGTGCGCCCCTCGATCTGGATGGGGTTGCGGTACACCATGAAGGAACCGGTGCCAATCCGGAAATTGCGGCTGGTCTCGGGCTTGCCGGTCTCTATGACTATGGGTAGGCGGCTATCGGGGATGGCCTCCCTTACCTTGCGGCCGATGACCTCCTCAGCCTGCACCCCCAACAGATCGGCCGCCGTCTGGTTGAACAGGAGAATCCTGCACTCGCGGTCCACCGCCACCAAACCTGGGTGACAGGTATTCAGTACCGCTTGCAGCAACTGGACTTTGCTGGCCTCGCTATGGTAGTTCAGCTCGGCCAGTTGGGTCCGGGTGGCCAGGGTCAGGAACTTGTCCTCCTCGTCCAGCACCACCAAGTCCTCGGTGCTGCGGACCAAGTAACTGTTAATCCACTCCTTGTTCAACGAACTCACGCTGGCCGCCTGGTAGGAGTCAGTCAGCACCGCCTCCAGGCCAAGGCTGGTCAGGTCCTGGGTCAGGGCCAGCCGGAACAGGTCGTTTCTTTTCACCACTCCCCACACGGACGCGTCCCGGTCCAACACCACCGCGGTGTTGAAATCCGGGCTTTGCAGGAAATACTCGGCCACCTCCTCCAAGGCAGAGTCGGGTTGCAGGGTCGTGGGCACATTTTTCAGGTAGCTGGCCAAGCTGGGGCCGAACTGGGAAAAGGGCATACTGACCTCGCTTCTCCCCATCATGGGTTACCCGCGCTGCCAAGCGGAGCGGCCGGCCAGGGTAAACCCGGGCCAAGCGTAACCCGTCCGTCACATGTACTGATCAAGTACACCTAAAGCGCGATTAGTGTCAAGTATTGTGGACGATAGTTGAATCGGCCCAGGGACATTATTATGTAACTATAGGTAATTACATAATAATATAAAGTGGCATATCTATTGCTAATTATTGGGCCACTGTTTCAGGGAACATTTTTTTTTGGAGGAATAAAAAGCGATGCTTGGTGAAAAAGATGTGACCACCGCCCGGACTGACGTTGAATACGATGCTATCTGGTTCGGAGGCGGCGCCGCCGGCCGGTTTGGTGCGGCTTTTCTGAAGGCCCTGGGCGGCCGTGGCATGATCGTGGAACAGGAAGGCTTGGGCGGTGAGTGCCACAAGTGCCGCTGCGCCTTCGAGAATTTCATCTCCGACCAAGCCTCCATGGCCCAAATGATGCGAGACTTCTCTGGTTTGGCCTGGTATCCCGAGATCGACTGCACCAACTTCAGCACGGCCAAGGCGGTCACGGTTTACCGCGAGATCGGTGGCCGGGCCTTCCACGAGGCCATGACCCACCAGTCCATGCACCAGCTGGGTCTGGAAGTGGCTTGGGGTGAGGGCAAGATCATCGACCAGAACACGGTGGAGGTGGCTGGCAAGCGCTATAAGGGCAAGAACCTGGTGATCTGCACCGGGTCCCGGCCCACCCTCATGCCCAACCTGCCCGGCAGCGATCTGGAGCGGGTCTGGACCTACCGCGACCATCCCGAGATCGTCGAGGACCCCAAGAAAATGGTGATCATCGGCGGCGGCAAGATCGGTATGGGCAAGGCCGCCATGTTCGCGCCTTTTGGCACCGAGGTCACGGTGCTGGCCCGGGAAAAGGCTCTGCGCTTCTGGGACTGGGAAGTGCGCGAGTGGATTCTGGGCGATTACGCCCGCCGGGGCATCAAGGTGGTCGAAGGCGCCCAGATCAAGGAGATCAGGGGCAACGGCAGGGTAGAGGCGGTGGTGGCCGAGTACCACGGCAAGGAAATAGTCTACCCCTGCGACTCGGTGATGCTGGCGGTGGGCTTGACCCCCAACTCCGAGGTGGCCCAGCCCCTGGGCGTCAAGATCGGCCGCCAGAACGAGATCGTCACCGATGACGGTTGCCGCACCAGCGTGGCCGGCGTCTACGCGGTGGGCGACGTCTGCGGCTACCCCTACTTCATGGCCGTGGCCCGCAAGCGGGGCATGATCGCGGCCAAGAACATCATGGGTCAGGACGTCAAGTGGGATTATTCCTTGCCCCTCCCCGACCATATCTACGTCCCGCCCATGGAGGCCACCATGGTCGGGCTCACCGAGGATCAAGCCCGCGAGGAATATGGCGATGATTTAGTCATAATCCGGGTGCCCTGGGGAAAAAAAGTCAAGAACATCAAGCCCTTGTCCTATACCGAAGACCTGGAGAACCAGGCCTTGCCGGTCTGCGGGCGCATGCACTCCTACAACCTCTATTTCTACGGCGAAAACCGGAACGGCTTGGTCAAGGCCATCGTGGATGCCAAGTCCCGCCGCTACGTGGGCTTCCATTCGGTGGGTGACGGGGCCAAGACGGCCTTCCAGTACCTGTCCCTGATGCTGAAGCAGGGGATCACCATTGATGAGATGGCCAATCTGCACGAGATATTCCTCAACGCCGAGCACTACATCCAACTTTCCCGCCTGGTGGCGGGCCAGAAGGAGTTGAAAGGCTACTCTGGGCAAGCTGCCGAAAGCTGTGAGGAATAAATCAGACCTAAGAAAAGGGCGCCCCGGGAGGCGCCCTTTTCTTAGGCCCCCTGGCTAGGGCTCAGGCCGACCAGGGGCTCCGTTCAATTAGAGAATGCTGACACGCAGGCGATTCGAGGAGACTACCATGGCCCACACCAAGCAACTGACCGCTGACTATTGGGAGCGCAAGATCCAGATAACCGTGCCCGAGGATACGGTGACTCCGGTGATGACGCCGCCCCCGCTCTTGCCTGATCCGGGCGCGGCCACCAAGGAGGCCCTCCTGAACCCCATTGGGGCGCCCTCCCTTTTTGACCTGGCCCGCCAAGTGCCCAAGGGAGGCAAGGTGGTCATCGGCCACGACGACCTGACCCGGCCGGCCCTGCCCCGCAAAATCATGATCCCCGTGATCATGGAGGTATTGAACCAGGCCGGGGTCAAGGACGAGCAGGTATTTCTGCTCAGTGGCAACGGCAACCATTGCAAATGGTCCCAGAATCAGTTCCGCCGCTATTTCGGGGAAGAACTCTACCAGCGCTTCGCACCGGACGGCAGCGCCAGCCGCCTGTTGAATCACGACTGCCACGACCCCGAGAACCTGACCTACATGGGCGTGACCGAGCTGGGCGACTATGTCGAGTACAATAGCCTTTTGGCCGAGGCCGACCTGTTCATCTACAACGGATCAGTGCTCCCCTCCAACTGGGGCGGCATGACCGGCACGGGAATCATCATCGGCTATGCCAGCTCCCGGAGTATGGTCTCCACCCACGGCTACCCGGTGGTGCACCACAAGGAATCCTGCCACGGCGACCAACGCACCATGTACTACCGCAAACACAAAGAGGTGATCCACGCTCATATCGAGAAGTTCACGGGTAAACGTGTCTTCTACGTGGATGCGGTCATGGGTCAGGGCACCCAGCTGGCCGGGGTGTTTGCCGGTTACTCGCCCGAGCTTAACGAGCCCACCTGGAAGCTGTGCGAGGACCTCTACACCGTGGAGGTGCCCCAAGCCGATGTCGTGATTTTGAGCGTGCCCCGCTTCGGGCTGTACGGGGAAACCACCAACCCCTTGATTGCCCTGGCCGCCATCTGCGCGCCGCCCCGCATCTGGAACAACAAACCCATGCTGCGCAAAGGCGGGGTGGTGATAGGCATCGTGCGTTGCACCGGCAAGATCGACCCGGTGGCCCACTCCTCCTACCGCGAGGTGTTCGGCCTCTACGGCAGCTGCCACTCCCCATACGATATGATGGAGTTCGAGGAAGAGTTCCTGCACCGTGAAGACCTTATTTTCGACTACCGCTACCGGGGTTCCTACGCCCCGATCCATCCTTTCTGGCTCCTGTATGAGAGCCAGTACATTCTGGAGCATGCCTCCAAGGTAATTTTCGCCGGAGTCCCCACCCGGGAAAACCCCATTGCTCCTCCTCAGTTGGAAGGCCCTGGCGGTCCTGGCGCCTGTCGGCACATGGGCGTCACTCCGGCGCGGGATTTTGACCATGCCTGGCAAATCACCGAGAACACCCTGGGCAAAAATCTCCAGGTACTGGCGATGCCGGAGTTCTGGACTACTCTGCGCCCGCGCCTGGTAGTCAAATAACTGACTGCAAGTTCGGAGAGTCAACTTTTCAATGATCGACAAGCGGTGGCGGCCGGGAGGGGGCCGCGCTGCCCCAACCCAATAAACCGTCGAGGGAGCAGAAGGCAGACGGCCAATATAAAAATCTTGTCTTGTCTGATAGGCATTATGGCTTTGGATAACCAGAGGGAGGGAGGAGCTACGAATGAGTTGGACAAAGACATGCAGGTGCACCCAGGTATTCCTATTGATTATAAGTTTGCTGGCCTTGCTGACGGCTGGCGTGGCCCAAGCGGCTCAGGAAGAGGATAAGGCGGATGTGGTTACCGTCCTGCTCTGCCCCCTGGGCTGCGGCCCCCTGGAGGGGGACACCATTCTGGGCGGCCTGATCGCCCGCAAGGACCCCAACCTGATCCTGCGGGCCCAAGAGACCCCAGGCTACGTCTACAATCTGCGTGAAATGGGCATGAACAAGTCCCGGTGGAAGAACACCATCTTCGCCACCGAGGACGACATGCTGGACTTTGCCCCTCTGGGTGGCAAGGAACCCTTCTCGCAGTTCTTCCCCAAGCCCATCAAGGCCAAGTTCAAGCTGCTTTACGGCGAGGCCTGGTGGACCCAGGGGCACTGGTGGGTGACCTTTGATCCCAGCCTCAAGACCATCGCCGATCTGAAGGGCAAGAAGCTGGGCATCGGCCTCCGGACCCAGAGCGACTGGGGCATGAACGCCATCATCGATCTGGAGTTCGGCTACGGCATCACCCCGAAGAACACCGACATCTACTTCCTGGGGCCTGCCAAGGAGGTGGAGGAGCTTCTGGACGGCAAGGTTGACGCCATCGTCATGGGTATGGGGGCCGAACCCTTTGGCAAGAACTGGTTGGTGGCCGGCCCCATGCGCAACCTGGAGGCTTCGGGCCGCGAGATTCACTACCTCGGCCTGGAAAAGGAAGTGATCGAAAAGCTTAACCAGCAGTTCGGCACCAATTACATGCCCATCACCGTGCCGGCGGGAACCCTGCCCAACCAAGCCAAGCCTTTGCTGGTGGGAGCCGACCGCGGTTATAAGGCTTGCAGCGTCGAATTCCCCGACGATCTGGCCTACAAGTTGGTAATGGCTGTGGCTCACTTCGGTCCCCAGATGGCCAAACTACACGGCTTGTGGAAGATCTGGAGCCCGGAGCTGATGGTGGGAGGCCTGACCGAAAGCAACACCCACCCTGGGGCCATCAAGGCCTACAAGGAACTGGGCTGGTGGGACAAGGCGAAACAATCATCGCCCGTCAAGCTCTGGTTCGAGGATGAGAAGTAGCTGACTCTTTTGAATATCCCCATCCTTGGGGCCATGCGCGGTCCCAAGGATGGGGAGGTCAGCGGGCGGGAACAGCAAGGGAGGGATCGCTATCCGGGAGGGCACCCGGGCGGGCTCCCGCAGGAGCAGGCGAGGCAGCCGTTTCCGAGATCATCCAGGGCCGACCGGCCGAGGCAGACCTTTCCATAGCTTCCGGGCCGGAAGAGAGACGGGGAGTTCTTGGGTCAGGGGAGGATGACCGGCAGCTAACGCGCGGCCAGAGAGTTTAACTGCAGGGTGGCGCCAGGCGGGGTGATCCGGCAAGCCACCCTTGATCCGAGGCGGGGGGAGAAAAAGAGCGGGCACCGAAGCCGCACAGCCTGCTGGAGGCTGGGTCGGCCCAACTCAGCCCCCTTTTCCCCGCAAGGTTCCCGGCCCATGGTCTGTTTCACAGCCGCAGAGATTCGGAGGCATTCATGAGGAGTAAAGTAGCAGATGTTCTCGATAAATGGTTCTTTGTTCTCGGGAGCATCTTCTCTCTGTATATCCTTTCCACGGTCATCTATCTTTTTCAGGACCCCTCGGAGCACTACACCAGCTTTTTCCTGGGCACCTCGGTCCTGATCTCCGTCCTGACGATACGAAACCTGTTGCGGAGCAAACATCAGGACTTCCACTTCTGGCTGCGTTTGGGCTTTTTGGGCTTGGCCTGCCTAGGCTGCATCGTCGCGAGCGCCTACTTGCGCTACAACGCCATCTGGCTCACCGAGGTGCAGCCCTTCTTCGAGTCCCCTCAAATCATCATAGGCTGGGTGATGCTGGTCTCCCTGCTCATTTTGAATTGGTACCATTGGGGCGGCATCCTGACCTGCATGATCATCCTGGCCATCGCCTATGTGTTTTGGGGCAACCTCACCGGCGTCCCTCTTTTGAGTCACGCCGAGTTCTCCTCAGCCTTCTGCATGAGCTACATGGGCCTCGACACCGTGAGCGGGGTGTTCTGGTTTGTGCCCATGGCCTCCGACAAAATCTACTTCTTGATCATCTTCGCTGCCTTGCTCATCGGCATCGGCATGCTGCCCCTGGTCATCGAACTGGGCAAATGGATGGGGCGCCATGTCAAGGGTGGGGCCGCTTTCCCGGCCATCGTGGGCAGCGCCATGACCGGGGCGGTGATGGGACAAGCCGTGTCCAATACCATGCTGACCGGTCAGCTCACCATCCCCATGATGAAAAAACACGGCTACAGCGCCAACTTCGCTGGCGCCATCGAAGCGGTGGCTTCCACATCGGGTCAGTTCCTGCCGCCTATCCTGGGCCTGGCGGCGTTCATCATTGCCGCTTTTTTGAACACGGCTTACATCGACGTAGCCATGGACGCCACCCTGCCGGCCTTGTTGTTCGTGGGCGGGGTGATCATCGCCATCCTGCTCAAGGCCCGCTCCATGAACCTGGGCTACCTCACGGAACCGGTGGATACCAAGCTGATCTTTCAGCTCCTGCCCACCTTCGCGGGTTCTTTCCTGACCGTGCTGGTGCTTCTCCTGCTGTATTTTTCGCCCAATGTGGCTGCCTTGTCGGGCATAGGAGTACTGATCGTTCTGTGCTGGTTCCAGGGCGGCAGGCGACCCAAGCTGAAAACCTTCCGCGACGGCTTCCAGGGCGGTCTGGAAGTGGTGGTGGTACTTTGCCTTTTGCTGCTGGCCATCGGCCCCATCGCCCAGATGGCCACCATTACCAATCTGGCCGGCAAGCTCACCGCCCTGCTCACCGGCCTGGTGCCCCACAACCTGCTCTTGATACTCATCGGCACCATGGTCATCTCCATCATCCTGGGCATGGGCCTGCCCACCCCGGTGGCCTATTTGGTGGTGGCCCTGACCATCGCTCCCTTTCTGGTGGAACTGGGTGTGCCCGAGATCCATGCCCACATGTTCTGCTTCTACTTCGCGGTGTATTCCACCATCTCCCCACCGGTAGCCATCAGCTGCCTGGCCGCGGCCAAGCTATCCGGCGGCAGCTTTTTGGGCACGGCCTTGGAGTCCATGCGGATCGCCATACCCACCTTCCTGATTCCCTACTTGTTCATCTACCAAAAAACCCTGCTGGTTTTTCCCGATATCAGTTGGTTGACGGTTTGGGACTTCTTCATGGCTCTTTTGTGCATGTTTTTCATGTCCTTGGGGCTTTTCGGCTTCTTGGTCCGGAGATTTCACCCCGTGGAGCGGCTGGTGGCCTACGGCATCTGCTTCTTGGGCATGTGGTATCAGATCTCCGACGAATTGCCCCTGGGCGGCCTTTTCCTGGCCGCAGGCGCGGCCCTGATCATCTGGCTGCAGGCAACCCGCAAATGGCAGTGCTTTGCCAAAACAGCCAAAAGCCTGGCCTGAGAGAGCCCCTTGCCGGGGCCGGAGCGGAGCGCGGGTTTTTTGGGAGCAATAACAAAAAAAGAGGCGTGAAGAGAGATGCAGGAGCCTGTTTGGACCCCCTCACCGGAGCGTAAAGCAGCCGCCAACTTGACCAGGTTCATGGCCGAAGTGAACCGGCGCCATGGAACGGAGATAAACAGCTACCCCGATCTGTACCAATGGTCGGTGGACAATATTCCTGATTTCTGGGGACTGGCCTGGGATTTCCTGGGCATCAAGGCCTCCAGGACGTACCAGCAGGTGGTGGACGACCCCTGCAAGATGCCCGGAGCCCGCTGGTTCAGCGGGGCCGAGTTGAACTTCGCGGAAAACCTGCTGCGCTTTCGGGACCAGCGGCAGGCCTTGCTCTTCCGGGGCGAGGACGGCCGGGAGCGTCGCTTGACCTATGCCGAACTGGCCGCTCAGGTGGCGGCCCTGGCCGCCTCCCTGCGCCGGGCAGGGGTGAGTTCGGGCGACCGGGTGGCCGGCCTGATGCCCAACATCGTCGAGACGGTGGTGGCCATGCTGGCCACCGCCAGCTTGGGCGCGGTGTGGTCCTCCTGCTCGCCCGACTTCGGGGTGCGCGGGGTGCTGGACCGCTTCGGCCAAATCAAACCCAAGGTGCTGTTCACCGTGGATGCCTATTTCTACAATGGCAAGAGCTTCAGCGCCCTGGACAAGGTGGCCTCCATCCTGGGCGAACTGCCAGACATCCAAAAGGTGGTGGTGGTGCCCTTTTCCGGCGGGGAGCCGGACCTGACCGGCCTCCGGAGGGCCGAGGGGTGGGAGGAATTCCTGGCCCCCTCCCAGGGCGCGGAACTGGTGTTCGTGCAAGTTCCCTTTGAGCATCCCCTTTATGTCATGTACTCCTCCGGCACCACGGGCAAGCCCAAGTGCATGGTGCAGTCGGTGGGCGGCGTGCTGCTCAACCAGCTCAAAGAGATGGTGCTGCATACCGACCTCAAGCGTGGTGATCGCATCTTCTACTTCACAACCTGCGGTTGGATGATGTGGAACTGGCTGGTCAGCGCCCTGGGAACCGGAGCCACGGTGGTGCTGTTCGACGGTTCGCCGTTCCACCCCGGTCCCGAGGTGCTGTGGCGCCTGGCCGAGGATTTCCGGGTGACCGTGTTCGGCACCAGCGCCCGCTACCTGGCTTCCCTGGAGCAGGCCGGGCTCCAGCCGGGCCGAGCGTTCGATCTCGGATCCCTGCGGGCCATCCTCTCCACCGGCTCGCCCCTGGCCCCGGAGAGTTACGACTACGTCTACCGGGACATCAAGCAGGACCTGCTTCTGGCCTCGGTGTCCGGGGGCACGGACATCAACGGCTGCTTCGCGCTGGGCAACCCCCTGGGACCGGTGTACCGGGGTGAGCTGCAATGCCGCGGCCTGGGTCTGAAGGTCGAGGCCTATGACGAGGCCGGCCGCCCGGTCTACGACCAGAAAGGCGAGCTGGTCTGCACGGCAGCCTTCCCCTCGGCCCCCATCTACTTTTGGGATGATCCCGACGGGGCCAAATACCATGGCGCCTATTTTGCGCGCTTCCCCGGGGTGTGGCGCCATGGCGACTACATCGAGATCAAGAGCCGGACCGGGGGCATGGTCATCTATGGCCGTTCAGACGCCACCTTGAACCCCCAGGGGGTGCGCCTCGGTACGGCGGATATCTACTCCGCGGTGGAGCCTTTGCCCGAAGTGGAAGACAGCATCGTGGTGGGCCAAGAGTGGCAAAACGACGTGCGGGTGATCCTGTTCGTCAAGTTGGCCCCGGGGCTCCAGTTGAACGAGGATCTGGGACGGAAGATCAAAAACGCCGTCCGGGTCAACTGCAGCCCCCGCCATGTGCCGGCCAAGGTCCTTCAAGTAGCCGATATCCCTTACACCATCAACCTGAAAAAGGTCGAATTGGCCGTGCGCAATGTAATCCACGGCCGGCCGGTGACCAACCGGGAGGCCCTGGCCAATCCCCAGGCCCTGGATCTGTTCGCCGGGCTGGACGAGCTCAAGTCCTAGGAGCCTGTCGGAGGAACGGGAAAAGGTGGGTAAATCCCTCAATTCCAAAAAAACTTCATGAATTTAAGCCGGTTGAGCCATAACCATTTTCCAGCAGGAAATCCCGTCGAAAGTGGAAAATTGGCCCAAAACAACCCCTGGGCGATTACTCCGACACACTCCTGGGGACGGGTATGAGGAGATGAAAATGGCTTGCGAGGAAGCGGCGCAACCGCAAAGGGTGGTGATCCTCTGGACCACCGGCGAGGTGGAGACGGCGGAGCGCATGGTCTTCATGTACGCCTTCAACGCCAAAGACCGCGGCTGGTGGCCCGAAGTGGAGCTGCTGGTGTGGGGCGCGGCGCAACGGTTGCTTTGCGAGAGCGAACTCTTGCAGGAGGAGCTGTTCAAGGCCCAGCAGGCCGGGGTGAGCACCCGGGCCTGCCGGGCCTGCGCCGAGATGTACGGCCTGACTGCCCGGCTCCAGTCCCTGGGGGTGGAGGTCGTGCCCATGGGCCTGCCCTTGACCGAAACGCTCAAGGCCGGGATCCCCGTACTCAGCGTTTAAGTCCCGATTCAATCGTAATCACCGTGTCCTCCGGCCGTCCGGGGCGGTACGTCACTCTGGGCGGTTGGCCTTTCCTCCGGGTAGGGCGGGAATCCCTACCCGGAGGAGGGGCCTGGTTGGAATCCAGGCCATAAGGAGCTATCTGATGAATATCGACTCTATTGATAACGTCACGGTTATAGGGATCGGGGTGATGGGCCCCGACATCAGCCTGAAGTTCGCCCTGTCAGGCTATCAGGTGGTGGGGGTGGATATCCTGTCCGCGGCCGTGGAGGCGGCCCAGGTGAAAGTGCGCCGCAACCTGGAGCAAATGGTATCCGGTGGTATGCTCAGCCAAGTTGAGGCTGAGCAAGCCCTGGCGCGGCTGGAGTTCACCCTGGACTGGGAGGCGGCGGTCAAGAGGGCCCACTTTGTCACCGAAGCGGTGCCCGAGGACCTGGCCATAAAGAAGGAAGTATTTTCCCGCTGCGATGGGCTGCTGCCACCCGGAATCATCATCGCCAGCAACACTTCCTCCATGAGCATAAGCCAAATCTCCGAGGGTATGCGCCATCCGGAGCGGGCCCTGGGCACGCACTGGACCATCCCCGCCCACTTGAGCCCCATGGTGGAGGTGATCAAGGGCCGGAAATCAGCGGACCAGTTCTTTGACCTGGCCATGGCCTTGTTCCAACGCATGGGCAAACGCCCGGTGCCCAGCCGGGAGAACCCGGGCTTTATCCACAACTACGTGCAACTGGCCATGGTGAGCGCGGCCCTGGATCTGGTGGACGCCGGTTTGGCCACGCCCCAGGACGTGGATACCGTGGTGAAGAATGGTTTCGGGCTGCGGCTTTCCAGCGTGGGGCCGGTGGAGTTCGTGGACATGTGTGGCTTGGACACCATCTTGAACATCCAGCGCTACATGTTCCAGACCACGGAAAATCCGGTGTATAAACCGTCGGAGTCCATCCGGGAGAAGGTGGCCCGGGGCGATCTGGGGGTCAAGAGCGGCAAGGGCTTCTACGACTACCAACGGGAGGACAGCGAGGACTTCTGGGAGCGTACCAACCGCAACATCGTGGCCCTGCTGCAGAGCCTGGCCCGCGTCGCTGCGGCCAAATTGGCGGGGCAGCCTACCCCACCGGCCCCAAATTTGGTAGCTGATCCCCACCTTACGGAGGTGAGCGGACGGACGGTCCGGCAGGAGGGTTAACGCACGCATCCTATGTGGGAAAGCGGGTTTTTACTATTTCTCGTGACCCTGGTGGCCGTGGCCAACGAGACGTTCACCGGCTTTGCCGGGACCATCATCACCATCACCCTGGGAGCCAACTTCCTGCCCCTTGGGCAGTTGGTGCCTGCCTGGGTGGTGGTCAATTTGGCCCTTAACCTCTACATTGTGCTGCGCCACCGGGACCAGGTGGCCTGGGGCCGCTTATTCCGCCAGATTTTCCCGGCCATGAGCCTGGGCATCGTCACCGGCGCCGCGGTCTACCCCTGGGTGCAGGACTGGGACCTGAAACAGTTCCTGGGCGGGATGGTGGTGCTGTTCGCCGGCCGGGAGTTGTTGCTCGCCCTGCGGCGCCGGGGCCCGGCCCGGCGTCCCTTGGCGGCCTGGCAGGCCCACCTCTGGCAGTACTTGGCCGGGGTGGTGCACGCCATCTACGCCACGGGCGGGCCCTTCCTGGTCTATTCAATGGGGGGGCAGGACCTGCCCAAGTCTCGTTTCCGCAGCACCATCTGCGCGGTGTGGGTCACCTGTAACCTGGTGCTGGTGACCACCTTTCTCTTCAGCCACCGCCTGACCAGCGAGACGCTGCACCTGAGTGGTTACATGGCCCTGGCCATAGTGCCGGGCATCCTGGGCGGCCAGTTCCTGCACGAAAAGGCTGACGAGTTGGTCTTCCGCCGGATTGTCTACGGGCTTCTGGTCCTGGCCGGGGCGGTCCTGATTTTTCCCCGCTAGCCGGAGTTGGAGGGTGTCGGTCTCTACCCCTTGATGAGGTGAGGCTGAACCCAATCCCTGGCCGATAGGGCCAGAGGAAGTTCCGAATCCGACGAAAGCCCCCTAAACAAGCTGCAGGGCCGGAAACTTCCTGGGGATGTCCGCAAGAGAGGTCTGAGAATGGGGGCGGCAGGGTCGAGCGGAAACCGCCCCGAGTCAGGCCCACGTCGTGCGGGAACTGGTATAGGACCTTGGTCTTTAAGGACTTAAAGTCGTGTGATTTCTGAGGAGAAGGTTAGGTTTTCCAAACATGCTGTCACGCCATTCGAGGCCATTGCATGGTGAAACACATAAATCATGTTGATATTATATCAAAACTGGCTGTGAAACATGATTACAGCAGGCAATGGCCGATGCGGGCCAAGGATGGCCCGCCAATTTGCAGCGTCAAAAAGCTTGTAATTTGTGAGGCTTGGTAAAACCGCGGTTTTGCCAAGCCGACATTGCATGGGGCAGGACGCCCCGTGCAATGCTCTCAAATAGAGAGTGATGCACGATGCGTCCTGCACCGTGCATCTTGGAAAGTTGGCAAAAGCGTGGTTTTGCCAATATCCACAAATCACTTGCCTTTCAGGCTCGTGATTTGGCGGGCCATCCATGGCCCGCACGAGACCATGGCAATACAAAAACTACCAAAAAACGAGATAATTGGCCGTTATAATTGTTGTTTGCCAGAAAATGCCGCGCAATGGCCTCAATAGAGGAATCCACGCCGCATCGGAATGTAGCTGATGTCCGCGCACCAGACATGACCCGGCTCCGTGATATCCACCCCCCGCAGCAGGTAGGGGAAAATCCTGTGCTCCGGATGCGGCTTGGAGCTGCCCGGCCGCTGGTATACCGCCACCAGGCCCATCTGGCGCATCAAGCGAGCCACCCGTTTGCGGCGCACCCGGCGCCCCTGACGACGCAGCCAGCGGGTCATCTGCCGGGAGCCGTACCAGGGAGTCTCCAAAAATTGCTCGTCAATCTCGCGCATAATCTCCAGGTTCAGCGGGCTTTCACCCTTGGGCCGGTGGCAGTACGCCGACCGGCTCAGCCCCAGTAACGCACACTGCCTGGCGATGCTGGGGCTCTGGGGACCGCCGGGCTCGATCTTCTCTTTCCTCAGCTCGCGGTTCAGCGACCGGAGGCCCTGGCTAAAAAATCCCGCTCGATGGTCAACTGACCGATCTTGGCGTGCAACTCCCTGATCTGAGCCTCGCCAGCCACGTCGCTCCGGCCGGCTTTGCCGCTGAACACCTCCACCAGACCCTCGGCGGCTTGCCGCTTCCATTGGGCGATCATGTTGGGGTGAATCTCGTACCGGACCGCCAACTCCGAAAGGGTCTGCTCTCCCTTCAGCGCCTCCAGCGCAACCTTCGCCTTGAACTCAGCCGAAAACCGTCTCCGCTTCGCCTTGCTCATCTCGGTAATCCCTCCATCGTCTGTCGTGTTATCCACCTTACAAGACTGTCCGATTTTGGGGGACCACCTCTCACGATCCTGAAAGTCCCGTGATTTGTGCTAGTTGGCAAAAACACGCTTTTGCCAAACAGCTTAAGATGCACGGTGCAGGACACACCGTGCATCACCCTCCAATTAGTCACTGTTCTGTATACCTAAAGACACTACCTCACCGTAAGCTTGAGTCATTGACCCTGGACCGTGTGGAGGCCTCGGCGCTGTCCAAACCCACCCCGCGCGGGGCGGAGATTGTTTTGGGCGATGCCATACGCTAAAAAACGATGGCTCTTTCCGGTCCCATCCTGCAGCGCACCGCGGAGTGGAAGCGAAAATGTTCCAAAAACTGAATCTCAAAAGCAAGTTGATCATGTCTTTCGGGCTGGTGGGACTAGTTCCCTTTTTAGCCATCAGCTTCATTGCTTTGGACCTGGCTTCGGAAACCATTGCAGAGCAGGCCTTCAGCCAGTTGTCCGCGGTCCGGCAGCTGAAAAAACGCCAGATCGAGCGGTTTTTCCACGAGCGCCTGCGGGATGTGCAGGTCCTGGCCCAAGATCCCTATGTCTTGGAAGCCTACCAGGCGTTGAAAAGGGTACACGAGACGGAGGGTGGCGTGGCCGGGGGCAAGTTCCAGGGGCATGCCGACGGCAAGTTCGAGGCGCCGGCCGAGTATCGGGCCCTACACGATAAATATTTCGAATATTTTAAAAACTATATAAAGCAGTACGAGTATTATGACGTCTTTTTGATCAGCCCCGAGCAAGGTGACATCAACTTCACCGTGGCCAAAGAGGCTGATTTCGGCCAACGCACCTCGGAAGTGCCATCTTCCCTGCAAGACGTGTGGCGCTTGGCGGCCACGGAGGGCCAAGCCAGCCTGTCCGATATGGCGCCTTACGCTCCTTCGGCCGGGGCCTTGGCCCAGTTCGTGGCCGCACCGCTCCGGGACAAGGGCAAGCTCGTGGGCGTGGTCGCCCTGCAGATTTCCAACCAAGCCCTAAACGACATCATGCAAGAGCGCACCGGCATGGGCCGGACCGGCGAGACCTACCTGGTGGGGCAGGACCAACTCATGCGCTCCGATTCCTATCTGGCCCCCCAAACCCACAGTGTGGCGGCTTCTTTTCAGAACCCGGCCACGGGAAAGGTGGTGACCGACGCCTCGCGCACCGCCCTGGCCGGCCAGACCGGGCAGGGGATCATCCTGGACTATAACGGCAATCCGGTACTCTCGGCCTGGTCGCCGGTGAAAGTGGGCGGAACCACCTGGGCCATCTTGGCGGAAATCGACCAAGCCGAGGCCCTGGCCATGCGGAATCGGTTGTTGACGATCGTGGCCGTCTGCGGTCTGGTCGGGGCCGGTTTGATCGCCCTGATTGGCTGGTGGCTCGCAGGCAGTCTCAGCCGGCCCATCAGCCATTGCGTCTCTCTGGCCCGGGACATCAGCGGGGGGGATCTGAGTCGCAGGCTCCACTTGACCCGGGGCGACGAGGTGGGAGAGCTGGCCGGAGCCCTGGATGGCATGGCCGACAACCTGCAGAAAACCCAGGCCGAAATAAAGCAAAATCTGGCGGACTTGGCCGAAGTGCTGCGCATGGTCGCCGAAGTCTCCGGTTCGGTCAACTCCGGCTCCACCCAGTTGGCCGCGGCCAGCCAGGCTCTCTCCCAGGGGGCCACGGAACAGGCGGCGTCCCTGGAGGAGATCACCAGTTCATTGGCCCAAATAGGAGCCCAGACCAGGACCAACGCCGAGAACGCCGGGAGCGCCAATGATTTGGCTGCGGCAGCCAGCCAGGCGGCCCAAGGCGGCAACCAACACATGCTGCAGATGGTGGCCGCCATGGACGAACTCGACACGGCCGGCCAGGATATCGCCAAGATCATCAAAGTGATAGACGCTATAGCCTTCCAGACCAACCTGTTGGCCCTCAATGCGGCGGTGGAGGCGGCCCGGGCCGGGTCCCATGGCAAGGGTTTTGCCGTGGTGGCGGAAGAAGTGCGCAATCTGGCGGGCAGGAGCGCCAACGCGGCGGCGGAGATCTCGGGGTTGATCAAGGGCACCGTGGCCAAGGTGCATAACGGCTCGGAGATCGCCACCCGCACGGCCCAGGCTCTGGAAGCCATCACCGCGTCCGTGGCCAAGGTGTGCGGCCTGGTGGGGGAGATTGCGGCGGCTTCCGAGGAGCAGTCCCTGGGGGTAACGCAAATAAGCCTGGCCCTGGACCAAGTGGAGCAGGTTACCCACCTGAACACTGCCAACGCCGAGGAAACCGCCTCTGCGGCCGAGGAACTCTCTTCCCAGGCACAGTATCTCGCACAGATCCTGGCCCAGTACAACCCCCAGGACGGCGGGGCCCGCGGCCACCGCGAACCGACCTCTCCGCGTCCCCGCGCCCTGCGGGACCACCTGGCTCTGCCTACCAGCGCCTTGCCCGCGGTCGCACAAGCAAGGGATTGGGACGAGACCGAGTTCGACCGCTGCGCGTGAAGCGGCCGGCTTCTCCGGGGAGGCCATGGGCCTGCCCGGGACTTGGTTCCGCGCCATGGCAAATGGCTGGACCACGCGGGGCAGGCGACGTCTTGGTCCCCCGGCAGTAACGGAGGCCCTGGCCGGCGGACCGTTGCCCTGCGGAGGCCCCTGGCTCCGGCAAGCCCGGCTGACCTCTGAGCTCGGCTCCGGTCAAGGCTCGATTCCCACCAGAGCGCAGATCCGCCGCGTTATCCGGCCCTGCCGCCTGCATCCCGGCTTAACCCAGCGGAGAGCATTGCACGGGGCGTCCTGCCCCGTGCAATGTCGGCTTGGCAAAAACGTGACTCCACCCCAGCAAGCAGAGCTTGCCGGGGGCCCGGGTTTTGCCAAGCCTCACAAATTGCAAGCTTTTTGAAGCTTGCAATTTGGCGGGCCATCCCTGGCCCGCATCGGCCATTGCTTGCCGTAATCATATCTCACAGCCATTTTTGCTATAATATCTACACGTTAAATGTGTTTCCCGGTGCAATGGCCTCACCTGGGCAATGGTCCCGCCTCCGCCGCCACCCTGGCCGCCGGTCTGGGCTGCGCGGCTCTGGGGTTCCTCTCCACCCTGAGCGAGGTCAACCAATATGTCGCCGGCGTTCTGAACTTCTACAATCCCAGCGGCAACTTGTCCGGCAAGACCCTGCTGACCATCGTCATTTGGCTGTTGAGCTGGAGCCTTTTGCATAAGCATTTCGCCGGCCGGGAGGTGGCTTTTGACCGTATATTGAACTTATCCCTGCTTTTGGTGGGGTTGGGATTTTTGGGGACCTTCCCGCCATTCTTCGGCCTGCTGGCCGGCTGAGCGCGGAGTTTTGCGTCAGCTTGGCAAGGAGGCAAGGGGCTATGTTCACGAAACTTTTCAATGTGGCGCGGGGCCGGGCCCGGCGGCTTATGGCCCCGGCCGCCGCGGTCCTGGCCGCGGTCCTGGCCCTCGTGGTTTGGGCGGCTCTCCTGGCTGCGAACCAAGCCTGGGCCGGGCCGCCATTTTTCACCGACGACCCCGAGCCGGTGCCCTATCGGCACGCCGAGTTCTATGTGGCCTCCCAGTACGCCCAGGATCCGGGAGGCCGTTCCGGCACCGCCCCCCACTTCGAAGCCAATTACGGCGCGGCGCCCGAGCTGCAACTCCACGCGCTCCTGCCCCTGGCCTGGGACCGGCCCGAGGGCGAGGACACCGCGTACGGTCTGGGGGACCTGGAGCTGGGCGCGAAATACCGCTTTCTGCGGGAAGGAGCCTGGCGGCCCCAGGCGGGGGTGTTCCCCCTGGTGTTGCTGCCCACCGGCGACGAGGACCAGGGCCTGGGCAACGGCCGCGTCCAGGTGTTCCTGCCCCTGTGGCTGCAAAAAAGCTGGGACGCCTGGACCACCTACGGCGGCGGCGGCTACCGGATCAACCCCGGCGACGGCAACCAGAACTCCGTCTTTGTGGGCTGGCTGTTGCAGCGCGACCTCACCGACTGGCTCACCCTGGGCGGCGAGCTGTACTACGCCTCGGCCGACACCCAGGACGGCCGCGACAGCACGGGCTACAACCTGGGAGCCATCATCAACCTGACCGAGGAGCACCACATCCTGCTCTCCGCCGGCCGCGACCTCCGGGGCGACACGGACCTCCAGTTTTACGTGGCTTATCAATTCACCTTCGGCCCCTTGGGGGGACCGAGATAACGCGGCGGCCGGGCGTGGCGCTGGGCGCTGGCTTCCCTCCCCGCCTGCCCTTGCCAGCCCCTCCACCCAGAAACCAAACGCCACCTCCGGTCAGGGTCATGCCATCCAAGCCCATATTTTTCTTGGCCAACTGCCCGCCGGGGGCCACGTCCCGCGGCAGGCCGAGCAGGGCCGGCTCGTGGCCCCAGCCGGGAATTTGACTTGACACGTTATTTTTTTATTAATATAACGAAAGGCGGGCTGCTGCTCGACGGGTGGCAACCGTCTTCGTTATCCCAACGATCCCCCAAACGCGGTGCTATCCTCGCCAACTTCCTTTCACACAGGAGCCTTTGCATGACCAGATTGCGTTTTCTCACGGTTGGCGGCCTCTCCCTGCTGTGGGGTCTCATCGGCCTGATCGCCCTGCCCTCCCCCACTCTGGCGGCGGAAGAGCCGCAGCTCTTGGTGTTCGGCGCGGCCTCCACCACCAACGCCCTTACCGACCTCGGCCAGGCTTTCCAAGCCCAGACCGGCGTCAAGGTGGTAAACTCCTTTGCCTCCTCCTCCACCCTGGCCAAGCAGATCAAGGAAGGCGCGCCGGCGGCCGTGTTCCTCTCGGCCAATGTCAAGTGGGTGGACTTCCTCGAAAAGGACGGGGACCTGCTCCCGGACAGCCGGAGCAACCTTTTGCGCAACCGGCTGGTGCTCATCGCGCCGGCGGACAGCCCCCAAGGCAAGGTCACCGTAGACGCCAACCTGCCCCTGGCGGGGCTTTTGGGTGACGGCCGCCTGTCCCTGGGCGATCCCAGCCACGTGCCGGCCGGCATCTATGCCAAGGAAGCCTTGCGCAAGCTGGGCCTTTGGGACCAGGTGCAGGACAAGGTAGCCGCCGCCGCCAACGTGCGGGCGGCCCTGGCCTTGGTGGAGACGGGCGAGGCGCCTCTGGGGTTGGTTTACTCCACGGATGCGGCGATCAGCACCAAGGTCAAGGTGCTGGGCATGTTCCCCGCGGACAGCCACCAGCCCATCGTGTACCCGGTGGCCCTGATCAAGGGCCAGGACTCCCCGGCGGCGCACCAATACCTGGAGTTCCTGCGTTCGCCCAAGGCCCAGGAGGTTTTCGCCAAATACGGGTTCCTGCTCTACTGAGCGGCTTTGCCAGAACGAAGCTGCCGCGGCGGGGCGGCAGGCCGCCCCGCGGCCGGGGTTCAGCCGGGCGGCGGACCGGCGGAACGCCCAGGCCCCCGGTCGGCCCCCGGGACCTTCAGATTCCCGGGAAGCGCGGCAGCTTCACTTTCCAACGCCTCGGCGGTGGGAAATCACCGCCGGGGTATTATCATTGTATACACGGACGGCGCCGGTGCGGACCGGCGCCTTCGTCATGAAGGCGAATCCCCTATCCGGTGGCGTAGATGGAGTTTCTGCATCTGACCGACATGGAAGCCCAGGCCCTGTGGCTCAGCCTGTGGGTGGCGGGCTGGGCCGTGGCCGGCTGCCTGCCCCTGGGGATCGCCGCGGCTTGGCTCCTGGGGCGCCGGCGGTTTCCCGGCAAGAGCCTCTTGGATGGCTTCATCCATCTCCCCCTGGTGCTGCCGCCCGTGGTGACCGGCTATCTCCTGCTCCTGCTCTTGGGCCGCAAAGGCCCCCTGGGCGCCTGGCTCTACCAACACCTGGGCATCACCGTGGCCTTCAACTGGAAGGGCGCGGCCGTGGCCGCGGGCGTCATGGCTTTCCCGCTCATGGTGCGGGCGGTGCGCCTGTCGGTGGAGGCCCTGGACCAGGGCTTGGAGCAGGCCGCGCGCACCCTGGGCGCCGGGCCGCTCCGGGTGTTCTGCACCGTGTCCCTGCCCCTCATGCTGCCCGGCATCCTCACCGGCACGGTGCTGGCTTTTGCCCGCTGCCTGGGTGAGTTCGGGGCCACCATCACCTTTGTCTCCAACATCCCCGGCCAAACCCGCACCCTGCCCCTGGCCCTCTACTCCCTGGTGCAGACCCCCGACGGGGAGGAAGGGGCTTTGCGGCTGTGCATCATCTCGGTGGCGGTGTCTCTGGTGGCCCTGATGGCCTCGGAGTTGTTGTCCCGGCGCTTGGCCGCCAGGCTCAGAGGCTGAAAGCATGCTGGAAGTACGGGTACGGACGCAGTTGGGCGGTTTTCTCCTGGACGTCCGCTTCACGGCGCCGGGCCGCGGCATAACCGCGTTGTTCGGGCCTTCGGGCGCGGGTAAATCTTCGCTGATCAGCACGGTTACCGGGTTGTTGCGTCCTGAGGAAGGACGCATCGTGCTCAAGGGAAGGGTGCTGTTTGATTCGCAGCTGGGGGTGGATCTGCCGCCGCATCAGCGGGTGTTGGGCTGCGTTTTCCAGGATGGGCGCCTGTTCCCCCATCTTTCGGTGCGCTCCAACCTGTTCTATGGCTACAACCTGGTCCCGCCCGAGCGGCGGCGTATCCAACCCGACGATGTCCTGAGCCTTTTGGGCATCGAACACCTCTTGGACCGGCGGCCGGCCCGCCTCTCCGGCGGCGAGAAACAGCGGGTGGCCGTGGGGCGGGCCCTGTTGACCAGCCCGGACCTCCTGTTAATGGACGAGCCCTTGGCTTCCCTGGACCAGGCCCGCAAGGAGGAGATGCTGCCCTTCCTCTCCCGGCTCCCGGCCGAGCTGGACATCCCCATGCTCTACGTGACCCACGACCCGGCCGAGATCGCGGCCCTGGGCGCCTCCTTGATCCCCATCGACCAAGGCCAAATTCCCCCGCCCTGAGCCACGGCCCCAGCGGGGCCTGGGCGGCCGGACCACGCCGGGGCCCGGCGCGGCCCTGGACTCAGGCGTTGCCCGTGCCCTGGGTTGAGGCCGTGGCCTGGCCATCGTAAAAAGCTAGGTTCAAACAGCAAGGCACGTCATATTTCGGCGGTGAGTTGAAGGGAATCGGCCTCACGCGGGCCACGCACCCACCCCAAGCAAGTTCCACTTGCTTGGGGACCCCGGGGACGGCCCGCCAAATCACGCGCCGAAAGGGCGAGTGGTTTGTGTGCCTGGGCGAAATCACACTTTTGCCAAGGCGCAAGAATGCACGGTGCAGGACGCACCGTGCATTAATCTCGGGTTATGCTGTCTTGGGCGGTGACCGTGCCACCCTGGATCACGATGGCGAACAGGCCCTCCCGGGGCATGATGCAGTCCCCGGTCAGCTTCTTGATGGCGCAGCCGTCGTTGTGGCATTCCTTGCCGATCTGGGTTATCTCCAGCACCACCGCGTCGCCGATGGTGAGCCGGTCGCCGATTTTGAGCGCGGCCAGGTCGATGCCCCGGGTGATGATATTCTCGGCAAAGGCCCCGTTCTTGAGGCTGGGCAGGATTTCCCGCACCCGGTCGATGCTCTCGCCGGCCAACAGGGAGACCTGGCGGTGCCAGTCGCCGCCGTGGGCATCGGATTCGATGCCCCATTTTGGCTTCAACACGATTTGACCCTGTTCGGTTTTCACCGTGCCTTTTTTGCGGCTTATGCAAACGGCTTCCACGTGAGCCATGAAATCACCTCTCATATAGTTTCATCGCTGAAATCATAGCGATATATCTCGCACTCGCTGCCGGCTGGCAGGGCTTGGTTGGGCGCCAGGACGATATAACCATTGCCCCCGGTCAGGGAGGTCAGCATGTGGGAGTTTTGTTTTTTGAGCGGCGTAAAAGCGTAACAACCCTGGGGATCCCGGACCACCCGGCCCCGGATCATGTTGTCCCGCTTGCCCCGGTTGTGAATATCCACCGCCGCCCGGCCGGGCAGGGTCGCATAGCCAAAAGGCAGACCCTTCATGGCCGTAATAACAGGCCGGACATAGTGGATGAAGCAGAGAAAGGCCGAAACCGGGTTGCCGGGCAGCCCGAAAAGCAGCGTGTTGCCCTTTTTGGCCAGATAGAGCGGCTTGCCCGGCTTTTGGCGGATGCGCCAGAACAGACGCTCGAAGCCGTTGGCCTCGGCTGCTTCCTTCACGTGGTCATGCTTGCCCATGGACACGCCGCCGGAGCACAGAATGATGTCCGCCTCCACCGCTCCGATGGCCTCTTGGGTGGCCGGGAGTTCGTCGGAGATGCGCCGGGCCGCGGTTATCGCGGCCCCGGCTTCCAGGGCGGCCGCCTGCAGCATGATCATGTTGGAGTCCCGGATCTGGTAGTCGGCGATGGCCTCGCCCACTGCCACCAGCTCGGAGCCGGTGACCAGGACGGCCACCCGGGCCGGGCGATAGACCTGCACCCGGGCCTGGCCCACCGCGGCCAGAAGCGCGGCCGCCGCGGCATTGACCTTGGCCCCGCGGCGGAGCAACATGTCCCCGGCCTGGAATTCCTCGCCGGCGTAACGGATGTTCTGGTCACTGGCTTGCGGCCCCCGGATGCTGACCGCGCCCTCGCCGGCCTCGCTGGTGTCCTCCACCTTGACCACGGTGTCGCAGCCATTGCCGAAAACCGCGCCGGTGCTGATGCGGATGGCCTGGCCCGGGCCCACCTGGCCCGCGTAGGGATGGCCGGCCCGGCTCTCTCCCACCAGCTCCAGGGTCACCGGCGCCTCGGCCGTGGCGGCCGCGATGTCTTCCCAGCGGACCGCGAAGCCGTCCATGGCCGAGTTGGTATAGCGCGGGGACGGTTCGGGAGCCTCGAGGTCGGCAGCCAAGTGTTTGCCCAGGGCTTGTTCCAGGAAACACTCCTGGCTGGCCGGTTCGGGAAGGTTGGCTTGGATGATGTCCAGCGCCTCTTGGATTGAAATCATGGCCCCTGCCTCACTCAGTGATTTTTAAGGTGCTCCAGGCCCTGGATCATGGGGAAGATGTGCAACAGCCCCGGGAAAAGGGCCTGCATGCTTTCCTGGGCGCCCTTGGAGCTGCCCGGCAAATTGATGATCACACACTCGCCCCTGACCCCGGCCTCGCCCCGGGAGAGCATGGCAAAGGGGGTGCGGTCCTGGCCGAACTTCCGGAGCGCCTCCACGATGCCGGGCACGCTGCGGTCCAGCACGCCCAGGGTGGCTTCCGGGGTGACGTCCCGAGGTCCCAAGCCCGTGCCGCCGGTGGTGAGCACCAGCTGCATGTTCTCCTGATCGGCCAACTCCACCAGGCGCCCCGCGATCGGCTCCCGCTCATCGGGGAGAACCTCGTAGGTCACCACCTCCACCGGCTGCTCAGCCAGCATCTCCTTGATGATCAGGCCGGATTTGTCCTGGCGGGTGCCGGCAAAGGTGGAGTCGGAAATCACCAGCACGGCGGTGCGGAGCGGCGCGGAAACCTTGGTCACGAAATTGGTCTTGCCGCCCTTCTTTTTCACCACCGTGATGCCACCCAGGGACAGCTTGGTGTCCAGGGGTTTCAGCATGTCGTAGGCGTTCAAAAGGGCCAGGCTCACCGCAGTGATGGCTTCCACCTCCACCCCGGTTTTCCAGATGGAGCGGACCTCGGCTTCCACCCGGAGGCAATCCTCCCGCACCTCGAAGTTCACCTCCACCCAGTCCAGGGGGATGGGGTGGCAAAAAACTATCAGGTCGCTGCAACGCTTGGCCGCCAGGATGCCGGCCGCCCGGGCCACCTCCAAGACATCACCCTTGGGGATCTCCTTGGCGGCCACGCGCGCCATGGTTTCCGGGGAACCGTAGAGATAACCCTCCGCCTTGGCGTAGCGCAGGGTAGAAAATTTCGGGCTGACGTCGATCATCTGAGACTCCTTAGCACCCTAGGGAAAATGGCTCGTCTGGCGCGCCAAATTGCGCGGTCTTAAGGAAGTGGTGAAGGCAAGCCCGGCTTAGCCCCCAATGAGCAGCATGGAGGTTTCTTGGGAACGCAAGGCGTGTTGCTCGGCCAGGTAGCCATTGGCGAAGCGGTTTTGGATGCAGCGCCGCACCTCACCGGCAATGGCCTGGTCATCCCTGGTATTGCGGACCAAACCCTTGATGTCCAGCACCCCGTTGTCATAGAGGCAGGTCTTGAGCATGCCGGAGGGGGTTATGCGCACCTTGTTGCAAGTGGAACAGAACTCCCGGGAGTAACCATTGATGATCCCCAGCTTTCCCTGGAAATCCGGCACCTGGAAAATGCGGGCGGTGGTGGGCAGGGTGGCGTCGAATTCCACGGCGTTGGGGAACAGGTTAGCGAGCCGAGACACCAGATCGCCCTTGCTCAATTTCCCGGGCATCTCGGTGCCGGAAAAAGGCATCAACTCAATGAAGCGCAAGCTCACGGGGAATTTTTGGGCCAGGCTGGACAGGGAGAGAATCTCCTCGTCGCTGGTGTCCTCCAGCACCACGGTATTGATTTTGAGAGGAATGTTGCGCTCCAGAATACCGTGGAAGGTGTTGATTACGGCGGGGAAATAATCGCGGCGGGTAATCTTCCAAAAACGTTTGCGATCCAGGGTGTCCAGGCTGAGGTTGATGCCGTCGATACCAATGGCGGCCAGCTCATCCAGATGTTGGGCCGTGGCCACCCCGTTGGTGGTTATGTGCAGGGATTTCACGCCTGGGATAGCCTTGAGCCGGGTCAAAAACCCCAAGCAACCCTTGCGGGCGAAAGGCTCCCCGCCGGTAACCCTAATTTTGGTTATCCCCAGGGAAACAAAGATTCTGGTCAGGCGCTCCAGCTCCTCAAAACGCAGGATTTCCTGGTGCGGAATGAAAGGGACTCCGCTCTCCGGTTGGCAATATTGGCAGCGGAGATTGCAGCGATCGGTAATGGCTAGGCGCAGATAATTGATGCGGCGGCCAAATTTATCAATGAGGCAAGAGGAGGGCGGAGCTTGGGATAAATCGCAGTCCTTCCCCTCCGGCAAGTGTTGTGGCATCCGTTCTCCTTTCCAATGACGGGAGGCGTGATCGTTTCCAATCGCGCCCTATCGGCCGGGGGCCATATCATAGACGTAGGCCCTTTGGCTCGGAGATGGCGTTGGTACTCTAAATTGGTTTGGTTCTTTTTTCCAGCCTCACCTGTAACGAAGGTTCGCCCACAGGAAAAAAAGCTTTTTATTCCATGAAGCGCGGCAATGGCCCGATCGCGCCTTCGCCGGGCTGCTTCCGGCCCGGTGGCGCGCGGGGGGCGCCCTACTCTGGCGCAGCTTTGGTTGCCTCTGCGAGTAAGTGCTCAAGGCACTGGTAAAGCCGCCAGAGCCGGTTTTGGCGGTCGCCCCGATCCGCGGGGCGGTCCCTGCCCAATCGTCTACTAGAATGCCTGAATCCGGGGGTTTCGTCGAGAGTGCAGACCCAAAAATTTGCTTCTGGGCCGGAAAAAGAAGCCCAATCCCGGTTTTCGCCAACCCTTTCCCAAAGGCCGAAAAACCCTCATCCCCGCGTCCCGGGACTAAAACCCTCTGCCTTTGGGCCCCGGCTTGTATTAACCTGGACTTGGGAGCCGTGCATCGCGGCCCCGGCGCGGCAGGGGGGCGGATGACGCCAACCCGCGAGGTTCTGATGTCGAATATCCTCGTCCGGCCGCGCGTTGTCGACCCCAGGCGCCACCGGGTTCCGCTCCAGGCGGGCGAAACCCCGGGAGGCCGCTGGGTGAAAGCTTGCTTGCGGGGCTGGGGCCAGGGCCTCCCCGGGCGCGGAGCCCCCGGTGCCGGGCCTCTCTCTCCCTGACGTCCAGGCGGAAAAGGAGCGGATATGGAGTTCAAGAAAATACTTTGCCCCATTGATTTCAGCGAGGTCAGCCGGGAGAGCCTGCAAAAGGCGGCTGAACTGGCCCAACAATTCCACGCCGAGCTGGTGGTGGCCCATGTCATTACCAACGCGCCGTGGCTGGTGGCCCCCACGCCGACCATGCCGGTGGACATCACGGGTTTCCACAACGAGCTGCATGAAGCTGCCGGAAAAAGCCTCGAGCAAATGGTCAATGAGGTGGTGCCGGAGCAGGTGGGGTTCGAGACAGTGCTGGAAACTGGCGATCCGGCCAGGGATATCGTGGACATAGCCGCGGACAAGCAGGTGGACCTCATCGTCATGGCCTCCCACGAGAAGGTCCCCCTAAACCGCTTCCTTTTTGGTTCTGTGGCGGAAAAGGTGATCCGCATCGCCAACTGCCCGGTCTTGGTGCTGAAGGGCCCGCAATAGGCCCCTGACCGGGGGGCGGCGCCGATAAGCCCCCGGTGGCGCCGGACGGGTTTCTTCTCCCCGGCGCGGCCGGCCCGGCGCTCAGCCCCCCAACAGCTCACGCAGACGGCCCGCGTCCTGCACCGCATACCCCGCCTGATCATTGTCAAAATGGGCCCTCACCGTACGCCCTTCCGCCGCCCAAGCCTGGAATCTCCGCGCCCAGGCAGCCAGGGCCTCGTCCGAGTAGCTGCCCCGGTAGGCCTGGCTCGCCGGGCCATGCAGGCGCACGTAGACCAGCTCGGCGGTCACCTGGCAGGGGGACGTCCGGCCCGCCAGATCGTAGATGCAAAACCCCGCGCCTTGCCGCGCCAACACCTCATGAGGCCATTGCATGGTGAGACACATAAAACGTGTTGATATTATGTCAAAAAGGGCTGTGAAACATGATTACGGCAGGCAATGGCCGATGCGGGCCAAGGGTGGCCCGCCAAATTGCAAGCTTAAAAAAGCTTGCAATTTGTGAGGCTTGGCAAAACCCGGGCCCCCGGCAAGCTCTGCTTGCTGGGGTGGAGTCACGTTTTTGCCAAGCCGACATTGCACGGGGCAGGACGCCCCGTGCAATGCTCTCCTCATAGACTTCGGGGTGAAACCACGCGGGATCGCGGAATTCAAAAGCGCAAGCCTGGTCCGGGGGCAAGAGCGGCAGGAACTCCGCCAAGCGCCGGGTATCGCGTTGCCAGCGAGGCGGCAACTGGAACAACAGCGGCCCCAGCTTGGGCCGCAGATTTTCCGCAGCGGCCAGGAGATTCCTCATTGCCTCCCCGCAATCTGTCAGCTTCTTCAGGTGGGTTATGTAGCGGCTGGCTTTCACCGCGAACCCGAAATCCGGCGGCGTGGCCTCCCGCCAGCCCTGGAGCACCTCTGCCGCGGGCAGGCTGTAAAAGGTGCGGTTGATCTCCACCGTGCGGAAAAGCCGGGCGTAATGGGCCAGCATCCCGGCGCCGTCCAGCCGGCCGGGATAGAACACTCCGCGCCAGTGGGCATAGTGCCAGCCCGAGGTGCCGATTTCTATCCGTCCGGTTGTGGTCATGGGCCTCCCCCGCGTGTGCCCTAGGTATAGGGCAACCCGATCCTTCCCCGTCGTGGCGGGGCTTGCGCTTGAGCGAGGGTTTTGTGGGTGCGGTAGGCCGAGGAGTGGGTGGCGTTTGCCAAGCTCTGGCCCCCAAGAGCGGCGCGGGTCCCCCGGAGGAAGAGGTTTGTAAAAAGGAGGTGAGCCAAAGTACCGGGGGGGACGGCGCGATAATATGTGCTCCCAAGTCCCGGTAATTTCAATCCACGCCCCCGCGCGGGGGGCGACAATAAGCAATTTGGGTATCCTCAAATATTAGAACGTTTCAATCCACGCCCCCGCGCGGGGGGCGACGCCACACTATCAAGAAGATGGATGAGGTCTACACGTTTCAATCCACGCCCCCGCGCGGGGGGCGACATCCCTACTAGTCACCTGGGAATCATCCTCCAGGTTTCAATCCACGCCCCCGCGCGGGGGGCGACTGTTTTGCCTTTTCCCTCCCCGGCACCTAGGGGAGTTTCAATCCACGCCCCCGCGCGGGGGGCGAC
>JAHLLK010000040.1 GCA_020444165.1 Deltaproteobacteria bacterium | reverse complement strand
TCCGCGAGGGCGGCCGCACCGTGGGCGCCGGCGTCATCAGCGATATCATTGAGTAACCACATTCTTAAAGAGACTAGCATGTACCCCACACCGTTCCTGGCGGTGGGAGTCCGATAGCGCGGGAGCTTTTCCATGATCCAGAATCCAAAGATTCGCATCCGGCTTAAGGCCTATGATCACAGGCTGCTGGACCAGAGCGCAGCGGAGATTGTGGAGACCGCGCGGCGAACTGGAGCCAAAGTGGCGGGGCCCATACCGCTCCCCACCCGGATAAACAGGTTTACCGTGCTTCGCTCCCCCCACATTGACAAGAAGAGCCGGGAGCAGTTCGAAATTCGGACGCACAAGCGGCTTTTGGACATCCTGGAGCCCACCCAGCAGACGGTGGATGCTCTGATGAAGCTGGATTTGAGCGCCGGGGTGGACGTCGAGATAAAGCTGTAGCCGCTGGGGATGGCCAAGATGTTGAAGGGACTTATCGGAAAGAAAGTTGGCATGACCCGCCTGTTTATGGAGGGGGGACGTGCCGTGCCGGTGACGGTGCTGGAGGTCGGGCCTTGTCACGTGGTGCAGGTGAAGACCGCGGGCAAGGAGAAGTATGACGCCTTGCAGCTCGGTTTTGGCGCCAAGAAGGCCAAAAACACCAACAAACCCACCACGGGGCATTTCGCCAAGGCGGGCGTGGAGCCCCAGGCCGTGCTCCGGGAGTTCCGGGTGGACGACCCCGGCGAGTTTGCGGTGGGTCAGGCCATCGATGCCGGGCTCTTCGCTCCGGGCGAGACGGTGAACGTCACCGGGCGCAGCAAGGGCCGCGGCTTCACCGGCGTGGTCAAGCGGCACAACTTCGCCGGTGGCCGCAAAACCCACGGCTGCACCACCCACGACCTGCCGGGCTCCATCGGCGCCAGTGCTGACCCCTCGCGGGTCGTCAAGGGCCGCAAGATGCCCGGACAGTATGGCAACACCCAGCGCCAGGCCAGGAATCTCAAGGTGGTCGATGTCCGCCCCGAGATGAACCTGGTGGTGGTCAAGGGCGCGGTGCCGGGTCCCAACGGGGGCATAGTCGTGATCGAGAAGGCTTCCACGAAGCCGACGGGTGAATAATTATGCCTACGGTAGACGTATTTGACGCACAGAACCAGAAGGTCGGCGAGATCGAGCTGAAGGACGAGATCTTCGGCGTGGAGATCAAGCCCTACCTTTTGCATGAGGTGGTGACCTGGCAGTTGGCTTGCCGGCGGCAGGGCACGGCCAGCACCAAGACCCGGGGCGAGGTCCGCGGCGGGGGCAAGAAACCCTGGCGCCAGAAAGGCACCGGCCGGGCCCGTTCCGGCAGCCGCCGCAGCCCCCTGTGGCGGGGCGGCGGGACCATCTTCGGCCCCAAGCCCCGGGACTATTCCTACAACGTGCCCAAGAAGGTCCGCAAGGCGGCCCTCAAGGTGGCCCTGACCGACAAGCTCCGCGAGGAGAAGCTCCTGGTGGTGCGCGGTCATGGTTTGGAGCAGATCAAGACCAAGGACTTCATCGAGGTCATGAGCCGCTTCGCCCTGGAAAACGTCCTGTGGATCACCGACCAGCCCGACCAGGTGCTAGAGTTGAGCGCCAGGAATGTGCCGCGCGTCAAGGTGCTCCGGGCCGAGGGCCTGAACGTGTATGACATCCTTCGCTACGACCGCCTGGTCCTTTCGGAGCCGGCGGTGGGTCGCATCGAGGAGAGGCTGTCGTGAAGGACCTAAGGGAAGTCGTCCGGCGCCCGCTGATCACCGAGAAATCCACGGTGGCCAAGGAAATGGGCAACCAGTTCGTTTTCGAGGTGGACAGAAGGGCCAACAAGGTGGAGATCCGCCAAGCGGTGGAGCGTCTCTTCGAAGTGAAGGTGCTCAAGGTCCGCACGGCCAACTTCAAGGGCAAGGCCAAGCGCGTGGGCCGTTTTCTGGGCCAGCGCAGCGACTGGAAGAAAGCCTACGTCACTCTGGCCCCCGGCCAGACCGTGGACTTCTTCGAGGGCGCCTGAGCACTGTGAACCATCCGAGGTATTGAGAGGACCCCTATGGCCCTTAAGAAATATAAACCCACTTCGCCCGGCCGGCGCTTTGCCACGGCTCTGCCCAAGGACATCTTGTCCTCGGAAGGCCCCGAAAAGAGCCTTCTGGAACCGCTATCCAAAAGCGGCGGCCGCAACAACCTGGGCCGGGTGACCTCGCGCCATCGCGGCGGCGGGCACAAGCGCCAATATCGGCGCATCGACTTCCGGCGGGACAAGCTGGACGTGCCGGCCACTGTGGCTCGTATCGAGTACGACCCCAACCGCACCTCGCACATCGCGCTGTTGTTTTACGCCGATGGCGAGAAGCGTTACATCCTGGCGCCCAAGGGCCTCAAACCCGGGGACCAGGTGACCAGCTCCGACCGGGCCGACATCAAGCCGGGCAACGCCATGCCCCTGGAAGCCATTCCGCTGGGCACCCACGTGCACAACGTGGAGATGAAGATCGGCGGCGGCGGCCAGATGGTGCGTTCGGCCGGGGCCTATGCGCAACTCATGGCCAAGGAAGCGGGCTACGCCACCCTGAAGCTGCCCAGCGGTGAGATGCGGCGCATCCACCTCCGGTGCCGCGCCACGGTGGGCGAGGTGGGCAACGAGCAGCAGGAGAATGTCAGCTTGGGCAAGGCGGGTCGTACCCGTTGGACCGGCCGGCGTCCCAAAGTGCGCGGCGTGGCCATGAACCCCGTGGATCATCCCATGGGCGGCGGCGAGGGCAAGTCCTCGGGCGGGCGGCACCCCTGCAGCCCTTGGGGCTGGCCCAGCAAGGGTTGGCGCACCAGGAAGAAAAAGCCCTCTGACCGGTTTATCGTACGCCGGCGCGGAAAGTAGGAGCCAAACATGCCCAGGAGTCTTCGCAAGGGACCCTTTGTGGACCAACCCTTGAGCCGGAAGGTGGATCAGGCTCAGGACACCGGCAGCCGCAAGGTCATCAAGACCTGGAGCCGCCGCAGCACCATAATGCCCGAGTTTGTGGGCCTCACCTTCGCGGTGCACAACGGCAAGAAGTTCATCCCCGTGTTCGTCACCGAGAACATGGTGGGCCACAAGCTGGGCGAATTCGCCCCCACCCGCACCTTCTTCGGCCATGCCGGCGACAAGAAGGGCAAGGTCAAGGGCAAGAAGTAGGTTCAATATGGAAGCGGTGGCAAAAGCAAAATTCGTGCGCATCTCCCCCAAGAAGGCCCGTTTGGTGGCTGACGCCATCCGGGGCATGAAGGTGGAAGAGGCGATCAACAAGCTGAAGTTCACGCCCAAAAAGGCGGCGGTCCTGATCGGCAAGGTCTTGGGATCGGCCGTGGCCAACGCCTCCACCCAGCCGGGGGTGGACGTGGACAGCCTCTACATCAAAGAGGCTTATGTGGACGGCGGCCCCACGATGAAGCGCTGGCGGGCGCGGGCCATGGGCCGGGCTTACATGATTCGCAAGCGTTCCAGCCACATTACCGTAGTGGTGGCCGAACGCTAGAAGGAGTGTTCTGGTGGGACAGAAGGTTCATCCCATAGGCTTCCGACTGGGCGTCATCCGGAGCTGGGATTCCCGTTGGTTCGCTAGCAAGGACTACGCGGCCCTGGTGAACGAAGACTTCGTCATCCGCAAGTTCTTGAAAAACAAGCTGAGCCACGCCGGCATCAGCCGTATCGAGATCGAGCGAGCGGCGGACAAGGCCAAGATCCGCATCCACACGGCCCGGCCGGGCATCGTCATCGGCAAGAAGGGCTCGGAGATCGAGGCCATCAAGAAGCTCTTGGAGCAGAAAATCCACCGCGAGGTGATGGTGGACATCCACGAGGTCAGAAAGCCCGAACTGGACGCCCAACTGGTGGCCGAGAACGTGGCCGGGCAGCTCATGCGCCGCATCGCTTTCCGCCGCGCCATGAAACGAGCTGTCACCACTGCCATAAAGATGGGGGCTCAGGGCATCCGCATCCAGTGCGCCGGCCGTTTGGGCGGGGCGGAGATGGCCCGCCGGGAATGGTACCGCGAGGGCAGGGTGCCGCTGCACACTCTCCGGGCCGACATTGACGTGGGCTTCGCCGAAGCCAGGACCACCTACGGGATCATCGGGGTCAAGGTCCTTTTGTTCAAAGGCGAGGTCCTGGACGACAAGGAAAGAAAACAGGCTTCCTAGCGAGGGAAGCCTGAGGAAAGGCTACAACCATGCTGGCACCCAGGAGAGTCAGGCACCGCAAGGTCATGAAAGGGCGCATGCGGGGTAGTTGTACCCGCGGCAATCGCGTCTCTTTCGGCCAGTTCGGCCTGCAGGCGGTGGGTCGGGGCTGGATGACCAACCAGCAGATAGAGGCCGCCCGTATCGCCATCACCCGCCACATCAAGCGTGGCGGCAAGGTGTTCATCCGCGTGTTCCCGGATAAGCCCTACACCAAGAAGCCGGCGGAAACCCGCATGGGCAAAGGCAAGGGGACACCGGAAGGATGGGTGGCGGTGGTCAGGCCGGGCGCGATGATCTACGAGATCGACGGTGTAGGTCGGGAGACCGCCCTGGAAGCCCTGAGGCTGGCAGGCCATAAGCTGCCTTTCGCCACCCGCGTGGTGGAGAGGAGCTGAGACTCATGAAAACTTCGGAACTCAGAGAACTGAGTCTGGAAGAGCTCAACCAGAAGCTGGCCGATTCTAAACAGGAGCTGTTCAACCTCAAGTTCCAGCACGCCACCGGCCAGCTGGAAAACCCCATGAGGCTGGGGCAGACCAAAAAGGACATCGCCCGGATCACAACCCTGATCCACGAAGCCGAGATGGCGCAGTCTTGAGAGGGCTTAGGTAGATGACGGAAAACGAGCGCGGAAACGCCAAGGCTCTCACCGGTGTGGTGGTGAGCGACAAGATGGACAAGACGGTGGTGGTGATGGTGGAGCGTCTGGTGAAGCACCCCGTCTACAAGAAATACATCCGCCGGCGCAATCGCTTCATGGCGCACGACGAGGCCAACGAGTGCCGGGTGGGTGACACCGTCTTGATTCGTCAGAGCCGCCCATTGAGCCGCCATAAGCGTTGGCGTGTCAGCAAGGTGTTGGAACGGGTGGCCTAAGCTGGCTGCCGAGGAGCGGTTAACATGATCCAGCCGGAGACCAACCTCCTGGCCGCGGATAATTCCGGCGCCAAGAGGCTGTATTGCATAAAGGTTTTAGGCGGCTCCAAGCGGCGTTACGCCTCTTTGGGCGACGTTATCGTGGTCTCGGTAAAAGAGGCCCTGCCCAACTCCAAGGTGAAGAAGGGCGACGTCATGAAGGCGGTGGTGGTGCGGACGGCCAAGGAAGTGGCTCGTCCTGACGGCACGGCCATCAAGTTCGATGACAATAGCGCCGTGCTCATCAACCAAGCCGGGGAGCCCATCGGCACCCGTATCTTCGGCCCCGTGGCCAGGGAGCTCCGGGCGCGGAACTTCATGAAGATCGTCTCCCTGGCTCCCGAGGTACTGTAGGTGAAGCCATGAAGTCCAAACTGCGTATCAAAAAGGACGACAAGGTCATGGTCATCGCCGGGCGTGACCAGGGCAAGGTGGGCAAAGTCCTGAAGATCAACACGGAAAAGCTGACCGCGCTGGTGGAAAAGGTCAATATGATCAAGCGCCACTCCAAGGGCGGCGGCAAGACCCAGGGCGGCATCGTGGAGAAGGAAGCTCCCATCCACGTGTCCAACTTGCAGGTGATGTGCGGCAAGTGCAACCAGGCCGCCCGCCTGGGCACCCGCGAGCTGGAAGACGGCCGCCGGGCGCGCTTTTGCAAGAAATGTGGCGAGATACTGGAGGGCTAACCAGCCTTCCCCGAATATAAACCCCGTGGGACGAGCCGGCACGGGGCCGGCTTCAAAAACGGTGCAAAATGGCTGAAAAGAAAGATCAGAAGAACAAAAAGGGAGCCCAGCCCCCGGCCAAGGGCAAAGCCCAGCCGTCCGGCGGCAAGAAGGCCAAGGGCGAGGCTGCTCCGGCAGAGAAGCCAGTCTTCAGCGGGCCCCCCCGGCTGTTGACCTTCTACAAGGAAAACTGCGTGCCGCAGTTGACCGAGATGTTCACCTACAAGAACATCATGGAGGTCCCCAAACCGGTCAAGGCCGTCTTGAACATGGGTGTGGGTGAGGCGATCCAGAACATCAAGGTGCTGGAGGCCGCGGCCGACGAGTTGACCATGATCGCCGGGCAAAAAGCGGTGATCAACCGGGCCAAACGCTCCATCGCCTCGTTCAAGCTCCGGGAAGGCATGCCCATCGGCACCAGCGTGACCCTTCGGGCGGAGCGCATGTGGTACTTCTTGGATAAATTGATGCATGTGGCTCTGCCCCGCGTGCGCGACTTCCGGGGGGTGAACCCCAATGCTTTTGATGGCCGCGGTAACTACACCCTGGGCATCAAGGAGCAGATCATCTTCCCGGAGATCGATTACGACAAGATCGACAAGATCAAGGGTATGAACATCACCATCGTGACCACCGCTCCCACCGACGAAGAGGGACGGGCGTTGTTGCGCATGCTGGGCATGCCTTTTAAGGCTTAAAGGTAGATACGGAGGAAAGCGTTGGCCAAAAAAGCGCTGATGAACAAGGCCAAGATGAAACCCAAGTTTCAGGTGCGGGCCTACAATCGTTGCCCCATGTGCGGGCGTCCGCGGGCCTTTTTGCGCAAGTTCGGCATCTGCCGTATCTGCTTCCGCACGCTGGCCCTCAAAGGTGAGATTCCCGGCGTGATCAAAGCCAGTTGGTAGGAGCTTAAAGATGTCTTCCGATCCCATTGCCGACATGCTCACCCGCGTCCGGAACGCGATCCTGGCCCGTTTCGAGGAAGTGGATATGCCCAATTCCCGTACCAAGACCGCCATTGCCCAGGTCTTGAAGGATGAGGGATTCATTCAGGATTACGAGGTCATTCCCGACGACAAGCAGGGCATGCTGCGCATCAGGTTGAAGTATAAGGGCAGTAAACCGGTCATCGAGGGGATTCGGCGCATCAGCCGGCCCAGCCGGCGGGTCTACGTGCCCAAGGACGCCATCCCCCGGATCCGCAGCGGGCTGGGCATCGCCATCCTGTCGACCAACAAGGGCGTGGTCAGCGATCGCTTGGCCCGTTCCCAGGGCGTGGGCGGCGAAATCCTCTGCGAGGTCTGGTAAGCCAGGGGAGTCAGACAGATATGAGTCGCGTAGGCAAGAAACCCATCGAAGTGCCCTCCAGCGTGGAGGTCAAGATCGACGGGCAGAAAATCGAAGTCAAGGGCGCCATGGGCACCCTTTCGCGCGAGTTCCATCCCCTGGTGGCCATCGAGAGAGAAGAAGGCCAGCTTGCGGTCAAACCGGTGGATGAGACCCAGAAGGCCCGGGCTCTGTGGGGCCTTTCGCGCACCTTGCTCTTCAACATGGTCACCGGCGTGAGCCAGGGTTTCAAGCGGGTGCTGGAGATCAACGGCGTGGGTTACCGCGCCGAGGTTACCGGCAACGTGCTGAAACTGTCCCTGGGCTTTTCGCACCCGGTGAATTTCGAGCTGCCCCAGGGGGTCACGGCCAGTGTGGAAAAAAACACCATCCTGACCCTGAACAGCATCGACAAGGAGCTGTTGGGACAGACCGCGGCCACCATCCGGGCCTACCGTCCCCCGGAGCCCTACAAGGGCAAGGGGGTGAAGTACGCCGAAGAAGTGATCCGCCGCAAGGTGGGCAAGGCCGGCGCCAAGTAGGCCCCGGCGGCGCGGTTATGGCACGAAAGAGCGGCCTTGGCCGCTTGGTGAAATAGAGGTTCAGACGATGGGAAAGACCAGTCCCCGGTTGAAAGCCTGGCAGAAGCGCAAGGTTCGGGTGCGCCGCAAGATCCAGGGCACCGCCCAGCGGCCCCGGCTCTGCGTGTACCGCTCCCTGAATCACATCTACGCCCAGGTCATCGACGATGTCAGCGGCGTTACTTTGGCCGCGGCCAGCACCCTCTCTCCGGAGGTCCGGAGCCAAGAGGGGCACAAAGGCAACATCAAGGCCGCCAAGATGGTGGGCAAGGCCGTGGCCGAAAAGGCCAAGAGCGCCGGCATCATCCAGGTGATTTTCGACCGCAACGGCTTTTTGTTCCATGGCCGGGTTAAGGCCTTGGCCGATGCCGCCCGCGAAGGCGGTCTGGAGTTCTAGCCCAACGGCTCCCAGCCCTTGGTTTTTGAAGGATTATGGCCTTGCTGGACAAAAGAAGACCCAGAAAAGAGAGTTTTGAAGACGAGCTGCAGCTCATCGACAAGGTTGTGCACATCAACCGCGTGGCCAAGGTGGTCAAAGGTGGCCGCCGCTTCTCCTTCTCCGCCGTGGTGGTGGTGGGAGACGGCCAGGGCAGCGTGGGCGCCGGCCTGGGCAAAGCCAACGAGGTGCCGGAGGCCATCCGCAAGGGCATCGAGAAAGCCAAGCGCGACATGAGCCCCGTGCCCCTGGTGGACGGTACCATCCCCCACCAGGTGATGGGTGAGTTCGGCGCTGGGCTGGTGCTCATGAAACCGGCCCGCCCCGGTACCGGTGTCATCGCCGGCGGCGCGGTGCGGGCGGTTTTGGAGGCGGCCGGGGTTACTGACATCCTCACCAAGTGCCTGGGGACCAACAACCCCCACAACGTGATCAAGGCCACCTTGGAAGGGCTCAAAAAGCTCAAGAGCGCCGAGGATATGGTCAAGCTCCGTAACATCGCGCCCGAACAGATGGATTTGGCCCACTAGGGCGGGCGGACGGAAAAAGGGAGTCGTCATGGCGGGGACCATTAGAGTCCAGCTCACCAAGAGCGGCATCGGCAAACCCCAGAAGCACCGGAGCACTCTCCGGGGCCTGGGCCTGACCAAGATGAATAAAATCGTGACCCTGGAAGATACTCCGGCGGTCCGGGGGATGATCAACAAGGTCATCTACCTGGTTACCGTTTTGCCTGAGGAAAACGAGGCCTGATCATGAAGCTAAACGAGCTGTCCCCGGCTGAGGGATCCAAGAAAGACCGCAAGCGGTTGGGTCGCGGTCTTGGTTCCGGGCAAGGCAAGACGGCGGGCAAAGGCCACAAGGGCCAGAACTCCCGCTCCGGCGGCGGCGTGGCCCCCGGCTTCGAGGGCGGGCAGATGCCCCTGCAGCGCCGGTTGCCCAAGCGCGGATTCAAAAACATTTTCGCGCTCACCGTGGCCGAGATCAACGTGCGCGACCTGAACCGCTTTGCGGAGGGCAGCGTGGTGGATGCCCAGGTTCTGGCCGACTCCGGCCTGATCAAGGGCAGCTTCGACGCCATCAAGCTCTTGGGCCAGGGCGCGGTAGAGCACGCCGTGACCGTGCAAGTGAACCTGGCCAGCGAAGGCGCCATGGCCAAAGTAACCGCCGCCGGCGGCAAGGTGGAGCTGATCTGACGTGGCGGTAGACGGCGCCCAAAACATATTCCGCATCCCCGAGCTCAAACGGCGGGTGCTGTTCACCCTGGTGATGCTCGCGGTATACCGGGTGGGATGCACCATCCCCACTCCCGGTATCGACGGGGAGGCGCTCGCCGCCTTCCTGGCCCGTTACAAGGGCACTCTGCTGGGCTTGGTGGACATGTTCAGCGGCGGCGCCTTGGAACGGATGAGCATCTTCGCCTTGGGCATCATGCCCTACATTTCGGCCAGCATCATCCTGGAGCTCCTTACCGTGGTCATCCCCTATCTGGGGGAGCTGAAGAAGGAGGGCCAGGAAGGCCGCAAGAAAATCACCCAATACGCCCGCTACGGCACCGTGGTGTTGGCCATGGTGCAGGGCTTCGGCATCGCCGTGGGCCTCGAGGCCATGACCAGCCCCGGCGGCGCCATGGTGGTGCCCCACCCCGGTTGGGGCTTCCGGCTGGTGAGCATGGTCACCCTGGCCGCGGGCACCGCCTTCATCATGTGGCTGGGTGAGCAGATCACCGAGCGCGGCATCGGCAACGGCATCAGCCTGATCATCTTCGCCGGCATCGTGGCCCGCATGCCCAGCGCCATCGTCAACACCGTCCAGATGGTGCAACTGGGCGAAATGAACGTCTTCGTCCTGGTGATCATGGCGGTGATGATGCTGGCGGTCATCGCCGGCATCTGCTATGTGGAGCAGGGACAACGCCGGATACCGGTGCAGTACGCCAAACGGGTGGTGGGACGGCGGATGTACGGGGGGCAGAGCACCCATTTGCCGTTGAAGATCAACACCTCGGGCGTCATTCCGCCCATCTTCGCCTCGTCCATCATCATGTTCCCGGCCACCATCGCCCAGTTCATCCAGGTGCCCTGGGTGCAGCAGGCGGCCCGGTCCATCACTCCGGGCGGCTGGGTCTACAGCCTCCTGTACGTGGCGCTGATTTTCTTCTTCTGCTACTTCTACACGGCGGTGACTTTCAACCCCGAAGACGTAGCGGACAACATGAAGAAATCCGGCGGGTTTATCCCCGGCATCCGGCCGGGCAAGCGTACGGCCGAGTACATCGACCGGGTCCTGACCCGTATTACCCTGGGCGGCGCGGTATATGTCTCGGCGGTGTGCGTGTTGCCCACCGTCTTGATCAGTCAATTCAACGTGCCCTTCTACTTCGGCGGCACGGCCCTCTTGATCGTGGTGGGTGTGGCCCTGGACACCATGGCCCAAATCGAAAGCCATCTGATGTCCCGGCATTACGAAAGCCTTATGAAAAAAGGTATGATCAGGGGGCGCTAGGCCGCAACACCCGTTAGGGGGACGCCGGGGCGCGGATGGGTTTTTCTGGCATAGCAAAAAGGGAGCAGCGGTTATGAACTTGATTCTGTTGGGCCCTCCCGGGGCTGGTAAAGGCACGCAGGCCAAACGGCTTATCGAGGCTTACGGCATTCCGCAAATCTCCACCGGCGACATGCTGCGCGCCGCGGTGAAGAACCAGACCCAGCTGGGTCTGGAGGCCAAGAAGTTCATGGACGCCGGTGGCTTGGTCCCCGACGAGGTGGTCCTTGGTCTCGTGAAGGAGCGTTTGGCCCAGCCTGACTGCGACAAGGGCTTCATGCTGGACGGCTTCCCCCGCAACGTGCCCCAGGCCGAGGAACTGGACAAGATCCTGGCCGGCCTGAAAAAGGACATTGACCACGTGGTGAGCATAGAGGTGCCCAGTTCCGAGCTGCTGAAGCGCCTCACCGGCCGGCGGACCTGCAAGGGCTGCGGCGCGGGCTTCCACGTCATGTTCGACCCGCCCAAGCAGGAGGGCGAGTGCGACAAGTGCGGCGGCGAGCTGTATCAGCGCGACGACGACAACGAGGCCACCGTGTCCAACCGCCTGAAGGTGTACGACGATCAGACCAAACCCCTGATCGACTACTACACGGGCAAGGGCCTCTTGCGGCCCATCGACGGTGTGGGCGACATGGAGGCGATCCTGGGCCGTATCAAGGCGGTCCTCGGCTAAGAGGGCCACGGGCGCCAGGAGATGATTACACGCAAATCCCCGGCCGAGCTTGCCACCATGCGGCAAGCCGGCCGGGTGGTCGGCAAGGTTCTGGAGGCCATGCGCGCCGCGGCGGAGCCCGGGGTGACCACGGAGCGGCTCAACGACCTGGCGGAAGAGATGTGCCAGGAGATGGGCGCGGCGCCGGCTTTCAAGGGGTACCACGGCTATCCCTACAGCCTGTGCTGTTCGGTCAACAGCGAGGTGGTACACGGTTTCCCCCGCCGGACCCCATTGGCGGAGGGAGACATTTTGTCCATGGATTTCGGGGTAATCCTGGACGGGTTTTACGGCGATTCCGCCTGCACCGTGGCGGTGGGCCAGGTGACGGAAGAGGCTCAGCGGCTGATGGACGTCACCCATGAGTCCTTGATGGCCGGCATAGAGGAGATGCGGCCTGGCCGGCGGCTGGGCGACGTATCGGCGGCCATCCAGGCGGTGGCGGAGGGCGCCGGTTATAGTGTGGTCAAGCAGTTCGTGGGCCATGGCATTGGCCGCAAGCTGCACGAGGAGCCGCAGGTTCCCAACTTCGGTCACAAGGGACGCGGCGTGGTTTTGAAACCCGGCATGGTTTTGGCCATCGAGCCCATGATCAACGCCGGGGGCTGGGAAGTCAAAATACTGGACGACGGCTGGACGGCGGTCACGGCTGACGGTAAACTATCCGCTCATTTTGAGCACACGGTGGCAGTCACCAAAGACGGCCCCCAGATACTCAGCCTTCCCTGAAATGGGTGAGGCTAGACCCCAGGCCACCTCTAGGTGGGTGGACCGTGGGCAGTTTATTGCATCAGCCACGGCACGCTACGCCTGTGCTGTTGAGATGAGGTAAGACCCATGAAAGTACGGGCATCCGTGAAGCGGATCTGCAAGGATTGCATGATCATAAAACGCAAGGGCGTGGTGCGGGTGATTTGCAAGAAGAACCCGCGGCACAATCAGCGCCAGGGCTAGGAGGTTTTCCGTGGCGAGAATCGCAGGCATCGATCTTCCGCGTAACAAGCGGATCGAAGTGGCGCTGACCTATATCTTTGGCATCGGTCTCAGTTCTTCTCAGAAGATCCTGACCGACGCCGGGGTGAACCCCGATACCAAAAGCGATCAGCTCACCGAGGAAGAGGTGTCGCGCATCCGTCAGGTGATCGACCTCTCGTTTAAGGTCGAGGGTGACCTCCGGCGCGAGGTCTCCATGAATATCAAGCGGCTGATGGACCTGGGGTGCTACCGCGGCCTTCGGCACAGAAGAGGCCTGCCGGTCAACGGTCAGCGCACCCGGACCAACGCTCGCACCCGCAAGGGGCCCCGCCGCGCGGTGATTGGTAAGAGGAAGAAGTAATGGCCAAGGCTCAGAAAAAGACCACCCGCAAGAAGAAGGAACGCAAGAACATACCTGCGGGTATCGCCTTCGTGCAGTCCACGTTCAATAACACCATCGTGACCATTACCGATCCGATGGGTAACGCCGTGGCCTGGTCTTCGTCCGGGGTGCAGGGGTTCAAGGGATCGCGCAAGTCCACGCCGTTCGCCGCCCAGCTCGCGGCCGAGGACGCCGCCAAGAAAGCGGTAGAGCACGGCATGCGGTCAGTGGAAGTGAATATCAAAGGGCCCGGCGCTGGTCGTGAGGCCGCGCTTCGGGCTTTGCACAATGCGGGTCTGAACGTCACTCTCATCCGCGACGTCACCCCGGTCCCCCACAACGGCTGCCGGCCGCCCAAGCGGCGCCGGGTCTGAAGCCGGAAGGCTATAGAGGGAGGTATCCGTTTTGGCCAGATACAGAGGCTCGGTCTGCCGGCTTTGCCGCCGCGAGACCCAGAAGCTCTACCTCAAAGGAGATCGCTGCTACAGCGACAAATGCGCGGTGGAACGTCGCAGCTACCCCCCCGGCCAGCACGGCCAGGGCCGGATCAAGGTCAGCGACTACGGCCTGCAGCTTAGGGAGAAGCAGAAAGTCAAGCGGATGTACGGCCTGGCCGAGAACCAGTTCCGTTTGACCTACCACCGAGCCTCGTCCATGCGCGGGGTTTCCGGCCACAATCTTCTGATCCTCCTGGAACGCCGGCTGGACAACGTGGTCTACCGCCTGGGCTTCGCCAACTCCCGCAACCAGGCCCGCCAGTGGGTGCGTCACGGCCACTTCGCCATCAACGGCCGGCGGGTGAACATCCCCTCCGCCCTGGTGAGGGAAGGCGACGTCATCGGCGTGCTGGAAAAGAGCCGCAACACCCCCCAGATCAAGGAGGCCATGGAGGCGGTTGCCCGTCGCACGGTCCCCGGCTGGCTGGAGGCGGATTCGGCCAACTTCAGCGGTAAGGTCAAAGCCTTGCCCACGCGCGAAGAGCTGACCATGCCCATGCAGGAACAGCTTATCGTGGAACTCTACTCTCGCTAGAGTTCCCAACCCTGATAGGGAGTGAATATGGAGAGGAATTGGCGCGAGCTGATTAAACCCACTCGCCTTGAGGTGGACGAAGAGGGCCATTCCGCGCTTTACGGAAAATTTTCCTGTGAGCCGCTGGAACGGGGCTTCGGGCACACCATCGGCAATGCTCTGAGACGCATTCTCATCTCCTCTCTGCAGGGTGCGGCCATAACCAGTGTACGCTTTGAAAACGTGCTCCACGAATTTTCCACCATCCCCGGTGTGATGGAGGATGTCACCGACATCATCCTGAACCTCAAGGGAGTGCGGCTGAAATACCTGGGTTACGAGCCCACCGTGATGCGGATTTCCGCATCTGGCGAGGGAGTGTTGCGGGCCGGCGATATCAAAGCGCCGCCGGACGTGGAGATACTCAATCCGGATCACCACATCGCCACCCTGGGCCCCGACGGCAAGATCGAGGCTGAACTCACGGTGAAGACCGGCAAAGGCTATGTCACCTCGGAACGCAACAAGAGCCCCGAGGATCCCATCGGCGTAATCGCCATGGACGCCGCCTTCTCCCCCATCACCAAAGTGGCTTACGTGGTGAACCAGGCCCGGGTGGGGCAGATCACCGACTATGACAAACTGACCTTGGAGGTCCACACCAACGGCGCCATCAAGCCCGAGGACGCGGTGGCCTACGCGGCCAAGATCCTCAAGGAACAGTTGACGATCTTCATCAACTTCCCCGAGGAGCCGGAGCCGGAGGAGGAAGAGGAGCGCGAGGAGCCCGAGCTCAACGAAAACCTCTTCCGTACCGTGGATGAACTGGAACTGAGCGTGCGTAGCGCCAACTGCCTCAAAAACGCCGACATCAAATACATCGGCGAACTGGTGCAGCGCAGCGAGGCCGAGATGCTCAAAACCAAGAACTTCGGTCGCAAATCCTTGAATGAGATCAAGGAGATGCTCACGGAGATGGGACTGAGCCTGGGCATGAAGCTGGACAACTTCCCCCTGCGGGAAGATCTGGAAAAAAAGGATAGGGAAAAATGAGACACCGCACGGTCTCCCGACGGCTGTCCCGGAACAGCTCCCATAGATTGGCCATGATGCGCAACTTGGTCACCTCCCTTCTGGAACACGAGAAGCTGGAGACCACCGAAGCCAAGGCCAAAGAGCTGAAGCGAGAGGCCGAAAAGATTATCACCCTGGCTAAACGCGGCGATTTGCATGCCCGCCGGCTGGCCGAGTCCTATCTCAGGAGCCACAAGGTCTGCGGCAAGATCTTTGCCGAGGCCAAAGAGCGCTACACCGAACGCAGCGGCGGTTACATCCGCGTGGTGCCCACCCGGATTCGCCGCGGTGACGCCGCGCCCATGGCGCTGGTGCAGTTGGTGGACGCCAAGGAAGCAGAAAAAGAGACCAAGAAGGCCGCCAAAAAATAGCTTTCCCGGCTCGGTTCTGTCGCCCTACTCGGGCCCCGTGGGTTGAACCCTCGGGGCCCGTGGTTTTTGAGGGCGGGGAGGCCGGGAAAGGCGGCCCGCTCCGGCGCCGCCGGCGATGGCCGGGGGCAGCCAAGGCTACGCCTCCGCGGGGGCGCCGGCGGCCGGCCCCAGCCCTGGGGAACGGGGACCCAGCCGGCCCGGGGTCAGGACAGCCGGTCCTTTACCCGGTCGTAGATCTCGGGGTAGAGCTTCTGCATGCACTCGGGGCAGACCCCATGGGTCACCTGCAGGCCGGCCTGCTTTTGCAGATAGGACTCCATGGCTTGCCAGGCGCCCTCGCCGTCGCGGATGCGCTTGCAGTTGGCGCAAACCGGCAACAACCCCCGCAAGAACTCTATCTCGCGATCAGCCTGGTGCAGGTCCAGTTCCAGCCGCTGCGCGTTCAAGCCGATGAGGCCCAGGATCACGAAGAGCCTGAACACCATGCCCACGACGATGCCGACCCCGTGCACCGGCGTGGCGTGCAGGTAATCCACGATCCGGGCGTCGAAGAAATAGGTCCACCCCGCGAAACCGAGGCTCCAGAGCGAAAGGAAGGCGAAGGAGAGGGCCAAAAGCAGGTTTCGCCGCGGCAAAACCGCCAAGACCCCGCGCCAGGTGTAGGCGAAACAGCGGAGCCACAGGGGCACGGACAAGAGGTACAACAGCGCCACCCGGGTGTTCAAGTCTGGGTGGACCAAGGTGAAGTACCAGTAGGCCGCGGTCACCAGAACCAGGATCGCGCCGTCCCAAAGGTTATGCTGCCGCGCCTCGCAAAAGTGGGCCAGGCCCCGGGTCAAGAGGACCACGGCCGCCATGAGGCACAGGTTGGCCAGCACCACGGTGACCAGGTCGGGCAACTGGGCGCGCAGGCCTAAGAGGGCGGTGCCCACCGCCCCCACCACGAGGCCAAGGGTCCAAGTCCGGAAACCGGGATAGGTTTTGCGGGTGAAATAGACGTAGCAGAGGCACAGGCACAAGGCCAGCCCCATGATACCCGAGGCCAGGGCCAGGGTACGCATGTCCAGGAAAGCGCTCACGCACGTTCGCAATGTCGGCTGCCGCTGGGCCCAAAAACCAGGGGGAGGGACGGGTGGCGGCAGGCCGCCGGGCGCAGTCCGCTCCCTCTGGTTGGGGGGCAGGAAAAGGGAAAACTTGCCCAGAGCCCTTAAACTCTATCATTTTGAGAGCTTTTTGCAATAGCGGGAGCGTCCTGCCGTACCCCCCCCGCCCGGCGTCCGGGCGGGCCGGCGTAAGTCAGGGGGCGGGGGCCAGTTTCTTGCGGCACCAGGCCTCGTAGCGCGCCGCCACCCGGCGGAACTCGTCCACCGAAAAGGCCGGCCGGTTGATCCGGGCCGCCAGCCAGGGATTCACGCCGCCCTGGCGGGCCAGCTCCTCCCCAGCCTGGCTCAGGAGGCCCAAGTGGCCCTCCAAAAGGCCAGGTTCCATCTGCAAGGCCAGGGACCCGGGCAGGCAGAACTCGGCCACCAACCGGCTGCCGAAATTGGCAGCCTGGGCCCGCAGGGTGAGCTTGAGCGGCTCGAAGGTCGCCGGCTCCGGGAATCCGGAGGTAGCCAGGAGCACGAACCACGGCGGCAAGCGCCAGGTCAGGGGATGGCGGGTGCGGCCGGCCGCATCGGTCATGAGAAAGGGCTGCATGGCGCAGATGGTGCGGTCCATCACCGCCTTGAGTTGGGCGGTCATGCTGTCGGTGTACACCGGAGTCGCCACCACCAACATGTCCGCCGCCTGCAACAGGGGATAGATGCCGCTCATATCGTCATCCTGGGCGCAACGGCCCGGGGTGGCGTGCATACAGGTGAGGCAGGCCCGGCAAGGGGCGATGTTCTTGGCGGCCACGGCCACGGTCTCCACCACCGCGTCACCGGCCGCCAGTCCCTGGGTGAGCGCGGCCAACAGCCGCCCGGTGACTCCCCGGTCCGCCCGGGCGCTGCCGTTCAAAGCCACTACGCGCATGAAGCCTCCTTGGCTGTGAGAAAGCGGAGCCCCGCCCCCAATTGCGCGGGGCTCCAGACTGGGCTATATTAAACAGATTTGAGGGGCTAAAGTACAGATTTCCCCGGGGGGCGCGGGCGGAGGGCGACAGAGGCATGAGGGCTCCGGACAGCATGGGCGAGTTCCTGGCGGAGTTGACCACCCGGGGCTGGCTCAAGGAGATCGCGGACCAGGTGGACCCCTTTCTGGAGGTCAGCGCCCTGGCCGAACCGGTGATGAAGGCCGGCGGCCCGGCCCTGTTGTTCCGCCAGGCCCAGGGTGCGGCCTGCCCCCTGGCCATCAACCTCTTTGGCAGCCGGGAGCGCATGGGCCTGGCCCTGGGGGTGGACGATCTGGACCAGGTGGCCCGGCGCATCCGGGACTGGCTGGCCCTGGACCTGCCGCCGGGCCTGTGGCCCAAGCTCAAGATGGCCCTGCCCAAGATCAAGGAACTGGCCTCCTTCAAGCCCAAGGAGGTGAAGTCCGCGCCTTGCCAGGAGGTGGTGCTGGAGGGGGAGGCGGCCAGCCTGGACCTCCTGCCCATCCTCACCTGCTGGCCCGGTGACGGGGGGCCCTTCATCACCCTGCCCCAGGTGATCACCGCCGACCCCGAGACCGGCAAGCAGAACGTGGGGATGTACCGCCTGCAGAAGTTCGACGCTTCCACCACGGGCATGCACTGGCACCGCCACAAAGGCGGCGCGGCCCACTACGCCAAGGCCAAGGAGCTGGGCGAGCGCTTGCCCGTGGCCGTGGCCCTGGGCGGGCCCCCGGCCGCGGTGTACGCGGCCACCGCCCCCCTGCCCGAAAACCTGGAAGAGATGATGTTCACGGGCTTTCTCCTGGGCCGGCCGCTGAAGGTGGCCCGGGCGGTGGCGAGCGATCTCCTGGTGCCGGCCGAGGCCGAGGTGATCCTGGAGGGCTACGTGGACCCGGCCGAGCCGCTTCGGCGGGAAGGGCCCTTTGGCGACCACACCGGGTTCTACTCCCTGGCCGACGATTACCCGGTGTTCCATATCACCCACCTGACCCACCGCCGGGATTTCCTCTACCCCACCACGGTGGTGGGCCGGCCGCCCATGGAGGACTTCTACCTGGGCCTGGCCACGGAGCGCATCTTCCTGCCCCTGTTGCAGGCGGTGCTGCCCGAGGTGGTGGACTACCACATGCCGGCCGAAGGTGTATTCCACAACCTGGTCTTCGTGGCCATCAAGAAGAGCTACCCCGGCCACGCCTACAAGGTGATGAACGCCCTGTGGGGCCAGGGGCAGATGATGTTCGCCAAGCTCATCGTGGTGGTGGACCATTGGGTGGACGTGCAGAACCCGGCCGAGGCCTGGTGGGAGGCCCTGAACAACCTGGACCCGGCCCGCGACGCGCTGATGAGCCGGGGGCCGGCCGACGCCCTGGACCACGCGTCCCAGCTCCCCTGGCTGCACAGCAAGCTGGGCCTGGACGCCACCCGCAAGTGGCCCGAAGAGGGCTTCCACCGCCCCTGGCCCGAACGCCTGGAGATGACCCCCCAGGTGAAGAAGGCCGCCTTGGCCCGCCTGGCCGCTTGGGGGCTGTTGCCGGGGGAAGGCGCATGACCGGACGGCTGGGCAGCCTGGGCGGACGCATGAGCCGCCGGGTGCTGGACTTCGGCGAGCTGGTGAAGTTCAGCCACACCATCTTTCTGTTCCCTTTTGCCCTGGCCGCGGTGGTCTTGGCCGCCCGGGAGGAGCCGCTCCGCCTGGAGACCTTCCTCTGGGTGGTGGTGGCCCTGGTGGCGGCCCGCAGCGCGGCCATGATCATGAACCGCCTGGCGGACCTGCCCTTTGACGCCCAGAACCCCCGCACGGCCGGCCGTTCCCTGGTCACCGGCCAGGTGAGCCCCCGCCTGGCCTGGTTGTGGCTTTTGTTGACCGTGGCCGTGTTCGTGAGCGCGGCCGGCATGCTGAACCCCCTGTGCCTGTGGCTCTCGCCCCTGGCCCTGGCCTGGGTGCTGGGCTACAGCTACACCAAGCGCTTCACCTCCCTGTGCCACCTCTGGTTGGGCGTGGCCACGGCCCTGGCTCCCCTGGGGGCCTGGGTGGCGGTGACCGGCACCCTGGACTGGCGCCTGTTGGTGCTGGGCGGGGCGGTGGCCGCCTGGGTGGCCGGCTTTGATATCATCTACGCCTGTCAGGACGTGGAGTTCGACCGGGGCCAGGGCCTGTTGTCCCTGCCGGCCTGCCGCGGCGTGGGTGGCGGGCTCCGGATCAGCCGGCTCCTGCACGCCCTGGCCGCGGCCGGCTTCCTGGCCCTGGCGCCCCTGTTCGGCCTGGGCGGGCTTTACCTGGGCGGGGTCGCGGCGGCGGCCTGCATCCTCTGCGCCGAGCACGTCCTGGTGGCCCGGCGGGCCGCCAACATCCCCCTGGCTTTCTTCACCTTGAACGGCGTGGTTTCCATCCTCCTGTTCCTCTGCCTGCTGGCTGACACCCTTTGGCAGGGGTAGGAAGAGTGAGGGAAAAACCCCTTTCCCAAAAAAAACCTCGTGGTTTTTATTGGGAGGCTGGGGGAGAACAGCCTCCCGGGGCTCGGCGAACCAGGAACCAGGAAGCGCAAAACACCCGGCCGGGGGCGATTTCTTCCGGCGGACAAGGTCTGGCATGAACGATTTGGCTGACGATCTCCGCTACCTGGGCGTGTACGAAAAGGCTCGCCAAATCTGCCGGGAGCTGGGCCCGGAAGCGGCGGTACGCTATGTGCGCTCCAGCTATCGCCTGTTGTCCAAGGTCTATCACCCGGATCTGCACCAGACCAACCGCCAGGCCGCCGAGGAGGGCCAGAAGCGGCTGAACTCGGTGAAAGAGCGTCTGGACGGGGTCTTGGACGACGAGTTGGTCCAGGCCCTGGGGCTGATCCGGCTGGAGGACACCGGAGGCGAGCGGCGCATCCTGGTGGTGGACGACGAGGAGAAAATCCGCCGCAACATCGCGGATATCCTGGAGCTGGAGGGCTACCGGGTGGCCCAGGCCGCCGATGGGCTGCGGGGTCTCCGGGAACACCTCATCTTCAAGCCGGAGCTGGTGATCACCGACGTGGTCATGCCGGTGATGGACGGGGTGGAGATGCTCCGGCACATGCGGGAGCGGGACCAGACCCTCAAGGCCATCTTCCTGAGCGGTTTCTTCGGCACCAGCGCGGTGCATTCCCGCCTGGGCGAGGAGATCACGGCCTTGGGCTTCCCCACCTTGGACAAGCCTTTCCGGTTCAGCGACCTGTTGGGGCTGATCCGGGCGGCCATGGGCTGAGATAGAGAGGAAAATATGGCGTTACGTTTCCAGGTGACCCGCCGCCGGCTGTCATTCTTGGACCCTTTCAACCAGTTCGCGCCCAAAACCCTGGAGGTGGAGATCCGCCGGGACCCCCTGTCCGGGGACGTGGCCCGCATCCTGCCCTTCCGGCTGCGGGAACTGGGCCCGGTGGATCACTCCCTGTGGCTGGAGCGGGCCGCGGGCCTGCCTTGCCCCTTCTGCCCGGAACACGTGCACCAGATGACCGCCCGCTTCCTGCCGGCCGACGAGCCGGAGGGCCGCCTCTGCCGCGGTGACGCGGTGTGCTTCCCCAATGCCTTCCCCTATGAGTCCATGAACACGGTGCTGGTGCTCACCCGGGAGCACTATGTGCGGCCGTCCCAGTTCACCCCCGAAGTGCTGGCCAACGGCCTGGAGCTGGCCCGCGAGGCCTTTGCCCGCCTGGGCCGGGGAGCGCGCTTCGCCTCGGTGAACTGGAACTACATGATGCCGGCCGGGGCCGGTCTGGTGCATCCCCATTTCCAATTGGCGGCCGGGCAGGGCCCCACCGCTTTCCAGGCCCGGGTGCGCTCCCGGCAGCAGGCCTATGCCCGCCGGACCGGCGGCGACCTGGCCGCGGAGTACCTGGCCGCCGAGGAAGCCACGGGCGAGCGCTGGCTGGGGCGCCGCGGTCCGGCCGGTTGGCTGGCGGCCTTTGCCCCCCGGGGCATCTACGACTTCATGGCCCTGGCCCCGGGACGCACCCTGCCGGAGTTGACCGCGGACGAGGTGCTGGGCCTGGCCCAGGGGCTCACCCGGGTGCTGGGCTTTTTGGAGACCGAGGGGGTGGGGGCCTACAACCTGGCCCTGCACACCGCCCTGGCCCCGGGTCTCGGCCTGCCCCTGATGCTCCGGGTGGTGAGCCGGGTGGACATCCCGCCCCTGGGCGTGGACGAGATCAACTACTTTGAGAAGCTGCACGACGAAATGCTTTCCTTCCTGCGGCCCGAGGAAGCGGCCCGCCGCCTGGGTTCGGTGGCCTAGGCGAAATCTTCGTGTTGCCGCGGGCCGGGCCCGCCTCGCCGCGGACCGATCCCAGGGGCTGGGGCCAACTTGTTAACATTCCTGGTCTTTTGGAAAATAAATCTCAATTGGCCCGCCGGTCCCACCGCAAAGGGGCAAATTTGTCAATAGCCTGAAACAACTTGTAATAACTTGACAATTCTGGGGCGCATCCGCTAAGGTTGAGGCGAACGCCAACCCTTTGGCGCGGGGACGGTGCGCCGGAGGCGCGCCGGGGCCCTTTTGCCCAGGGCAGAAAGCGAGGCCGCCGTGGATAAAGAGCAGATACGTCAGAAGGACTTCAGCCGCCGTTTCCGGGGCCTGGATCCCCGGGAGGTGCATTCCTTCCTGGATATGGTGGCCGAACACGTGGGGGGCCTGGAGGACCAGGTGGCCGAGCTGGCCCGCAAGCACCTGGAGAGCCAGGAAAAGCTGGCTGCCTACATCGCCCGGGAAGACACCTTGCAGGCCGCCCTGGAGCAGACCCGGCAAATGGCGGTGGACATCAAGTCCAACGCCGAGCGCGAGGCCCAGCTTCTGGTGGCCGAAGCCGAGTTGCAGGCCGAGAAGACCTTGGGGCAGGCCCACAACCGCCTGGCCCAGATCCACGACGACATCGCCGAACTGAAGCGGCAGCGCGCCCAGTTCGAGGTGCGGTTGCGCTCCCTGGTGGAAGCCCACCTGAAGCTTATGGACGTGGAGCTGGATCGCGACCGCGAGCTGACCGAGCTGGAAGACAAGATCAAGATCCTCCGCACCCCCAACTCCTGATTTTTCCGTGTTGGAAACCACTCCCGCCGAGGGCGGCCTGTCTTTCCCCGTGCGGGTGATCCCCCGGGCTTCCCGGAACCAGATCGCCGGCCTGGAGGAAGGCGCGCTCAAGGTGCGGCTTACCGCCCCGCCGGTGGAGGGCGCGGCCAACCAGGCCCTGGTCAAGTTCCTGGCCAAGTCCCTGGGCCTGTCCCGGGCGCAGGTGCGCCTGGTGGCGGGGGAGAAGTCCCGGCACAAACGCCTGTGGGTGGAGGGCCTCTCCGCGGCGGAGCTGACCCGCCGCCTGGGCCTGTGAAGGGCCGGGCCCGGCAGCCTCGCCGCCGGGTTGCGGGGCGTCTGGGGCGCGCGGCGGCGGCCCGGCCCCGGATTGTCCCCCCGTTACGGAGCTGGCTTTGGGCCCTGGCCATGGCCCTGGCTCTGGTCCCGGCCTTGGCCCTGGCCCCTGGCGCCGCCGCGGCCGGCGCGACCGGGACCGCAGCCTCGACGCCTTCCCTTGCCCCTCCCTCCGCCGCCTCCGCCACCCCCACCGCCACTTCGGTGCCCCGTTTGCGCATCCTGGCCCCCACCCCGGAGCTGGCCGCCCTGGTGCGGCGCGAGGTGGACCGCGCGGCCGGCCCGCTGGCCCGCTGGACCGGGGCCGCGCCCCAGGCCCTGGAGGTGGAGGTGGCGGCCACCCGCCAGGACTTTGCCCAGCGCACGGCCGAGCTGGGCGGACCGTCCTGGGCCGCCGGCCTGGCCTATCCCCGGGCCTACTACATCCTGGTGCGCTCCCCGGGCCAGTTGGGCTCGCCCGAGGAGTTCGCCCAGGTGCTCCGGCACGAGCTGTTGCACCTCTACCTGGAGGTGGCCCTCAAGGGCCGCCCGGCTCCCCGCTGGCTGGAAGAGGGCCTGGCCATGCACTTCACCGGCGAGGAGGGCTGGGGCCTGGCCGAGATCATGGCCCGGGGGGTGCTGTTGGGCAAGCTTTTCACCTGGGAGGAGCTGGGGCCCGGCTTCCCCGCCGCCGAAGACCGGGCGGCCCTGGCCTATGCCCAGGCCTATTACCAGGTCAACTGGCTGCAACGGGAGTTCGGAGCCCCGGCCCTGGCCCGGCTGATCACCGGGTTGTCCCAGGACCTGTCCCTGACCACGGCGCTGCAGCGGGCCACGGGCTACAGCCTCACCGCCCTGGAGGAGCGCTTCTCGGAGGACATGGCCAGCCGTTTTTCCTGGTTGGTGATCATCTTCACCGGCAGCGGGCTGTGGACCTTGATCGCGCTGGCCGCGGCGGGGATCCTGGTCTATCGCCGGGGACGCCGGGGACGCCGGGGCCGGGATCGCCGGGCCCGGGGGCGGGAGGAGGCGGGCGGGGACGCCGGAGCGGAGCCCGGGCGGGTGCTCTATTGGGGCCGGCAGGGCTCGCCGCCCCCGCCCCGGGGAGAAGTGCTGGCCGAGGCGGGCCTGGACAAGGCGGCCCCCCCGGCGGCGGGGCCAGCGGACGCCGCCGAACCCAGCGCGCAGGACCCGGAATAGCGGGCCGGCTCAGGCGCTGCCGGCCAAGCGGTTCTTGCCGGCGCGTTTGGCCTGGTACAGGGCCTGGTCCGCCCGGCGGACCAGCTCCGCGGCCGTCTCGCCGGGGCGGTGCTGCACCAGGCCCAGGCTCGCAGTGCAGCGGGCCGTCCCGCCCGCGGGAGGGAACTCCCGCGCGGCGAAGCGCTGGCGGATGCGCTCGGCCACGGCCGCGGCCTGCCCCCAGCCCACCCCGGCCAGGATCACCGCGAATTCCTCCCCGCCCCAGCGGCAGGGCAGGTCCCCGGCCCGCACGCTATCGGTCATGACCTGGGCCAGGCCCTGCAGCACCAGGTCCCCCTGGTCGTGCCCAAAGGTGTCGTTGAACTCCTTGAAATCGTCGATGTCCAACAGGAGCAGGCACAGGCCTTCGGCCGGGCCGCCAGCGGCCAGGGCCGTGGCCAGGCGCTCGGAGAAGTAACGCTTGTTGTAGAGCCCGGTGAGGCCGTCGGTGTGGCTGAGCTGCCGGAAGCGTGACTCACTCCGGCGCAACACCTCGCGCTCCTCCTGCAAGCCCCGGATGCGGGCGGCCAGGGCCAGGGACAAGAGGATCGACTCCAGGGCCGTGCCGAGGACCAGGGCGTTGCGGGCCCAGTACTGGCCGGCCAGGGGGCCAACTTCCTGCAGGGCGAACACGGCCACGGCCACGGCCAGCACTCCCCAGGCCACCAGGAAGTAGCGGGCGGCCACGAAACCGCGCCGCCAACTGACCACGCCCGCGCCCAGGGCCAGCCAGGGCGAGAAGATGCCGCTGCCCAGGGCCAACCAGCGCCCCAGCCAGGGCAGGCTGAAGAGCCCCGCCGCCACCAAGGCCAAGCCGTAGTAAAAGCCGAACCACAGCAGCCGGCCCATCAGGGGGCCCAGGCGCTCGGCGTTCAGGACGCCGCGCATGAACAGATAGGCAAAGGAGGTGAACAGGCCCATGCTGGTCCAGAAAACCCGGGTGAAGCCCTGGTCGCCCAGGTCCAACAGGGTCTGCAACTGGCCGTGGAGCAGGGTCAGGGAGACGAGGGCGAAAAAAATGTAGCCCACGTAACTGAAGTACACCCGGTCCCGCAGGGACACCGCGATGAACAGGTTGAACAGGATCATGCAGCCCAACACCCCGAAACAGACGCCGTAGAGGTAGTCCTCCTTGGCCATGTGGGTGAGGAAGGCGGGCAGGGACCAGAGTTGGAAATGGATGGGGTTCAGGCCCCGGGTCTCGAGCCGCAGATAGCAGGTCACCGGTCCTTGGTCCAGCCGGGGCAGCAAAAAGGCGCCGGAGCGGTAGGTCACCTCGCGGTTGGCGAAAGGCCGGTACAGGCCGGCCGCCACCATTTCCCAGCCCGCGGGAGTGGGCCGGTAGAAGTCGATCTGGCCCAGGAAGACGTAATCGGTGGCCACCAGCCAGCTGGCCCGGGCAGCCGGACTCCCCGGCAGGGTGGCGAGGGTCAGCCGCAGCCAATGTTCCCGCAGTTCGGTGGAGGCCAGGTGCAGGGCTGCCTGCCGGACCGGCGAGAACCTGCCGCGCCACGGCGGGGCGGTGACCTGGGCCAGGCTGAGTCCGCCCGCGGGCGAGGCCAGGATTTCCAAAGAGGGGGTGAGGTCGTAGCGGCCCGGCTGGTGCAGGGCCAGCCCGGCCGCGGGCTCGCCGGCCAGGGCAGGGGAGAGGGCCGGGGGCAGGGCCGCCAGCCAAAGCCAGCAGAAGAGACCAGCCGAGCATCTCGCAAAGAGGGACATGGGGCAGCCTTGGCTAACGGGGCAAGGGGGGCGGATTGCTCCGGCAAAGGTTTCCCGTCGGGCCTGGTGCCCCCGACCGCCAACCATTCTGCCATAATCCGGGGCTGACCGCGAGAAGGGAGCGGGCATTCCGCCGCCGGTCGCGGGAGCGGTGGAAAAGAAAAAAACCACGGCCCGGGGGGTAGCCCCGGGCCGGTGGGTTTCGACTGGTCGCGAGCCAGGAACAGGCGAAGAGAGAGGGGTCGCGCCCCTGTTCAGGCGCTGTGGGGATAGGCCAGGCTGACCATGCTGTGGTCGGAAAACTCTTGATGCTCCGAGCGTTCGCGCGCGGCGGCGCAATCGAAGTTCAAGCTGCAATGGGTCAAGCAGGTCTCGTCATCCCGATCGAACTGGGCGAAGCAGGCAATGCGGTCCCTGAGATCCTCCAAGTCAAGTCTCTGGGCCAAGATTATCCCTCTGCACGATGATTAGCAGGTGGTCGGAAAAGGCCGTGGCGGGACTCTTTCAACCTCCTGTCAGTTGAGAAATACCCGGCGGTACTCGCGGAGATCGGCCAGGGCCCGGCCCGCGCCTACCGCCACGCTGCTCAAGGGGTCCTCGGCAATCCGGATGCGCATTCCCAGTTGCTGGGCCAAGAGCTTGTCCAGCCCCCGGATCAGCGCACCGCCCCCGGCCAGCACAATGCCCTCGTCGGCGATGTCCGAAGCCAACTCGGGCGGGGTTTTCTCGAAAGCCCGCCGCACGCTCTCCACGATCACCTCCACGGGCTCGCTCATGGCTTCGCGGACCTCGGAGTCGGTGAGGGTGACGGCGCGGGGCACACCTTCCACCAGATCCTTGCCGCTGATCTGTTGGGAGAGCGGCTGATCCAGGGGGAAAGCCGATCCTATCTTTATCTTTACCTGCTCAGCGGTGTTTTCGCCAATCTGGATTTGATACTTCCGCTGAACGTAACGAATGATGGCCTCGTTGGCCTCGTCGCCGGCCACGCGGACCGATTCGGAGTAGGCGGTGGACAGCATGGAGATGACGGCCACCTCGGTGGTGCCGCCGCCGATGTCCACCACCATGTTGCCCTTGGGCTCGGCGATGGGCAGCCCCGCCCCGATGGCCGCGGCCATTGGTTCCTCGATGAGGTAGACCTCCCGGGCTCCGGCTTGCTCGGCCGATTCGATCACGGCGCGTTTTTCCACCTGGGTCACGCCCGAGGGCACGCCGATGAGCATGCGGGGCTTGATGAACCCGGCGGCGGAGCGCACCTGGGTGATGAATTCCTTGATCATGACCCGGGTCAGGTCGAAGTCGGCGATGACCCCATCCTTCAAGGGGCGGCTGGCCAGGATGGAGGGGTTGGTGCGGCCCAGGAACTCCTTGGCCTTGTGCCCCACGGCGATGGTTTTGCCGGTATCCACCTTGATGGCCACCACCGAGGGCTCGTTCAGGACCACCCCCTTGCCCTTGATATAGATAAGGGTGTTGGCCGTGCCCAAATCCATGGCCATGTCCTTGGCGAAAAAGCTCAGCAATTTACCAAATGCCATCGAAGTTCAACTCCGCCCCTGAATAAATGGGCCCGGTTACCGCCTCAGCAGATGATAGTGCTCGATGGTCGCCGCCACTCGGTGGCCGGCCAATTGCAAGGCGCGCTCTTCTTCTTCTTCGAGGTAACGCTCGGTATTGCCGGCGTACCCCCACACACCCGTGAAACGGCGCCACGCCAGCAAAGGGACCCCCACAAAGGTATTGTAGCCCGCGATGGTCTCTTCCGGCGAAAATAGATAAGATTTGCCCTTCAAAGGCCGGAGCCGCCCATGCGACAAGACGCGGCCCTCCCGGAACACCCAGCCCACCAAACCGTGGCTGAGCGGAAAGGAACGCCCGCGGAGGGTGGCCAAGCTCGGCCCTTCCACGGCCTCCACCATGTATTTTTTACGCCCGGGCAACAAGAGGCAAATGAACCCCAAGGACAGCCCGGTAAAGCGGCGGCCCGCTTCCAGGATTTCCTTGAAGAAGGCCCGGGAATCGTTATAACCCAAGGAGGCGTTTTCCACCTCGTAAAGCAAGTCCAGGATGCGGCCGTAGCACGCCTCGCGGGTCCAAGTGACTTGGTGCCGGACCAGATTGGCAAAAAAACGGGCGAAATCCTTGATTACTTTTTTTTCGCGTTCACCAAAGATGCGGCGGGTCTTGGTGTCCACCACCAAGACTCCCATGGTGGCCACGGGCACGGCCAGGAAGGCCTTGATGCCCTCGTCGTCGTTGTAGAGCCGGGTGACCGTGGAGTTTTGCTGGTAGCGGTCCACGTCCACCAGTTGGCCGTGCTTGGCCACATAGCCCACCAGACCCTCGCCCACCCGCACCGCGTCGTGGGCCCGGAAGCAGCGGCTGAGCGTGTGCCACGCCACCGGTTTCAAATGGTCTTTTTCCGGTTCGAACAGGTAAAGGGCTACGGTGTGGGCCTCGGTGAGGTCGGCCAGGAGCTCCACGGCCTCTTGAAGCTCCCGCTGCGGATCCACGCGTCCCGTGGTGTCCCCATGACCAGAACTAGCAGCAGTCGCTGCAGAATTTGGCATAGGAACGGTCATAGCTGCGCTCGCCCTCGGAGGTGAAGAAGCAGCCGGGAATTTGGCGCATCTTCCGGTGGTAGGCCACGCATTGGCAACAAAGTCCTTGCTTGTCGCAGGCAGAGTAGCTGCAACTGCATTGGGACAGGTTAGCCTTCAGATTGGGGCAAGCTTCTTTTTGTTTTTCGAAATTAGACACCTGATACCCTCGAGAGAAAGGAAAACGTTCCTTTTAGTATGAGGGTGTATACTAACTCTTGGCTACCCTATATTGGATACTGGGGGGTGTCAACCACATAATACTGCGGTGCCAACCCCGCTTGGCCGGGGGGGCAGCGCCCCAGACCTTGAAGGAAATCCCATGCCTGAGCTTCCCGAGGTGGAGTGCGTGCGCCGCACCCTGACCCCGCGCATCCTGGGCCGCACCATCGCCGGAGCCCGGGTGCGGCTGGCCAAAATGGCCCGTCCGGGTCCCGAGGCCCTGGCTGCGGGCCTGGGCGGCAAGACCGTCCGGGCCACCAGCCGCCGGGGCAAGCTTCTGCTGGTGGAGCTGGACCAGGAAGACTTCCTGGCCATCCACCTGGGCATGACCGGCCAGTTGATTTTGGCCGCCTCGCGCCCCGCGGTGCCGCATATCCACCTGGAGATCACCTTTACCGACGGCGGAGACACCCTCTTCTTCCGCGACGTACGGCAATTCGGCTTCATGGCCTACTGCCCGGACCAGGCGGCCCTGGCCGCGGGGCCCATGGCCAACCTGGGCCCGGACGCCCTGGGCCTGGAGCCCGGGGTGCTGGCCGAGCGCCTGGCCGGCAAGGGCGGGCGGCTGAAGAACCTGCTCCTGGACCAGCGCATCTTGGCCGGGGTGGGCAACATCTACGCTGACGAGTGCCTGCACCGGGCCGGGCTCTCGCCCCTGGCCCGTCCCCGGGACCACGCGCCCGAGGATCTGTGCCGCCTGGGGGCCTGCTTGCAGGAGACCCTGCACGAGGCCCTGGCCCAGGGCGGCTCCAGCGTGCGCAACTTCGTGGACGCCGAAGGCCGGCCCGGGACCTTCCAGGAGGCGCACCGGGTGTATCAGCGAGGGGGCCAGCCCTGCCCCATGTGCGGGGAGAGTATACACCGCATCGTGCTGGCGGGCCGCTCTACTCATTACTGTCCGCGCTGTCAGCCCGGCGGCGAGGAATAATAAGGCGGAGGGGGCGCCCCCGCCGGGCTCACCACAGCTTCCGGGCGAACCACATGAGGGCCAGGGCGTAGGAGTTGGCCCCGAAGCCGGCGATGGAGCCGGCCACCACCGGGGCCAGGAAGGACACGTGCCGGAAGGGCTCGCGCCCGGCGGGGTTGGAGAGGTGCACCTCCACCACCGGCACCTGGCAGGCGGCCACGGCGTCCCGGAGGGCCACCGAGGTGTGGGTGTAGCCGCCGGCGTTCAGCACCACGCCGAAGCAGGTCTGGCTGGCCTGCTGCACCGCGTCCACCAGCTCGCCTTCGTGGTTGGACTGGCGGCAATCCACGGCAAAGCCCAGCTTCCCGGCCAGGGCGGCCACTTCGGCCTCCAGCTCGGCCAGGGTCATCTTGCCGTAGACCGCGGGCTCCCGGGTGCCCAGCAGGTTCAGGTTGGGGCCGTTCAGCACCATGATGCGGGGGGCGTCGGCGGCCAGGCCCTCGGCGGAATCCTTCTTCTTAAACAGCATCTAACTATCCTCTTCCAGTTCCACCGGGTACCCGCGCCCCGGCGCAATGATTGCGGCAAACCAGTCCCCAACTAACTAAATAACATCGCTTTTCTTTTTGGAAAGGGGTGTGGGGGAAACCTTTTTCTTTTGGCTTCAAAAGAAAAAGGTTTCCCCCACATTCTTCCTTCCCCTTCTTCCCCTATCCCGCTCCCATGCAGGCGCGGTGGCAGAGCCAGGCGTCGGCGAGGACGAGGGCGGTCATCGCTTCGGCCACGGGGGCGATGCGGGGGCAGAGGCAGGGGTCGTGGCGGCCGGTGATGGTGATGGTGCGGGGGTTGCCGGCCAGGTCGATGGTTTCCTGTTCCCTGGCGATGGAGGGGGTGGGTTTCACGGCCAGGCGCAGGGTGAGGGGTTGGCCGGTGGAGATGCCGCCCAGGATGCCGCCGGCGTTGTTGCTTTGGAAGCCGTGGGGGTCCATGGGGTCGTTCATCTGGGAGCCGGTGAGGCGGGCGGCGGCGAAGCCGAGGCCGATCTCGATGCCCTTGACCCCGCCGATGGACATGAGGGCGCCGGCCAATTGGCCGTCCAGCTTGCCGAAGACCGGTTCGCCCAGGCCGGCGGGCACGCCCCCGGCGACGAGTTCCACGATGCCGCCCAGGCTGTCGCCGTCGGCGCGGGCTTTCTGGACGGCCTGGGCCATGGCCGCGGCCATTTCGGGGTCGGGGCAGCGCAGCGGGTCCTGCTCGGCGAAGGCCAGGTCGAGGCTGGCGGCGGTATAGGGGCCCAGGGCCAGGGTGTAGGCCTGGATCTCCACGCCCAGGGGGCGGAGGATGGCCCGGGCCACGGCGCCGGCGGCCACCCGGCCGGCGGTTTCGCGGCCGGAGGCGCGGCCGCCGCCGGGCTGGGGCGGCAGGCCGTACTTCTTCCAATAGGTGTAGTCGGCGTGGCCGGGGCGGAAGACCTCGGCCAGGGCGGAGTAGTCGCGGGAGCGGGCGTCCAGGTTGTGGATGACCAGGGCGATGGGGCTGCCCAGGGTGCGGCCGCCGGCCACCCCGGAGAGGATCTCCACGTGGTCGGGCTCCCGGCGGGCCGTGGCATAGGGGGAGGCGCCGGGCCGGCGGCGGTCCATGTCGCGCTGCACATCGGCCACGGTGAGGGGGAGGCCGGCCGGCACGCCGTCCACCACGGCGCCCAGGCCCGCGCCGTGGGACTCGCCAAAGGTGGCCACCCGCAGCATGGTTCCCCGGAAACTTCCTGGCATGGGTCTTTATCCTCGCTCTTGGGTTGGGGAGAGGGGGCTCAGGCCCGGCCGCTCTCCGCGGGGGGGAAGAGGGGGGCCACGGCGGCGACGGCCCGGGCCAGTTCGGCCTGGTCCACGTCATTTACCACCACCGGACGGCCCGGGCCGGTGAGGAGCACGAAGACAACCTTGCCCCCGGCGTTCTTTTTGTCATTTTGCATGAGTTCCCAGGCCTGGTCCAGGGGGGGGAGCGCCGGCAGGCGGGGAAACATGCGGGAGACGGCCGCGGCGATGGCCCCTTGCTCGGCCGGGGGCAGGAGGCCCCGGCCCCGGGACACGGCGGCGGCCACCACCAGGCCGGCGGCCACGGCGCGGCCGTGGCTGACCCGGTAGCGGTGAAAGCCTTCCACGGCGTGGCCGTAGGTGTGGCCCAGGTTCAGGATGCGGCGGAGGCCCTTTTCGCGGAAGTCCTCGCCCACCACCCGGGCCTTGGCCCGGGCGGAGGCCAGGGCGGCGGCGGCCAGGGAGAAAAGGTCGCCGGCGAGTTGGCGGCCCACCTGGGCGGCCACCAGGGCGGCCAGGCCGGGATCGGCCACCAGGCCGGTCTTGTAGGCCTCCACCAGGCCCTCGGCCCGCTGGGCGCGGGGGAGGGTGGCCAGGGCGGCCAAGTCCAGGATCACGGCCCGGGGGCGGGTGAAGAGCCCCACCACGTTCTTGGCCTGGCCCAGGTTCACGGCGGCCTTGCCGCCCACCGCGGCGTCCACCGCGCCCAGGAGGGAGGTGGACACCAGGAGGAAGTCCATGCCCCGCTTGTAGGTGGCGGCCACGTAGGCCCCCAGGTCGGTGGTCATGCCGCCGCCCACGGCCACCAACAGGTCGCCGCGCTCCAGGCGGTCGTCCAGGAGGCGCTGGTAGATGCGGGCCGCCCGGGGGAGGCTCTTGGAGCGCTCGCCCGGGGGCACGATGATGGTGGTGGCCGGGATGCCGGCCTGGTCCACGGCGGCCTGGTAAGGGGCCAGATGCAGGGGGGCCACCCGGGATTCGGAGAGGAAGGCCACCCGGCGGACCGGGCCCTGGGCCAGGACCCGGGCCAGGGCGGCGGGGCCCTGGAAGGTGCCCAGCACCGGGGTGACGGCCCCGTCCAGGAGCACGGGGAAGTCGCCGCCGGGGCCGAGGCCCTCCAACACCTGGCGGGCCGCCTCCTCCGGGCTCAGGCCGTCCACCTCCACCCGGAGGTCGCAGTCGGCATAGGCCCCCTGGCGCATTTTGAAGAGCCACTCCACGGCCGCAGGTTCGCGCCACAGGGGCCGGGTCTGGGCCTCGATCTCCGGGGCCAGGCGCTTCTGCAGGGTGGCCAGGGTGGCGCTGAGAAACACGATGCGGCCGTGACGGCGCATGAGGGCCCGGTTGGCCGGGTTCTGGGGCAGGCCGCCTCCCGTGGCCACCACCAGGCCGCGGCGGCGGGCCAGGCGGGCCAGGAGGGCCTCCTCGGCCCGGCGGAAGGCCTGCTCGCCTTGTTCCTCGAAGAACTGGGCAATGGGCACGCCCAATTCCTCTTTCAGCACCTGATCCATGTCCACCAGGCGGCAATGGAGGAGCGAGGCCAAGTGGCGGGCCAGGGTGGACTTGCCGGCTCCCATGAAGCCGGTGAGAAAGAGATTATCCTGCATGAGCTTCTTCCAGGGGCTGGCGGAACTCGGCGGCCGTGGCCTCCACGCCGGTCCACAGGGTGAAGGAGAGCCGGGCCTGCTGGGCCAGCATGGCCAGACCATCGGCAAAGGCCGCGCCGGAGCGGGCGGCCAGTTGCCGCCAGAAGTTGACGGGACGGCCGTAGTTCAGGTCCAACACCAGGCCGCCGGCGGGCAAGGTCAGGCCTTCCACCTGGGCGGCCAAGGCCGGGGACTCGGCCGGAGCGGAGACGGCGGTGGCGTTGACCAACAGGGGACAGGCGGCCACCAGCGGGGCCAACTCGCCCCAGGGACGGGCCTCGCCGCCCAGCTCCCGGGCCAGGGCCTGGGACTTGGCCGGGTCGCGGGCCAAAAGGTACAGGGGCGAGGCCCCGGCCCCGGCCAGGGCGGCCACCACGGCCCGGGCCGCGCCGCCGGCCCCGGTGACCACCGCGCCTTGGCCGCGGGGATCCCCATGGTGCTCGGCCAAAGCGGCCAGAAAGCCGCCCAGGTCGGTGTTGTGGCCCTTCAGGCGGCCGTCCGGCTGGGGCACGATGGTGTTCACCGCGCCCAGGCGGGCGGCCTCCGGAGCCAGGGCGTCCAGGAAGGGGATCACCGCCTGCTTGTGGGGCACGGTGACGTTGAGCCCGGCCAGGCCCAGGGCGCGCATGCCGGCGATGGCCGGGCCCACCTGGGCGGGCTCCACGGCAAAGGCCAGGTACACTCCGGCCAGGCCGCGGCCGGCCAGCACCCGGTTGTGCATCAGGGGCGAGAGGGAATGGCGCACCCGCTGGTCGCCCATGACCCCCAGGGCAAAGGTCTGGGCCGTGATCATCGGCTGAGCATGCCCAGGGCGTGGTAGAAGCCGGGGTAGGACACCCCGGCCGAGGCGGCGTCCTTCACCCGGGCCTCGCCGCCGGCCAGGCGGCCGGCCAGGGCCAGGGTCATGGCCATGCGGTGGTCGGAAAAGGAGTCCAGCTCGCCCGCGGGCAGGGCCAGCGGGGTGGGCCCGTGCACCACCAGGTCGTCGCCCCGGGCTTCCAGGTCCGCGCCCATGGCCCCCAACTGGCCGATGATGGCGGCCAGGCGGTCGGACTCCTTGTGCCTGAGCTCGTCCACCGCCTCGAACACGGTCTCGCCCCGGGCCTGGGTGGCCACCAGGGCCAGGATCGGCACCTCGTCCACCAGGAGCGGAATCTCGTGGGGGGCCACCCGGCAGGCGGTCAGCTCCGGCCCGTGGGTCACGGTGACCTCGCCCCAGGGCTCGGGCTCGCCGCCCAGCTCGTTCACCTCCACCACCGCGCCCATGCGCTCCAGCACGGTGAGCCAGCCCAGGCGGGTGGGGTTCAGGAGCACCCGGCGGGAGGTGACCCGGGAACCGGGCAAGAGCGCGGCGGCACAGAGGAAAAAGGCCGCGGCCGAGGGGTCGCCCGGCACGGTGATCAACGCGGGCAGGGTGAGGAGCCCCGGCTCCACGGTCCAGACCCCCTCGCCGCCCGTGAGATGGGCGCCCATGAGCCGGAACAAACGCTCGGTGTGGTCGCGGGAGGGGGCCGGCTCCCGCACCACCGTGGCGCCCTGGGCCTGCAAGCCGGCCAGGAGCAGCGCACTTTTGAGTTGCGCGCTGGCCACCTTCAGGGTGTGGTCCCGGCCGGTGAGCCCGCCGCCCTCCACCTTCACGGGCGGGCGGCCCTCGGTGGTGGTCACCCGGGCGCCCATCTCCCGGAGCGGCCCGGCCACCCGCTCCATGGGCCGCCGCCGCAGGCTCTGGTCGCCGTCCAGGGACCAGCGGCCCTCGCGGCCGGCCAGGATGCCCATCATCAGGCGCATGGTGGTGCCGGAGTTGCCGCAGTCCAGGTCGGCCTGGCTGGTAAATCGGCCGGCCGTGCCGGTGAGGGTCATGCCCCGCTGGTGGAACTCGGCGCTCACGCCCAACAGCCGCACCGCGGCCAGGGAGGAGTCGCAGTCCTGGCAGGGGGAGAAGCCCCGCACCTCCATGCGGCCCCGGCCCAACAGGGTGAACAGGGCCAGGCGGTGGGACACGGATTTGTCGCCGGGGGGGATGAACTCGCCCGAGAGGCTCATGCTGCCGCCTCCCGGGTCAGGCGTTTGCCCACGGCCCGGCCCACGGCGGCCAGGTCGGCCATGAGGGCCTCAAACTGGGGCAGGGTCAGGCTTTGGCGGCCGTCGGAGAGGGCCTTCTCCGGCTGGGGATGCACCTCGATCATGATGCCGTCGGCCCCGGCGGCCACGGCGGCCAGGGCCATGGCCGGCACCAGTTCCCGGCGGCCCGCGGCGTGGGAGGGGTCCACCACCACGGGCAGATGGGTCTCCTGCTTCAGGACCGGCACGGCGGCGATGTCCAGGGTGTTGCGGGTAGCGTTCTCAAAGGTGCGGATGCCCCGCTCGCACAGCATGACCTCCTGGTTGCCCCGGTTCAGGATGTACTCGGCCGAGAGCATCAGCTCCTTGATGGTGGAGCCGGGGCCGCGCTTCAACAGCACCGGCCGGTCGGCCTCGCCCACGGCTTCCAACAGGGCGTAGTTCTGCATGTTGCGGGCGCCGATCTGCAGCACGTCGGCGTAGCGGGCCACCAGGTCCACTTCCTGGGCCCGCATCACCTCGGTAACCACGGGCAAGCCAGTTTCCCGGCCGGCCGCGGCCAAATACTTGAGGCCCTCTTCCTTGAGGCCCCGGAAGCTGTAGGGGCTGGTGCGCGGTTTGAAGGCCCCGCCCCGCAGCACCCCGGCCCCAAAGGGGGCGATGGCCCGGGCCACCTCCAATATGCCGGCTTCCGATTCCACGGCGCAGGGCCCGGCCATGACCACCAGGTCGGGGCCGCCCATGATGCGGCCGCCCAGGCGGATCTGGGTGGTCTGGGGGCTGGGGCCCCGGGAGACCAGTTTCCAGGCTTCCTCGAAATCCTTGACCTCGGCCACCCCGGCCAGGGCGCCGATCTGCTCCCGCAGCTCCTCCGCCACCAGGGGCGAGATCTCCTCCACCACCCCCAGGATCACCTGGGGCCCGGCGCTGATCACCCGCGGTTTGAGGCTGCGTCCCTCCAGGGCGGCGATGACCTGGGCCACCTGCGCCTTGGGGCAACCTTCCTGCATGGTTATGACCATGGTCGCTCTCTTTTCTTAGTAAAGCCAAACCGGCGGCCGGAACGCGGACGCGGACCACCGCCGGACCCCAGGTTCCGGGGCCCGCGGTCGGTCCGGGTCCGCGTTTCAGCAGCCCGCCGGCCGGGCCGGCCGGAGCCGGACCAGCGCCCGAGGCGGGCCGCCAGACGCGCCACCCTCATACATCTAGCACGCCCGGGCCAGGCGGTCCACGTAGGTTTCCAGGAAGTTGGCCAGCATGCGCGGGCCTTGGGGCGTGGCCATGGATTCGGGGTGGAACTGCACCCCTTCCACGGCTTTCTCGGCGATGCGGAGCCCCATGACTTCGCCGCCGATGGTGTAGGCCGAGACGGTGAGCGGGGAGGCCACGCTGTCCTCGGGCACCACCAGGCTGTGGTAGCGGGCGGCGACCAAGGGGTTCCGCAGGCCGCCGAAGAGGCCGCGGCCGTCGTGGAACACCCGGCTGGTCTTGCCGTGCAACAGATTCTTGGCCCGCACCACCCGGGCGCCGAACACCAGGCCGATGGCCTGGTGGCCCAGGCACACCCCCAGGATAGGCACCCGGCCGGCGTAGGTCTCGATGGCCTCGCAGGTGATGCCGGCGTCTTCGGGCCGGCCGGGGCCGGGCGAGATCACCAGGGCTTCGGGCTCGAGGTCGGCGATCTCCCGGGCGGCCACGGCGTCGTTGCGGAGCACGGTGATTTCGCGGCCCAGGGCGCCCAGGGCCTGGGCCAGGTTGTAGGTGAAGGAATCGTAATTGTCGATGAGCACGATCATCTGATTTCCTCCCGATTACCCATTCCCAGCAAAAATTGCGTCTGGAAGATGGACTAGCTCAACCCAGATAAATATATGAAGTTTTTTGGGGGAAGGGGGGTGTGGGGGGAAACCGCGGGGTCCCCGAAAAAGCGTAGCTTTTTTGGGGTGCAGCCCCCTTTTGTCCACAAAAAGGGGTTTCCCCCCACATCTTCCCCGCCTCCACCTAAAAATCCCCCTTGGCCGCGGCTTCCAGGGCGGCCAGGCTTTGGCCGGCCTTGTGGTTGATTTCGCGGTATTCCATTTCGGGGATGGAGTCGGCCACGATGCCGGCGCCCACCCGGACGGTGATTTCGTCGCCGTGGAACTGGACCAGGCGGATGGCCAGGCAGGTGTCCAGCCGGCCGCGGGGTCCGAAGAAGCCCACGGCCCCGCCGTAGACCCCGCGGGGCGAGTCTTCCAGTTCGGCGATGATCTCCATGGCCCGCACCTTGGGCGCGCCGGACACGGTGCCGGCGGGGAAGGCGGCCACGAAGGCGTCCACGATGTCCAACTCGGGACGGAGTTGGCCCCGCACCTCGCTGACCAGGTGCATCACGTGGCTGTAGCGCTCCACCACCATGTAGGGGTCCACGCTGACGGTGCCGTACTCGCTGACCCGGCCGGCGTCGTTGCGGCCCAGATCCACCAGCATCAGGTGTTCGGCCCGCTCCTTTTCGGACTCCACCATCTCCCGCTCCAGCTCGCGGTCTTTGACCGGGTCATGGGAGCGGCCCCGGGTGCCGGCGATGGGCCGCAGGAACACCTCGCCGTCGGCCACCTTGACGAGGGTCTCGGGTGAGGCGCCCACCAGCTTGTGGGCCCCAAAGTCCAGGTGGAACATGTAGGGCGAGGGGGATTTGACCCGGAGGCGGCGGTACACCCCAAAGGGGTCCAGGTTGGCCCGGCCCCGGAAGGCGTCGCCCAACACCACCTGGAAGATGTCGCCGGCCCGGATGTATTCCTTGGCCGCTTCCACCGCGGCCAGGTAGCGGTCCTGGGGGGGCGGGGTGAGGGACAAGGTGCAGGGGGCCGGGGCGAGCGGCAGGCGGCGGCCCAGGGCCTCCCGCATCTCGCCCAACTTGGCCCGGCACTCGTCCTCGCCGTGGCCCAGGGCCACCAGGGTCAAGAGGCGGCGCAGGTGGTCGAAGATCACCAGGCGGGAGGGGAAGGCCAGGCGGGCGGTGGGGGGATCGTCGGCCAGCTCCAGGGGCAGGCGCTCGATGAGCCCGGCCGTCTCCCAGCCCACGTAGCCCACCAGGGAGCCGGCAAAGGGCAGCCCCAGGATCTCGGGGCAGTCCAGCTCGGCCAGGGTCTGGCGGATGAGGGGGAAGAACTCCGCGGCCGGGTGCCGGGTGACTTGGCCGGCCAGCTCCCGGGTCACGCCCTGGCGGCCCAGGGTGAGGTTGGCCAGGGGGTCCCAGGCCACCACGGAGTAGCGGCCCACTTGGCCGGTGATCTCGGCGCTTTCCAACAGGCAGGAAGCTTCTTCGCCGGAGCAGAGCTTCAGGTAGGCCGACACCGGGGTCACGGTATCGGCCAGGAGCTCTTGGGTCAGGGCGTGCAGGGGGCTCATGGCCGTTTTCTCCTAAGCTTGGAGTTTGTTGGAGAAATGGGAAGATGTGGGGGGAAGGGCCCTTTTTTGGAAAAAAGGGCCCTTCCCCCCACACCCCCCATCCCCCAAAAAACTTCATGGTTTTCTTGAACTCGAGCAAAGGTCTTTTTCATTTCAGAATTCCTGCTGCATGTGGTGGAACGGTGAAAACAGTCATCGTCCACGTTTTCGCCCCAGGGGGAAGTCTCGCCGCCTGCCGCCTGGCCGCAAAAAGAAAGGGCCCACCGTCCTCGACGGTGGGCCCTGGTTGCGCCAGGAAGCGGGAGTCAGCTCACAAGGGCCTCCTCCCAGACCACCGTCGGTCCGGCGGACGCCACCACCAGAAGCGATAGGAGGGCTGGTTGAAGCTGGGGGACATGGTCTGACTCCAAATTGTATACAAACCATGTATGCCAGGCCCGGGGCGGCCTGTCAAGGGTTTTTGTATACAATTTTCCTGGGGGCCGGCGGCGGGGGCTTCTGTGGGGGGAATTCGAGGCCGGAAGCGGCCTAGCGGCAGCGTAGGCCTTTCAAAATGGTAGGCCGGGTGTGTTAGCCTAATAGAAGCAAGTGAGCGATCCGAGGCCGATGCACGTTGCAGGACGCACCGTGCATCACTCTCGATCCAGGAATACCCGATTTATGGAGGTGCGGCATGCCGGAAAAGAGAGTGGCCAGGGTAAGCGAGATCATCGCGGCCTCTCCCAGCAGCTTCGACGACGCCATCAAGGTGGGTTTTGAACGGGCCACGCGCACGCTGCGGGGCGTGACGGGGATGAGGGTCACGGAGATGCGGGTGGCGGTGCAGGATGACACCATCTCCGAGTACCGGGTCCGTTTGGAGGTGATTTTCGTGCTGGAGGAATAAGGCGCAAGCGGCCGGCCAGGGCCGGGGCCCTGGGGGAGGCCGCGCCGCCGGGCTGCGCGAGATGCACGGTGCATCCTGCACCGTGCATCTCCCCAGATAGCTAGCTCCAAACCGCCGGGAAGGGCCCTGGGCCCCATCCGGCGGTGCGTTTTTGAACGGGCTGGGGGGCAGCCCGTCTAACCGTCACCCTCCGGCCACGAGACCGGAGGGCGGCGCGGCCTCACCACACGTCCCAGATCTCCATCTGCCGCCGTAGCGTCTTGATGAACTGGTCGGTGCGCCGCCGGAGGCGTTGCTCCAGGATGCGCACCACCCCGTCCATGACGCGGTAGCCCATGATCTGGTCCGCGTCCAGGATCTCCCGGAAACCGGGTCCCGGGATCACCAGCAGGTCGCTGGGCTCGGCGCACACCGCCTGGGAGGTGAAGGTCGCGCCCTCACCCAACAGGGAAGACCAGCCAAAGGAGTAACCGGGCTTCACCGAGCCCAGGGAGATGGTCACGGTGGGGGAAACGTCCACCTTGAGCAGCACCTTGCCGCTTTTCAGCATGTAGAAGTTGTCCGCGGCCTGACCCTCCTCGAAGACGACTTGTTTGGTATCCAGACGGGATTCCGCGACCTTGGGCAGCATCTTCTCCAGCATGGGATCGGTCAGATCCTGCAGCAGATAAATTTTCTTCAAATCGTTCAGGGTCGCCATGGCCTGTCTCCTCCGGGGAACCCTCGGGGGGACCCCTAGCGGGGTTATATGCACACAATCCACATGGCCCCAAGGGAAGCCCGCCACCCGCCGACGCGGGCGGCCCTTAACGCAGGGCCATGATAAACACCACCAACAAGAGCACCACCGCCGCCGCCATGCCCACGCCCACGGGCACGGTGCCGGTGTCCAGGGCGCGGCCGGCCCGCGCTTCCCGGCTGGGCAGGTCCCGGGCCGGGACGCCGGAGAGCTGCCACCACAGGGCGGCCAGGCCCACGCCCCAACGGTTGGCCGCCCGGCGGGCGAAGCCGCCGGCCCAGGCCGCGAAGCCCTGGGCCAGCCAGCGGAAGGCGGCCGCGTTCACCGCGTTCAGCACCAGATCCGAGGCCCGGTAGAAAGCCGTGCTCCCCTTGCGGTAGAACCAGTCGGTATCCAGGTTGATGGCCCGGATCTCGGCGGGATAGTAGCCCGAGTACATCAAGAGGCAGAAGGCCAGGGCCCCGAACAGGAGGAGCTGGAGCTGACCCACCACGTGCATCCCGGTGTAGGGCGCGTAATCCACGGCATAGGGCAGGATGGCGTACAGGGGCTGGGGAAACACCCCGATGCCCACGCAGAAGAAGGCGGCCAGGCCCATGGCCAGGCGCATGTTCCAGGGCGCCTCCGGGGGCCGGAGCCCGGAATCCTGGCCGAAGAACATGAAGTAGGGCACCTTGATGCCCGCGTGGTCCACCACGCCGGCCGAGGCGAATTGCAGCATCAGCCAGATGGCCACCAGGTGGTCGTTACCGGCCGCGGTGATGATCATGGACTTGGAGATGAAGCCCGAGAACAGGGGGAAGGCCGAGATGGAGGCCGAGGCGATCATGCAGCAAACCGCGGTGAAGGGCATGTACTTGTACAACCCGCCCAGGTCGGTGCAGCGGATCTTGCCGGTCTGGGTCATGACGCTGCCCGCGGCCATGAACAAAAGCGCCTTGTAGATGATGTGGCAGAAGGCGTGGGACACCGTGCCGTTGATGGCGAGCGTGGTGCCGATGCCCACCCCGCACATCATGAAGCCCACCTGGTTCATGAGGCTGTAGGACAAGACCCGGCGGATGTCGTTTTCCAGCACCGCATAGAAAATGGGGAAGCAGGTCATGATGGCCCCGAGCCAGATCAACACCTCGGCGCCGGCAAAGGTGCGGCACATGAGGTACACCGCGCTCTTGGTGGTGAAGGCCGAGAGGAACACCGCGCCGGTGGGGGTGGCCTCGGGGTAGGCGTCCTTGAGCCAGGGGTGGAGCGGCGGGATGGCCGCGTTCACCGCGATGCCCAGGAACACCAGCCAGGAGGCGGCGCCGTCCAGGCCGATGTGGCCCACGGTGATGGTACGGCCCTGGCCCAAGAGCATGATGATGCCGGCCAGCAAGATGAGCCCCCCGGCCAGGTGCACCATGACGTAGCGGAACGCCGCCCGGCGGGCCGCCACGGTGCGCCGGGCCAGGATGAGGAAGGTGGAGGCCAGGGCCATCACCTCCCAATAGAAGTACAGGGAGAACCAGTCGCCGGCGTAGGTGACCCCCAGGGCCGCGCCGGCGTAGACTAGGGCGGCGGCGTGCTGCAGGGGGTCGGCCACCCGGATGGCGAACAGGACGCCCAACACCGAGATGAGGGTGAAGATGATGCCGAAGACCCGGCTCAGGCGGTCCACCTTCATGAGCACCAGTTGATAGTCCCAGAGGTGGAAGCTCCAGGAAGAGCCCTCGGGCCAGACGATGGCGGCCAATAGCCCCCAGATGGGGAACAACAGGAGCGCGTAGCGCCGGGCCTGGTCCTTCAGGAAGGGGGCCAGGGCCGCGCCCAGGAAGAAGATCAGAAACGGCGGCAGGCTAGCGCTCATAATAGTCCTCGCGGCGCTTGATCACCCGCCGCCACAGCTTGGCCACCGTCACCAGGGTCACGTAGGCGATGAAGCCGTAGGCGGCGAAGAAGTCCGGGGTCTCCTCCCAGGTGAAGTGGCCGTGCGGGGTCACGAAAAACCCCGCCACCAACAGCACCCCCAACACGCAGAAGAAGAAGATCAGGAACTTCCGCATGTTGCCGGGACGGTCGAACCAGCCTTCGCGCTCCGGGACCTGGGGATATTCTTCCAACACGGGCATATCAAAGCACTCCGCTGAAAGCCAGGACCAGGTACAGGACCCCCACCACCACCGCCGCGTAGAACCACGGCCGGAAGCCGGGCTCGGCTTCGTGGTGGAGGTACATGCGCTCCTGGGGTGGGGTTTCCGGGGTCATGGCAGCGACGCTCCCGTGACCTGGGCCACGGCCAGCTTGGCCAGGTCGTAGAAGGGTTCGGGATAGAAGAACAGGACCACCGAGACGGCCGCCGTGATGAGGAGCGGCACCAGGCACCACATGGGAGCCTCCTCCAGGCCCGGGCCATGTTCGTCCTCGGCCCGGGTGATGAAGAAGGCGCGGTACACGATGGGCAGGAAGTAGGCCGCGTTCAACAGTGAGCTGAACAACAAAACCACCAGGAAGACCAACTGGTGCGCCTGCAAGGTGCCCAACAGGAGGTACCACTTGCTCAGGAAGCCGCCGGTGGGCGGCAGGCCGGTGACCGAGATGGCCCCGATGAAGAAGGCGGCCATGGTCAAGGGCATCTTGCGCCCCAGGCCCGTCATCTCGCTGATGTTCTTCTTGCCGGTGGCCACGAAGATGGCCCCGGCGCAAAAGAACAGGGTGATCTTGCCAAAGGCGTGCATGGCGATGTGCATCATGCCGCCGAACATGCCGTCCGGGGAGAGCAGCGACAGGCCGAGCACGATGTAGGCCAGCTGGCCGATGGTGGAGAAGGCCAGCCGCCGCTTGAGGCCGTCCTGGGACAGGGCGATGAGGCTGGCCGCGATGAGGGTGAAGGAGGCGATATAGCCCACCAGCACCCCCAGGTTCAGGTCGGCCAGGAGGTTGACGCCGAAGACCCCGGTCATCACCCGCACCACGCTGAAGGCCCCGGCCTTGACCACGGCCACCGCGTGCAACAGGGCGCTCACCGGGGTGGGGGCCACCATGGCCGCGGGCAGCCAGGAGTGCATGGGCATCAGGGCCACCTTGGCGAAGCCCATGACCAGCATCAGGAGCAGCACCAGGGTGGCTTCCCGGGAGAAGTGCCCGGCCATGAAGCCCTGCGAGGTGAAATCCAGGGTGCCGGCCCCGGCGTAGCAGATGATCATGGCCGGCAGCACCAGGGCGATGGAGCCGCCCACAATGTACATGAGATAGGTGCGGCCCGAGGAGCGGGCCTCGGCGTCCTGGTGATGGGTCACCAGGGGGTAGGTGGCAAAGGAGAGCATCTCGTAGAAGAGATAGAGGGTGAGGAGGTTGCCCGCGAAGGCCACCCCCAGGGTGGAGGACAGGGCCAGGGCGAAGAAGGTGAAGTAGCGGTTCTGGGCGTGCTCGGCTAGCCCCCGCATGTAGCCCACGGAATAGGCGCTGGTGACGATCCACAGGGAGGAGGCCACCACGGCGAAGATCATGCCCAGGGCGTCCACCCGGAAGGCCAGCTCCAGGCCGGGCAGCACCCGCACCAGGGGGCAGTAGATGGTGTGGCCGGCCAGCACCACCGGCAGCATGGACAGCACCAGGGCCAGCTTGAGGGCGGCGGCCAGGAAGGTCCAGAACTCCCGCACGTTGGGCGCCCAACTGATGGCGATAAGCGGCGCGGCGGCCAGGGAGGCCAGGACCGCGTACAAGGGGATCAGGGACTGCACCTCGGGCATGTTAATCAGGCACCCCCCCTCAGTGGATGACCGCCGGAATGGCCGGATCGATGAAGCCGCCCACCAGACGGGCGGTGAGTAGCCCCAGGGCCACCAGGCTGGCGGCCGCGACCCACAAAGGCAGCACCATCAGGGCCGGAGCCTCGGCCACGGCCACCGCGCCGGCGTCGTGGGGCTGCCCCTCGCCGTGGGCCGCGCCGGCCTCGCCGTGACCGTGGCCCAAAGGCTCGTAATAGGCGATCTCGAAGATGCGGAAGAACAGCACCACGCAGACCAGGGAGCTGAAGATCAGCGCCGCGGCGAAGAGGTACTGCCCTCCGGCCATGGCTCCCCGGAGGAGGTACCACTTGCTGAAGAAGCCGCAGGTGGGCGGCACTCCGATGATGCTCATGGCCCCCACCACCAGGGCTCCCATGGTCCAGGGCATCTTCTTGAACAAACCCTCCAGGCTGGGGAAGCCGGTGCCGCCCAGCTTGAAGGAGAGGTTGGCCGCGGCCAGGAACACGCACAGCGTCATGGCCGCGTCGTTGATGATGTGCAGGATGGCCCCGGTCAGGGCCAGGCGGTTGCCAATCCAGGCCCCGCCCACCATGTAGCCCACCTCGGCCACGATGATGTAGGTGAGCATGCGCTTGAAGTCGCGCTCGGCCAGGGCCATGAAGGCCCCGGCCACGATGGCCGCCACGGCCAGCCACACCACCAGTTGGCTCACCCCGGCCTCGCCCCAGACATAGGCCGGGGTGAAGACGTTGAACATGAGCCGGATCATGACGTAGATCATGACCTTGGTGACCAGGGGGGCCAAAAGCACCGCGGCCGGCGAGGGGGCCAGGGAATAGGCCCGGGGCAGCCAGGCGTGCAGGGGGAACAGGGCCATCTTGAGCCACAGCCCCACCATGGCGATGGAGAAGGCGGCCAGGAGGGTGCGCGAGCCATAGAGGGGCGGCAGGAGCCGGGCGATGTCGGCCATGTTCAGGGAGCCGGTGATGGTGTAGAGGTAGCCGATGCCCAATAGATAGAACGAGGCCCCGATGGTGCCCAGGTACACGTAGTTGAGGCTGGCCAGGGGAGCCCGGCCGGGGCCCAGGCCGATGAGGGCGTAGCCGGTGAGGGAAGCCACCTCCAACAGCACGTAGAGGTTGAAGGCGTCGCCGGTGACCGAGATGCCCACCAGGCCGGTGAGGGACAGGAGGAACAGGCCGTAGAAGGCGCCCAGGCGGTCGCCGTAATCGTGTTCGATGGCCTTCTTGCCGGAGATGAGCCCCAAAAAGGCCACGCTGGTCACGGCCACCAGGACCAGGGCGTTCAACCCGTCCACTTCGTACACGATGCCCCAGGGCGGGGCCCAGCCGCCCAGGCGGTACTCCAGGGGCCCGCTGGTGGCCACGCGGTACAACACCCCCCAGGCGCTCACCCCGGCGATGCCCACCCCGCCCAGGGCGGTCCAGAAAGTGGCCCGGGGAGCCAGCCAGCCCAGGGCGGCCGTGATGAAGGCCACCAACAGGGGCGAGACGACGATCAGGACGGGGAAGTGTTCACTCATGGTTCTTCGTTTCTGATTTGTTCCAGTATTTCGTCTTCCTGCAAGGTTTGGTAGCGTTGGTAAAGCTTTATGCCCAAGGCCAGGGCCACCCCCAGGGTGGCCACCGACACCACGATGGCGGTGAGCATCAGCACGTGGGGCAGGGGGTTGATGTAGTCGGCCACGTTGATCGCCTCAGGCCCGCCGTGGCCGTGCATGATGATGGGGATGCCGGCCCCCTTCTTGGCGCCCAGGGAGACATAGAACAGGATGATGGCGGTCTGGAAGATGCTCATTCCCACGATTTTCTTGACCAAATTGGTCTTGGCGATCATGCCCCACAGCCCGATCATCATCAGCGCGATGTAAACCCAGAAGTTGTAGTTGGCCACGATGAAGGAAAACACGTCCGCCATGGCTACAGCCCCTGCCGGTAGCGGCCCTCGGAGGCCACATTGGCGTAAATGATGATCATGGTGGCCATAACCGTAAGCCCCACCCCCACCTCCACGAAGAAGATGCCCAGGGAGCGGGCCGCCACCGGGTCCACCCGGAGGAGCGGCGACAAGGCGGCGTAGTCCAGGAAATTGCTGCCCAGGGCCAGGCACAGGGCTCCGGTGCCGGCGTAGATGAACACCCCGGCCGCGGCGCAGATGGCCTCGAACTGCTCGCCCACCCGCTCGTTGGCGCTCTTCAGGTCTTCGCACAGGGCAAAGAGGATGATGGAGGCCCCCAGGATCACCCCGCCCTGGAAGCCGCCGCCCGGAGAGTGGTGGCCGTGGGCGATGACGTAGAGCCCGAAAAGCTGGATAAAGGGCACCAGGAGCCGGCCCATGGTCTTGATGATCAGGTCATGGGGGGTCCACAAGGGGTCTATTTCCTGGAACAAGGAGGGGTTGGGCAGCTTTTTCACCGGCTCCCTGATCTCGATGACCATGTCGGTGTCCTTGTGGCGGAAGACCCGGATCTGGCGGGTCTCCGCCCCGAAGATGCGGAGCAGGATGAAGCAGGCCAGGCCGGCGGTGAACACCACGCCGGTCTCGAACATGGTGTCAAAGCCGCGGTAGTCGGCCAGCACCGAGGTGACGATGTTGGGGACGCTGGTCTCCTCCATGGTCTTCTCGATGTAGCGGGGCGACACATGGGTGGCGGCCGGGGAGTTGGGGTCGCCCCAAGCGGGGAACTTGTCCGTGGCCGACACCAACAGGCCGCCGCACAGGATCACCAGAGCCAGGGCCAGCTTTTTCAATCCTTGGTCCTCCGCGTGGTCCGGAACACCGCGGCCACGAAAAACACCGTGGACACCCCGGCGCCCACCGAGGCCTCGGTAAAGGCCACGTCCACCGCGCCCATCAACGACCACAACAAACACATCATGAAACTGTAGGCGCCGAAGAGGATGGCCGCGCCCATGAGGTCCTTGATGGCCAGGGAGCCGATGGCGCAGACCACCACCAGGCTCAGGATGGCCAGGTCCAGTTGCCACATCATGGCTTCATCTCCAGATCCCGCTTGGTCCAGGGGGCCAGTCCGGCCCGGAGGCCGCTGTCCACGATGGCGTGGGTGGCCGTGGGGCTGGCCAGGAACACGAGGACCACGATGAGCATGATTTTCAGGGCGGTCAGCAGGTTGGCCAGATCGAACTCGTGCAGGGTGTAGAGGGCCAGGCCCAGGAGCATCAGGAAGCTGCCGCTGGTGTCCAGCTTCCCGGCCGGATGCAGGCGGGAGTAGAAGTCCGGGAAACGCACGATACCCACCGCGCCTCCCGTGAAGAACACGAGGCCTCCGAGCAAAAGGAGCACCACCGCCAAGTTCAGCAGCATGGCCATCCTCCCTGCGCGGGGCCGGCTTGGTTCAGCTGATCCCGCTCCTCTTTTGGAAGTAGCGGGCCGCGGCCAGCACCGCGATGAAGTTCAAAAGGCCGTAGGCCAGGGCGATGTCCACGAACATGTCCACCCGGCCATAAATCAGCCCGATGATAATCAGCATAACCACGGTCTTGGAGCCGATGGCGTTGACCCCGATGATCCGGTCGGCCACCGTGGGACCGGCAATGGCCCGGTAGAGGGACAGGGCCATCAACAGGCAGAGCACCAGACCGCTATAGAGAAAAACCTGGTCCATTTAGGTTTCCCCGAAAGTTTCCGCTACGCGCTGTTCCATCTCCCCGGGCAGGGGTTCGCCCGAGGCCAGGTCAATCGCATGGACTACGAAATCTCCGTCCGGGCTAACCCGCACGGTGATGGTTCCAGGAGTAAGGGTAATGGAGTTGGCGAAGGTGGTCAGGGCGAGATCGCTCTTGAGCTTGCTATGAAAGCGCAGGATGTAGGGATCGATCTTGTCCAGAAGGCGGGGTTCGAAGGTGAGCTTCAAAACATGGAGATTGGCCAGGAAAATTTGCCAGAGGAGCCAGGGGACGTACAGGGTGAATCGCCACCACAGGCCCAGGCTGGCCCGTCCCCGGGGCACCACGGTCTCCAGGAGGTCGCCGGAGATGAAGGCGACCAACAGGCACGAGATGACCCCCAAGGACAGATGAAAGGCGTCAAAGCGCCCGGAAAGGAGCACCCAAAGGAGGAACATCAAAAGAAAAGTGAACAGAAAGGTGACGATACGAGGGGGCGGCGGAGCGGCTGCGACAGGGGCGGGCTCCTGTTCGTGGTCCGATTCGGCCAGATATTTGCGGTCAGGGTCAGCGGGGTTCATGGGCGTGGTTCCCATCGGTGGTACGTGAGATCGAGCCCAACTTTTGAGTTATAACAACTCAGTATAGATTTATTATTCACCCGAGGCTGACGGTGAAACCAGCAGAGCATCCTCCGGAACAGGTCGGCAACTCAGCGAAAATCCTGTATGAATGGGAGCGTGTGTCTCATTTAGTCCCATTATAGGTTGGGCCGGCGCGGAGATTCAAGGGCTTTTTTCCCAGCGGAGGGCCCCTGATTTTGGGCAAAAATAAAAGCATTTGTGCACAAACTCAGAGTGATTGCCAAAGGAGGTTAATCTGGTCTAGTATTAAATTGCGGGCGGCCCAAACTCCGCCAAACGCAAAGGGTGGTTCCTGGTCAGCGGGAGGTTAAAGGTATGGCGGTGCTCAGCATTTCGCGGCAGTTCGGAGCCGGAGGCAAGACCTTGGGCGAAAGCGTGGCTCTGGAGCTGGGATATAAGTTCCTGCACGAAACCATGATGGACAAGTTGGCCCAGGAAATCGAGAAAAAGCCCGAGGCCAACGGACACCCCGACATGGTCATGGAGCTGTTGGCTTCGCTGGGACCGGTGAACTTCATCGAGTCCTACGCCGGTTCGGGCCATCCCGAGTTCAACGAAAAGAGACACCTGGAGTCCTTGACCACGGTGATCAACGAGCTGGCCGCCTACGGCAACATAGTGCTCCTGGGACGCGGCAGCCAGTTTATCCTGCGCTACCACAAGAAGACTATCAAGGTGCTGTTGGTGGCCGAGCTGGAACACCGGGTGGATTTCATGGTGAAGACCTACGGGCTGGAGCCCCTGGAGGCCCGCAACATGATCACCCAGGCCGACAAGAAGCGCCAACGCTTCCTGCGGCACTTCTACCCAGGCGAGCCCGACGAGTCCAGCCTGTACCATATGGCCTTGAACACCAGCCTGGTGCCCCTGGACACGGCGCGGGACCAGATGTGCAAGCTGGTGCGGCGCATGGAGAAAACCTGGGCCGGCAAGTAGGTGCGGGCCAAGGGAAGACGGATTCTGCCGGGCGCGACGGCGCCGGCTCAACTGAACAGGCATGTGGCCCAGCCCCCAAAGGCGGGGAGCCGGGCCAGGTAGGGATGGAGGTGCACCATGGCGGTCCTTAGCATTTCCCGGCAGTTCGGCGCAGGCGGCAAGACCCTGGGTGAAATGGTGGCCAAGCGCCTGGGTTACACCTTTGTGGACGAGGCCATCCTGCACAAGATGGCCGAGAAGGCCAACGTCAGCGTGCGCTGGGTGGAGGCGGTGGAGAAGGAGCTGGGCGGGAGGCTCATGCGCTTCATCAGCCAACTGGTGCCGTCCAGCTTCATCGAGCGTCACGTGGGCGAGAGCGGGGCGGATTTCGACGAGAAGAAGTACAAGGAGTTCGCCGAGGCGGTGGTCCGGGAAGTGGCCGACCAGGACGACGTGGTCATCCTGGGCCGGGGCAGCCAGTTCATCCTGCGCGACCGTTTCAACACGGTGCGGGTGCTCTTGGTGGCCGAGGCGCCGGACCGCATCAAGTTCATGATGGACAACTACCAACTGGACGAAAACCAGGCCCGGAACATGGTGGCGGCCCGCACCCGCATGCGCGAACGCTTCCTGAAGGAGTTCTATCCCGGCGATGCCAACGATCCCAGCCTGTACCACATGGTCATCAACACCAGTCAGGTGCCGCTGGACATCGCCGAGGCCCAGATCGAGGAGCTGGTGCTGGGCACCATCGACCGGGTGACCAAGCCCATCTGGGACTGATTCCCTCGCTTTGCCGGCCAGGCCCCGGGGTCACCCGCTCCGGGGCCCTGGCCTGATCCCCTTATCAGCCCCGGGCCCGCCGGCCCGGCGCCGTTTCCCCGCCGCCCAAAAAACGGCAGCCCACCCCTGTCCGCCTGCCGCGGGGAACGATCCTCGCCCCGGCTCCAGGCTCCGGCTTTTGCGGCGCGCCTTTCCCCGGCCGCTCCGCGATTTCCCGGCCCACAATTTCCTCCTCTGGCCGCCCGTGGCCTCTGACCGCGTGGCCGGCAGCCCCCATTGGCAGAAGGCGCTTAAGCCAGCAAGCCACCGTGCACCGGGCCCAGGGCGCCTCCGCCTGGCCGCGGAGGTCGAGGCTGCGCCAGAGGCCGCCCCGGGGGGAGCGCAGCCGGCCAGGAGCCGGTAAAGTAGGCCTCGCCGCGGGGTTAGGGTTTGGGGGTGACCTCCCGGGCGAGTGATGGTCATCCGGGAAAATCAGGGGGACGCGCCGGGCGTTGCTCCTGACCCGCGCTCCGCGCGGGGGCGCCAGGCCACGCCGGGCCTGTCCGCCGTGGCGCGGCGTTGCGGCAGAACCAGCCCCCGCGGCAAGCCTGCGCATCCGGTCCCTTCCCGCCTGTCGGCCATCCAGCCCGAAATCAGCGACCAGCCTGGCCCAAGGAGAGCAAGCCTTGGGGCCTGGGCCATGCGACCCAGAACACCCAGACTCAGTGCCACCTGAAGTTCAAAGGCAATGCCCCATGGATCTGCACACCCAAATCACGCTGTTCTTGGATTACTGCCACCGCCAGGGTCTTTCCCCCCACACCAAACGCGCCTATCAGGGAGATTTGGCGGAATTTCTCCGCTGGAGCGGCCGCAAGAAAACCAAGGCCCTGGGCCGGAGCAGCCTGGAGAGCTGGCTCAGCGAGATGCGCCGCCGCAACTACGCACCGGCGACCATAAAGCGGAAACTGGCCACCCTGCGAGCGGCGTTGGGCTGGCTAAAAAGGATGCGTTACCTGACCGATAATCCCTTTCAGGACTTCAACCCTACCATCAAGTTCCCCCAAAAATTACCCCGGGCCCTGAGCCGCACGGAATTGCGGGCCCTGTTCCGCCAAGCCGAGGAAGACGCGGCCAATTTCCCCAACCTGGCCCGGCAGACCATGCGCCTGGCCCTGGAGCTTTTGTTCGCCACCGGGCTTCGGGTGGGAGAGCTTTGCGCGGTCAGGCTGCAAAGCATCGATCTGGACGGCGGGGTGATCCGGGTCAACGGCAAGGGCAGCCGCGAACGCCAGGTGTACGTGGTGGATCAGGACACCATCGCGCTGTTACGGCAGTACCTCCGGGATCATGCCGCGAACTCCCAGGGCACCGATTGCCTGCTCCTGACCAACCGGGGCACCGCGGCCACCCCGGATTTCATCCGGCGCAGCCTGCACGAACTGGCCCGCCGCGCCCGGCTCGACCGCCGCGTCACACCCCACATGCTCCGCCACAGCGCCGCGACCCAGCTTTTGGAACAAGGTGTGGACATCCGCTACGTCCAGCGCCTCCTGGGCCACAGCAGCATATCGACTACGGAGATCTACACCCACGTTTCCAACGCCAGTTTGAAAGCCAGCCTGATGAGGGCGGATCATAGGAGGCATCTTGATGCGTGATAACTAGGAATTATCAAA
>JAHLLK010000164.1 GCA_020444165.1 Deltaproteobacteria bacterium | reverse complement strand
GGACAGAATGGTAAAGAAAACCATTGAATTGAATCAGGATTATATCGATACAGTTCGGCGTATCTTTAAGGTGAAAACCGACAAGCAGGCGGTCAACAAGGCACTGGAGATGGTGATCATCGATGATCAGATCATACAGGCCCATGAGTCTATAGCAGGCAAGGGGGATGTGATAGAGGATATCTTCTGCATGCCGGTGAAACAATAGGTCGTGGTCTCTTGGCTTAAATCACCAACCACCAGCAGAGCTGGTGGTTTAATGCAAGGCAATTACTGTTCCCCTGTCGGGAAATCCGCTTGATTTTTCCTTCTCGACTCTTTATTTTAGGATGTGGTTTCAAGGTAAAATAAAGACGACTCTTATTTTAGGTTCGAGTGAATGAAGCGAGAACTCCAAGGTAGATACGTGACGATATCGACGGCAGGTGAAAAGGCCCAGGCCTTCGTGCCCGCCCCGCTGCCGCCTCGTCCGACTATCGACTGGACCCCGGAGTTGCGCAGTAAGTTCGACCAGGCGCTGCTGGCGCTCGGCCGGTTGGACAGCGTCTCGACCCTGCTGCCGGACACCTCGCTGTTCCTTTACATGTACGTCCGAAAAGAAGCTGTCCTCTCCTCCATGATCGAGGGCACGCAGTCGTCGCTGTCCGACCTGCTGCTGTTCGAACTGGATCAAGAACCGGGCGTGCCGCTGGATGATGTGCGGGAGGTCAGCAATTATGCAGCAGCTCTCGACCATGGCTTGCACCTGCTGGAAGGAAGACTTCCGCTGTCGCTTCGGTTGTTCCGAGAGATCCACGGCGCTCTGCTGGCCAGGGGTCGGGGTCGCGACCAGAGCCCGGGAGAGTTCCGGCGCAGTCAGAACTGGATCGGCGGCACCCGACCGGGCAATGCGGCCTTTGTTCCGCCTCCGGCTGAAGAGGTGCTGGAGTGCATGGGCAAGCTCGAGCTCTTCCTCCATGACCAGCCGGAGCCAACCCCGGTGCTTCTCAAGGCTGCGCTGGCCCACGTACAGTTCGAGACGATCCATCCCTGTCTGGATGGCAACGGCCGTTTGGGGCGTTTACTGATTACCCTGCTCCTGTGCGAGCAGAAAGTGCTTCGGGAGCCCATGCTCTACCTCAGCCTCTATTTCAAGACGCACCGCCGGTATTACTACGAGCTTCTCAACAACGTCCGACTGATCGGCGACTGGGAATCCTGGCTTGGTTTCTTCGCCGAGGCGGTTATATCCACCTCCACTCAGGCTGTGGAAACAGCCCGGCAGCTCCTTGCCCTGTCGGACCAGGACCGTGCCAAGATAAGCGGCCTTGGCCGGGCAGCTGCCTCCGCCCTGCAAATCCACCGGGCATTGATGGAGCATCCCCTCTCCACGTCGGGCTCACTGGTTAAAAAGACCGGCATCACCCCGGCGACCGCCAACAAGGCGCTTGGCCACCTGGAGCAGCTCGGCATCATCAAGGAGCTGACCGCTCAGAAGCGCAACCGCCTGTTCAGCTACGTCGGCTATATCGAGATCATGAGTCACGGCACTGAACTTCCGGGTTGAGATATTTCAGAGAGGGGACCGAATGGGGACCACTATGTGCCTCAAGTGAATATGGGGACGGGTCAATAGAGCTATTGACCCGTCCCTTTTCTTCTTCGTAGCGATGTCTCCCCTCATCCTTCCCTTTCGGAAGCCATAACCGCCAGAAAGTCTGCTGTGGCCGAAATGACCGGCAGCGCCCTGGTGCAGGAAGTGTCACAATATCTCTGGCCTTTTATGACGGGGTCAAGTCCTATTCCCTCGGGCGACTTGGCGATTCGGAGGCGCTGTGGCAGTTGGCGCTCTTCGGCATCGTCAATCTGGTGGTTTTCTACAACGCCTGCGCCATCCTTTCGTGCTTTCTTATTCCCGGTGTGGAATACCGACAGAGGAACAATAGAAGGCGGCATGGGTGGGATTTTTGTCAAGAATAGCAACCAGACGGACGGGTGGGATCGGAGCTCCCTTTCCGAAAAGCATCTACTGAACCCAGTTTTCCAGTTTCAGTCCTTCAACTCTTTCAAATTCAGCGGTATTATTGGTCACCAAAATCATTCCTCGTGATCGGGCGAGGCCGGCTATGAGCAAATCGTAAGGCCCGATAGGCATGCCTTTCTTTTCGAGTGTGGCGCGAATGGCAGCAGATTCCAGGACTGAAGGTCGATCCAGATGAACCACTTGTAAAGGGGACAGAAATTTGGCCATGGCGTCCCGGGTACGTTGCTGGTATCGACTTTTTTGAGCTCCATACTCCAGTTCAAATACAGTGATGATGGAGACAGCCACTTCCGCTGGGGAATGCAAATTGAAATGCTCGAAGGCTCCGGGTGGCCGCTTCTTGATCAAGTATATACAGATATTGGTGTCGAGCAGGTAGTGTATCACAGGGATTCCCTTTCCTGCATGGGAGGCTGGTCACGCCCGTTTTCGAAAAAATCCTCCGGGAACTCGCTAAGAGATTCAAAAAGGGCATCCCATGTAGGTTCCAGGGGTTCCAGAATCACCTGATTCCCCTTTTTATAAATCTTTACCTCATTGCCCGGAAATCTGAATGCCTTTGGCAGCCTGACCGCCTGAGAATTGCCGTTTTGAAACACCTTGGCCGTTTCCATATATCCCCCCTCTTCATTGTACACACTGCTTGTACATACGTTTTCGTGCTCTGAAAGTCAAGTGCAGGTTTTTGAAAGGCAATCTAACCCCAACCATCTGACGATGCCCGTCGGTGACTCAGGCCAGGGGGATGCCTCCTCAAAGCGAGCAATGGATCCATTCTGATGCTGTGAAGGGCGATCTTGACGAAGCCATAATGTGGGCCGAAAAGACCGCCCCGCAAAAAAGCGATCTTAATGAAATAGAAGAGCGCATCAAGGCATGAACCAACCTGTAAATGAACAAATTCAGTTGGATTTAAACAATCCGTTGTTCCAGAAGCGCCTTTTCAGTTTGCAGAAGAAGGACCAGTGGAACGTCTTTAAAACGCTTCGAAAAATATCCACGATGACGTGGCAACAAATATACGATGATCGGATCGGCGAACTGTGCCTTTGCCCCCGTTCTTCCATGGTATTGGTCTTCTTTACCGATACATGAGGAATCCGCAACCAGTTTTATTTGGTGGCGCACCTGCATCTTGTGATCCAGGGACAATCTCCTGCTCACAGAATGTCGCGAAGAAGTCTTTCATCTCTCCCCATATTTTTCTTTGCCTTAAATCTTTGCTCAGGATGGTACGATCACTTTATGGCGACCATTTGCCATTGAAGAGAACCTCCCGATGACTTGATGCTTGTCGAGCCGACTGCTTGAATGAACGTGGCGTTAGCTGTTTGTTGGTCGTATGCATCGTTGTACCCGCCTTTAATGAGCAGGGATTTTCCTTCTCCCATATTGATGGATTCCTGATAAGTCCCCTGTTTTACAAAAATGACCGCCTCTGCTGCCGCGTTATCAATGGCATCCTTTATTGAGCTGTAGCAGGGACTTTTATTGCCGCAGTCCCCTGTGCTGCTTACGTACAGTTCGGATGGGCAAGATGGCTCGGAAACCAGGTCAAACAGGATGCTTTCGTCTCCCACTGTCACATTACGGACGGCATTCAGAGCCCCGGAAAACGTTATCGTACAGGCGCCCGCCGAGATGATCGGAACGGCGTATCCTCCGCTGTCGGAGGTGACGGCGTAATAGGTTCCGGAATCGGGCATTACCGTAACATTGCCGATACCCTCTCCCGGATCATACATCTCATTGCCGTTTACATCATCCCAGACTGTTCCCACAATGAACCGATTATAATGATTGGGCTGAAATCGATTCGCGTTGCAGTAGTTTCCCGTGGTGACCAGCGGTCCGACCTCTGTGGCAGAATCGCTTTCCGGCACGATGGCAAGCCCCACATTCGTATAATCGCCATCGATCGACATAATCGCCATTCGGTGGCCGCGACCGTCCTGCATCCCGTCTGTGCCGTAACCCCAGTCGATATTGAAAGCCGCGTGACCGTACAGGGCATCTTTTGTATAGGAGAAGACATTTCCACGTGCTTGCGTGTAGGAAAATCCGGCATCTGAAATTTTTCTAAATTGATCGTTATGATCCTGAGCATCGGAATGGGCTTTGGCCGCATTGTAGAGGCGTACATCAAATGCCGCCGGGGGCTTTTGGTCATATCCGACAAATTCGTTTTGCAGCACAGCCACGTCGACGCCAAAATAACTGCGTGGGAAGGCGATATTGGGAATGTCGGTGGTCGCCAGCCATTCTCCTTCCTCCGCCGGATTCGATCTGGCCCTGTTCATCAACCATAGCATCTGCTGCTCATTTGCATCAGGGTGTGCGTTATCAGCGGTTTT
>JAHLLK010000170.1 GCA_020444165.1 Deltaproteobacteria bacterium | reverse complement strand
TTTTCGATAACTTCAGAAAAAGAAAAATATTTCAACTATATAGCCTCCTATAGCCTCTTAGATGAGCCCTTTTCTCTAGTGCCCGCATAGAACTTGTAATTCTAGGGTTAAGCGTCTAGCAGCCGGGCTTTAATCGACAAAGGGGCTCCTCGCCCCAGGATGCTTAATCAGCCAGTAATGCGGCGTTATTCGCCTGCTTGGCTGAATCATGGCCTGACTCAGTCCGCACTTCGGGCTTGGGGGCAACATCGGCTAATGACGGTTGATTGGAGGAAAAGGAGGCAGGTTTGTCGGATGAGATTTTGCGGCTCTATTGGTATTGGGCCGCTGAGAGGCAGAATATCTTTTTTGCCAGACTGGCCGGACGGTCTGAGCCCTACACGGATGACCCGATCTTGCAGGAGTACAAGTTTACCAATGCCTACCGTGCATCCGATCGGGTTAGCCAATACCTGCTACGTAATGTGATCTATCCCCAGGACGGCATAGAGTACACGCCTGAAGATATGGTGTTCCGCATCCTGCTGTTCAAGAGGTTTAACCTGAAAAGCACCTGGCAGTGGGTGGAGAAGCACTTCTTCCCGGTCACGCTGGCTAACTTCAACTTGGACCGCTATGTCCAGATTTTCGACCAGTTGCGACAGCAAGAAAGGTCCATCTACAACACCTGTTACAATGCGGGCCGAGTGCAGGGACCGTATCCGGACAAGCACGGCAATCACCTGTTGGCCCTGAAGCAGGCAGAGCAATCCGGCCTGTTCCAGCGAATACTTGAAGCCCCAAGCCTGCGGCGGGTCGCCAACCTCATACAGGATATGCCCGGCGTGGGCTCTTGGCTGGCCTACCAGTTTGCCATTGATCTGAACTACTCGCCTCACATCAACTTCAGCGAAAACGACTACGTGTCCTGCGGACCGGGAGCCAGGAGCGGTATCACTAAATGCTACGGCGACATCCCGCCCACTGGCTATGAGGACGCGGTCCGGCACATGGTTGATTCGCAGGAGTGGTTGCCCGCCCAATACGGCTATGACTTCAAGAACCTGTTCGGCAGGCCGCTTCACTTGATCGACTGTCAGAATATTTATTGCGAAATAGCTAAATATACAAGGATTTCTCATCCACACCTGAGCGACAAGCGCAAGACCGTCCGCTTCCATTTCGCCTACGACCATAGCAAACCTAAGATCGAGCCGTTCTATCCGCCCAAGTGGGGCCTGGATACGTCAAACCTGCCCTCAGCTTAGCCATTTGCCTGAAAGGAGTATGGTCGATGCCACTGAAACCGCAGTCTCTTGAGGAGTTTTTCGAGCAGCAGGAGAGCCTTACCCGGGAGCAATCCTTCGAACCTGGGGAGATTCATCGGTACGTCCGCAAGGCGCTGGCCTTGGTGGACGGTAACGCCGAGCCCCTGGTATTGGCCTTGGTCTGTATTGCCATAGGTATGATGGTGGGGGAACAAACAGGACGGGCTATCATTCGGGATGGGTATAGGGCGGCACGAGAGATGAAACAAAATATTTGAAAAAAAAATATCCTGAGCCATTAATGTCATGGCTCAGGATCATTACCATGTTAGGGAACCTATATTATTTTTTCAAAGTCGTCTTTTCCTACCCCGCAGATAGGGCACTCCCAATCATCCGGCAGGTTTTCAAAAGCGGTTCCAGGCGGAATATTCGCTTCGGGGTCCCCTTCTTCGGGATCGTAAATATAGTCGCAAGGAACGCAACGCCACTTGTCCATCACTAATCCTTTCTTGCCAAAATGCTCCGACTAGTTGCCTGCCATCATGGCCGCTATATCGCCTTCCACCTCGCCAATGGGCTTCAAGTCGAAATTCTCGACCAGGACCTTGGCCACATTTGGCGATAAGAATCCAGGAAGGGTCGGACCCAACCGAATACCCTTGACTCCGAGATACAAAAGAGCCAGCAACACGGCAACCGCCTTTTGCTCATACCAGGCGATGTCATAGGAAACGGGCAAATCATTGATGTCTCCGAGTCCGAACACTTCCTTCAACTTCAAAGCGATCACAGCCAAGGAGTATGAGTCGTTGCATTGCCCTGCGTCCAACACCCGGGGGATGCCCCCTATCTCGCCCAGGTCAAGCTTGTTGTAGCGGTACTTGGCGCAACCAGCGGTAAGTATCACCGTGTCCGCCGGCAAGTTCTGGGCTACCTCAGTATAGTATTCGCGCGTCTTGTGTCGCCCGTCGCAGCCAGCCATCACCACGAAGCGTTTTATGGCCCCGGATTTTACCGCCTCCACCACCTTGTCTGCCAAGGCCAGGACTTGATTACGAGCAAACCCACCCACAATGGTGCCAGATTCGATCTCCGTGGGCGGTGGACAAGTTTTGGCCTTGGCGATCAGGGTCGAGAAATCCTTGGCCCCGTCTTCCGGTCGGTCGGGAATGTGGGTAGCACCTTCGTATCCCACCACGCCGGTGGTGAACAGCCGATCCAGATAGGTATTATCCTTTTTGAGTGGCACCAAGCAGTTAGTGGTTAACAGGATGGGGCCGTTGAAGGATTCGAATTCCTGGTTCTGGTGCCACCAAGATCCGCCGTAGTTTCCCACGAAGTGGCTGTACTTCTTAAAAGCAGGGTAGTAATTGGCTGGCAGCATTTCACCGTGGGTGTAAACATCGACCCCGCTACCCTCGGTCTGTTTGAGTAGTTCCTCCATGTCCTTGAGGTCGTGACCTGAAATCAGGATGCCGGGATTTTTGCCCACACCGATATTCACTTCGGTGATTTCCGGATGTCCATAAGTGGTGGTATTGGCCTCGTCCAATAGGGCCATGGTGTCCACTGCGATCTTGCCCGTCTCCATGACTAGATCGACCATTTGATCCACGGCCAAATCCTTGGTCGTGGAAGCCAGGGCCTTCATCATGAAGTCGTTGATCTCATCCCTTTTAAAACCCAGAATGGCGGCGTGGTCAGCATAGGCCGCGATTCCCTTGAGGCCGATGGTCAACAACTCGCGCAGTGAACGCACGTCTTCGTTATGGGTGGCCAGGACGCCTACCTGTTTGGCCTTGTCCGCAAAAGACTCCGGCCGTCCGGTCCAGGTGGCAGCCTCGGGCAACTGGCCATCGAACTCCCGGCCGCGTTTTTCCTTGTAGGTGGCTAGGAAGTGTTTCCGCATCCGGTCACGCCGCTCAAGTCCATCCTGAATGAACGCCGCGAAGCGAGTGTTATCCCAGTTGGCGTTGGTGATGGTAGAGAACAGGCCCTGGGCAATGAACTCATCATTACTACGATCCGGTAGGCCTAATTCTTTGAGCTTTTCACCATAGATCGATATGCCCTTGAGCACGAAGATCAAAAGGTCTTGTAGGTTAGCTGTTTCTTCCGGCTTGCCACAGACGCCTCTAACGGTGCATCCGGTGTTTTTTGCGGTTTCTTGACACTGAAAGCAAAACATGGTTTTTCTCCTCGTTTTTGCTGCTTAACGTATAACTCCTGTTGTTGTCGACTGGCTTAAAAAACAATTCGTTTGACAGTCAAACGGGCTAAGTATCTGCGGACCACAATCGTGACGTACCCGCAAGGGTGCGGTTCCTCGCAACAATTTTGACGGGCCGAGAAAAATCAGTAGACTAGTTTCCTCGTCAAGATGTCTTGTAGTATCTGCACAAATTTCCTTCAAATGCTGCGACTAGCCAATCTTGCCTCACTGGCGTTATCACCGTCTTTTTATACCTCGCGCTGATTACAAATGGTAATCTCCGGCGGCTTCAGGTTGATATATGATTTCATCCACCACCAACCGTTTTGTGCCCGAGGGAGCTTCAAAGTTTATAGTTTCGCATACCTTGGTTCCTATGATTGCGGTGCCCAAAGGAGCCAGTACCGAAATCTTGTTGCTTACAGTATCAGCGTTGCCGGGAAAGACTAAACAGTATTCCTCTTGCTCGCCAGTATCCAAGTCCCGTATCTTTACCACGGAGTTCATGGTCACAATATCGGGCGGCACCTGGCTGGGTTCAACTATCTCGGCCTCATCAAGCTCTTCTTGCAATTCCTGCAAGTGCTTCTTGTCTCTACTTTGCTTTTCCCAGGCATAACTGATGAGGTTTTCTAAACGCTCCCTGTCGAACTCGCTTATGTATATCTTTCCCATGCTTTACATATCCTTTCGGATCTCTCCACCGCCAGAGCCGATGAGCTATCACTTATTATGCGGTAGGGTACTGAACATGCGCCTACAGTTATCATTATAATCGCCCAAAGCCCATCGCCACCAACAAATATAGAAGTTTCTGCCAAAATTGTAAATATCTAATTTAGCTTAAGCTGCTAAAATATCAGCAATAAACCTATTATTTAATGGCCAGCACTCCCGCCACTAGACAACGAACTTCCCTTCATACAAGCCTAT